>NZ_JBEZCG010000010.1:0-402635 GCF_040647455.1 Streptomyces sp. NPDC041068
GAGCAGATCGACACGACCGGGATGTTCGAGAAGCGCGACCTGATGCCGAAGTTCGAGATCCCGGAGGGCTTCACCGAAGTCACCTGGTTCCAGGAGGAGGTCCGGGTCGGCATGAACCGCCGCTACCCGGGCGGTGTCCCCGAGGACCGGCAGAAGCAGGCCGAGTACGAGATGGACATCATCATCCAGATGGGGTTCCCGGGGTACTTCCTCGTGGTCGCCGACTTCATCATGTGGGCCAAGAACAACGGCATCGCGGTCGGCCCCGGCCGAGGCTCCGCGGCCGGTTCGATCGTCGCGTACGCCATGGGCATCACCGACCTCGACCCGATCACGCACGGACTGATCTTCGAGCGGTTCCTCAACCCCGAGCGCGTCTCCATGCCCGATGTCGACATCGACTTCGACGAGCGCAGGCGCGTCGAAGTGATCAGGTATGTGACGGAGAAGTACGGCGCCGACAAGGTCGCCATGATCGGCACGTACGGAAAGATCAAGGCGAAGAACGCCATCAAGGACTCCGCGCGCGTGCTCGGATATCCGTACGCGATGGGCGACCGCCTCACCAAGGCCATGCCCGCCGACGTCCTCGGCAAGGGCATCGACCTCTCCGGCATCACCGACCCCAAGCACCCGCGCTACAGCGAGGCGGGCGAGATCCGGGGGATGTACGAGAACGAGCCGGACGTGAAGAAGGTCATCGACACCGCCAAGGGTGTGGAGGGTCTGGTCCGGCAGATGGGTGTGCACGCGGCCGGCGTGATCATGTCCAGCGAGCCGATCGTCGACCACGCGCCGATCTGGGTGCGCCACACCGACGGCGTGACCATCACGCAGTGGGACTACCCCCAGTGCGAGTCGCTCGGCCTGCTCAAGATGGACTTCCTGGGCCTGCGAAACCTCACCATCATGGACGACGCCGTCAAGATGGTGCGGGCCAACAAGGGCATCGACCTGGAGATGCTCTCGCTCCCGCTCGACGACCCGAAGACCTTCGAACTGCTCTGCCGCGGTGACACGCTCGGCGTCTTCCAGTTCGACGGCGGCCCCATGCGCTCGCTGCTGCGCCAGATGCAGCCCGACAACTTCGAGGACATTTCCGCCGTCTCGGCCCTGTACCGGCCGGGCCCGATGGGCATGAACTCGCACACGAACTACGCCGAGCGCAAGAACGGCCGCCAGGAGATCACGCCGATCCACCCGGAGCTCGAAGAGCCCCTCAAGGAGACGCTGGGTCTGACCTACGGCCTCATCGTGTACCAGGAGCAGGTGCAGAAGGCCGCGCAGATCGTCGCCGGCTACTCCCTCGGCGAAGCCGACATCCTGCGCCGCGTGATGGGCAAGAAGAAGCCCGAGGAGCTGGAGAAGAACTTCGTCCTCTTCCAGGCGGGCGCCCGGAAGAACGGCTACTCCGACGCCGCGATCCAGGCCCTGTGGGACGTCCTGGTCCCCTTCGCCGGCTACGCCTTCAACAAGGCGCACTCCTCCGCGTACGGTCTGGTCACGTACTGGACCGCGTACCTGAAGGCGAACTACCCGGCCGAGTACATGGCCGCGCTGCTCACCTCGGTGAAGGACGACAAGGACAAGTCGGCCGTCTACCTGAACGAGTGCCGGCGCATGGGTATCAAGGTCCTCCCGCCGAACGTGAACGAGTCGGTGCACAACTTCGCCGCGCAGGGCGACGACGTGATCCTGTTCGGCCTGGAGGCCGTTCGCAACGTCGGTACGAACGTGGTCGAGTCGATCATCCGGTCGCGCAAGGCGAAGGGGAAGTTCGTCTCCTTCCCCGACTACCTCGACAAGGTCGAGGCGACCGCCTGCAACAAGCGCACCACGGAGTCGCTGATCAAGGCGGGCGCGTTCGACACCATGGGGCACACCCGCAAGGGTCTGACCGCGCAGTACGAGCCGATGATCGACAACGTGGTCGCGGTCAAGCGCAAGGAGGCCGAGGGGCAGTTCGACCTCTTCGGAGGCATGGGTGAGGAGTCCGGCGGCGACGAGCCGGGCTTCGGGCTCGACGTGGAGTTCTCCGAGGACGAGTGGGAGAAGACGTATCTGCTCGCCCAGGAGCGGGAGATGCTCGGTCTGTACGTCTCCGACCACCCGCTCTTCGGCCTGGAGCACGTCCTCTCCGACAAGGCCGACGCGGGCATCGGGCAGCTGACCGGCGGTGACTTCTCCGACGGCTCGGTCGTCACCATCGGCGGCATCATCTCGGGCCTGCAGCGCAAGATGACCAAGCAGGGCAACGCCTGGGCCATCGCCACGGTCGAGGACCTCGCGGGCTCCATCGAGTGCATGTTCTTCCCGGCGACGTACCAGCTGGTGTCGACCCAACTCGTCGAGGACGCCGTGGTGTTCGTCAAGGGACGCCTCGACAAGCGCGAGGACGTGCCGCGGCTCGTCGCCATGGAGATGCAGGTCCCCGACCTGTCGAACGCGGGCACCAACGCGCCCGTGCTGATCACCATCCCGACCGTCAAGGTGAGCCCGCCGATGGTCACCCGTCTCGGCGAGATCCTCAGCCATCACCGGGGCAACAGCGAAGTGCGGATCAAGCTCCAGGGAGCGCAGAAGACCACCGTTCTGCGGCTCGACCGGCACCGCGTGAAGCCGGACCCGGCGCTCTTCGGCGACCTGAAGGTCCTGCTCGGCCCGTCCTGCCTGGCCGGCTGATCCAAGGGGTGATCCAAGGGCCGACCCGAGAGTCGGCGTAGGAGTCGGGGCAAGAGAAGCGCGCAAGGGGCGCACCCGAATCGGGTGCGCCCCTCATGTGTGCCTGGGTGTGCGTCAGTTGTGGCCGAAGCGGCGCTGGTGCTTACGGGCAACATCAGCGGGGCTGCCCTGCGCCTGCGACTGCACGGCCGACTGGGCGTCGGAGGCGGCCGACTTGGCCTGCTCCTGGGCCTGCTCGGCCTGCGAGGCGCGGTTCTGCTGGCCGCCCTGCTTGCGGTTCTTGTTCTTGGCCATGGTGATCTTCCTCCTGAGGGGGATCTGGGGGCCAGGACGCGACCAGATTCACATATGGCGACAAGGTGTGCATTTCGGAGAATTACCGTGCGTGATAAGGGCCCTCGGAGAGTCGTGCGCCGCTGCGCCACGCCGAAGATCGAGTTCGGGCCGTTAACCTCCGCCGGGTCGGGCAGACTCGAAGGAACCCGACGTGGACCCGCACCCCTGATTCGTTGTCGTTACAGGGTGTGTTCGTGGGCCTTCGAGGGAACGTCCAGGAACCTCCGGGCACTTTTCGGGAACTTCCAAGTACGTCAGGGAACCTCCAGGGAAAGAGGGTGGATCGCGTGGACCGCTGCATCGTCCTGGTGGACGCCGGGTATCTGCTGGGTGCCGCCGCGAGTCTCCTCGCGGGCGAACCGTCCAGGTCCCGGATCACCGTCGATCACACCGCCCTGATCCAGGGCCTGCGCGAGCGCGCGGAATCGGACACCGAGCGCCCCTTGCTGCGTATCTACTGGTTCGACGGGGCCCCTGACCGCGTGCCGCAGCCCGAGCACCGCCGACTGCGCGTGATGCCGCGCGTGACGGTCCGGCTCGGCGCCCTGACCCGCAGCGACGGGCGCTGGGCGCAGAAGGGCGTCGACGCCGCGATGCACGCCGAGCTCACCGAGCTGGCCCGCAACCGCGCTTGCTCCGACGTCGTGCTCGTCACCGGTGACGGCGATCTGCTGCCGGGCATGATGGCCGCCAAGGAGCACGGCGTCGCCGTCCACCTGTGGGCCGTCCAGGCCGCCGACGGCGACTACAACCAGTCCGAGGACCTGGTCGCCGAGGCCGACGAGCGGCGCGTGCTCGACCGGGCCTGGATCACCAAGGCCGTACGCCCCAAGGAGCTCACCGGCATCTGCGCGCCGCCGCCCGCGCCGCGCCCCGAGATCGCCGCGATCCTCTCCGCACCGCTGCCGGAGTCCGCGCTCGCCGCCGCCGCGCAGCGCGCCGAGGAGGAGGCCCCCGTCCGGCACGCCGACGCCTCGGCCAACGGCCAGGACGCCGGAGAGCACCGCATCCCCGCGGGCAAGGGCGTGCCCACCCCCAAGGACCTGGCCGCCCTGCGCGGCCCCGGTACCCAGGCCGCGCAGCACCCCACGAACGCGACGCTGCGCTGGTCCTCCGACAAGGGCTGGGTCGAGCGGCCCGGCGGCGCCTCCGAGAGCCCCGAGGCCGCCGCCCTGCCCACCCTCGCCCAGCTGACCACGGCCGAGCAGCGCTGGGCCGACCGCGAGGAGGACATCACCACCGTCGGCGGCGACCCGTACGAGGTAGGACAGGTGTTCGCGCGGCGCTGGATGGCGCGGCTCCCGGAACAGCACAATCTGCAGAAGCTGTCGACGATGTACCCCCGCATCCCGCATCGCATCGATGGCGAGCTGCTGCGGTATGCCGCGCGTTTCGGCCTGCTCGCCCACAAGGACGACCAGATCGACGAGCACGACCGGTACGCGATCAGGGCCGGTTTCTGGCGGGAGATCGACGTGCGGACGGCCGCCGAGCACGCGCCCGTGGGGGACCGGGCAGGTGACTGATACGGGGCGTACGGGGCGCCCCGGGCGTCGCCGGTGCCCGCGGACCCCGTAGTCTCGTCCTTCGTGAGTACGCGCCCGGCACCGGCAGTCCGACAGGGGCTCCGCAAGGAACACGGCATCGACGCCGTCTGCGCGGTGCGCGACCTGGTCAAGACCTATCCGGCCGCCCGCCGCAGGCGCGGCAGGCCCGCGACGCCCGAGGTCCGCGCGACCGACGGGATCTGTCTGACGGTGGGGCGCGGGGAGATCTTCGGGCTGCTCGGACCCAACGGCGCCGGCAAGTCCACCCTCGTACGCCAGCTGACCGGGCTGATGCGGCCCGACGGCGGCAGCGTCGAGATTCTCGGGCACGACATCGTGCGCCACCCCGAACGGGCCGCGCGGATCCTCGCCTATCTGGGGCAGGAGTCCACCGCGCTGGACGAGCTGACGGTGTCGCTCGCCGTGGAGACGACGGCGCGGCTGCGGGGGCTCGATGTGCCGCGGGCGCGGGCCGAGCGGGACGCGGTGCTTGAGGAGCTGGGGCTCTCGGGCCTTGCCTCGCGGCCCTTGAAGAAGCTTTCCGGTGGGCAGCGGCGGCTTGCGTGCTTTGCCGCGGCGCTGGTGGGGGAGCGGCAGCTGCTCGTCCTCGACGAGCCGACCACCGGGATGGACCCCGTCGCGCGGCGTGCGGTCTGGTCGGCGATCGACCGGCGCAGGGCCGAGCGCGGGACGACCGTGCTGCTGGTGACGCACAACGTCATCGAGGCCGAGACCGTGCTCGATCGTGTCGCCGTGCTCGATCGTGGCAAGGTCATCGCCTGCGACAGCCCGGCGGGGCTCAAGGAGAAGGTCGCGGACGAGGTGCGGGTGGAGCTGGTGTGGCGGGAGCGGGCGCCGCTGGATGTTCCTGAGGTGGCGGCGTTGCGATCCTCTGCGGTTGAGTCGGGGAGGCGGTGGTCCTTGCGGCTCGCGCCCGATGAGGCTCGGGCCGCTGTTGCCGCGGTGACCGGTGGGGCCGCGTTTGCCGCGCTGGACGACTTCACCCTGGCTACGCCGAGCCTTGAGGACGTCTATCTTGCGTTGGGCGGGAGCGGGCGGGGGTTGGTGAAGGCGTGACTTGCGTGGCTTCTGGTTCTGCTTCTGGTTCTGTCTCTGCTGCGGGTTCGTCGGGGTTTTTCTGTGCCGCCGCTTCGCGGCGGATGTTTCCCACCCACCCACCCGTTTACCCCGCGTCGAGTGGTTGGGCGGGGCGGGGTGGGGAGTGCTCCGCGTCGAGTGGTTGGGCGGGGCGGGTGCGGTGTTGCTCTGCGTCGAGTGACCGGGCGGGGCGGGTGGGGGAGTGTCCCGCGTCGAGTGGTTGGGCGGGGCGGGTGCGGTGTTGCTCTGCGTCGAGTGACCGGGCGGGGCGGGTGGGGGAGTGTCCCGCGTCGAGTGGTCGGGCGGGGCAGGTGTGCTGTTGCTCCGCGTCGAGTGACCGGGCGGCGTGGGTGCGGGGTTGGGGCGTGTCGAGTGGGCGGGTGGGGCGTTGCCCCGTGGCGTGTGGTCTGCGTAGGAACAGCGACAGAAGGGTTGTCCGGTGAGTGCGGTTCCTCTGGAGGCCGCGGTGCGAGCCGATGCCAGGCGCGAGGAGGACGTCGACGGGCCCGCGCCCCTCGGGCCCCCCGCCCGGCTGTTTCCGGCGCTGTCCGCCGTCTACCGCGCTCAGCTGTCCCGTGCGCGGGTCGCGCGGATTCCGCTGCTCTTCGTGGCGACCTTCCAGTCCGTCGGGATCATGATCCTGATGCGGGGCGTCGTCGACGGAGGCGGGGAGGCGAGGGCGGTCGTCGCCGGGTCCTCCGTGCTGGTTGTCGCGTTCGTCGCGCTCAACCTGCTCGCCCAGTACTTCGGACAGCTCCGCGCCGACGGCGGTCTCGACCACTACGCCACGCTGCCCGTGCCGCCCGCCGCCGTGGTCCTGGGGGCCGCGGCCGCGTACGCCTCGTTCACGGTGCCCGGGACCTTCGTGACGGCGATCGTCGGATGCGGGCTCTTCGGGCTTCCGCTCACCCACCTGTGGGTGCTCGTGGCGGTGATCCCGCTCGCCGGTGCCGCGCTCGCGGGGCTCGGCGCGGCCCTCGGGCTGCTCGCGCCGCGGCCCGAACTGGCCACGCTGCTCGGTCAGATGGGCATGTCGGCGGCGCTGCTGCTCGGTGTGCTCCCGGCCGACCGCATGCCCGCGCTGCTGCAGTACGCGCGTGACCTGCTGCCCTCGACGTACGGCGTGGAGGCCTTCGCCCACACGTTCGGGCCGGATCCGGACTGGGCGGTCGTCGCCCTCGATCTGGCGGTCTGCGCGGGGGTCGGCGTGGTCTCGCTGGCCGTCGCCACATGGGCGTACCGCCGAGCAGCCGTCCGGTGACGCGCCGCACAGGGAGTGCTGGCACGATGTGTAGGTGACCGCACCGCTGACACCCTCCCAACCGCCGCAAGACCAACCCCCGCACGACCCCTGGCAGGCAGCCGCGCACCCGTCGGGAGCCACGCCTCCTTACGGATACGAGGAGGACGGTCCCGGTATGAAGAGCGAAGTGCGGCAGGCCGCAGTGATCATGGTCGCGGTGGCCGTGAGCGGCGTCCTGCTCGGACTGCTGTGGATGTGGCTCGCGCCGCGTGTGCCGCTCATCTCGGACGGCAGGGTGGTGTACCTCAGCGACACCGAGGGCGAGCAGGCGATCGGCGTCGACGGAACGTTCACCCTGCTCGCGCTGGGCTTCGGCGCCGTCAGCGGTGTCGTCGTCTTCCTGCTGCGCAAGCGCGGCGGCATCGCGCTGGTCGTCGGGCTGGCGCTCGGCAGCCTGCTCGGCGCGCTGCTCGCGTGGCGGGCGGGGATCTGGCTCGGCCCCGAGACGGACGTCGCGGCGCACGCCAGGTCCGTGGGCAAGGGCATCGTCTTCGACGCCCCGCTCGAACTCAAGGCCAAGGGCACGCTCCTCGCCTGGCCGGTGGCGGCGCTGGCCGTGCACCTCGGCCTCACCGCGCTTTTCGGCCCGCGCGACCCGGACCCGTATCAGGAGTCGGCGCCCTATGAAGGCCCCCGGAGCGACGGTCACCCCGAGGGCATGAGTTCCTAGGCCGGAGCTTTCCGTTCTACCGGAGCCTTCCGTTCTAGGCGGGACGCTTCCCGTGGTTGGCCTTGCGCTTCTTCGCCCGCCACTTCCGCATGCGCGTCTTTTTCGACATGCCCTCGGTACTAGTCCGGTGCGGTGCATGTGTCGAGGGCGCTTTCACGTCGTACGCACGTACGCGAAACCGTCAGAGGCCCGGCCGATCGGCGAACCCCCAGAGGCCCGGCCGATCGGCCAACCGTCAGGCCCGGCCGATCGGCGCGAGCACCGCGCCGGTGAGGTCCGCCAGGTCGCCCGGAGCCAGTTCGACTTCGAGGCCGCGGCGCCCCGCGGAGACACAGATCGTGGCGTGCGCGGACGCCGAGTCGTCCAGGACCGTACGCAGCTTCTTGCGCTGGCCGAGCGGTGAGATGCCGCCCCGCACATAGCCCGTGGTGCGCTCGGCCGCGGCCGGGTCGGCCATCACCGCGCGCTTGCCGGAGACCGCGGCGGCCAGCGCCTTCAGGTCGAGGGAGCCCGCGACGGGCACGACGGCGACGGTCAGGTCGCCGTCGACCTCGGCCACCAGCGTCTTGAAGACCCGGTCGGGGGAGACGCCCATCGCCTCGGCGGCCTCGTCGCCGTACGAAGGGTGGGACGGGTCGTGCTCGTAGGAGTGGACGGTGAAGTCGGTGCCCGCCGCGGTGAGCGCGACCGTGGCCGGGGTGCCGCCCGACTGCTGCTGTTTCTTCTGCTTCTTCGCCAAGGTGCTCGCGCCTTATGTCGGTTGAGGCCGTACGTCAGTTGAGGCTGGTCGTCCCGCGAGTGAGGTCGATCGCGGGCAGCGACGGCAGGTTACGGATGATCGCGGTCTCGGCGCGCAGCAGTGTCAGCTCGTCCCGCAGCCGCGCCGCGGTGTCCGGGGCCTCCAGGAGCCGCTGCTTGGTGGGGGTGTCCAGGACGGCCGCCGCGGCGACCAGGTACGACACGACGGACGGGTCGTCCGGCAGCTCCGCCCCCGTCGACAGCGAGCGCTCCCGGGCCCCGGCAAGCCGCTTCTGATAGGAGCGGAAGGCGCGCAGGACGCCCTCGGCCAGGGTGCCCGCGCCGTCGCCCGCTTCCTCGGGGACCTCCTCGACCTCGGCGGTCAGGTAGGCGCCGGAGGCGTCGACCGAGTGGATCCGCACCCGGGTCGTGCCCGTGGCGAGGACCTCGAAGCCGCCGTCGGGACGTTCTCTGATCGTCGCAGCGTCCGCCACGCAGCCCATGCCGTGGAAGGCCTTGAGCGGGTCGTCGCCGAAGCCCGCGGCGGGGCCGCCCTCGGGCACCGCCGTCTGGTCGGGGAGGCCTGGCGCGCTCGGCGCCACCTCCAGGCCGTCGCGGATCGCGACGACGGCGAACTGGCGCTGCTCCTCCTCGGGGGTCTTGAGCAGCTCGCGCATCATGGCGCGATATCGCTCCTCGAAGACGTTCAGCGGCAGCACGAGGCCGGGGAACAGCACCGAGTTGAGCGGAAAGAGCGGAAGCCGGGTGGTCACGACCGGCAAGCCTAATGCTCGCCGGAGCGGTCGCGTTCGCCCGGAGTGCGCAGCGGCGTCATCGACGCCACTTCGATGCGCACGCCGTCGCGCAGCTCGAGGAACTGGCCGAGCGGATCCTCCGCCATCCGGTCCCAGGGGAAGGACGTCGCGTACGGGCCGATCAGGCGCAGCTGTTCCAGGGCGTCCTGCCAGCGCTCCAGGCGGACCAGAACGTACGTGAGGAGATTGCGGACCTCGGCGGGCCACGGGTCCCCGGCGTCGTACTCCCGCGAGAGCCCGATCGCGAGGTCGGCCGCCGCGTCCAGGCGCTCGCGCGGCACCTTGCCCGAAGGGCTGGTCAGATACGCGAAGGCCGCGCGTGCGGGAAGGACCTGTATCAACGAGCCGGGCAGCGCGTCGGCCGCCGCGCGCTCGGCGAAGTCGAAGCACTCGCGGTGCGAGCCGTACCAGGCGGCGGAGAGGTACTGCAGGGCGGAGGCATGGCAGCCGTAGTGGTACGAGGAGCGGCGCACAGCCTCCTCCCACAGCCGCTCGAAGACGGTGTGCGGGGCGTGCGTGCCGCGGGCGTGGTCCAGGGCGATCCGCCAGGGCACCGGGTCGCGCGGGTCGGCCTCGGCGGCGGCGGTCAGGAGCGGGCCCGCGTCGCGCAGGAGCTCGGCGCGCGCCGGCGACTCCCAGCCGCGGACGACCGCGAGCTCGGCCTTGACCAGGAGGGCGTCCGGGTCGTGCGGGGACGCGCCGAGCCAGGCGTCGAACCACTCGGGGCGGGAGCGCGCGAAGGCGGCGAGCCGCGTCGTGTAGCGGTCGCGGTTCTCCCACTCGGCGGCCTCGCGGGTGGTGGCGAGGACCTTCGCGGCCGGGCCGTAGTCGCCCCGGCCCGCGGCGACGAGCGCGGGGGCGAGCCGTTCGTCGGGCACGTCGAGGAGCACCTCGTCGTCCGGCGGCAGCCCCTCGGCAAGCCGCGGGGTGTGCCTGACCATGCGGGCGGTACGGATGAAGGCACGCAGCACCGTGCCCTCCTTTGCGCCTCAACCGGCACCGCTCGCGCGGGGGTCGCCGGTCACCGTCGTGGTTGCTCAATTGTTGGTTGCGCTGGGATGACGGTCAAAGGGCGGGGATGGTTGCCTGCCGTCCGATAACGGTTCAGCCGCGGCGTCCGCGGGGGCGTGATTCGGCCGCGCCGGGCCCCGGCCGCGCGGGGCCTCAGCTGCGCCGCAGCAGTCGTGTCGCCCCCGCGGCCACAGTAGTCGCAAGGATCCAGCCGAGCAGGATCAGGACCGTCGAGAACCACTGCCAGCCGCCGTTCAGCTGCCAGTAGCTGTCCTGGCCGAGGTTGATGACGGGCAGCAGCAGGTCCAGGGAGAACAGCGCGGGGTTCCAGTTGGGGTGCTCGCCCGGTTTGATCGCCGGGTGGTCGGCGCGCGAGAAGGCCACCGCGCTCACCGCCCACAGGACCGCCATCCAGACCGCGGCCCGGCCCGGCCGGTAGCCGTACGCGACCGTCCAGTCCTGCGCGTACCCCCACAGCTTCGCCGCCAGCGGCAGCGTCTCGCGGCGCCTGCGCTGCTTGGCCAGGAGGACCTCGCGGGCGTCGGCGTCCTCGCCGCCGTTGCGCAGGACGGTGGCCAGCTTCTCGTACGGCTCGGGGTTGTACTCGGCGGTCGCGGCCGCCACCCAGCTGAGCCGCCGGGAGAGCGGGAAGCTGCCCTGCGGCACGAGGTTCTCGTAGGTGAAGCCGCCCATCTGGAGGCCGCCGGGGCCCGGCCAGCTGGTCGACTTGTCGATGAGGTTGACGACCCGGGCGCCGGACAGCACGACCTTGCCGCGCTGCGGCGCCTCGCCGAGGAAGCGCAGCTCGGGCGTCTGGACGCGGCGCAGCGAGATCTCCTGGTCGTTCTGGAGCGTGAAGCGGGCCTGCGCGAAGTCGATGGCGTCCCCGAAGCGGCCGTCGTCCAGGCGGATGCCGCCCTCGGCCTCGAAGCGCTGCACGCGGGTGCCGCGCGCCGGGGTCGTGCCGCTGGTCTGCGGGGGATTGCCGACGGCGGCCGGCGTCAGATACAGGGTGCGCTCGACGGTCAGCTGCGGGGCGTTGAGCGCCTGCCTGCCGTACTGGTTGACGAGCTTGCTGCCGCGCAGGCTGAGCGAGACGCCGATCTTCGCGCCGCGCAGGCTCAGCTCGCCGTGCGACTCCATCATCTCGGCCTGCAGGTCCTGGCCGACGGTGAGGCCGTCGCCGGTGATGGAGCGGCTGCGCCGGTCGCGGTAGACCACGGCCTGGTTCAGGAGCAGGTCGGTGCCGATCTGGGCGTCGGTCAGGCGGATGCCGTTGTGCACGCGGCAGCGCGGCAGGTGCAGATCGCCCTCGGTGTGCAGCCGGGCCGCCTCGATGCGCGGGATCGAGCAGTCGACGAGGCGCAACGTGGTGAAGCGGGCCTCGGGCAGCAGGACCTCCTTCTCGAAGCGGCAGTGCTTCATCTCGGCGTACGGGACGACCTGGCCGCCCGCGAGATCGAGTACGTCGGTGATCTGCACGCCCGCCAGCTTCAGCGAGGAGACCCGGCCCGCGAGGGCGGGCGGCCCGTCGAGGAGCAGCCAGCACACGATGCGCGCCCGCACGCTGCGCTCGGGGCCCCAGGGGTGTCCGCCGTGCGGATCGTCGGCCGCCGCGTCGCCCGACCTGAGGTCGTAGACGCTGCCGTTGCGGAACGCCTGCCACATGCCGATCTCCGCGGCGGTAAGACCGTCCGGCGGGTCCCCGGCGCCGACGTCGTCGACCACTGCTGTTGTCCTCCCCGTCCTTGTGGCACACCTGTGCCTCGTACATATGTCTAATGCCCGTTCGGTGACCGGCTGAACGCTAGTGGTGAACGTCGTCTTCCGGGCTCCATATCAGCCAGTGATACGGGCGTCCGGCGTCGAAAGAAGGTCTGAGAGAATTGGCCATGTGATCTCTCGAATCGATCTGCGCGGCGATGCCCTCACGGAGTTTCCGTCGGGGGCCGCCCTGCGCGCCCTGCTGCCCCGTGCCGACTTCGACGTCGCGGCCGCCCTGGAGAAGGTGCGGCCCATCTGCGAGGACGTGCATCATCGTGGCGACGCGGCACTGATCGAGTACGCGGAGAAGTTCGACGGCGTACGCCTGGACCAGGTGCGTGTGCCCGCCGCCGCGCTCGCCGAGGCGCTGGACGGTCTCGACCCCGAGGTCCGTGCCGCGCTCGAGGAGTCGATCAGGCGTGCCCGTCTCGTCCACCGCGAGCAGCGCCGCGCCCCGCACACCACGCAGGTCGTGCCCGGTGGCAAGGTCACCGAGAAGTGGGTACCGGTCGAGCGCGTCGGGCTTTACGCGCCCGGCGGCCGCTCCGTCTACCCCTCCTCCGTGATCATGAACGCGGTCCCGGCGCAGGAGGCCGGCGTCGAGTCCATGGCGCTCGCGTCCCCGCCGCAGAAGGAGTTCGGCGGCCTGCCGCACCCGACGATCCTCGCCGCCTGCGCACTCCTCGGCATCGACGAGGTGTACGCGGTCGGCGGCGCCCAGGCCGTCGCCATGTTCGCGTACGGCACCGAGACCTGCGCCTCCGCCAACATGGTCACGGGCCCCGGCAACATCTGGGTCGCGGCCGCCAAGCGCTACTTCACCGGCCGTATCGGCATCGACACCGAGGCGGGCCCGACCGAGATCGCGGTCCTCGCGGACGACACCGCCGACCCGGCGCACGTCGCGTCCGACCTGATCAGCCAGGCCGAGCACGACCCGCTCGCGGCCGCCGTGCTCGTCACCGACTCCGTGGCGCTCGCCGACGCGGTAGCCGCGGAGCTGGAGCCGCAAGTCGCCGCCACCAAGCACGTCGAGGACCGGATCGTCCCCGCGCTCAGCGGCCGCCAGTCCGCGATCGTCCTGGTGGACGGCCTGGCGGAGGGCCTCAAGGTCGTCGACGCGTACGGCGCCGAGCACCTGGAGATCCAGACCGCGGACGCCCCCGCCGTCGCCGACCGCGTCAAGAACGCGGGCGCGATCTTCGTCGGCCCCTGGGCGCCGGTCTCCCTCGGCGACTACTGCGCGGGCTCCAACCACGTCCTGCCGACCGGCGGCTGCGCCTGCCACTCCTCGGGGCTCAGCGTCCAGTCCTTCCTGCGCGGCATCCACATCGTCGACTACACGCGCGAGGCCCTCGCCGACGTGGCGCACCACGTGGTGACGCTCGCCGAGGCGGAGGACCTGCCCGCGCACGGCGCGGCGATCAAGGCGAGGTTCGGATGGAAGGTGCCGGAGAGCAAGTGACCAGGAACGCCCCCTTGTCCCCCTGGGACGAACTTCCCATCCGCGACGAGCTGCGTGGCAAGTCCCCCTACGGCGCGCCCCAACTCGACGTACCCGTACGCCTGAACACGAACGAGAACCCCTACCCGCTGCCGGATGCCCTGGTCGACCGCATCGCCGAGCGCGTGCGCGAGGCCGCCCGCGATCTGAACCGCTACCCCGACCGGGACGCGGTCGAGCTGCGCACGGAGCTCGCGCGCTACCTCACCTCCACCGGTGGTCACGAGGTCGCCCTCGCCAACGTGTGGGCGGCCAACGGCTCGAACGAGGTCATCCAGCAGCTCCTGCAGACCTTCGGCGGGCCCGGACGCACGGCCATCGGCTTCGAGCCCTCGTACTCGATGCACGGTCTCATCGCCCGCGGCACCGGCACGGCCTGGATCTCGGGCCCGCGCCACGACGACTTCACGATCGACGTCGACGCGGCCACGAAGGCCATCGCGGAGAACCAGCCGGACGTCGTCTTCGTCACGACGCCCAACAACCCCACGGGCAACGCCGTCTCGGCCGAGACCGTCCTCGCGCTGTACGACGCCGCGCAGGCCGCGAAGCCGTCCATGGTGGTGATCGACGAGGCGTACGTGGAGTTCAGCCACGGCGATTCGTTGCTCCCGCTGATCGAGGGGCGGCCGCACCTCGTCGTCTCGCGCACCATGTCGAAGGCCTTCGGCGCGGCCGGGCTGCGCCTCGGCTACCTCGCCGCCGACCCCGCGGTCGTCGACGCGGTGCAGCTGGTGCGCCTGCCGTACCATCTGTCGGCCGTCACGCAGGCCACCGCGCTCGCCGCCCTGGAGCACACCGACACGCTCCTGAAGTACGTCGAGCAGCTCAAGGCCGAGCGCGACCGGCTCGTCACCGAGCTGCGCGCCATGGGCTATGAAGTGACCGATTCCGACGCCAACTTCGTGCAGTTCGGGCGGTTCGCGGACTCCCATGAGGTGTGGCAGCGGATCCTCGACCGGGGCGTCCTGGTCCGGGACAACGGAGTGCCGGGATGGCTGCGGGTCTCCGCGGGAACCCCCGCCGAAAACGACGCGTTCCTCGATGCGGTACGCGAACTGAAGAAGGAGCAGAGCGCATGACTCGCGTTGGGCGTGTTGGAAGAATCGAGAGAACGACCAAGGAGACCTCCGTCGTCGTCGAGATCGACCTCGACGGCACCGGAAAGGTCGACGTGTCGACCGGGGTCGGTTTCTACGACCACATGCTCGACCAGCTCGGCCGCCACGGCCTCTTCGACCTCACGGTCAAGACCGAGGGCGACCTGCACATCGACTCGCACCACACCATCGAGGACACCGCGCTCGCGCTCGGCGCCGCCTTCAAGCAGGCGCTCGGCGACAAGGTCGGCATCTACCGCTTCGGCAACTGCACGGTCCCGCTGGACGAGTCGCTCGCCCAGGTGACCGTCGACCTCAGCGGCCGCCCGTACCTCGTGCACACCGAGCCCGAGAACATGGCGCCCATGATCGGCGCGTACGACACGACGATGACCCGGCACATCCTGGAGTCCTTCGTCGCGCAGGCGCAGATCGCCCTGCACGTCCACGTGCCGTACGGGCGCAACGCCCACCACATCGTGGAGTGCCAGTTCAAGGCCCTGGCCCGCGCCCTGCGCTACGCCTCCGAGCACGACCCGCGCGCGGCCGGCATCCTTCCCTCCACGAAGGGTGCGCTGTAACCCATGACCGGCCTCAACACCATCCTCATCGTCGTCGGTCTCTTCCTGATCGGCGGCGTCATCTCCTTCGTCAAGCAGGGCATGCCGAAGAGCCTCATCACGCTGCTCTCCATCGGCGCCGTGATGTGTCTGGCCGCGGGCATCCTGCGGCTCGACTACTGGAACTGACGGGAGGCGTACGCAAGATGAGCTCTCCCAAGAAGGTCGTCGTCTTCGACTACGGCTTCGGCAACGTCCGCTCCGCCGAGCGCGCCCTCGCGCGCGCGGGAGCCGACGTCGAGATCACGCGCGACTACGACAAGGCCATGAACGCCGACGGTCTCCTCGTCCCCGGTGTCGGTGCCTTCGCCGCCTGCATGAAGGGTCTGAAGGAGGCGCGCGGCGACTGGATCGTCGGCCGTCGCCTGTCCGGCGGGCGCCCCGTGATGGGCATCTGCGTGGGCATGCAGATCCTCTTCGCGCGCGGCATCGAGCACGGCGAGGAGACCGAGGGCCTGGACGAGTGGCCCGGCACGGTCGAGCCGCTGAAGGCCGACATCGTCCCGCACATGGGCTGGAACACCGTCCAGGCCTCCGCGGGATCCACGCTCTTCAAGGGCCTGGACGACGACGCCCGCTTCTACTTCGTGCACTCCTACGCGGTGTCCACCTGGTCCCTCGAAGTCGCGAACCCGGTGATGCGCGCCCCGCACGTCACCTGGTCCACGCACGGCGAGCCCTTCGTGGCGGCCGTCGAGAACGGCGCCCTGAGCGCCACCCAGTTCCACCCCGAGAAGTCCGGCGATGCCGGCGCCCAGCTCCTCACCAACTGGATCGGAACCCTGTGAGCACTCTCGAACTCCTTCCCGCCGTCGACGTCCGCGACGGCCAGGCCGTACGCCTCGTCCATGGCGAGTCCGGCACCGAGACCTCCTACGGCTCGCCGCTGGAGGCCGCACTCGCCTGGCAGCGGGCGGGTGCCGAGTGGCTGCACCTGGTCGACCTGGACGCCGCCTTCGGCACCGGCGACAACCGGGATCTGATCGCCGAGGTCACCAAGGCCATGGACATCAAGGTCGAGCTGTCCGGCGGCATCCGCGACGACGCCTCGCTGGCCGCCGCCCTCGCCACCGGCTGCACCCGCGTCAACCTCGGCACCGCCGCCCTGGAGACCCCGGACTGGGTCGCCAAGGTCATCGCCGAGCACGGCGACAAGATCGCGGTCGGCCTCGACGTGCGCGGCACGACCCTGCGCGGCCGCGGCTGGACCCGCGACGGCGGCGACCTCTACGAGACCCTGGAGCGCCTCAACTCCGAGGGCTGCGCGCGCTACGTGGTCACCGACATCGCCAAGGACGGCACGCTGCAGGGCCCGAACCTGGAGCTCCTGCGCAACGTCTGCGCGGCGACCGACCGTCCCGTGGTCGCCTCCGGCGGCGTGAGCAGCCTGGACGACCTGCGCGCCATCGCCGAGCTCGTCCCGCTCGGCGTCGAGGGCTCGATCGTCGGCAAGGCGCTCTACGCCAAGGCGTTCACGCTGGAGGAAGCGCTGGAGGCCGTGGTCCGATGAGTGGCGTACGACGAGTGCAGAGCGGGAGCCCCTGGGAGGAGGCCTTCGGCTTCGCCCGTGCCGTCGAGGCGGGCGACCGGGTCGTGGTCGGCGGCACCACCTCCTTCAAGGGCGACGTCCTGTACGGCGAGGGCGACCCCTACGAGCAGGCGAGGGTCGCCATGGCCAACGCCCTCGACGCGATCGGCGAGTTCGGCCTCGGGGCCGAGTCCGTCATCCGCACCCGGATGTTCCTGACCCACGCGCGGGACGTCGAGGAGGTGGGCCGCGCGCACAAGGAGGTCTTCGGCGCCGCGCGCCCGGTGACGACCATGGCGGTCGTCTCCGGCTTCGTCGACCCGCGCATCCTGGTCGAAGTCGAACTGGAAGCCTTCCGAGGAGCCCCCGCATGACGCTCGCGGTCCGTGTGATCCCCTGCCTAGACGTGGACAACGGCCGCGTCGTCAAGGGAGTCAACTTCCAGAACCTGCGCGACGCGGGCGACCCCGTCGAGATGGCGAAGGTGTACGACGCCGAGGGCGCCGACGAGCTCACCTTCCTGGACATCACGGCCTCCTCCGGCAACCGCGAGACGACGTACGACGTGGTCCGCCGCACCGCCGAGCAGGTCTTCATCCCGCTCACGGTGGGCGGCGGCGTGCGCACCGCCGAGGACGTCGACAAGCTGCTGCGCGCGGGCGCGGACAAGGTCGGGGTCAACACCGCGGCCATCGCGCGCCCCGACCTGATCCGTGAGATCGCGGAGCGCTTCGGGCGGCAGGTGCTCGTCCTGTCGGTGGACGCGCGGCGGACCGAGTCCGGGTCCTTCGAGGTGACGACCCACGGCGGCCGGAGGTCCGCCGGGATCGACGCGGTCGAGTGGGCGCACCGGGCCGCGGAGCTCGGCGCGGGCGAGATCCTGCTGAACTCGATGGACGCCGACGGCACGAAGGACGGCTACGACATCGAGATGATCGAGGCGGTGCGTAAGCACGTCACGGTTCCGGTGATCGCCTCGGGCGGCGCGGGGAAGCTGGAGCACTTCCCGCCGGCCGTCGCGGCGGGCGCGGACGCGGTGCTCGCCGCGTCGGTCTTCCACTTCGGCGATCTGCGGATCGGCGAGGTCAAGGAGACGTTGCGGGAAGCCGGGCATCCGGTGCGGTAGCCCCCGGTCGGCTTTTCGGGCCCCGGTCATCTGTGAGGTGGCCGGGGCTTCTTCTCGTACAGATACAAAAGGAAAGTTGTGCAATATTCGTTGCGCAACTTTCCTTTCGTATCTACGGTGGGTGTATGAGCAAGCGGCAGCGTCGCCGCGTGACCGACCTCGGCACCCTCAAGGCCTTCGGGCACCCGTTGCGCCTGAGGCTCTACGGGGCCCTGAAAGTCGCCCCCGGGCGCACCGCCACCGCCTCACAGCTCGCCGAAGAGGTCGACGAGGCCGTCTCGCTCGTCAGCTACCACCTGCGCAAGCTCGCCGAGCACGGCCTGATCGAGGAGGCCCCGCAGGCGCAGCGCGGGGACGGGCGCGAGCGGTGGTGGACGCCGGCGCAGGAGACGCTGTCGTTCCACACCGAGGACTTCGAGGACACCCCGGAGAAGGCCGCCGCCCTGACCGCCGTGACCCGCACCCTCCATGAGCAGCAGACCGATCTCTTCGAGGTCTGGCTCGGCAACCGCTCGGCCTGGAGTCCCAAGTGGCGCTCCGCCGCCGACAACTCCGACTTCCTGGCCCGCCTCAACCCCGCCGAACTCGCCTCGCTCACCGAGGAGTTGCACGCCGTGGTCCGCAAGTACGAGGAGCAGGCCAAGGCCGCCGAAGAAGCAGGGGAGACGGAGGGGCGCGAGAACGTCCTGCTGTACATGCGCTCGTTCCCCTTCCGGTCGCTGTAGGGCGGGCCCCATGACCACCGGCATATCCGCCCCGGCCGTCGCCGTCACCGAGCGGCCCGCCCACCGTGACGGCAACGTCCTGCGCTGGCTCAGCGCCTACACCGCGTCGATGGTCGGTGACAGCGCCTACTTCGTGGCGCTCTCCTGGGCCGCCACGCGCAGCGGCAGCCCCGCCCAGGCCGGGCTCGTCCTCGCCGTCGGTGCCGTGCCGCGGGCCGCGCTCATGCTCGGCGGCGGGGTCCTCGCCGACTGCTTCGGGCCGCGCCGCGTCGTCATCGGGAGCGACGCCGTGCGGTGCCTGGTGATCCTGGGCGTGGCCGCGCTGCTCCTTCTCGCCACGCCCGGCATCTGGCTCCTCACCCTCGTGGCCCTGGTCTTCGGAGCCGTGGATGCGCTGTTCATGCCGAGCGTCGGGGCCCTGCCGCCGCGCATCACCGCGCCGGGGCAGCTCGCCCGGGTGCAGGGGATGCGCGGGGTCGCGGCCCGCGTCGCCACCGTGGCGGGCGGCCCGCTGGGCGGGATCGCGGTCGCCACGGGCGGGTCGCCCGCGGCCTTCGGGGTGGCCGGGGTGCTCTTCGCCGTCTCGCTCGCGCTGCTGCTCGCCGTACGCGTACGAGAACTGCCCGGCGACGACACGGTGGCGGGGGAGGGCCCGTCGGCATGGCGTGAACTGGTCGACGGGCTGCGGTACATCCGCGGCCACCGCGTGCTCGCCCCGCTGACGATCGTGGTCGCGGTCGGCGAGCTGGGCTTCACGGGGCCCGCCAACATCGGGCTCGTGCTGCTCGCCGAGGAGCGCGGCTGGGGCGCGTCGGGGCAGGGCTGGATCCTCGCCGGGTTCGGCGTCGGGGCGGGGCTCGCCTCTCTGCTGCTGGCCGTGCGCGGCCGGGTGCCGCGCGCCGGAGCCGTGCTGTCCTGGGTGGCCTTCCCCGGCACGGCGGCCCTCGCCGCGCTCGGCTTCGTGCCCTCGGTGGCGGGCGCGGTCGTGGCCGCCGTGCTCCTCGGGGCGCTGCTCGGGCTGTGCGGCGCCCTGTGCGGGGCGCTGGCCCAGACCGTCAGCGACCCCGCCTACCTGGGCCGCGTCACCGCGGTGATCAGCTTCTTCACCCTGGGCATCGCCCCGCTCAGCTACCCCGTCGTGGGCGCCGCGATCGGCACCTGGGGCATCGAGCCGGTCTTCGTGGCGAGCGCGGCGCTCTGCGCGGCCGGTGGCGTCATCGGCCTGTGCTCCAGGCCGCTGCGCCAGGCCGAACTCCCGCGCTGAGCAAGGCGGTTCAGAGACCCAGCTGCTTCGTCTCGTGCACCTTCGCGATCGCGTCCTTGTCGCCGTCGAGCTCGACGTCGGCGACCTCCTGCCTGCCGTACGCGAACATCAGCAGCTCCGCGGGCTCACCGGTCACCGTCACCACCGGCGCGCCCCGGTGCGCCACCGCCGTCTGGCCGTCCGGGCGGCGCAGCACCAGGCCCACCGGAGCCTTGCGGCCCACCAGACGGGCCGTGCGCTCCAGGCGGGACCACAGAGTGTCCGAGAAGACCTTGTCGAGTTCGCGCGGCGTCCAGTCGGGCTGCGCGCGGCGTACGTCCTCGGTGTGGACGTAGAACTCGACGGCGTTCGACATCTCGTCGACCTGCTTGAGCGAGAAGGGCGAGAAGCGCGGCGGTCCCGTCCTGATCAGCTGGATCAGTTCCTCGTACGGCTTCGCGGCGAACTCGGCCTGCACCCGCTCCAGACGCCCCGCGAGCTGTTTGATCAGGATTCCGCCCGCGGCGTCCGCGCGGCGCTCGCGCACCACCACATGGGCCGCGAGGTCACGGGTCTTCCAGCCCTCGCAGAGGGTGGGGGCCTCCGGGCCTCGCGCCTCCAACAGGTCGGCGAGGAGAAGTCGTTCACGCTTGGCATGGGTCGACATACCGGCCAGCCTACGACCGCCCACCCCGTCCGGACAGTGGACGGCATCCGGAGGGCCCCGGCGGGCGCGGCACAATGGGCCCATGACCAGCGTTCCCCCGCCCAGCAGCGGCCTCGACCCGGAGATCGCCGCGCGCCTCAAGCGCAGCGCCGACGGCCTCGTCCCCGCCATCGCCCAGCAGTACGACACCGGTGAGGTGCTGATGCTCGGCTGGATGGACGACGAGGCGCTGCACCGCACCCTCACCACGGGCCGCTGCACCTACTGGTCGCGCAGCCGCCAGGAGTACTGGGTCAAGGGCGACACCTCAGGACACTTCCAGTACGTCAAGGAAGTGGCCCTGGACTGCGACGCCGACACCGTCCTCGTCCAGGTCGACCAGGTCGGCCCGGCCTGCCACACGGGCACGCGCACCTGCTTCGACACCGACGTGCTGCCCGTGTCCGGCACCTCGGCGCCCGGTCAGTAGGGTCGGCTCCCATGGACCTCGAGACCTTCCGCAAGCTGGCCGCCGACCGCCGCGTCATCCCCGTCAGCCGCAGGCTCCTCGCGGACGGCGACACCCCCGTCGGCCTCTACCGCAAGCTCGCCGCCGAACGCCCCGGCACCTTCCTCCTGGAGTCCGCGGAGAACGGCCGCGCCGGGTTCTTGTGGTCCCGCTACTCCTTCGTGGGCGTGCGCAGCGCCGCCACCCTCACCGTTCGCGACGGCGAGGCCCACTGGCTCGGCAGCCCGCCCGTCGGGGTGCCCACCTCGGGCGACCCGCTCGCCGCGCTGCGCGCCACCGTCGAGATGCTGCACACCCCGCGCGACGTGGTCAGCGCCGACCAGCTGCCGCCCTTCACCGGCGGCATGGTCGGCTATCTCGGCTACGACATCGTGCGCCGCCTGGAGAAGATCGGCCCGGGGGAGCGGGACGACCTGAGGCTGCCCGAGCTGACCATGCTGCTCACCAGCGATCTCGCCGTCCTCGACCACTGGGACGGCTCGGTCCTGCTGATCGCCAACGCGATCAACCACAACGACCTCGACACCGGCGTCGACGAGGCCTACGCCGACGCGGTCGCCCGCCTCGACGCCATGGAGGACGACCTCTCCCGGCCCCTCTCCCAGCCCCCGGCCGCGCTCCCGCCCTCCGAGCTCCCCGAGTACACCGCGCTGTGGGGCGGCGAGCAGTACCAGGAGGCCGTCGAGGACATCAAGGAGCGCATCCGGGCCGGCGAGGCCTTCCAGGTCGTTCCCTCGCAGCGCTTCGAAACCCCGTGCACGGCAAGCGCGTTGGACGTCTACCGCGTGCTGCGGGCCACCAATCCGTCGCCGTACATGTACCTCTTCCGCCTCGACGGGTTCGACGTGGTCGGCTCCTCGCCCGAGGCCCTGGTCAAGGTCGAGGACGGCCGCGCCATGGTCCACCCCATCGCGGGGACCCGGCACCGCGGCACCACCCCGCAGGAGGACCAGGCGCTCGCCGGCGAGCTGCTCGCCGACCCCAAGGAACGCGCCGAGCACCTGATGCTCGTCGACCTCGGCCGCAACGACCTGGGCCGGGTCTGCGAGCCCGGCTCGGTCGAGGTCGTCGACTTCATGTCCATCGAGAAGTACTCCCACGTCATGCACATCGTCTCGACGGTCACCGGACGGGTCGCCGAGGACCGCACCGCCTTCGACGTGCTCACCGCCTGCTTCCCCGCGGGCACCCTCTCCGGCGCACCCAAGCCGCGCGCGATGCAGATCATCGACGAGCTGGAGCCGTCCCGGCGCGGCCTGTACGGCGGCTGCGTCGGGTACCTCGACTTCGCGGGCGACTCCGACACCGCCATCGCCATCCGCACCGCCCTGCTCCGCGACGGCACGGCGTATGTGCAGGCCGGGGCCGGGGTCGTCGCCGACTCGGACCCCGTCGCCGAGGACACCGAGTGCCGCAACAAGGCCGCCGCCGTGCTGCGCGCCATCCACACGGCGAACCGCCTGCACGACAGTTCGGGCCGTGAGGGATAGTGGACGGGTGACTTCTGCAGTACCACCGCCCCGTACCGAGGCCCCGTCCGAGAGCCCGACCCAGCGCGGCAGCAGGCGCAGCATCGCCGCCGCGCTGCTGCTCGGAGCCGTGGGCGCGGCCCTCGCACTGCTCGCGTCCCGCCAGGCCTGGGCCCACGGGACCGTGTCGGTGGCGGGCGGCAAGCTGCCCCTGACCGCCAACGGCGGCGACGTCACGGGCGTGCCCGCGGCCCTCGCGATAGTGGGCCTCGCCGCGCTCGTCGCCGTCTTCGCGGTCCGCCGCACCGGACGCGTCCTGGTCTCCCTGCTCCTCGCGCTCAGCGGCGCGGGCACCGTGGCCGCGGCCCTGCTCGGCGCGGGCGACAGGGACGCCCTCGACGAGAAGGCCGCCACGGCCTCCGGCGACGCCGCCGCCACCATCGGCGACCTGACCCACACCGGCTGGCCGTACGCCGCGGCAGCCGCGGGCGTGCTGCTCCTGCTCGCGGGGCTGCTCGCGCTCACCTACGGCCGCTCGTGGCCCGCTATGTCGGGGCGCTACGAACGCGACGGCTCGCCCAGGCCCCGCAAGGCCCGCCGCGCCCCCGACCCGGAGCGGCCCGAGGAGATGTGGAAGGCCCTCGACCGCGGCGAGGACCCGACACGCGAAACATGATCGGCGCGACGCGCGAAGCGTGACCCCGCGCTCACGGCATACGCGCGGGTACGGGACAATGAGCGGGAGCGTCCGACTCGCGCGGTGACTTACCATCCGCCACCACGCACACAGCCAACGAGGAGCAAGTCATGTCCAGCCACGGACACACCCCGGCCGCCTGGACCGGTGTCATCATCGCCTTCATCGGTTTCTGCGTCGCGGGTGCCTTCATGGTGATGGCCAACGTGCCCGGGTTCTGGGCCGGCATGGCCATCATCGCGATCGGTGGCCTCGTGGGCGGCGCCATGCGCATGGCGGGCCTGGGCCAGGTCAAGCGTCCGCAGCGGCAGGTCGCGCGCTCCGAGAGCTGATCTTCGTCGTACGCGAGCCGTACGCACGTCGTCGCACGTCGTACGTGAAGAGGCGGTCCGGCAGCAGCCGGGGCCGCCTCTTTGCGTGCATGCGGCACCCGGCTCGCGCATCCACCGGGCGTCGGGCCCCGGAGCGGGGCAGAATGCACGGGTGACCGCCGAAACCGAGCGCGCCGCGCCCGCCGTCCTGACCCGCCTGCTCGTGCCGGCCGGGCTGCTCGCCGCGGTCGCGGGCGCCTTCGCGTACGTCGGCGCGGTCGACCCCAACGAACCCGGTCACTACCCGGCCTGCCCGCTCCTTCGCCTCACCGGCATCTACTGCCCCGGCTGCGGCGGTCTGCGCAGCGCCCACGCCTTCGTCCACGGCGACATCGCGACGGCCCTCGGGGCCAACGCGCTCGCCGTCGTCGGGTACGGCGTCTTCGCCGTGGTGTGGACCGTATGGGTGGTCAAGGCGGTGCGCGGGCGACCCCTGCGGATCGAGTTGGGCCCGGTGCAGCTGTGGGGTTTCGGCGCCCTGGTCGCGATCTTCACCCTCGTACGCAACCTGCCGTTCGGATCGTGGCTGCACCCTTGAACCCGCAGGCCACGGGGCCGGTGAATGTCCAGGTCGTGGGACGGGCGTCAACCGGATGCGGGGCCTTCGCCCTCCTGCGGATACCATCGCAGTGACCAGCTTGAACGTCAGCTTCAACCGTCAGGGAAGGGGGCCGCTCGCGTGAGTGTGCTCGACGAGATCATCGACGGAGTCCGTGCCGACCTCGCGGAGCGGCAGGCGCGCGTCAGCCTCGACGAGCTCAAGGAGCGTGCGGCCAAGGCTCCCGCGGCCAAGGACGG
Source organism: Streptomyces sp. NPDC041068 (assembly GCF_040647455.1). Lineage (NCBI taxonomy): Bacteria > Bacillati > Actinomycetota > Actinomycetes > Kitasatosporales > Streptomycetaceae > Streptomyces > Streptomyces sp. NPDC041068. The sequence goes on from NZ_JBEZCG010000010.1 coordinate 24,321, forward strand.
CGCGGCCGCCCTGCGCGGCGACGGCGTCAAGGTCATCTGCGAGGTCAAGCGCTCCAGCCCCTCCAAGGGCGCGCTCGCCGCGATCGCCGACCCCGCGGGGCTCGCCGCCGACTACGAGGCGGGCGGCGCCGCCGTCATCTCCGTGCTCACCGAGGAGCGCCGCTTCGGCGGCTCGCTCGCCGACCTGGAGGCCGTCCGGGCCAAGGTCGACATCCCGGTGCTCCGCAAGGACTTCATCGTCACCTCGTACCAGCTGTGGGAGGCCCGTGCGTACGGCGCCGACCTCGCGCTGCTGATCGTGGCCGCCCTGGAGCAGCCCGCCCTGGAGTCCCTCATCGAGCGTGCCGAATCGATCGGCCTCACGCCGATCGTCGAGGTGCACGACGAGGACGAGGCCGAGCGCGCCGTCGACGCGGGCGCCCGGGTCATCGGCGTCAACAACCGTGACCTCAAGACCCTCAAGGTCGACCGCTCCACCTTCGAGCGCATCGCGCCCGAGCTGCCGGACGGCGTCGTCAAGATCGCCGAGTCCGGTGTGCGCGGGCCGCACGACCTGATCGCCTTCGCCAACGCGGGCGCCGACGCGGTGCTCGTGGGCGAGTCCCTGGTCACCGGGCGCGACCCGAAGTCAGCGGTCTCCGACCTCGTCGCCGCGGGCGCCCACCCGGCCCTGCGCCACGGACGGAGCTGACCCTCCCGATGTCCATCGCCGCCCGCCTCGCCCCCGGCTGCCGCCCCCGCGGCTGCCGCGCGCCCGCACGGCGCGTACGGGGCAGGCGCGTGCGGTACCACATCGGTTCGGAGCCGGGCCAGATTCCCGGGATGCGATGGCGAGGCGGCGCTCTGGACGCCGCCGCGAGCTGAAGCGCCCCTGAAAGGGACGCGGGGAACTGCGCGACAAGCCCAAGACGGGCCGCGGTCGCGACAGAACCGTGACCAGCTACGGCGTCAGGGCGTACTCATGTCAAACGTCAACGCCAGCCTGAGCGAGGTTTCCGCATGCCCAGCGAGTTCTTCATCCCGGACCCGGAGGGTCAAGTCCCCAGCACCGAAGGCTACTTCGGCGCGTTCGGCGGCAAGTTCATCCCGGAGGCCCTGGTCGCCGCCGTGGACGAGGTCGCCGTCGAGTACGACAAGGCCAAGAGTGACCCCGAGTTCGCCCGCGAGCTCGACGACCTCCTGGTCAACTACACCGGCCGCCCCAGCAGCCTCACCGAGGTCCCCCGCTTCGCCGAGCACGCCGGAGGCGCCCGCGTCTTCCTCAAGCGCGAGGACCTGAACCACACCGGCTCGCACAAGATCAACAACGTGCTCGGCCAGGCCCTGCTCACCAAGCGCATGGGCAAGACCCGCGTCATCGCCGAGACCGGCGCGGGCCAGCACGGCGTCGCCACGGCCACCGCCTGCGCGCTCTTCGGTCTCGAATGCACCATCTACATGGGCGAGATCGACACCCAGCGCCAGGCCTTGAACGTGGCCAGGATGCGCATGCTGGGCGCCGAGGTCGTCGCCGTGAAGTCCGGCAGCCGCACCCTCAAGGACGCCATCAACGAGGCGTTCCGCGACTGGGTCGCCAACGTGGACCGCACGCACTACCTCTTCGGCACCGTCGCGGGACCGCACCCCTTCCCGGCCATGGTCCGCGACTTCCACCGGGTCATCGGCGTCGAGGCCCGTCGCCAGATCCTGGAGCGCGCCGGACGGCTGCCCGACGCCGCGATCGCCTGCGTGGGCGGCGGCTCCAACGCCATCGGCCTCTTCCACGCCTTCATCCCTGACGCGGACGTACGCCTCATCGGCTGCGAGCCCGCCGGGCACGGCGTCGAGACCGGCGAGCACGCGGCCACGCTGACGGCGGGCGAGCCGGGCATCCTGCACGGCTCCCGCAGTTACGTCCTCCAGGACGAGGAGGGCCAGATCACCGAGCCCTACTCGATCTCGGCCGGACTCGACTACCCCGGCATCGGCCCCGAGCACGCCTACCTCAAGGACAGCGGCCGCGGCGAGTACCGCGCGGTCACCGACGACGCGGCGATGCGGGCCCTGCGGCTCCTCTCCAGGACCGAGGGAATCATCCCGGCCATCGAGAGCGCCCACGCGCTCGCCGGTGCCCTGGAGGTCGGCAAGGAGCTCGGCAAGGACGGCCTGATCGTCGTCAACCTCTCCGGGCGCGGCGACAAGGACATGGACACGGCCGCCCGCTACTTCGGCCTGTACGACACGGACGCCACCGTCGAGGTGGACGCGTCCGCCACCGGTGCGGAGATCGAGGGGGACGCCAAGTGAGCGGCAACATCCAGCTGTTGAGCGACACCCTCGCGGCCGCGAAGGCCGAGGGACGGTCCGCCCTCATCGCCTATCTGCCCGCCGGTTTCCCGACCGTCGACGGCGGCATCGAGGCGGTCAAGGCCGCCTTCGACGGCGGCGCCGACGTGGTCGAGGTGGGCCTGCCCCACTCCGACCCGGTCCTGGACGGCCCGGTCATCCAGACCGCCGACGACATCGCGCTGCGCGGCGGCCTCAAGATCCGTGACGTGATGCGCACGGTCCGCGAGACCTTCGAGGCGACCGGCAAGCCGGTGCTCGTCATGACGTACTGGAACCCCATCGACCGCTACGGCGTCGAGCGCTTCACCGCCGAGCTCGCCGAGGCGGGCGGCGCGGGCTGCATCCTGCCCGACCTGCCCGTCCAGGAGTCGGCGCTGTGGCGGGAGCACGCCGAGAAGCACGGCCTCGCGACGGTCTTCGTCGTCGCGCCGAGCAGCAAGGACGAGCGGCTCGCCACGATCACGGCGGCGGGCTCCGGCTTCGTGTACGCGGCCTCCCTGATGGGTGTCACCGGCACCCGTGCCTCGGTGGGCGAGCAGGCGCAGGAGCTGGTGCGGCGCACCAAGGCCACCACCGAACTGCCGGTCTGTGTCGGGCTAGGCGTCTCCAACGCCCGGCAGGCCGCGGAGGTCGCGGGCTTCGCCGACGGTGTGATCGTCGGCTCCGCCTTCGTGCAGCGGATGCTCGACGCCCCCAACGAGGCGGCGGGGCTCGCCGCCGTCCGCGCCCTCGCGGGTGAGCTCGCGGACGGCGTACGCGGCAAGGCGTAACCCATACGGGTGGATCTTGGACCGGGGAGGCACGCTCGTGCCTCCCCGGTTCGTTGGCGGGGTGTGAGCGAGAAGAACCGTGAGGGAAAGCGTGCGGCCCGCGAGCGGCTGGCGGAAGAGCGAGAGCGGCAGAAGTCCCGCGACAAGCAGCGCCGGGCGCTGATCGTCGGCGCGGCCGTGCTGGGCGTCCTGGGCCTGGCCGCGGTGGTGGGCCTGCTCGCCGCCAACTCCGGGGACGACAAGAGCGACACATCGGGCCCGGTGGTCGTCCCCAAGGGGGCGAACGGCAAGGACCAGCTCTCGATCCCCCTCGGCAAGGACAGCGCCAAGTCGACCCTCACCATCTGGGAGGACTTCCGCTGCCCCGCCTGCAAGCAGTTCGAGGACGCCTACCGCTCGACGATCAACGAACTGGCCGACAAGGGCCTGCTGAAGGTCGAGTACCACCTGGCGACGCTCATCGACAACAACCTCCGCGGCGAGGGTTCCCTGCGCGCGGCCAACGCCGCGGCGTGCGCCCAGGACGTCGGCAAGTACCCGCCGTACCACGACGTGCTCTTCAAGAACCAGCCCGAGGAGACGGACGACGCCTACGCCAAGAACAGCAGGCTCATCGAGCTCGCGGGCGAAGTCGACGGACTGGTCACGGACTCCTTCAAGAAGTGCGTGGACGAGGGGAAGCACGACAGCTGGGTCGGCAAGTCCGACAAGGCCTTCCGGGACGCGAAGCTGCAGGGTACGCCCACCGTGCTGCTCGACGGCAAGAACATCTTCGGGGACCAGAAGAACCCGCTGACCCCTCAGAAGCTGAAGAAGATGGTGGAGGAGGCGAACAAGGGCTAGCGGCAGCTGCCGTTGCGCCTGTTATGGAGCCGTAGCCGGGCTGGTTGCCGTCCCCGCCGCCCGGCACGGTAGCGTCGGACCTGCCATGGACCTTGCCTTCATTCCCAGTCCGTCGCGCGGTGTGGTCGAACTCGGCCCCATTCCGCTCCGCGGCTACGCGTTCTGCATCATCATCGGCGTCTTCGTGGCCGTCTGGCTCGGCAACAAGCGGTGGGTCGCCCGCGGGGGCCAGTCCGGCACCGTGGCCGACATCGCCGTGTGGGCCGTGCCGTTCGGCCTCGTCGGCGGGCGCCTCTACCACGTGATCACGGACTACCAGCTGTACTTCAGCGAGGGCCGTGACTGGGTCGACGCCTTCAAGATCTGGGAGGGCGGCCTCGGCATCTGGGGCGCGATCGCGCTCGGCGCGGTCGGCGCGTGGATCGGCTGCCGCCGCCGTGGCATTCCGCTGCCGGCCTGGGCCGACGCGCTGGCCCCCGGCATCGCCCTGGCGCAGGCGATCGGCCGCTGGGGCAACTGGTTCAACCAGGAGCTGTACGGCAAGCCCACGGATCTGCCCTGGGCGCTGAAGATCACGTCGGCGGAGGACGGCCGGGTTCCCGGCACGTACCACCCGACCTTCCTGTACGAGTCCCTGTGGTGCATCGGCGTCGCCGTCCTGGTCATCTGGGCCGACCGCCGCTTCAAGCTCGGGCACGGGCGGGCGTTCGCGCTGTACGTCGCCTCGTACTGCGCCGGGCGCGGCTGGATCGAGTACATGCGGGTCGACGACGCCCACCATGTCCTGGGCCTGCGCCTCAATGTCTGGACCGCGATCGTGGTCTTCGTGCTGGCCGTGGTGTACCTCGTGGTGTCCGCGAAGATCCGCCCCGGGCGGGAGGAAGTCGTGGAACCGGCCGCGGTCGCCGATGCCTCCGGCGAGGGTGAGGGCGACGGTGCCGATGCCTCCGGCGGGGACGGTGACTCCGTGAAGCTGGACAAGGGGGAGCGCGAAGCCGAGGGCGAGGCGAAGGACGAGGCCAAGGACGAGGCCAAGTCCGCCGAGAAGAGCTGAGGCTTTGGTCGTTCGTCGAGAGGGCCGCCGGATCGTTTGATCCGGTGGCCCTCTCGTGTACCTGTCGGCGGTCAAACTCTGCCGGCCAGGGTCAGGACCCTCCTCGCCCCCTCCACCACCGCCTTGTCCACGAAGCGGCCGTCCGGGAGGGCCAGGGCCCCCTCGTCCGTGGCTGCCGCCTTGGTGATCTCCTCGGCCTTCTCGATCTCCTCGGGGGTGGGCAGATAGGCCCGTTCGATCACCGGGAGCTGGCGGGGGTGGATCGCCGCGCGGCCGAGGAAGCCGAGCGCGCGGCCCCGGGCGCAGGACGCGGTGAGGCCCTCCAGGTCGCGGATGTCCGGGTGGACCGACTGCGTGGGCGGGGCCAGGCCCGCCGCCCGCGCGGCCACCACGACGCGGGAGCGTGCCCAGTCGAGGCCCGTCTCCTCGCGTACCCCCAGGTCGGCGCGGAGGTCGGCCTCTCCGAGGGAGATGCCGTGCAGGGCCGGGTGCGCGGTGGCGATGGCGAAGGCGTGCTCCAGGCCGAGCGCCGACTCGACGAGGGCGTGCAGGGCGGGGGTCTCGGCGGTGGCCAGAGCCGTGCGGTCGGCGACCCGGACGACCTCCGCGCGGCTGACGACCTTGGGCAGGCGCAGGCCCGCGACGCCGGGGAGCGGGGCGACGGCGCGCAGGTCGGCCTCGGCGAGAGGGCCGTCCAGGGCGTTGACGCGGACGTGGACGGGCTGCGGCTGGGGCTCGGAGAGGAGCTCCGCCGTCGCCGAACGCGCGTACTCCTTGCGGTCGGGGGCGACCGCGTCCTCCAGGTCGACGATCACCACGTCGGCGCCCGCGTGGAGGGCCTTGGCGACCACGTCGGGCCGGTCCCCGGGAACGTACAGCCAGGTCAGGGGGAGCGCGGCGGTCACAGGGCGCCCTCCTTGCGCAGGGTGGTGATCTCCCGTTCCGTCAGGCCGAGTTCGGCCAGGACCGTGTCCGTGTCGGCGCCGTGCGGGCGGCCCGCCCAGTGGATCGCGCCGGGGGTTTCGGAGAGGCGGAAGAGGACGTTCTGCATGCGCAGCGGGCCGAGTTCCGGGTCGTCGACCGTGGTGACCGTGTCCAGGGCCGCGTACTGGGGGTCCGTCATGACGTCGCGTACGTCCTGGATGGGGGCGACCGCGGCCTCCGCCTTCTCGAAGGCCTCGATCACCTCGGTGCGGGTGTGGCGGGCGATCCAGCCGCCGACCGCCTCGTCGAGCACGTCCGCGTGACGGGCCCGGTCCGCGCCCGAGCCGAACCAGGGCTCGCCGATCAGCTCGGGGCGGCCGACCAGGCGCATCACGCGTTCCGCGATCGACTGGGCGGAGGTGGAGACGGCGACCCACGTCCCGTCCGCCGTGCGGTAGGTGTTGCGGGGCGCGTTGTTGGTGGAGCGGTTGCCGGTGCGGGGCTGTACATGGCCCAACTGGTCGTACCAGAGCGGCTGGGGGCCGAGGACCGTGAGGATCGGCTCGATGATCGCCATGTCCACCACCTGGCCCTCGCCCGTGCGGTCGCGGGCCGCGAGCGCCGTCATCACCGCGTACGCCGTCGCAAGCCCCGCGATCGAGTCGGCGAGGCCGAACGGGGGCAGGGTCGGGGGCCCTTCGGGATCGCCGGTGATCGCGGCGAAGCCGCTCATCGCCTCGGCGAGCGTGCCGAAGCCGGGGCGGCGGGCGTAGGGGCCGAACTGGCCGAAGCCGGTGACGCGGGCCAGGACCAGGCGGGGGTTGGCGGCGTGCAGTTCCGCCCAGCCCAGGTCCCACCTCTCCAGGGTGCCGGGGCGGAAGTTCTCGACGATCACGTCGGCGGTGGCGGCCAGGCGCAGGAGGGTGTCGCGGCCGCCGGGCGTGGACAGGTCGAGGGTGATCGTGCGCTTGTTGCGGCCGAGCAGCTTCCACCACAGGCCGACGCCGTCCTTCGACGGGCCGTGGCCGCGGGAGGGGTCGGGGCGTGTGGGGTGCTCGACCTTGATGACCTCCGCGCCGAAGTCGCCGAGCATCGTGGCGGCGAGGGGGCCCGCGAAGAGGGTGGCGAGGTCGAGGACGCGGAGGCCGGCGAGGGGCGGCGTCGTGGCCGGGAGCGGTGTCATGAGGGGGTGCCGTTCGCCTGGGCGTCGATCTCCTTGCGGTACGGCATCGACGCCGAAGCCCCCGGGCGCTGCACGGAGAGTGCGGCCGCCGAGGAGGCCCACGTCAGCGCGTCCGGCACGGAGTTGCCCTCGGCGAGCGCCACGGCGAGGGTGCCCGCGAAGGTGTCGCCCGCGCCCGTCGTGTCCACCGCCGTGACCCGCTCGGCCTCGACCGTGACCGGTTCGGCGCCGCGCGCCGCGTACAGACTGCCGCGCGAGCCGAGCGTGATGACGACCTCGGGGACCTGGGAGAGCAGTGCCCTGGCCGCGGCGTGCGGGTCGTCGGCGATGCCCGTGAGGGCGGCCGCCTCGTGTTCGTTGGGCAGCAACAGGTCGACGGCGGCGAGGAGTTCGGGCGGCAGGGGCTGTGCCGGGGCGGGGGTCAGGACGGTGCGCACGCCGTGGCGGCGGGCGGCCTGCGCGGCGGCGAGCACCCCCTCGACGGGCACCTCCAGCTGGAGCAGCAGGACGTCGGCGGAGGCGATCAGGCCCTCGTCGCCGGGGGCCAGGGCGGTGACGGTGCCGTTGGCGCCGGGGATGACGACGATCGCGTTGCCGCCCTCGTCGTCGACGACGATGTGCGCGGTGCCGGTGGGCGTCTCGACGGTGCGCAGGAGGTCCGTGTCGACGCCGGAGTGGTCCAGGGCGGTGCGGAGCCCGGTGCCGAACGCGTCGGTGCCGACCGCGCCGATCATCGAGACGGTGGCGCCCGCGCGGGCCGCCGCGACGGCCTGGTTGGCGCCCTTGCCGCCGGGGACCGTGCGGAACTCGCGCCCCGTCACGGTCTCTCCGCGCTCCGGGGCCTTGGCGACGTACGCGACGAGGTCCATGTTCGCGCTGCCGAGGACGGCGATGTGGGGGGTGGGGGTCATGGGCGGTGCGCCTCCCGGGCGGTGAGTTCGGTGGTGATGTCTGCGAGGGTGTCGAAGCCGATGCCGTTGAAGTCGCCGATGGAGGTGGCGAGTCGGTTCTTGAGGGGTGCCGTCCAGCGGTCGGGGAGCGCGTCGGGGTGGCCTGCGAGCAGGCCCGCGATCGATCCTGCGGTCGCGCCGTTCGAGTCGGTGTCCCAGCCGCCGGAGACGGCGCGGGTGATGGAGCCGGTGAAGTCGCCGTCGGCGTGGGTGAGGGCGGCGGCGGTGAGGGCGGCGTTGGGGATGACGTGGACCCAGTGGTGGGTCGCGGCGTACGTGGCGTGGAGGGTGTCCACGACGTCGTCGAAGTCCCTTGTGGTGCGAGCGAGTTGGATGGCATCGCGGATGGCTCGGGCCAGGCGGGAGTCCTCGGGGACGGTGGCGAGGCCGGTGCGGAGGCAGTGGTGGACGTCCGCGTGGCCCGTCGCGGCCTGCGCGATCGTGGCCGCGGTGAACATCGCGCCGTGGACGCCGTTCGCGGTGTGGGTGAGGGCGGCGTCCCTGTGGGCCTGTTCGGCGGCGGCCTCGGGGGCGCCGGGGTTGGTCCAGCCGTGGACGTCGGCGCGGATCAGGGCGCCGATCCATTCGCGGAAGGGGTTGTGGTGGGTGGCGGTGTGCGGGGGTTCGATGCCGTGGAGGAGGTTGCGGTAGGCGATGCGTTCCGCGGTGAAGGTGCGGCCCGCGGGGAGTTCGTCGAGCCAGAGCCTTGCCACGTCCGTGGTGGTGAAGGTCTTCCCGTGGCGTTGGAGGAGGACGAGGTTCAGGAGGGGGTAGTTGAGGTCGTCGTCCTCGGGCATGCCGTCGATGTTCTCGGCGAGGGAGGTTGTCGCCGAGCGGCGGTTCCAGGGGTACGTGGCTTTGAGGGCGGGCGGGAGGCCTCGCTCCGTGAACCAGGTGTGCAGGGGCCAGTTTCCTGTTGCTTTCGCGAGGCTTCGGATGCCGGTGAGGGGGAGTTTTTCCACCGGCTTGCCCAGGAGGCAGCCCGCGGCTCTGCCCAGCCAGGCGGAGTGGAGGCGGTTCTGCAGGTCGGGCGGGGCGGGCGCCTTGTTGACCGGTGCTCGGCAGTGGGGGTTGTGCCCACCCTTCCCCGACGGGAGGGGCTGGGGCGGGGGGTCGTCGTGGGGAACGCCTGCCCGCGACGGGGACGGCTGTGAGAGTTCGGTCAGGAGTTGTTCTGCCAACGTCCGCAGGTGAGGTGCTGTCGGGGTCGGGGACGCGCCTGCTGTTGGCGGGGGGAGGTGGCCGCCTGCTGATAGCCAGCGGGAGCGGGCCGTCGAGACATCGCGGCCCTCCTGTTCCGACTGGTTGAGTTCGTGGCCGATCAGGTCTTCCGGTTGGACCCAGGTCAGGCGGATCACGGGGTCGCCGTCAGGGTCGCGAAGGCCGACTCGTGGGACCTGCGGCGCTCGATGTCGCGGGTGTGGATCTCCTCGGTGACCTCCGTGAGCGCCGCCGCGGGGGCGTGCAGGTCCAGGCGGCTGGCCTCGGCGACCCGCTTCGTCCAGTCGGCGGGGATCGCCGACTCGCCGTGCAGCGCGCCCACGATCGCGCCGCTCATCGTGGCGATGGAGTCGCAGTCGCGGCCGTAGTTGACCGAGCCGAGGACCGTGCGGCGGTAGTCGGCCTCGCCGACCAGGAGCATGCCGAGGGCGACGGGGAACTCCTCGATGGCGTGCAGCCGGGAGGGGCGGCGGGCGCCGAGGGACGGGGCGCGGTAGTCGGGGCCGACGGTGTCGAAGGGGGCGACGGCGGCGCGGATCGGGGCAAGCGCCGTCTCGAAGTCCCGGTGCCCCGCGGCCACTTCGGCTACCGCCTCGATCGCGGCGCGTGTGCCGTCCTTCGCGAGGGCCAGGCACGTCTCGACCACCGAGTCCGCCGTGGCGCCCGGCGCGCAGGCCGCCGCGACCGCCGCCGCGAAGACGCCCGCGGCCTCGCGGCCGTACGAGGACTGGTGGGCGCCCGCGATGTCGAGGGCCTCGGCGTACGCGCCCGCCGGGTTGGCCGCGTTGACCAGGCCGACCGGCGCCATGTACATCGCCGCACCGCAGTTGACGATGTTGCCGTTGCCGGCCTCGCGCGGGTCGACGTGGCCGTAGTGGAGGCGGGCGACGAGCCACTTCTCGGCGAGGAAGATCCGCTGGAGGGGGAGTGCGTCGGCCTCCAGCTCCGGGATCCAGCGCGGCGTCGTCATCAAGTCGGGGACCAGGTGCTCGGCGACGGAGTAGGCGTCGAGATGGTCGCGGGCGGTGGTGTAGACGCGTACGAGCGCGTGCGTCATCAAGGTGTCGTCGGTGACGTGCCCGTCGCCCTTGTGGTACGGCGCGATGGGGCGGGCGGTGCGCCACCGGTCGCCGTTCCAGGGGCCGACGATGCCGCGTACGCGACCGCCGTGGCGCTCCGCGATCTGCTCGGGGGCGTAGCCCTCGACGGGGCCGCCGAGCGCGTCGCCGACCGCGGCTCCGACGAGGCTGCCGGTGATGCGGTCGGCCAGGCCGATCGTGCTAGTTGTGGGCTTCATGTCGGGATTGTCCACCTGGGGCGGCCAGTTCCGCGGCTGCCAGGTGTCCGGCGAGTTCCACCAGGTCGGTGCCCGCGAGGCGGGGGAGCGCGCAGCCGGAGAGGGTGCGGCAGGCGTCGCGCCAGGCTTCGGGGAGCGCGGCCGAGGTGCCGAGCGTGCCGGTCAGCGCACCGGCGAGGGCGGGGGCGGAGTCGGCGACGCGGGACAGGCACGCGGCGGCGGGCACGGCCTCGCCGATGCGGCCGCGGGCGGCGGTGGTCAGGGCGAGGGCGACGGGGACGGTCTCGGCCGCGGCGATGCCGTAGCTGTAGACGTGGTCGACGATCTGGTGCTCCAGGAGCGGTACGAGGGCGAAGGCGCCGTCGTTCGGGTGGGCGGCGCGGGCGAGCTTGACGGCGTGCCGGGCGTTGCGGCCGATCTCCGTGTGCTCGGGGAGTTGGGCGAGGGCGGCGTCCACCGCGGTGTCGACGTCGGCGCCGCCGAGGGCGGTGGCCGTCGCGGCGGCCATGGCGCGGGCGCCGTGCACGCCGTCGCCGTCCTGGGTGTAGCGGGCGTCGAACTCCGCGAGGGCGGCGGCCTGTTCGGGGGCGCCGGGGTGGACGCAGGCGAGTACGCAGGCGCGTACGCAAGCGGCGTCGTCGAAGTAGTGGGGGTTGTCGTGGCCGGTGGCCGGTGGGCGCAGGCCTGCGGCGAGGTTGCCGAGGCCGGCGCGGACGGAGATGCGGGCGCGGAGGGGGAGGACCGCGGATTCGACTTCCGGGGCGCGGGCCGAGGCGGCGGCGACCTCGGCGGCGAGGGTGGACCAGGCGTGGTCCAGGGCGGCGCGGGGGGCGAGGGCGCCGGTTGCCGCGTGGAGGAGGGACTCGGCGGTGAACGCCGCCCACTCGGCGTCGTCGGAGGGGCCGAGTCGCAGGGGCTCGGGGGGCTGGTTCAGGGCGATGGGGACGGGGAGGGTGGTGGTGGCGTTCTGCTCGGCGAAGGTGTCGAGTTCGCGGGTGAGTCTTCGGGTCCACTCGGGCATGCGGGCGGCCCTGTGCCTGGCCGCGGGCCAGCCTGCGGCGTCGCCTGCGGCGAGGCCCAGGAGGAGGCCCTCCAGGCGCGGGGCGCAGGCATCGCCTTGGCGGAGGCCTCGTGGGTCGGCACCCGGCACCGTGGGCTGTGCCCACTCTCCCCCGAGCTCTCGGCTTCGCTCGAGCAGGGAGGACTCCCCTCGCCGTGCGGAACGCCTGCCCGCAGCGGGAGCGGCTGGGGCGTTCCTGGCGAGGGCGGAAGGGCTGTCCACGGCAGGGGAGGCCGGGTCGCTCCCGGTTCTCGCTGCCGGGTAAACGGGTGGGTGGGTGGGAGAGATCCGCCGCGGAGCGGCGGGGTTTTCCTCGGTCACTACGCCTCCCCGTCAGGGATCAGCAGCTCCGCGACATCCAGTACGTGATGCCCCCGCATCGAGGGAAGGCAGCTGCCCCGCGCCGGGCCGATCGCGGTGGACCAGGGCTGGGGGATCGCCGAGGCGCCGCACGCGGCGCCGGAGAGCGCGCCGGCCACCGCCGCCGTGGTGTCCGCGTCACGGCCCATGTTGACGGCGGTCAGCACCGCCGCGGAGAAGTCGCCGCGCGCCGCCGCGTACGCCCCGAAGGCCAGGCCCACCGCCTCCGGCGCGAGGTCCGTCCAGGGGTAGCCGCCGATCACCACGGCGGAGCGCACCGCGCGTTCGCCGAGGTGGGCGACCGCCACCGCGCGCCGCAGCGAGCGGGACGTCCAGCAGTCCTCGGGGATGACGGAGAGGGCCGCTTCCACCACCGACCGCACCGGTTCGCCCGCCATCGCCGCCGCGACGCCCGCCGCGACCGCCTGCCCGCCGTAGATGCCCTCGCCGTCATGGCTCACGGAGCCGTCGATCGCCACGAGCCGTGCGGCTTCGGCGGGTTGACCCGAGGCGAAGACCCCGAAGGGGGCGGCCCGCATCGCCAGGCCGTCGCTCCAGGCGTGCCGGTGCTGGGCCGAGATGGGGGCGGTGAGACCGCGCCGGAGGTTCTCCAGCGTGCCGCGCTCGCTGAAGCCCGCGCCCCGGAAGGGCCCTTCGTCCAGGTCCGCGATCCACTGGTGCCAGGCCCGTTCGACGTGCCCGACGGTCAGCGCCGAGCCGTGCCGCGCGAGCAGCAGGCCCGAGAAGATCGCGTACTCCGTGTCGTCCGTACCGGCCGGGTGCTCGGCTACGTATCCGGTGATCCGCCCCCAACGGGCCCGGATCTCGGACGGTTTCATGTTCTCCGCGGGCGCACCGAGGGCGTCGCCGACGGCGAGGCCGAGGAGTGCGCCGCGCGCCCTTTCCTGGAGGTCGCTCACGTCTGTATACCTGCCACGCGGCGTCCCGCGCGCGAGCATCCGGGGGCCCACGTCACCCCTTCGGCACCTCCGATGCCCTGCCCCGGCACCCCCGATTCCCCCCTTCGGTACCTCCGAGGCGACCCTTCGGCGCCCCTCGGGCAGGGCCGGAAACCCGTCGCCGGAACCCACGTTTTCGCAGGTAAGTACGGCCTTCCTTGCTGGCGGGAGATTTTTTTCGCGCGTACTTTCGAGGTCGTCCAAGCACATTGAGGGGGCTCACCACCATGGCGATCATCGAGACCGAAGCGGCACTGCACGAGGCGCACCGCGACAATCACACCCACCGTGACGTGAACGGTGGCTGGCTGCGTCCTGCCGTCTTCGGGGCGATGGACGGACTCGTCTCCAACCTGGCGCTGATGACCGGCGTCGCGGGCGGCGCCGCCTCGCAGCAGACCATCGTCGTCACCGGTCTGGTGGGTCTGGCCGCCGGCGCCTTCTCGATGGCCGCGGGCGAGTACACCTCGGTGGCCTCGCAGCGCGAGCTGGTGCAGGCCGAACTGGACGTCGAGCGGCGCGAGTTGCGCAAGCATCCGAAGGACGAGGAGCGGGAGCTAGCCGCCCTCTATGTGTCGCGCGGCGTCGAGCCCGAGCTGGCCCGCGAGGTCGCCCGGCAGCTGTCCCAGGACCCCGAGCAGGCCCTGGAGATCCACGCCCGCGAGGAGCTCGGCATCGACCCGGGCGACCTGCCCTCGCCGACCGTCGCCGCGGTGTCGTCCTTCGGCTCGTTCGCGCTGGGTGCCCTGCTCCCCGTACTGCCGTATCTGCTCGGTGCCACCGTGCTGTGGCCCGCGCTGCTGCTCGCGCTCGTCGGGCTCTTCGCCTGCGGCGCGGTGGTGGCCAAGGTGACCGCGAGGTCCTGGTGGTTCAGCGGTCTGCGGCAGCTCGTGCTCGGCGGTGCGGCGGCGGGTGTGACGTACGCCCTGGGCAGCCTGTTCGGTACCGCCGTAGGATGAGCCGCTGCAGGCCTATGCGGGATCTTGCATAAGTAGCCGTTACTCGGCGGTTTCGATTCCTTAACCACCGGGCATGAGCCGTAAGCGCTGCGGGCAATGAGGCCTGTGTCGCTTTGGGCCTTCGGCCATCGATCTGTCCGCAAAGGTCCCTTCGAACCGCTCTCCACCTCCCCGAGCGGTGTCCACATGGTGGAATGACGTATCCGCTTTTCGAGAAGCGTTCCATCATGTAACCTGCACGAAATTTCGCCAGGGCCAACGTCGTCCCTCGCCTTCTGCATATGCCACGACGACGACGGGAGTGCCGATGCGTACCCACGCCTGGTCGCCCATGGACGGTCGCCCCGCCCCCCAGGGGATGTACGACCCCCGTAACGAACACGACGCCTGCGGTGTCGGGTTCGTGGCCACCCTCACCGGTGTTGCCAGCCATGAGCTGGTCGAACAGGCGCTGACGGTACTGCGCAACCTCGAGCACCGCGGGGCCACGGGCTCGGAGCCCGACTCCGGCGACGGCGCCGGAATCCTGCTCCAGGTCCCGGACGCCTTCCTGCGCGAGGAGGCCGGATTCGAGCTGCCCGAGGCCGGCGCCTACGCGGTCGGCATCGCCTTCCTGCCCGTCGACACCGCAGGCACCACCGACGCCGCTGTCTCACAGATCGAGACGATTGCCTCGGAGGAGGGCCTGACCGTCCTCGGCTGGCGCGACGTGCCCGTCGCCCCCGAGCTGCTCGGTGCCACGGCCCGCTCGACGATGCCCGTCTTCCGGCAGATCTTCGTCGCCGACGGCGACACCAAGGGCCTTGACCTCGACCGCAAGGCGTTCGTGCTGCGCAAGCGCGCCGAGCGCGAGGCCGGGACGTACTTCCCCTCGCTCTCCGCCCGCACGATCGTCTACAAGGGCATGCTGACCACCGGACAGCTGGAGCCCTTCTTCCCGGACCTGTCCGACCGCCGCTTCGCCACGGCCGTCGCGCTCGTGCACTCCCGCTTCTCGACGAACACGTTCCCGAGCTGGCCGCTGGCGCACCCGTACCGCTTCGTGGCGCACAACGGCGAGATCAACACCGTCAAGGGCAACCGCAACTGGATGCGGGCCCGTGAGTCGCAGCTCGCCTCGGACCTCTTCGGCCAGGAGAAGCTCGACCGGATCTTCCCGATCTGTACGCCGGACGCCTCCGACTCCGCGTCCTTCGACGAGGTGCTCGAACTCCTGCACCTGGGCGGGCGTTCGCTGCCGCACTCCGTGCTGATGATGATCCCGGAGGCCTGGGAGAACCACGCTTCCATGGACCCGGCACGACGCGCCTTCTACCAGTTCCACTCCACGATGATGGAGCCCTGGGACGGCCCGGCGTGCGTCACCTTCACCGACGGCACGCAGGTCGGCGCCGTCCTCGACCGCAACGGTCTGCGCCCCGGGCGCTACTGGGTCACCGACGACGGCCTCGTCGTCCTCGGCTCCGAGGTCGGCGTCCTCGACATCGACCCCGCGAAGGTCGTCCGCAAGGGCCGGCTGCAGCCGGGCCGGATGTTCCTCGTCGACACCGCCGAGCACCGCATCGTCGAGGACGACGAGATCAAGGCCGCCCTCGCCGCCGAGAACCCGTACCAGGAGTGGCTGGAAGCCGGCGAGATCGAGCTCTCCGACCTGCCCGAGCGCGAGCACATCGTGCACACGCACGCCTCCGTCACGCGCCGCCAGCAGACTTTCGGCTACACCGAGGAAGAGCTGCGCATCATCCTCGCGCCGATGGCCAAGACGGGCGGCGAGCCGCTCGGCTCCATGGGCACGGACACCCCGATCGCGGCCCTCTCCGAGCGCCCGCGGCTGATCTTCGACTACTTCACCCAGCTCTTCGCGCAGGTCACCAACCCGCCGCTGGACGCCATCCGCGAGGAGCTCGTCACCTCGCTGCACTCCTCGCTGGGCCCGCAGGGCAATCTGCTCGACCCGAGTGCCGCGTCCTGTCGCAGCGTCACCCTGCCCTTCCCGGTGATCGACAACGACGAGCTGGCCAAGCTCATCCACATCAACGCCGACGGCGACATGCCCGGCATGAAGGCCGCGACGCTCTCCGGCCTCTACCGGGTCGGCGGGGGCGGCGACGCGCTCGCCGACCGCATCGACGAGATCTGCGCCGAGACCGACGCCGCCATCGAGGCCGGCGCCCGCCTCATCGTGCTCTCCGACCGGCACTCCGACGCCGAGCACGCGCCGATTCCCTCGCTGCTGCTCACCGCGGCCGTCCACCACCACCTCATCCGCACCAAGCAGCGCACCGAGGTGGGCCTGCTCGTCGAGGCGGGCGACGTCCGCGAGGTCCACCACGTGGCCCTCCTCATCGGCTACGGCGCCGCGGCCGTCAACCCTTACCTCGCGATGGAGTCCGTCGAGGACCTCGTCCGGGCCGGAACGTTCCTCCCGGGCATCGAGGCCGAGCAGGCCATCCGGAATCTCATCTACGCCCTCGGCAAGGGCGTCCTGAAGGTCATGTCCAAGATGGGCATCTCGACCGTCGCCTCCTACCGCGGCGCCCAGGTCTTCGAGGCCATCGGCCTCGAGCAGTCCTTCGTGGAGCGGTACTTCGCGGGGACGACGACGAAGATCGGCGGCGCCGGTCTCGACGTCATCGCCCAGGAGGTCGCCGCCCGGCACGCCAAGGCCTACCCGGCCTCCGGCGTTCCCTCCGCGCACCGCGCCCTGGATATCGGCGGCGAGTACCAGTGGCGCCGCGAGGGCGAGCCGCACCTGTTCGACCCGGAGACGGTCTTCCGCCTCCAGCACGCGACGCGCAACCGCCGGTACGACATCTTCAAGCAGTACACGGACCGTGTGAACGAGCAGTCCGAGCGCCTGATGACGCTGCGCGGACTCTTCGGCTTCAAGTCCGGCCGCCCGTCGATCTCCGTCGACGAGGTCGAGCCGGCCTCCGAGATCGTCAAGCGGTTCTCGACCGGCGCCATGTCGTACGGCTCGATCTCCCGCGAGGCGCACGAGACCCTCGCCATCGCCATGAACCAGCTGGGCGGCAAGTCCAACACCGGTGAGGGCGGCGAGGACCCGGAGCGTCTGTACGACCCGGCGCGGCGTTCCTCGATCAAGCAGGTCGCGTCCGGCCGCTTCGGCGTGACGAGCGAGTACCTCGTCAACGCCGACGACATCCAGATCAAGATGGCGCAGGGCGCCAAGCCCGGCGAGGGCGGCCAGCTGCCCGGCCACAAGGTGTACCCGTGGGTCGCCAAGACGCGTCACTCGACGCCGGGGGTCGGCCTGATCTCGCCGCCGCCGCACCACGACATCTACTCGATCGAGGACCTGGCCCAGCTGATCCACGACCTCAAGAACGCCAACCCGACGGCCCGCATCCACGTGAAGCTGGTCTCCGAGGTCGGCGTCGGCACGGTCGCCGCGGGTGTCTCCAAGGCGCACGCGGACGTGGTGCTCATCTCGGGCCACGACGGCGGTACGGGTGCCTCGCCCCTCACGTCGCTCAAGCACGCCGGCGGCCCCTGGGAGCTCGGCCTCGCCGAGACCCAGCAGACCCTGCTGCTCAACGGTCTGCGCGACCGCATCGTCGTGCAGACCGACGGCCAGCTGAAGACCGGCCGTGACGTCATCGTCGCCGCGCTGCTCGGCGCCGAGGAGTTCGGTTTCGCGACCGCGCCGCTCGTCGTCTCCGGCTGCGTGATGATGCGCGTCTGCCACCTGGACACCTGCCCGGTCGGCATCGCCACGCAGAACCCGGCCCTGCGGAGTCGCTTCTCCGGCAAGCCCGAATTCGTCGTGAACTTCTTCGAGTTCATCGCCGAGGAGGTCCGCGAGATCCTCGCCGAGCTCGGCTTCCGCTCCATCGAGGAGGCCGTCGGCCACGCCGAGCTGCTCGACACCACGCGGGCCGTCAGCCACTGGAAGGCGCAAGGCCTGGACCTGGAGCCGCTCTTCCACGTGCCCGACCTGCCGTCCGGTGCCGTGCGCCACCAGATCACGGTTCAGGACCACGGTCTGGCGAAGGCGCTCGACAACGAGCTGATCAGGCTCTCCGCCGACGCGCTCGCCGCGTCCAGCGCGAACGACGCCCAGCCCGTGCGCGCGCAGGTCGCCATCCGCAACATCAACCGCACGGTCGGCACGATGCTCGGCCACGAGGTGACGAAGAAGTTCGGTGGCGCGGGCCTGCCCGACGACACCATCGACATCACCTTCACGGGCTCGGCGGGCCAGTCGTTCGGCGCCTTCGTGCCGCGCGGTGTCACCCTGCGCCTGGAGGGCGACGCCAACGACTACGTGGGCAAGGGCCTTTCGGGCGGCCGCATCGTGGTCCGTCCCGACCGGGGCGCCGACCACCTCGCCGAGTACTCGACGATCGCGGGCAACACCATCGCGTACGGCGCGACCGGCGGCGAGCTGTTCCTGCGCGGCCGCACCGGCGAGCGCTTCTGCGTCCGCAACTCCGGCGCGACGGTGGTCTCCGAGGGTGTGGGCGACCACGGCTGCGAGTACATGACCGGTGGTCACGCGGTGGTCCTCGGCGAGACGGGCCGCAACTTCGCGGCCGGTATGTCGGGCGGCATCGCGTACGTGATCGACCTCGACCTCGACAACGTCAACGCCGGAAACCTGGCGGCCGTCGAGCCTCTCGACGAGACCGACAAGCAGTGGCTGCACGACGCCGTGCGCCGCCACCAGGAGGAGACGGGCTCGACCGTCGCCGAGAAGCTGCTCGCGGAGTGGGACACCGCCGTGGAGCGCTTCAGCAGGATCATCCCCAGCACGTACAAGGCAGTGCTCGCCGCCAAGGACGCCGCCGAGCGAGCCGGTCTCTCCGAGACCGAGATCACCGAGAAGATGATGGAGGCGGCGACCAATGGCTGATCCCAAGGGCTTTCTGAACCACGGCCGTGAGGTCGCGCAGACCCGCCCGGTCGGCGAGCGCGTCCAGGACTGGAACGAGGTCTACGTTCCCGGTTCTCTCCTCCCGATCATCTCCAAGCAGGCCTCGCGCTGCATGGACTGCGGCATCCCCTTCTGCCACAACGGCTGTCCGCTGGGGAACCTGATCCCGGAGTGGAACGACTACGCCTACCGCGAGGACTGGCAGGCCGCGTCCGAGCGGCTGCACGCCACGAACAACTTCCCGGAGTTCACGGGACGGCTCTGCCCGGCCCCGTGCGAGGCGGCGTGCGTGCTCGGCATCAACCAGCCGGCCGTCACCATCAAGAACGTCGAAGTCTCCATCATCGACAAGGCGTGGGACGCGAACGACGTCAAGCCGCAGGCGCCCGAGCGGCTCTCCGGCAAGACCGTCGCCGTCATCGGCTCGGGCCCGGCGGGCCTCGCCGCGGCCCAGCAGCTGACCCGGGCGGGCCACACGGTCGCCGTCTACGAGCGCGCCGACCGCATCGGCGGCCTGCTCCGCTACGGCATCCCCGAGTTCAAGATGGAGAAGCGGCACATCAACCGCCGCATCGAGCAGATGCGCGCGGAGGGCACCAAGTTCCGCACCGGCGTGGAGATAGGCCGCGACATCGACGCGGCGAAGCTGCGCAAGCGGTACGACGCCGTGGTCATCGCGGCGGGTGCCACGACCGCCCGTGATCTCCCTGTCCCCGGGCGGGAGTTGAAGGGCGTCTACCAGGCGATGGAGTACCTCCCCCTGGCCAACAAGGTCCAGGAGGGCGACTACGTCACCACGCCCGTCTCCGCCGAGGGCAAGCACGTCGTCGTCATCGGCGGCGGCGACACCGGCGCGGACTGCGTGGGCACCGCGCACCGCCAGGGCGCGGCCTCCGTGACCCAGCTGGAGATCATGCCGAGGCCGGGCGAGGACCGCGCCCCGCACCAGCCGTGGCCCACCTTCCCGATGCTGTACAAGGTCACCTCGGCGCACGAGGAGGGCGGCGAGCGGGTCTACTCCGTCTCGACCACGCACTTCGAGGGCGACGGGGACGGCAACGTCCAGTCCCTGCACCTCATCGAGGTGGAGTTCGTCGACGGCAAGCTGACCCAGAAGCCGGGCACCGAGCGGAAGATCCCCGCCCAGCTCGTCACCCTGGCGATGGGCTTCACCGGCACGGACCGCGAGAACGGACTGGTGGACCAGTTCGCCCTGGAGCTCGACGAGCGCGGCAACGTCGCGCGCGACGGCGAATTCCAGACGAACGTGCCCGGTGTCTTCGTCGCCGGTGACGCCGGCCGCGGCCAGTCGCTCATCGTCTGGGCGATCGCCGAGGGCCGTTCCGCGGCGCGCGGCGTGGACCGCTTCCTCACCGGTGCGAGTGATCTTCCGGCCCCGATCCGTCCGACGGACCGCTCCCTGACGGTCTAGCCCGTACGGTTCCTTTCCGTACGGTTCCTTCTCGTACGGCCTCGTCCGTACGACCCCTCATACGTCCCGCACAACGGAGTGCGGAACTGACGCGGCGCCCGCTTTGTCCCCGACCGGACGGAGGCGGGCGCCGTGGCGTTCGGGGCCGTCCCTGTCAATGCGGCACGACGCGGACCAACGCGGGGCCGTGACGCATGCGTTGCGTGGTGCGCAACGGCATGAGCGTATGTTGCGTCAGCCGCAACCCTCATTACGGTTCGGCCGCTTATCCCAATGGGTCTAGACCGCCCCTGTCCTGTGTGACCACAATCGCTCCCACCAATCGGAACCTGGAGGGGGCCGGCATGAATCGACGTGTCATCGCCGCTGGTTGTATCGCCTTGAGTCTCGGACTGACCGCCACGGCGTGCGGTGGCGATGACGGCGACAAGGGGGACGAGGCCACCGACGGCAAGGGCAAGACCCTCACCGTCTGGATCATGGAGGGGACCAACCCCGACGCGCGGCCGTTCTTCGAGGAGGCCGAGAAGGCCTTCCAGAAGAAGACCGGCGCCAAGATCAAGGTCGAGTACCAGCAGTGGGCCACCGCCCAGAAGAAGTTCACGACCGCCATCGAGGGCGGCGCGGACCAGGTGCCCGACGTCGCGGAGGTCGGCACCACCTGGGTGCCGCAGTTCGCCGAGACGGACGCGCTTGTCGACGTCACCGACGAGGTGAAGAAGTCGGGCCTGAATGACGACCTCGTCGAGGGCCTCAAGGACGCGGGCACGCTCGACGGCAAGCAGTACGGCATGCCGTGGTACGCGGGCGTCCGCTCCATCGTCTACCGCAAGGACATCTTCGAGAAGCACAACCTGAAGCCCCCGACCACGTGGAAGGAGCTCCAGGCGACCGCCAAGACGCTCAAGGAGAAGGAGCCCAAGCTCGTCTCCTTCCCGGTGGCGGGCGGCGCCGAGATGTTCGCGACCCCCTTCATCTGGGGCGCTGGCGGCGAGCTCGCCACCGAGTCCGGCGGCAAGTGGAAGTCCGGCATCAACTCGCCCGAGGCCATCAAGGGCATCGAGTTCTACACGGGCCTCGCCACCAAGGACAAGGTCTCCCCGGCCAAGGTCAACACCTGGACGGAGAAGGAGGTCGGCGACGCCTGGAACAAGGGCGAGATCGCCATGGCCATCGGCGGCAACTGGACCCCGAAGGCCATCGTCGACAACAACCCGGACCTCAAGGGCAAGCTCGGCGCGGTGCCGATCCCTGGCGAGAACGGCGGCATGAGCAAGTCCTTCCTCGGCGGCTCCTACCTCTCCACGTTCGACACGGAGAACAAGGACCTCGCCTGGGAGTTCGTGAAGATGCTGACCACCGGTCAGTTCGCCGCCAAGTGGGCCGAGGAGACCAACTACTTCCCCGGCCAGAACTCCGAGCTGAAGAAGATCGAGGCGAAGAAGGACCCGCTGGTCGAGCCGTTCGCCAAGCAGATGCTGGAGGCCGGGGCGACCGTCCCGAAGACCAAGTCGTACGGCGAGATCCAGGCGTCGAAGGTCATCCCGGGCATGATCCAGTCGATCCTCACCGGCAAGTCGTCCGTCAAGGAAGCGGCGGACAAGGCCGCGAAGGACATGGACGCGATCTTCGCCAAGGACGAGTAGGCGAGGGCGAGTCCGCCACTGTCAAGCACGTCAGCCTCGTGCAGCACACGACACCGTGCAACACACGACACCGTGCAACACACGACACCGTGCAACACACGACACCGTGAAAGACACGACACCGTGAAAGACACGCTCGTCAGCGGCGGGCCGGAATCCCCGGCCCGCCGCGTCCCCCGGCAGCCGGACGGCGGGGCCGAGGCGGCCCGCCGCCGCAAGAAACTGATCACTCTCACCCGTCCCTGGCTCCTGCTCGCCCCCTCCCTCGTGGTCCTCGCGGGCCTGCTGCTCTGGCCGCTGATCCAGGTCGGCAAGCTCTCCCTGCAGGACTACAAGGTCAAGTTCGGCGGCGGCGTAGGGACGTACATCGGGTTCGACCACTACAGCGACCTGCTCGGCAGCAGCCTGCTGTGGAAGACGGTCCTGCCCAACACCGTCTTCTTCGCCATCGCCTGCGTCGGCCTCACCGTCGCGCTCGGCACTCTCGTGGCGCTGCTGCTCAACCGCCTGGGTCCCACCTGGCGGGTGATCTGCTCGATCGCGATCCTCGCCGCCTGGGCCATGCCGGCGGTGACAGGGACGTACGTATGGATCTGGCTCTTCCAGCCGCAGGACGGCATGGTCAGCCAGATCGCCGGGGCGGTCGGCCTGATCGACCCGGAGACCACCAACTGGTTCACCGAGCGCGGCCCGTTCTACGCGATCGCCACGCTCAACGTCATCCACCACGGCTTCCCCTTCGTCGCCATCACCGTTCTCGCGGGACTCATGACGATCCCCAAGGAGCTCTACGAAGCGGGGGAGTTGGACGGCGCCAACGCCTGGCAGCGGTTCTGGAACATCACCGTGCCGACGATCAAGCCCGTCTTCCTCGTGGTGACCATCCTCTCCACCATCTGGGACTTCAAGGTCTTCACCCAGATCTATCTGCAGCCCGGCGGTGACGGCTCCAACGAGGACGTCTACAACCTCGGCGTCTTCTCCTACATCCAGGCCTTCGCCAAGAACGACTACGGCACGGGCGCGGCCGCGGCCGTCCTGCTGACCGCGCTGCTGCTCGTCATCACCGTCGTCTACATCCGCACGCTGTTCCGGCAGGGGGAGGAGGACCTGTGACCACCCGCCGCACCACTTACGCCTCGCGCATCGGGCTGCCGGTCGCGGTCGTGGCGCTCCTGGTCTTCACGCTCTTCCCCGTCTACTGGATGATCTCCACGGCGCTCGACCCGAAGGCCGCCCTGCGCGGCTCGGACGTGCTGCCGAGCGGCATCAGCTTCGAGCACTTCACGTTCGTCTTCGAAAAGGGCAACTTCGGTACGTACCTGCTGAACTCGGCGCTCGTCGGCTTCGCCACGATCATCGCGGCCGCACTGCTCTCGCTCTTCGCGGCCATCGCGGTGGCGCGGTTCAAGTTCCGCTTCCGCACCTCCGTGCTGATCATGATCCTGATCGTGCAGATGGTGCCGCTGGAGGCGCTGGTCATCCCGCTCTTCATCCAGATGCGGGACTACGACATGCTCAACTCCCTGCTCGGGCTGAGCATCGTCTACATCGCCCTCTCGCTGCCCTTCGCCATCTGGACGCTGCGCGGCTTCGTCGCCACCGTCCCCAAGGAGGTCGAGGAGGCCGCGTACATCGACGGGGCGTCCTGGCCGCGGATGTTCTGGTCGGTGCTGCTGCCGCTGGTCGCGCCCGGACTCGTCGCCACCTCGATCTTCGCCTTCATCACGGCGTGGAACGAGTTCGTCTTCGCCTACACCTTCATGAAGGGCAGCGACAAGTACACGGCGGCCGTGGGCATTTACCAGTTCTTCGGTGAGAACTCGACGGCCTGGGGCCCGGTCATGGCGAGCTCCACGCTGGTCACCCTGCCGGTCATGATCTTCTTCGTGATCGTGCACAGGAAGCTGGGCTCGGGCCTGGCGGCCGGCGCCGTCAAGGGCTGACCGTCCGGGGGGCGTTCAAGGGCTACGGCACCTTGAACGTCTCCCCGTACACCTTCCAGGTCAGCGGAGTCCTCAGGTCCAGATTGCCGTCGTAGAGGAACTGGCGCTGGGCCGTCTCGACGCGGGTCGTGTCGTGGTGGGCCTTCTTCTCCTTCATCGCCTTGGTGCGGATGTCGAGGAAGATGTCCAGGTACGCCTTCTCCTTGCCGCCCTGGGACGGCGTGTTCGCCTCCTTCAGCGCGGCCTCGCGCAGGCCGTAGAAACCGCGGGGGCCCGTGCCGGGGCCGTGCAGGACCATCGCGTCGTAGTAGATGAACTGGCCGAGCGTGCCGAGCCCGTCGAGCTTGGCCAGGCGCACCGCCGGGTCGAAGTAGACGCGGTCGCGCGTCCTGTCCTGGGCCTTTCGGAACGCGGGCTCGGTGGCCTCCGCCTTCCAGGCCTCGGTGAAGCCGGGGTCCAGGCCCTCGTGAGAGTCGCTGCCGTCGACCCTGCGCAGGGCGGGCAGATAGCGGGCCAGGCCGTTGTCCGGGTGGTCCTTCGTGTAGCGCTCGACGAGGGTCAGCAGGTCGTGGGTGCCGGTGCAGAAGCCGATGATGCCCGCGGTGTAGCCGTTCCCGTCGCCTATGTCCTCGATGTAGCCGTACTGGCCGCGCCAGTTCAGCGTCGAGTTCTCCGCGCTCGCCACGAGCTTCTGCGCCAGGTCCTTCTTGGCCGGGGCGGCGAGGCCGGGCGGCAGCGACGCGATCAGCTTGTCGTCGGCCCTTTTCTCGGCCGCCGACTTGTCCTCGTCGTAGGGGCGTCCGGCGCCGGGAGCCTTCTGGTCCGCCGCGCCTGCCGAGTCGGAGTCTGCGCCCATGAGGTAGACGGCCATCGTGGCGACCGGGGCGACGGCGACGAGAAGCAGGAGACCAGCGCGTTTCATTCGGCCAAGATTACGTGCGCTTTCGCGGCGGCGCGCCTTCCGGACCCATGCCGCAGGTGACCGGATCCGACTCTATTGACTAATAGTCAATTCGGCGCCAGTCTCGGGACCCGTACCCAGCCGTGGAGGTCAGCCCGGGGAGGCGACGTGAGCACCGAAGCGCACGAACAACGGGAGCAGCTGAGCGCGGAGCTGCGGGACGAACCACCCGAGTCCTTCGGGCAGTTGGCGCCTCAGCGGCTGGCGGCACTGACCCAGGCGCTGAAGCGGGAGCGCGAGAGCCGGGCCGCGGGACTGAACGAGGCCGCCGAGGAAGCCCTGAAGCTCGTGCCGGCCCTGGCCCGCGGCCCCGTCCGCCGGATCCTCTTCCGCTAGCCGCAAGGAGGCTTGAGTCAGCATGGACAAGCTGCGCAGCAGGGCCGAGACCCTCAAGATCGCCCGCCTGCTCGACGTCGAGCCGCAGGCGCTCGCCTTCCTCCAGGCGCTGCCCGTCGAGGACGTACGCCGCTTCCGCGCGCAGAGCGTGGCGGCCCTCTTCGACCGGGCGCCCGACATGCTCGACCGCATCGCGTCCGCGACCAAGCTGGTGCCTGCCGGGGTCGCGGCCGCCATCTCGCAGAAGGCGCTCGGCCCCCGCCTCGCCGCCGCCGTCGCGGGACGGCTCGAACCGGCCCGCGCCGCCGACATCATCGAGAAGCTGCCGGTGTCCTTCACGGCCGAGTCGTGCGGACACCTCGACCCGCGCCGGATCAAGGGCATCGTCGACCGGCTCGACGAGGATTTGGTCGTCCGCATCGCGGTGGTGCTGGCCGAGCGCGGCGACCACCTGACGATGGGGCGCTTCGTCGGCCATCTGTCGGACTCCGCGCTGCGCCGCATCCTGCCGCAGGTCGACGACGCCGCCGTCCTCAGGACGGGCTTCGCGATCGACGTGCCCGAACGCCTCGGCGGGATCATCGAGTTGATGGGCGCGGAGCGGCTCGCCTCGGTCATCGCCTCCGCCCCGGCCGAAGGGCTGTGGCCCGAGGCGCTGGCCGTCGCGGGCATGGTGACGGGGGAGCAGCGGGGCCGCATCGCCTCGCTCGCCGCCGCACAGCCCGAGGACCGGCTCGACGCCCTCGTCGTGACCGTGGCGGAGCAGGACCTGTGGGAGTCCCTGCTGCCGCTGGTGGCCCTGCTGAGCGAGGCGGAGCGGCGGGCGGTGGCCGAACTGCCCTCGCTGCGCGGCGCCGAGGTGCTCGGCGGCGTCGTGCGCGCGGTCGTCGCCACCGGCCTGTGGGCGGAGTTCCTGCCGCTGGTCGGCGCGCTGCCTGACGAGTCCCGCAAGGTCGTCGCCGACGCCGCGGGCGCGCTGCCCGAGCCCGACCTGGACGCCCTCGCCAGGGAGGTCGACAAGCAGGACCTGTGGGAACTGGTCATGCCCCTGGTCGAGTTGATGGACGACGACGCCAAGACGCGGATCTTCGCGCTGCCGTCGTTCCAGGACCAGGCGGGGTAGGACCCGTCGCAAGCCACGTCGGGGCGCGGGGAACTGCGCGAGCAACGAAAGAGCCGCAGGCCACCCGCGCCGTCACTCACATGGCGTAGGCAGGATCGATGCGGCACGTCCGTACGTGGGACGGCGCGCATCGGAGGGGCGTACGCGGGGCAGGGCGCAGGTGGATCCGCCGCATTCCGGGCGGGTCCGCCAACTCCCCCGAAGGAAAAGGACTTCATGCGCCTTCGCACCACGGTCGCCGCCGCCCTCGGCGCGCTCGCCCTCGTCGTCACCCTGCCGACCTCGGCGAGCGCCGCCACCGGCGACTTCTCCTACAAGTTCGCCGGGCTCGACGGCTCGCCGCAGTCGGTCACCCTGCACGACCCGGTGAGCCCCGGCTGCATCACCCTCCCCGAGGTCGCGGACCCGGACTCCTCCGAGCCCGCGTTCGCCCCGCACAACGACACCGACACGTGGGTGATGGTCTTCACCGAGCCCGACTGCTCGGGTGACTCCTGGACGCTGCGCCCGCACGGGCACCCCGCCACGGACCGCCTCAAGCTGCGCTCGGTGTTCCTGACCGACCGCCACTGAGCCGGGGCGCCGTCACCCCGTCGTCGACCCGCCGTCCACGGTGAACTCCGCGCCCGTGACGTACGACGACGCGTCCGACGCCAGGAACAGGACCAGCTCGCCGACCTCCTCCGGGCGGCCCATCCTGCCCAGCGGCAGATGGGACCAGTCGCGCCCGGCGGAGGTGGCGGAGATCATCGGGGTGTCGATCGCCCCCGGATGAACGGAGTTGACCCGGACCCGGTACTTCGCGAGGTCCAGCGCCGAGGACCGGGTCAGCCCCCGCAGGCCGAACTTCGTCGAGCCGTACGCCGCGTGGCCCGGGATGCCGACGAGGCCGGCCGTCGACGAGATGTTCACGACCGACCCGCCGCCCGCCTCCTTCAGTGCGGGCAGCACTGCCTGGATCCCCAGGAACGGCCCGAGCAGATTGACCCGGACCAGCGCCTCGAAGTTCTCGTACGTCTCGTCCTCGACGGCAGCCGTGCGCCACAGCGCCGCGTTGTTCACCAGGGCGTCGAGCCGCCCGAAGGCCTCCAGGGCGCGGGCCACGGCCGCCGACCAGCTCTCCGCGTCGGTGACGTCATGACGTACGAACACCCCTTGTTCCCCGAGGGACTCGGCGACCGCCCTGCCCTCCTCCTCGCGCACGTCCGTGACCACGACCCGCGCCCCGGCCTCGGCGAACAGCCGCGCCTCCGCCGCGCCCTGGCCGCGGCCCGCGCCCGTGATCAGGACGGTCCTGCCGTCCAGGCCATAGGAGACCTTTCGCGTATTTCGGGAGTCCATGTCACCCTCCATGCGTAGCGAATCCGCATATGACTGACAGTCATATGCGGAAGGTCTAGCAGTCGTACGTGCAAGGGAGAAGGGCGGAGCGACGCATGGAATCTGCGATCAGTCTGCGCAAGGTGGAGGACTCGGCGCCCGCGCTGGTCGGTCTCTACAAGAGCGCGGGGGTCAGTCTGCGCAAGCACGGCCTGCAGGGGGTGCGGGCGGCTGTCTATCTCGTCGTCGACTACTCCGGCTCCATGCGGCCCTACTACAAGGACGGCAGCGTCCAGGCGCTCGCCGACCGGGTGCTCGGCCTGTCCGCGCACCTCGACGACGACGGGGTCGTGCCGACCGTCTTCTTCTCCACGGACGTCGACGCGGTGACGGAGATCGCGCTCGACAACCACCGCGGTCGCATCGACGAGATCGTCGCCGGGCTCGGGCACATGGGGAAGACCAGCTACCACCTGGCGATGGACGCGGTCATCGACCACTACGTCGACAGCGGCTCCACCGAGCCCGCCCTCGTGGTCTTCCAGACCGACGGCGGTCCGATCAACAAGCTCGCCGCCGAGCGCTATCTGTGCAAGGCGGCGAGGCTTCCGCTGTTCTGGCAGTTCATCGGCTTCGGCGATCCGACGAGCAAGCAGTTCGACTATCTGCGGAGGCTCGACGAACTCGCCGTCCCCGCGAAGCGTCCCGTCGACAACGCGGGCTTCTTCCACGCAGGGACGGACCCGCTGGCGGTGCCGGACGACCGGCTGTACGACCAGTTGGTGGGCGAGTTCCCGGCGTGGCTCGCGGCGGCGCGGGCGGGCGGGATCGTGGGCTAGTCCACGGCTGAGGGCGGCCTAGTCGACCATGCGCTCGCGCAGCTTCAGGATCGTGCCCGCGTCGAGGCCGAGGCCCTTGGTCAGATAGCCCTGCAGGCCGCCGTAGCGCTTGGCCGCCTCGGCCAGGGCCGTGTCGAGGTAGTCGGTGCGGACCTCCTGCAGCGGGATGATCAGGTCCGGGTTCTGCATCATGCCGCTCTGCTTGAGCGCCTCGCGGAGCTTCGCGTCGTACGCGGCACGGTAGGTGTTGGAGGCCAGGTAGTCGCCCACGGCCGTGCGCTCGGAGACGCCGACGAGGCGCAGCAGGAGGTAGCTCGTCCAACCGGTGCGGTCCTTGCCCGACGTGCAGTGGTAGAGCAGCGGCGAGCGGCTGTTCGCGATGTCGCGCAGGGTGGCCGCGAACTGCGCGCGGTTGGTGGAGTCGCTGACGAAGGTGCGGTACACGTCCCGCATGAACGCGGCGGCCTTGCCGCCCCCGAGCATCTCCTCCTGCTTGACCGGGTCCTTGGAGCCGATCGCGGTGAGGAGCTGGGTGAACAGGCCGTTGTCGGTGATCGGCCGGGAGACGGGGGAGAGCCCGTCGGGCAGCCGGTCCGCGCCGTCGTACTGCACCTCGGCGGCCACCCGGAAGTCGATGACCTTCTTCAGGCCGAGCTTCGAGAGGGTGGTGAGGTCGGCGTCGGTGAGCTTGCTGAGGGCGTCGGCGCGGAAGACCTGGCCGCGGCGGACCTTCTCGCCGTCGACGGTCGGATGGCCGCCCACATCGCGTACGTTGACGGCGCCCTGGAGGGGGATCAGGTTCCGGTGGGCGGGCGCCTGGGGGTGGGACGAGGCGTGGCGGTAGGTGGTGGGGGCGTCACCGGCCGTGATGGATTCGGAGGGGGCCGCCCAGGCGGGCAGGGTGCCCAGGGCGAGCGCGGAGATCGCCAGTCCGGTCGCGGTACGGGTACGAGAGATGCGCATCGGTCCGCCTTCCCATCGGTAGCGGTGCCTCGTGGCCAATGGTGCCCCAACCAAGCGATTGTTTGGGTGGGTGGTCCGGTGAAGGTAGCGAGGTGCCCGCGAGGGAGGAAGGGCTGCGCTCGAAGTACTGACGAATCGTCAATTATGTAGAGCGGAAGGGGTGTTGGGGAGGGTGTCGTTCCGTGAGGCGGGCGGGGGTCGATGCGGGGCTCGGGCGGGGGTGCCGGCCCGTGCGTGCCGAGTGTCGTGCGTCTCACGGGGTCCCGGAACAAGGGGCCCCGTGTCCGTGTTAAAGTTCTGTGTTGCAGTTTTGGTACCCATGAACTTTATGTGCGCCTGACGGGAATGCTCCGAGGGCGCATTATTGTTTTTCCGGTTCTCTCCGGTATGGGGGTCATTGCAGCGCTGGAGATTCGCAATTCCGTGATTCTCCATACTCTGCCCCTGTTGAGGAGATTGACATGGCAACCGGCACCGTTAAGTGGTTCAACTCGGAAAAGGGCTTCGGCTTCATCGAGCAGGACGGCGGCGGCCCCGACGTCTTCGCCCACTACTCGAACATCGCGTCCTCCGGCTTCCGTGAGCTCCTGGAGGGCCAGAAGGTCTCCTTCGAGGTGACCCAGGGCCAGAAGGGCCTGCAGGCCGAGAACATCGTTCCTGCCTGATCGTCGCAGCGCGCGAACCTCACAGCCGAGGCCCGCACCGTCACGGTGCGGGCCTCGGCTTGCGCTGTCATCGGGCCCCACGGGCCCAGAGCCGCACCGGCTCAGAGGTCCGGAAGTCCAGCGACCAGGAAGGTCTTTCCGTATGAACCGCCCCGAACGCCCGGCACGCCCCGCACGCAAGCGCCCCGCCAACGCGGGAGGAAAAGGCAGGCCGAACGGCTCGGCACGCTCCTCGCATTCCGCGAAGAAAACCGGGAGCCGTAAGCCGAGGCCGGTCCAGGGCGGCGAATTCGCACTGCCCGAGACCATCACGCCCGCACTGCCGGCCGTCGAGGCCTTCGGCGAGCTGGACATGCCCGAGGCCCTCCTGAAGACGCTGGCCGCCCAGGGCGTCACGGACCCCTTCCCGATCCAGGCCGCCACCCTCCCCAACTCCCTGGCGGGGCGCGACATCCTCGGCCGCGGGCGCACCGGATCCGGCAAGACCCTCGCCTTCGGCCTCGCCCTCCTGGCCCGCACGGCCGGGCAGCGCGCCGAGTCGAAGGCGCCGCTCGCCATGGTCCTGGTCCCCACGCGCGAGCTGGCCCAGCAGGTGACGGACGCCCTCACGCCGTACGCGACGTCGGTGAACCTCCGCGTCGCGACGGTCGTCGGCGGCCTGTCGATCGGCAAGCAGGCGGGCACGCTCCGCCGCGGCGCCGAGGTCCTCGTCGCCACCCCCGGACGCCTCAAGGACCTGATCGAGCGCGGCGACTGCGATCTCTCGCGGGTGCGTACGACGGTTCTCGACGAGGCCGACCAGATGGCCGACATGGGCTTCATGCCGCAGGTCACGGCGCTGCTCAAGCAGGTCGAGCAGGGCGGCCAGACGATGCTGTTCTCGGCGACGCTGGACAAGAACATCGACCGCCTGGTCCGGATGTTCCTCACGGACCCCGTCGTGCACTCCGTCGACCCGTCCGCGGGCGCGGTCACGACGATGGAGCACCACGTGCTGTACGTCGCCGACGAGACGGACAAGAAGGCCGTCGCCCTGCGGATCGCGGCCCGCGAGGGTCGAGTGATCATGTTCCTGGACACCAAGCGGGCGGTGGACCGCTTCACCAAGCGGCTGCTTGCCAACGGTGTACGGGCCTCCGGGCTGCACGGCGGGCGCTCGCAGCCGCAGCGCAACCGGACGCTCGACCAGTTCAAGAACGGCCAGGTCACCGCGCTGATCGCGACGAACGTCGCGGCGCGCGGCATCCACGTCGACGACCTCGACCTGGTCGTGAACGTGGACCCGCCGACCGACCACAAGGACTACCTGCACCGGGGCGGGCGCACCGCGCGGGCGGGGGAGTCGGGCAGCGTCGTCACGCTCGTGCTGCCGGACGAGAAGCGGGACATGACGCGGCTGATGTCCGACGCGGACATCCGGCCCCACACGGCGCGGGTCTCGTCGTCCGACGAGGAGCTGACGCGGATCACCGGGGCGCGGGAGCCGTCGGGTGTGCCGGTGGTGATCGAGGTGCCGCAGCCCGCGCAGGCGCCCGCGGCGCGGTCGTCGTCGCAGAGGCGTCGTCGGCCGCGGGGTGGCTCCGCCGGTTCCGGGGGTGCGGGGAACGGTGGTGGCGGTCGGGGCCGCCGGGGTGGTCGTCCCGGGAGCGGGGCCGGGGGGCGTCGCGGGTCGGCGTGACCTTGGTTCTGGGGTGCCCGGCGGTATCCCCTGGTCCGCCGCTTCGCGGCGGATGTCTCCCACCCGCCCGCCCGTTTGCCCCGTAGTGGCCATGTGGGAGTAGGGGCAGGGGGGGCTCCCCTCGGGGCGAGGCCATGCCCGGCCTGGCCGTGGCGGGAGAATCGGGAGAATAGGGTCAGGGAACCTGGTCTGCCGTCTGCCGTCTGCCGTCTGCCGTCTGCCGTCTGCCGTCTGCCGCTCCCGCCCCGCATCACCTGCACCACCCGAACCACCGCCCGAAGGAGCCCGCTCGATGTCATCGGAGCGCGAAGTCGTCGCGTTGCCCCTGCTGGAAGACGACCGCGCCGCGCTGCGCGCCGACTGCGGCAGTTGTTTCGGGCTCTGCTGCGTGGCCCTCGCCTTCTCCAAGTCCTCGGACTTCCCGGTGAACAAGGACGCGGGCAAGCCCTGCACCAACCTTCAGGCGGACTTCCGCTGCGGCGTCCACAGCGAACTGCGGGACAAGGGCTACCGCGGCTGCACGGTGTACGACTGCTTCGGGGCCGGACAGCACGTCTCCCAGGGCACCTTCGAGGGCCGCGACTGGCGCAAGGATCCGGCCACGGCCCGGCAGATGTTCGAAGTGTTCCCGATCATGCGGCAACTCCACGAACTGCTCTGGTACGTGACCGAGGCGCTCACCTACCCGCAGACGCGGCCGATCGCCGCCGACCTGAAGCGCGCCCTCGCCACGACGGAGCGCCTCGCCGGTGGCACCCCCGAGGCCGTCGCCGCCACCGATGTGGCCGCACACCGCCAGGAGGTCAACACCCTTCTCCTGCGCACCAGCGAGCTCGTCCGCGCCGAGCACCTGCGCAAGGGCGGCAAGAAGAAGAACCGCCGCGGCGCCGACCTCTTCGGCGCCCGGCTCAAGGGTGCCGACCTCAAGGGCGCCGACCTGCGCGGCGCGTACCTCATCGCCGCCGACCTGCGGGACGCCGACCTGCGGGCGGCCGACCTGATCGGCGTGGACTTCCGCGACGCGGACCTGCGGGGCGCCGACCTCACCGGCGCGCTCTTCCTCACCCAGACGCAGGTGAACGCGGCCAGGGGCGATGAGCGGACGAAGCTGCCCAAGTCCCTTGAGCGGCCTTCGCATTGGGGCAGCGACTAGCGAGGCATCTTGGGCCGCAGCCCAGCGGGACCTCGGCTACGCGTCGCAGTCGAGGACCGTCCGGCACAGCGTGCACCGCGCCCGCACCCGCCCCCGTGCCGGCACCCTGATCCGCTGGTGACAGGTGGGGCAGGGGAACGACACCCGTAGCGTGCCGAGGCCGTCGGAGGAGAAGGAGTACACTCCCGCGGCCCCGCCCCGCGGCCCCGAAGCCCCTGCCGCCGCGGCTCCGTGCTCTCGCGCGTACCGCCGGTCCTTCGCGTACCGCCGTCGGCCCGCCCAGCCCGCGGCCGTCAGCGGCGGCTGCTGTTCGTCGCGGCGGGCCTGGGCGAGCCCCTTCGTGTACGCCGTGTACGCCTGCGGGCTGGTGAACCACGTCTCCGGCGCCTCGCCGAACGCCAACGCCCGCTTGGCCAGGACGTATCCGAACTCCTCCGGCGTGAGATAGCCGAGCTTCTGCGAGGACGCGCCGTCCTCGCGGTAGGCGTCGAGCAGCAGCCAGCCCGCCCCCAGGTACGTGGTGGCGGTGTCGGTCAGGATCTCGTTGTCGCGCGTGCCGGGGAACGACAGGTCGAGCCGGTGCAGATACACGTGCATGACCTCGTGGGCTAGCGCGGCGCCGATGTCCCTGCGATGCCTGCGGAAGCGGTCGTTCAGCTCGATGAAGTACTCGGGCCCCGCGGCCAGTTCGACGTATGCGG
The DNA here is from genome assembly GCF_040647455.1 of Streptomyces sp. NPDC041068. NCBI lineage: Bacteria > Bacillati > Actinomycetota > Actinomycetes > Kitasatosporales > Streptomycetaceae > Streptomyces > Streptomyces sp. NPDC041068. The sequence goes on from NZ_JBEZCG010000010.1 coordinate 57,889, forward strand.
CGTGTTCCATCTCGCGGAAGCTGACGATCATCCGGGCGTCGGGAAGGCGCAGGTGCCGCACCATCTCGCGGGCCACGCGCTGCACGCCGAGGTGCAGGTCGTCCTGGTCGCTGAAGGCCACGTCGGCCGGGGCGACGCTGGTGTCGAAGGTGTGGACGGTGTCGTACGAAAGGCGTTTGTAGAGCGCGGTGACGGCGGCGCGCACGGTCTCCAGATGGGGGTAGCCGTGCATGACTGGACCGCCGTCGACCGTCACGTCCGTACCCCCGTAAGTCCGTTTCCCGGGACACCGCAACTGGGTCCCACTGTACGGGGGTTGCCGCGTCCGGGAGCGGGACCGTGCGACACGCCGTGGCTGGAAACCGCCCCTTGTCCTGAGCGGACACCGATCTCCATAATCCGCAACAACGCTTTGGCGGGCTCATGCCATCCACGCGCACCCTGTGGGGACGGCAAGGGCCCGTCATGCGTGCAACCCCCCACGAACCCCCCACGAAGGGAAGTCAGTTGAAGACCAAGCTGCGTGGAGTGAAGAGAGCCGCCACCCTCGGTGCGATCGGTCTCGCCGCCGTCAGCCTTCAGCCCGTGGCCGCCCAGGCGGCCGCGAAGCCGACCCCGCCGAGCGAGCGCGTCGTCGGCGGCACCCCTGCCGAGCAGGGTGAATTCCCGTTCATGGTCCGTCTTTCGATGGGCTGTGGCGGCGCTCTGTACGCCAAGGACATCGTGCTGACCGCCGCCCACTGTGTGGACGGCTCCGGTGACAACACCGGCATCACCGCCACCGGTGGCGTCGTGGACCTCGAGAGCCCCGACGCGATCAAGGTGAAGTCCACCAAGGTCCTCCAGGCCCCCGGCTACAACGGCAAGGGCAAGGACTGGGCGCTGATCAAGCTCGAGAAGCCGATCGACCAGCCCACGCTGAAGATCGCCAAGGACACCAAGTACAACGAGGGCGAGTTCGACATCGCCGGCTGGGGTGCCGACAAGGAGGGTGGCGACCAGCAGCGCTACCTCCTCAAGGCGAAGGTCCCGTTCGTCAGCGACGCCGACTGCGAGGCCGCGTACGGAGCCGACCTCACGCCCGGCGAGGAGCTGTGCGCGGGCAAGCTCGCCGAGGGCGGCACGGACACCTGCCAGGGCGACTCCGGCGGCCCGATGTTCCGCAAGGACGAGGCCGGCGAGTACATCCAGGTCGGCATCGTCAGCTGGGGCAACGGCTGCGCGCGGCCGAAGTTCCCCGGTGTCTACACCGAGGTGTCGACCTTCGCGGCCGACATAGAGAAGGCGGCGTCGGAGCTCTGAGGCTCTGATGTCCACGGCGGGGCGTTCGCGGTCGCGAGCGCCCCGCTTCGCCGTGTCCGGCGGCCGTGACGCTCCCCGGCACGCCACCCGACGGTTAGTCCAACACCTGTCCCTCCTTTGTCCATGGGCGCGTTCACCCCGTGCGACGCATGGTGAGCGGCACGAATTCCGTCCGTGTTCCGTCCCGTGGAGGGGTGCCCCATGCTGCCGTCAGAGACGTCAGGACCGACCGGACCGAGCCGCAGAGCCGTGGTCGCGACGGGTGCGATCGCCGGGATCGGGGTCGCCGTGGGGGCGGGTGGCAGCGCGTTCGCCGCGCCCGCGCCCGGTGCGCGCCCCGCGGACGAGGTGGTCCTGCGCTCGGCCGACCTCCACGTGCGCGTCGCCACCGACTTCCCGCGCGTCGTCTCGTACACGGACCGCCGGAGCGGCGCCGTGCTGCACGGCCGCGGTGACGCCGTCACCACGGTCCTCGTCGACGAGGCCGAGCACACCCCGAAGGTCACCGCGTCGGCGGGCAGGTCCCGCATCGCGTACGTACTCGCCTTCGAGGGCGGCACCCGGATCGACGTCGAGATCGCGGTCGAGGGACGGCAGGTCCACTGGCGCGTCACGAAGATCGCGGACACGGACGCGCTGCGGGTCGGCACCCTGCGCATCCCCGGCCTCGCCCTGCTCTCCGTGCGCAGTGACCAGCCCGGCGCGACCCTCCTCGCCGCGAAGATCCAGCTGGACAAGGCCAAGAGCGGCGACACCCTCGTGCGGCCGACGAAGGACACCCCTGCGGAGAAGGCGACCGGCTGCGCGTACGCCGTCGTCGCGCACGATGCGCTGGGCGGTGCGATCGAGACGAACACCGTCTACGACAAGCCGACCAGCGAGGCGGGCACCACGTGGGAGAACGGTCGGCTGTGGCGCGAGACGGTGAAAACAGGTGACTACGTAGAGGCGAGGTTGGCTCCGGGGCAGTGGACGCACCGCGCGGCGACCGCGCCCGTCGACGCCACCGAACCCCTCCCGTACGCGACCGTCGTGATCACGGGGGACAGGAACGGCGACGGCAAGGTCGACTGGCAGGACGCCGCCACCGCCTTCCGCGACATCATGGTGACCCCGCTCGGCGCCGACGAGCAGCATCTGCGGGTCGTCCCGCACATCCCCTTCAACTTCGCCTCGCAGGCCACCAATCCGTTCCTCGCCACGCTCGACAACGTCAAGCGGATCCATCTGGCGACCGACGGACTGCGCCAGTACACGCTCCTCAAGGGCTACCAGTCCGAGGGCCACGACTCCGCCCACCCGGACTACGCGGACAACTACAACGAGCGCGCGGGCGGCCTCGCGGACCTCAACACCCTGGTCCGCGAGGGCAAGAAGTGGAACAGCGACTTCAGCGTGCACGTCAACGCCACCGAGTCCTACCCCGTGGCGAACGCCTTCTCCGAGAAGCTCGTCGACAAGGCCGACGAGCAGTGGGACTGGCTCGACCAGAGCTACCGCATCGACCAGCGCCGCGACCTGGTCTCCGGAGACGTCGTCAAGCGCTTCGCCGATCTGCGCGCGCAGACCGACAAGGGCTTGAACACCCTCTACATCGACGTGTTCCGGGAGTCCGGCTGGACATCCGACCGTCTCCAGCGGGCCTTCCGCGAGCAGGGCTGGACGATCACCACGGAGTGGGGCCACGGCTTCGAGCGCTCGGCGATCTGGTCGCACTGGGCCACCGAACCCGACTACGGCGGCGACACCTCGCGCGGCATCAACTCCCGTCTGATCCGCTTCGTACGCAACCACCAGAAGGACGTCTTCGCCGACAAGTGGCCCACCCTCCTGGGCATCGCCCGCATGGGCAACTTCGAGGGCTGGGTCGGCAAGACCGACTGGCACGCCTTCTACGAACTGATCTGGACCCACTCGCTGCCCGCCAAGTACCTGCAGGCGTACCCCATCAAGACATGGGGCGAGCACGAGATCGCCTTCTTCGGAGACGCGCGGTCCGGCGCGGCGACGACGGTCTCCGACACCGGAGGCGCGCGACGCATCACCACCGACGGACGCGTCGTCTACGAAGACGGCCGCTACCTGCTGCCCTGGGAGCCCCGCAAGGCCACCGATCCGGCCAAGCTGTACCACTACAACCCGGCGGGCGGCAGCAGCAGTTGGCGGCTCCCGCGCGCGTGGGCGAGCCGCTCCCGGGTCGCCCTGTACCGGCTCACCGACCAGGGCAGGGTCTTCGAGTCGTACGTCTCCGTAGTGGGCGGAGAAATCACCCTGGACGCCAAGGCGAAGCAGCCCTACGTCGTCTACCGCGAGTCCGCCGCCGCGCTGCCCGATCCGCGCTGGGGGCAGGGCACCCCGCTGCACGACCCCGGCTTCCACTCCGGCTCGCTCAAGGGCTGGAAGGTCGGCGGGCCCGCCGCCGTGGAGCTCAGCGCGCTCGGTGACCACGAACTGGTCGTCGGTGCGGGTGGCGCGGCGTCGGTCGGGCAGCGGCTCGCGCGCCTGAAGGCCGGGACGTACGTCGCTTCCGTGCAGGTCGAGGTCGGGGAGAAGGCGGGGGAGCGGCGCAAGGCGTCCCTGGAGGTGCGCACCGCCGACGGCGTCACCGCGGTCAACTCCACCGAGACGTCCACCGCGGGCAACTATGTCGCCGCGGACCGCAAGCACGGCACCCGGTTCCAGCGCATGTTCACGTACTTCACCGTTCCCGAGGGCGGGGGGACGGCGGAGCTGACGCTGCGGGTCGAGGCGGGGCGGGCGCGGGTGCGCTTCGACAACGTACGGATCGTGGCGGGGCAGCGGCCCGCCAAGGCCCGCGGTGTCCTTGTCCGCGAGGACTTCGAGCATGTGCCGCAGGGCTGGGGGCCCTTCGTGAAGGGGGACGCGGGTGACGTCACCGATCCGCGCACGCACATTGCCCAGCGGCACGCGCCGTTCACGCAGCGCGGCTGGAACGGCAAGGTGATCGACGACGTCGTCGACGGCTCCAACTCCCTGAAGTCGCGCGGTGAGAACGTCGGTCTCGTGTACCGGACGGTGCCGCACAGCGTGCGCTTCATGCCGGGGCGTCGCTATCGGGTGTCGTTCCGGTACGAGAACGAGAAGGCCGGGCAGTACGTCTGGGTCACCGCGGTGGATGAGCCGGCGGCGCGCGAACTGGACCGCAAGGAGCTGCCGGTGGCTACGGGTCCCACGACGCTCGCCTATGAGTTCACCACCCCCGCGGAGGGGGAGACGTGGGTGGGGCTGCGGAAGACCGGGGAGGACGGGAAGGCGGAGTTCGTGCTGGACGGGTTCGAGGTGACGGAGGTGTAGGGGCTGGGGTCCAGGAGGGTTCCCTTCCCCAAGCCCGCCCCTTCCCGAAACTGGGGCTCCGCCCCAGCCCCCGCTCCTCAAACGCCGGAGAGGCTGGAAAAAAGGCAGGCGTCGGAGGGGTTGAAGGGAAGTTGGCGTCGGACGGGGCCGAAGAGAAGCGGACGCCGGAGGGGTTGGAAAGGAGCGGGCGTCGGGCGGGGCGAAGAGGAGCGGATGTCGGAGGAGCTGAAGAGGATCAGACGTCAGGCAGGGGCGAAGAGGAGCGGACGTCGGAGGGGTTGGAAAGGAGCGGGCGTCGGGCGGGGCGAAGAGAAGCGGATGCCGGAGGGCTGAAGAGAGGCAGGCGTCAGGCAGAGGGAAAGGAAGCGGACGTCGGAGGGGTTGAAAAGAAGCGGGCGTCGGACGGGGCCGAAGAAAAGCGGACGTCGGAGGGGCAGGCAAGAAGCGGGCGTCGGGCGGGGCTGAAGAGGAGTAGGCGTCAGGCAGGGGCAAAGAGGAGCGGACGTCGGAGGGGTTGGAAAGGAGCGGGCGTCGGGCGGGGCTGAAGAGGAGCGGATGTCGGAGGAGCTGAAGAGGAGTAGGCGTCAGGCAGGGGGAAAGGGAGCGGACGTCGGAAAGGCTGGAAAGAACAGGCTCCGGAGGGGCTGGAAAGAACAGGCTCCGGAGGGGCTGGAAGGAACCGATGTCCGGGCGGGCTGGAAAGAACGGGCGTCGGGTGGGATGGGGGTTTCAGCCCGTCCGGCGTTTGAGGACGAGCGCGGAGCGCGATCGACCGAGGCACGGGCGGCGGAGCCGCGAACTTCGGGAAGGGGCGGGATGGGGGAGAAGGAGCGTCTGAGCCTCAGCCCAGCTCCACCCGCTCCCCGGCCCCCTCCAACTCCAGCACCCACACCTCGTTCGCCCCCTCCCGAAGTACCGGGCCCGGAACGTACAGCGAATTCTGCGGGCCCGCACACCAGTAGCGGCCCAGGTTGAAGCCGTTCACCCACACGAAACCCCTTGCCCAACCCGGGAGTTCGAGGGACGCGTCACCCGGGGCGGCGAGTTCGATGACGCCTCGGTACAGGCCCGGCCGGCCCTCCCCGGGGCCGGTCACCGAAACCCCCCGCACCGCCGACGCCACGTCGAACGCGTCGAGCCGCAGCGCCCGCGCCCGCACCCCGTGCAGATACTGCCGCTCGTGCAGCACACCCCCCGTGATGCCCTTGGACTCACCCGTCCGCGGCCCGTAGTTGACCCGGCCCAGCGACTCCACCCACAGCTCCACGCGCGCGTGCCCGGCCACAGGGGCGAGCAGGGTGGGGGTGCCTTCCGTGAGGACGCCGGCCCGTTCCCCGTCGACGTACACCACCGCCCGGTCCCGAAGGCCCCGCACGCTCAGCGGATACGGCTCGCGCGGACCCGGCACGGTCAGGGAGTAGCGGACCAGGCCTCGGTCCACGTCCAACTCCTCGAACGTGGGCGGGACCGCGTGCTCGGACTCGGGGGTGCCCAGGGCGTCCAGGAGCGTGTCCAGGGAGCACCAGTCCGTCAGGGGGGCCGATACAGGCGAGCCCAGGGACGGGAGCGGTGGGGGCGGGTCAGGGAGCGGTGCGCTCGCATACTGCGCCAGGATCTCCCTGAATGCCCAGAACTTGGCCGTGGGGCGGCCGAACTCGTCGATGGGCGCGTCGTAGTCGTATGACGTGACGTCCGGCTGCAGCTCGCCGTCGTGCAGCGCGCCCCCGCCCCGGTTGGCCCCCGCCCAGCCCGCGAAGTTCGTGCCGCCGTGCGCCATGTAGAGGTTCACCGACGCCCCGCACTCCAGGATCTCGCGCAGCGCGTCGGCGGCGTCGGCGGCGTCCCGCGTCACGTGGTCCGCGCCCCAGTGGTCGAACCAGCCGCACCAGAACTCCATGCACATCAAGGGGCCCTTGGACCGGTGCCTGCGGAGCGTGGCGAAGCCCGCCCGCGCGCCCGAGCCGAAGTTGGCCGTGGCCAGGACGCCCGGGATCGAGCCGCCGGTCAGCATGTGGTCCTCGGGGCCGTCCGAGGTGAAGAGGGGGACCGTCACACCCTCGGCGCGCAGCAGGTCGGCCAGGTGGCGCAGGTACACCTGGTCCGAGCCGTAGCTGCCGTACTCGTTCTCGACCTGAACCATGATCACCGGGCCGCCGTCCGCGCCCTCGCCGCCACCGCCGTGCTGGCGCGCCACGATCTGCGGAAGCAGCCGGTGGAACCAGCGGTTCACATGGCCCAGGTACTCCTCGTCGCGGGTACGCGCGCGTGCCCCCACCGCGCCCGTCAGCCAGTGCGGAAGGCCGCCGTTCTCCCACTCCGCGCAGATGTAGGGGCCCGGCCGGACGATCGCCCACAGGCTCGCGTCGTGCGCGGCGTCCAGGAACCGGCCGAGCGCCTCGACGTCGTGGTACGTGCCGGGGCGCGGCTCGTGCAGGTTCCACGGGACGTACGTCTCCACGCAGTTGAGCCCCATCGCGCGCAGCATCGCCAGACGGTGGCCCCACTGCGCCTCGTGCACCCGGAAGTAGTGCAGCGCTCCGGACAGCAGCCGCACCGGCCGCCCGTCCAGCTCGAAATCGTCCTCGCCGACCCTGAACCCGTTCATTGCGTCCTCTCGCTCATGTCCGGCCACGATCACCTCTGGCGGGCGGCAGGGTCCATGGACAAAGATCGAGCCCGGTTGGACGCAAGGAGCGGGCAAGCGCCCGAACGAAAGGGGCGGAAGCGGATGTACCACACGTGGATGCGGTATTTCACTCCCAGCCCGGCCCACCACAAGCTGGGGCTCGTCTGCCTCGGCGTCGGCCTGCAGCACGGCCTCCTGCCGACCGTGGGCCCGCGCACCCTCGACCACCACGTCGCCGTCGTCGTGAGCGCGGGAGGCGGCTGGTTCCGCGGCACCGACGGCAGACGTACGAAGGTGACCGCTCCCGCGCTGATCTGGCTCACGCCCGGCGTGCGCCACCACTACGGACCCGACCCGGACACCGGCTGGGACGAGTGCTTCGTCGACTTCACGGGCCCCGCCACGGCGACGTACACCGAACTCGGCTACATCGAGCCCGCGCGCCCCGTCGTGCCGCTCTCCGACGCGGCGGCCGCCCGTGCCGCCGTCGGCCGCATCGCCCGCGCGGCCCGGCGCGGCAACCCCCTACTGGAGGTCGAGACGGGCGCCGCCGTGCACGAGCTCCTGGTGGCGCTGCGCCGTGCCCGCGCCGACATCGCCCCCGACGGCGACCCCGTCCTGCAGGCCCTGGCCCGCGACGCCTTCCAGCCCCTGTCCGTCGCCGAGCACGCGGCACGGCACGGCATGACCCCCGCCGAACTGCGCACCGCCGTGCGGCGCGGCGCGGGGTGCAGCCCCAAGGACTACCTCCTCGGTATCCGCCTGGGCCGCGCCAAGGAACTCCTCGCCGCCACCGAGCTGCCCGTCGCCGCCGTCGCCCGCCGCGTCGGCTACGACGACCCGGCGTACTTTTCGCGCCTTTTCACCCGCCGGGTCGGCATGGCCCCCGTCCGCTTCCGCGACCAGCAGGGAAGGGCCGTACCCGGCGGCTGGTCCCAGCAGATACCCGACCCCGACCACCCGCCGATTTTGCGCTCATCCGCGGCGGGCGGCACCGGACCGGCAACGTAGGCTCGTGGACCATGACCACCAGCCACACCACTGACGAGAACGGCGCGGGCACCTCCGCGGGCGCCTCCACCGGTACCGACGAGGCCGTGCGCGCCGAGCTGTCCCGTCTGCGCGACAGCATCGACAACATCGACGCCGCCGTCGTCCACATGCTCGCCGAGCGCTTCAAGTGCACCCAGCAGGTCGGCCACCTCAAGGCCAACCACCACCTGCCGCCCGCCGACCCGGCCCGCGAGGCCCGCCAGATCGCCCGGCTCCGCGAACTCGCGGAGAGCGCCAAGCTCGATCCCGCGTTCGCCGAGAAGCTGCTGAACTTCATCATCGCGGAGGTCATCCGCCACCACGAGACGATCGCCAAGTCCGCCTAGCACAGGACACGGGCCTAGCACAGGACACGGTCACCGCGGGGGCTGGGCGGTGAAGGCGCGGGGCTGAGAGCTCGGTCCTACACCGATGGCGGTGGCATCGGGCAGCATGGGCCCATGCCCGCACTGACGCGCGACGAAGCGCAGACCCGAGCCCAGCTCATCGATGTCCACCGGTACTCGGTCGAGCTCGACCTCACCCAGGCGGCCGATCCCGCCGGCGACACCTTCGGCTCCCGGACCGTCATCCGGTTCAGCGCCCGTGTGGACGGGGCCACCTTCGTCGAGCTCAAGCCCGTCGAGCTGCACTCCGTCACCCTCGACGGGCAGCCCCTCGACCTTGCTGCCCCGGCTGGACTCGTCGACAACCGCCTCGCGCTCGACGGACTCACCGCGGGCGAGCACGAACTGCGCGTGGACGCCACGATGCGCTATTCGCGCACCGGTGAGGGCATGCACCGCTTCACCGACCCCACCGACGGTGAGACGTACACGTACTCGCAGCTGTTCATGGACGACGTGCAGCGCGTCTTCGCCGCCTTCGACCAGCCCGACCTGAAGGCCGTCTTCGAGCTGACCGTCACCGCCCCCGAGGGCTGGACCGTGCTCGCCAACGGCGTCACCGAACACCTCGGCGAAGGAAAGTGGCAGGCCGCCGCCACCCCGCTGATCTCCACCTACCTCGTCGCCGTCGCCGCGGGCCCCTGGCACTCCGTGCGCACCGAGCACCGCGGGCTTCCCTTCGGCATCCACTGCCGCCGCTCGCTCGGGCCCTTCATGGACGCCGACGCCGAGGAGATCCTCGACGTCACGCGCGCGTGCTACGACCGCTACCACGAGAAGTTCGACGAGCCCTACCCCTTCGACTCATACGACCAGGCGTTCGTCCCCGAGTTCAACTCGGGCGCGATGGAGAACCCCGGACTCGTCACCTTCCGCGACGAGTTCATCCACCGCTCCGCCGTCACCGACACCGAACGGCAGACCCGCGCCATCGTCATCGCCCACGAGATGGCCCACATGTGGTTCGGCGACCTCGTCACCCTCAAGTGGTGGGACGACATCTGGCTGAACGAGTCCTTCGCCGAGTACATGGGCTTCCAGACCACCGCCGAAGCCACCCGCTTCAAGGGCCCCTGGACCGACTTCGGCGTCGCCCGCAAGTCCTGGGGGTACGACGCCGACCAGCGTCCCTCCACCCACCCGGTCGCCCCCGACCCGGACGCCGTGCCCGACACCGTGTCCGCGATGCTCAACTTCGACGGCATCTCGTACGCCAAGGGTGCGAGCGCCCTGCGCCAGCTCGTCGCCTGGCTCGGCGAGAAGGACTTCCTCGCGGGTATCAACACCCACTTCGCGCGGCACAAGTTCGCCAACGCCACCCTCGCCGACCTCATCGATTCCCTCGCCCACGCCACCGACCGCGACGTGCACGGCTGGGCCGAGGCCTGGCTGCGCACCACGGGCGTCGACACCCTCACCCCGCGGGTCTCCCACACCGGACGCGAGTGGACCCTCACCGTCGACCGGGACGGCGGCACCGGCGAGGGTGGCCCCGGCAGGGAAGGCGGCCCCGGTAAGCAAGGCGGTCGCCCCCACCGCATCGCCGTCGGCGTCTACGACCGCGACCTCTCCGGAGGCCCCGCCCTCGTCCTGCGCGAGCGCTTCGAGACGGACGTCCCCGCCACCGGGGCCGCCCCCGCGCGCGACGGCGGCCGCCCCGCCCTGATCGTCCCCAACGACCAGGACCTCACCTACGCCAAGATCCGCCTCGACGCGGTCTCCCAGGAGACCGCGCTGCGGAGCCTCTCCGGCGTCCCCGACGCCCTGACCCGCGCCGTCCTGTGGAACAGCCTGCGCGACATGGTCCGCGACGGCGAACTCGCCCCGGCCGCCTATCTGCGGGCCGCCCTCGCGCATCTGCCCGAGGAGACCGACCTCGCCATCGTCCAGGGCGTCATCACCTTCGCCGGCGCCCACATCGCCGACCGCTTCGCCACCCCCGAGGAGCGGCCCGCCGCCCTGGCGACCCTGGGCGAGCTCTGCCGCGACCTGATCCGCCGCACCGAGGACGGCTCGAACCCCGGCCTGCGCCTGACCGCCGTCCGCTGCGCCATCGACGCCGCCACCCAGCCGGCGCCCCTCCAGGCGTGGCTGGCCGAGGGCACCGTGCCCGGCGGCCCCGAACTCGATCCGGAGCTGCGCTGGCGCCTCCTCGCCCGGCTCGCCGTGCTCGACGCGACCGACGAGGCCGCCATCGACGCCGAGCTGGCGCGGGACCCGAGCGCCACCGGCAGGGAGGGCGCGGCGCGCTGCCGGGCCGCGCTGCCCGACGCCGCGGCCAAGCGGGCGGCCTGGGACGCGATGTTCGCCTCCGACGAGCTGTCCAACTACCTCTTCACCGCCACCGCCCAGGGCTTCTGGCAGCCCGAACAGACCGATCTCGTACGGGAGTACGTTCCCCGCTTCTACGAGGACGCGGTCGCCCTCGCCACCCGCAGGGGAGGAACCGCCATGGCCGAGGCCGCAGGACAGTACGCCTTCCCGCGGCCCTTCGTCGACGCCGAGACGCTCCGCCTGGGGGAGCGGTGCCTGGCCGACGCCCGGCCCACTCCGGCCCTGCGCCGCAAGCTCGTCGACCAACTCGACGACCTCGCGCGGGCGTTGAAGGTGCGCGAGGGACGCAGGTCCTAGGACCTCCGACCTGGTTCCCCTGGTCCCAAACGACGATCCGTCGACCGGTGGGCCCGGCCTAGGCTCGATCAAGAGCCGGGCCGGGCCCACCGGTCCGTCCGGCCGCCATCAGGAATCAGCAACACCCGGATCTCCATCACCCGGATCTCCATCACCCGGATCAGCAACACCCGGATCAGCAACACCAGGACCAGCAACACCAGGACCTGAAACACCAAGGCCAGAAGGAGCCCTCCTGTGATCGTCGTGACCGGTGCCACCGGAAACGTGGGCAGTGCCCTCGTCGACCAACTCGTCGCCGAGGGCGTCCCCGTGCGGGCCCTGACCCGCGACCCCGCACGCGCCCGCTTCCCCGAAGGCGCCGAGGTCGCCCGCCTCGACCCGTCCGAACCCGCCTCGCTCGCCCCGCTGTTCACCGGGGCGACCGGACTCTTCCTGCATCTGCAGGCCGTCGGCGAGCGCGGCGAGCACACCGCCGCGCTCCTCGAAGCGGCCCGCGCGGGCGGCGTCCGGCACGTCGTCGTCCTCTCCTCCGCCATCATCGCGGACGGCGCCGACGAGACCCACCCGATCCACGTCGTGCACGCCGCGCTGGAAGGAGCCGTGCGCGAGGCGGGCCTCGACTGGACCTTCCTGCGCCCGGGGGCCTTCGCCACCAACTCCCTCCAGTGGGCGCCCCAGACGCGCGTCGGCGACACCGTCCGCGGCCCCTTCGGCCGCTACGTGGGCAATCCGATCCACGAGGCCGACATCGCCGCCGTCGCCGTGCGGTCCTTCCTCGACGAGGGGCACAAGGGTGCCGTCCACCGCCTCTCCGGGCCCGAGCCCGTGTCCACCGAGGAGAGCATCCTGGCCATCGGTCGCGCCCTGGGCAGGGAGCTGCGGTTCGTCGAGATACCGCCCGAGGAGGTCACCCCCGAGATGTTCCCGCACGTGTCGGCCGCCGTGCTGCCCGAACTCCTCAAGTCCCTGGGCGCGTTCGTCGGCGCCGAGCCGGAGATCACCACCACCGTCGAGGCCGTCACCGGCAGGCCCGCCCGCACCTTCGGGGAGTGGGCGCGCGACCACAAGGACGACTTCCGCGCCCCGTAGGCCCGCATAGCACCCTCCGCCGCACCGACACGTTTTCTCCGCACGGCAGTACCACTTTCGGGTTCGGTTCGCCCCGGTATCGGGCGCGCCGCCCGCGCGCCGTACAGGCTGGTGCCCCTGTACGCGCGCACCCGAAGGACACGCTTCATGAGCACCCCGCCGCCCCTCGCCGGAGGCGCCCAAGGACCCGATGCCCTGCGGCCGTTGCTCGCGGCCGCGCTCGACGCCCTGCGCGAGGGGGCGGCCGCGCGCACGGGCCCGCTGCCCGCCGGCGGCCCCGAAGCCGTCGCCACGCGCGTACGGGCCGCCGCCGAACCGGTCCTGCCCGAGCGCGGCCTCGGCCCCGAAGCGGCCCTGCGCGCCCTCGTCCACAGCGTCGCCGAGGGCGCCGCCGACCCCGCGGACCCGCTGTGCGCCGCCCATCTGCACTGCCCGCCGCTCGCGGTCGCGGCCGCCGCCGACCTCGCCGCCTCCGCCCTCAACCCCTCGATGGACTCCTGGGACCAGGCGCCCGCCGCGTCCGTCCTGGAGGAGCTCGTCACCCGCGCGCTGGCCGCCGAGATCCACGAAGGCGGCGACGCCCTCGTCACCACCGGCGGCACCGAGTCCAACCAACTCGCCCTGCTCCTCGCCCGCGAGGCCCACGCCGACCGCGGCCCCGCGCGCCTCCTCGTCGGCGAGAACGCCCACCACTCCCTCGCCCGCGCCGCCTGGCTCCTCGGCCTGCCCGAACCGGTCGCCGTGCCCGCCCCCGCGGGCACCCTCGACCCCGCCGCGCTCGACGAGGCCCTCACCGAACTGGGCGGGCCGCCCCACACGTTCCTCGTCGCCGCCACCGCGGGCACCACCGACGCCGGGCTCATCGACCCCCTCGACGAGATCGCCGACCTGTGCGCGGCCCACGGCGCCCGGCTGCACATCGACGCCGCGTACGGCGGAGGGCTCCTCTTCAGCGACGTACGCAAGGGACTCCTGCGCGGCATCGAGCGCGCCGACACCGTCACCCTCGACCTGCACAAGCTCGGCTGGCAGCCCGCCGCGGCCGGTCTGCTCGCCGTCCGCGACCCGCACGATCTGGACGCCCTCGGCCACCGCGCCGACTACCTCAACGCCGACGACGACACCGACGCGGGCCTGCCCGACCTCCTCGGCCGCTCCCTGCGCACCACCCGCCGCCCCGACGTGCTCAAGATCGCCGTCACCCTCAAGGCGCTCGGCCGCACGGGGCTCGGCGCACTGGTCGACGAAGTCTGCGACCAGGCACGGGAGTTCGCCGACCTCATCGAGGCACACCCCGCCTTCGAGCTGTACGACACACCGGCCATCAGCACCGTCCTGTTCCGCCCCGAAGGCGCCGACGACGACCGCATCGCCGACGTGCGAAGGCGGCTGCTCACCGAGGGAACCGCCGTGCTCGGCCGCGCCGACCTCGACGGCCGCCGCTGGCTCAAGGCCACCCTGCTCAACCCCCACACCCGGCCCGGCGACCTCGCCGCGCTCCTCAAGCTCGTGGAAGGAACCACCCCCCGATGACCGGCACGCCCGACCGCCCAGAGCCGCAGCCGCTCACCACCCCCGAAGACCCCCGCGACCTGGTCGGCATCGGCATCGGCCCGTTCAACCTCTCGCTGGCCGCACTCGCCCAGCCCCTCGGCGGACTCGACACCGCCTTCTACGAACAGCGGCCCGCCTTCCACTGGCACCCCGGTCTCCTCATCGACGGCGCCACCCTCCAAGTGCCCTTCCTCGCCGACCTGGTGACCCTCGCCGACCCCGCGAGCCCCTGGTCCTTCCTCAGCTATCTCAAGACCCGCGAGCGGCTCTTCCCCTTCTACTTCGCCGAACGCTTCCACATCCAGCGCGCCGAGTACGACGCCTACTGCCGCTGGGTCAGCGAGAACCTCCCCGGGCTGCACTTCGGCCACCAGATCGACGCGGTCCGCTGGAACCCCGAACGCGGCCTGTTCGAGGTCGACTTCACCCAGCTCGACGCGGACGGGGAAGCCGAGGCCCTGGGGCGCACGTACACGAGGAACGTCGCCCTCGGCGTCGGCACCGCCCCCTACGTCCCCGAGCCCCTCAAGCCCCTCGCCGAGGCCCCCACCGTCCCGGTCATCCACTCCGCGGACTACCTCGACCACCGTGAACTCCTGCTCTCCGCCGAGCACATCACCGTCATCGGCTCGGGGCAGTCCGGCGCCGAGATCTTCCTCGACCTGCTGCGCGCACGCCCCGCCGGGCGCGAGAAGATCCACTGGCTCGCCCGCACCGAGGCCTTCGCCCCCATGGAGTACTCCAAGCTCGGCCTGGAGCACTTCACCCCCGACTACACCCGCTACTTCCACGCGCTGCCCGAAGCCGTCCGCGACGGCCTCGTCCCGCACCAGTGGCAGCTGCACAAGGGCATCGACGGCGACACCATCGCCGCCATCCATGAAGAGCTCTACCGCCGAACGCTGCACGGCGGTTGGCCCGACGCCGTCCTCACGCCCGGCGTCTCCGTGCGCACCGCGGGCCGCGTCGCCACCACCCGCGTCGAGCTCCATCTGGAGCACCTCCAGCAGGGCACCCGCTCCCGGCTCACCACCGACGCCGTGGTCCTCGCCACCGGCTACCGCGAGCGCCCCCTCGACCAGCTCCTCGCCGGACTCGACCCCTACATCCGCAAGGACTCCTCCGCCCGGCCCCGCATCGACGAGCAGTACCGCCTCGTCCTCGACCCGTCCATCACCGGCACCGGCTGCAACGTCTACGTCCAGAACGCCGAGCGCCACACCCACGGCGTCGGCGCCCCCGACCTCGGCCTCGCCGCCTGGCGCAGCGCGACGATCCTCAACTCCCTGACGGAGAAGGCGCCGTACCCCCTGCCGGAGCGCACCGCGTTCACCAGCTTCGGCCTCCAGGCCCCCGAGGGGCCGCACGCCGGCGCCGCGGGACGCATCGGCGAGCAGCGCGGGAACCTCGTACGCCTCAAGAGCTGAGGGATCCTACCGGCGCGATCACCTGCCGCGTCCTCGGGCACGACCACACGGCGACGCCTTTCACCACCCCGGCCTCCAGCGGATGCGAGTCGGGGTGCGTGGGGCACTCCGGCCACGTCGCGGGCTTTCCGGCGGCGCACAACTCCTCGACCGCCCAGCCCTGCGCCTGGTCCGCGAGATCCGCCACCTGCTCGGCGGGCCCCTGCCACTCGGAGACGGAGACGCCCTGACCCGAGCCGCCCGGCGCGTACAGCATGATGGTGTCCTCGCCGAGCCCCATGAAGTTCCGCTCCTCATGGACGATCGGCTGCACAGCGCACGTGGCCTTCACGTCCCGGAGTACGACGTCGAGCGCCACCGCGAGCGCCCTGTCCTTGAGATGTACGAGCTGGTCATCCATGAGCGCAATGGTGCGCCGACCGTTGCCGTCGCGTCGCGCGAATATTCCCCGAAAACAGGCCTCTGCCTCGAAATATCCGACCCGGCCGGGAGGTTGGGGCCATCATGACCACGCACTCCACCGCTTCCTGGGCCGCAGCCTTCCGCTCCGCCGTCATCAGCTCCCACGAGAGCATCGACCTCTTCGAACTCCGCGGCTTCGCCGACCAGACCCTGCGCCAGATCATCCGCCTCGACGGCGGCGGCAGCGCCGTCCGCATCCGCCTCAGCAACCGCTACGGCAAGGAGCCCCTCCACATCGGCGGCGCCCGCCTCGCCATTCGCACCGAAGGCAGCGGCATAGAATCCGGCAGCGACACGCCCCTGCGGGTCGGCGGCGCCGAGGAGTTCACCATCCCGGTCGGCGAGGACGCCGTCACCGACCCCGTCGAGCGGGCCGTGGCCGCGGGCGACGAACTCGCCGTCAGCCTCTGGCTGCCCGAGGACACCGGCCTGTCCACCTACTCCGCCGTGCCCCTGCGCACCGGCTACGCGGTGCCCGGCAACGCCCTCTCCGCGCCCGCCTTCGACGGCGTCGAAGGCCTGGAGGAACTCGTCACACGGCACTTCATCAGCGGCGCCGACGTCCTCGCCCCCGCCGGCACGGCCATCGCGGTCGCCTTCGGGGACTCCTGGTTCGAGGGCACGGGCACCACGACCGACACCGACCGACGCTTCCCCGACCTGCTCAACGACCGCCTGCGGGAGGCAGGAAGCACCGGCTGGGTGGTGAACCAGGGCCTGTCCGCCAACCGTCTGCTCACCGACGAGATCGGCGAACACGCGCTGGCCCGCCTCCAGCGCGACGCCCTCGACGTGCCCGGCGTCACCCACGTACTCGTCCACTTCGGCCTCAACGACCTCGGCATCCCCGGCCAGGAGGCCTACCCCGAGACCGCGCCCGTCCCGACGGCCGCCGAGCTCATCGCGGGCTTCACCGCCCTCGCCGACCGACTCCACGCGGCCGGGCTCACCGCGATCGCCACCACCGTCGGCCCGTACAAGGACACGGTCTTCGAGGGCTACTCCACCCCCGAGGGCGTCGCCGTGGCCCGTGAGGTCAACGACTGGATCCGCGGCGCCGACAGCCCCTTCGACGCCTACGCCGACCTCGCCGCCGCCGTCGCGGACCCGGCCGACCCCGACCGGATCCACGACGACTACGACAGCGGCGACGGCCTGCACGTCAACGACGCCGGCGCGCAGGCGCTCGCCGATGCCGTCGACCTCGCGACCCTCGCGCTGTAACGCCTCAGAACACCGGCGTGCCGTCCCGGGTCAGCTTCCAGTCCACCGACGCGAACCGGCCCGGGTCGATCGTCCCCTTCGCCTTCACCCAGCCGATGATCGTGTTCCGGATCTCCTCCGAGTTGGCCCACAGCTGCTTGGCGCCCGCGATGTGCGGGAAGTTGCCGCCGCCGCTCGCCCGGTAGTTGTTCACCGCGAGGACGAACTCGGCCTTGGGGTCGATCTCCTTGCCCTCGAAGGCGAGCTTCGCGATGCGCGACCCGACCGGCTTCGCGATGTCGATCTCGTAGGTGAGGCCGAGCACCGCGTCGTAGTTGTAGTCGGGGGTGTTGTCGGCGTTCGTCAGCTTCGCCGGGTCGACCGGGCCGCCCGCCGGGGTCCGCACGTAATAGCGCGCCGAGAACTCCAGGTACTCCTTGAGCTGCGCACCCGTGAGCAGCCGTGCCTCCAGGGTGTTCTCGAAGGGGTAGAGGCCCGCTGCGTCCCTGATCGTCACGTCGCCCGCCGGGATCTGCGCCGTGCGCGAGAAGCAGGAGGCCTGCGAGAGGACCGGCAGCGCCGCGTACGCGCCGCCCTTGAGGGCCTCGGCCACCGTCTCCTTCTGCACCTGGTTGATCAGATCGATGATCGGTACGTCCTTGACGGGGCCCTCGGCCGTGCTCATCGCGGCCTTGGAGGTGCCGATGACCTGGTTGACGTAGGCGACGACCTTCTTGTGCTCGTCGGCCAGGAGCCTCGTGACCTTCCTGTCCTCCTCGGCCGTGTTGGAGTTGAGGACCTTCGCACCGACCTTCTCGACCGACCAGCGGCCCTTGGCCCACACCAGGTCGAAGTCGAACAGGGTCAGGCGCTGGCCCCACTTCAGCGGCTCGGACAGGACGACCTTCTTGCCGGTCTCCTTGTTCTCCACGAAGTACTCGGGGATCTCCGTGTGCGCGTGCCCGACCAGGATCGCGTCGATGCCGGGCACCTGCTCGGCCACCAGGCCCGCCGCGTTCTCGACGTACGGGAGCTGGTCGCCGTACGACGAGGTGCCGCTGGAGCCGGAGTGCGCAGACACGATGACGACGTCCGCGCCCATCGACCGCAGCTTCGGCACCCACTTCGCGGCCTGCTCCTCAAGGCCCGGGAACGTCATCCTGCCCTGCACGTTCGCCTTGTCCCAGATCGCGATGCCCGGGTTGGTCAGGCCGAGCACCGCCACCTTCACGTCCCGGCCGTGCGGAGTGCGCAGGCGCCTCATGAAGTACGGCGGGAAGGCGGGCTTCTGCGTCTTCGCGTCCAGCGCGTTCGCCCCGAGCAGCGGGAAGTCGCACTGCTCCTCGAACTTGCGCAGCACCGGGATGCCGTAGTTGAACTCGTGGTTGCCGAGCGCCGCGGCGTCGTACCCGATCGCGTTCATCGCCTGCGCCATCGGGTGCACCGGGCCGTGCTCGGCGGTGATCGGGTCGACCTTGGCGTAGTAGTACGAGAGCTGGGTGCCCTGGATGGTGTCGCCCGCGTCGATGAGGAGGGTGTTCCCGCGGCCCTTGTCCTTGCGGACCTGGTTCACGAGCGTGGAGATCTTCGCCAGGCCCACGTCGTTGTGGTCCTTGTCGTCGAACTCCTTGTCCGTGAAGTAGTCCCAGTTGAAGACGTTGCCGTGCAGGTCCGTCGTGCCGAGCACGGTGAAGGAGTACCGCTTCTTCCGCTGCGCGGGCTTCCCGGGCCGGCCGGGCCTCCCGTGCGCCTGGGCGGCGGACGGCGCGACGGCCGCCCCCGTGAGCGCCACACCCACGCCGGTGGCGGCGGACGTGCCCAGGAACTTCCTGCGGTTCAGCGGCATTTCTGTACTCCTCGGTCGACCCAAGTAACGCGCGTAGACAGCGCGCGTAGATTCTGACCCGGCAGCCACATCCGCAACAGACCCCGCAGGTTTCGATCCGGTGACTGTCCGGTACGTCCAGGCGATGCCAGAGTGTCCGCATGGAAACGACGCCCACCCACACTCCCTACGGCACCCCCGACGCACCCCGCGTCGCCGTCCGCGGCGAGGCACGCCTCGAGGTCGACCCCGAGATCGCCCGCATCGGCATCACGGTCAGCGCCCGCGGCACCGACCGGCGCGAGGCGCTCGCCGACCTCACCCGGCGCAACGCCGCCGCCCTCGACCTCGTCAAGACCTACGGAGAGGCCGTGGAGAAGCTGGAGACCGGCGCCTTCTCCATCAGCCCCCAGCTCACCAAGCACGGCCGCGGCGAGAAGATCCGCGCCTACCACGGCCGCGTCCACATCACCGCCGAGCTCGCCGACTTCACCGCACTCGGCGAGCTCACCACCCGCCTCGCCGACCTCGACCTCACCCGCGTCGAGGGACCCTGGTGGGCCCTGCGCCCCGACTCGCCCGTCCACCGCCGCGCCCGACAGCAGGCCGTCCGCGAGGCCGTGCAGCGCGCACGGGAGTACGCGGAGGCGCTCGGCACCGGCCTCGCCGCCCTCGTCGAACTCGCCGACATCGGCGCGGAGAACACCCCCGCGTACGGCTACGGCGGCCCCGCCGGCGGCATGCGCTCCGCCGCGTACGCCGGGGCGCCCGACTTCGCGGAGGACGCGCCGCCGCTGGACCTCGAACCGCAGCGCCAGCACGTCTACGCACAGGTCAATGCCCGATTCACCATGACACCACCGGAATTGAGGGCGTCGGGCGCACGGTGACCGCTCATCGGAGCGGCGCCCCGCACAATTCAACACTTGTCAATAGCCCTTCATGCAAAGGTTGTTGAGTAGTCACGCCCGACCAATTCTCTACCGGTGGGTAAGGCCTAGGGTCGAAGCATGCGCCGAGCGAAAATCGTCTGCACCCTGGGCCCCGCCACCGACTCGTACGACCAGATCAAGGCACTGGTCGAAGCCGGAATGGACGTAGCCCGCTTCAACCTCAGCCACGGCACCTACGCCGAGCACGAGGAGCGCTACCAGCGCGTGCGAAAGGCCTCCGAGGAGACCGGCCGCAGCGTCGGCATCCTCGCCGACCTTCAAGGCCCGAAGATCCGCCTCGGCCGCTTCAGCGAAGGTCCCGTACTCCTTGAACGGGGCGACGAGTTCACCATCACCGTCGAAGAGGGCGTCCAGGGCGACCGCCAGGTCTGCGGCACCACCTACGAAGGCCTCGCCGACGACGTCACCACCGGCGAGCGCATCCTCGTCGACGACGGCAAAGTGACCCTGGAGGTCACCGCGGTCGACGGACCCCGCGTCACCACCACCGTCATCGAAGGCGGCATGGTCTCCGACAACAAGGGCCTCAACCTCCCCGGCGTCGCCGTCTCCGTCCCCGCACTCTCCGACAAGGACGAGGCCGACCTCCGCTGGGCCCTGCGTTCAGGATTCGACGTCATCGCCCTGTCCTTCGTCCGCAGCGGACGCGACATCGAGGACGTCCACCGCATCATGGACGAGGAAGGCCGCCGCCTCCCCGTCATCGCCAAGGTCGAGAAACCCCAGGCCGTCGAGAACATCGAGGACATCGTCGCCGCCTTCGACGGCATCATGGTCGCCCGCGGCGACCTCGGCGTCGAAATGCCCCTGGAGCAGGTCCCGATCGTCCAGAAGCGCGCCATCAAGTTCGCCAAGCGCAACGCCAAACCGGTCATCGTCGCCACCCAGATGCTCGACTCGATGATCGACAACTCCCGCCCCACGAGGGCCGAGGCCAGCGACGTGGCGAACGCCGTCATCGACGGCACGGACGCCGTGATGCTCTCCGGCGAGACCAGCGTCGGCAAGTACCCCATCGAGACGGTCCGCACGATGGGCCGCATCGTGGAGGCGGCCGAGGAGGACATCCTCGCCAAGGGCCTGCCCCCGCTGACCGAGCGGAACAAGCCCCGCACCCAGGGCGGCGCGGTGGCCCGCGCCGCCGCCGAGATGGGCGACTTCCTCGGCGCCAAGTTCCTCGTCGCCTTCACCCAGTCCGGCGACACGGTCCGGCGCCTGTCCCGCTACCGCTCGCCGATCCCGCTGCTCGCCTTCACCCCGGACGCGGCCACCCGCGCCCAGCTCAACCTGACCTGGGGCGTGGAGACCTTCCTCGGCCCCCACGTCGAATCCACCGACGCCATGGTCGACCAGGTCGACGAACTGCTCCTGAAGATCGGCCGCTGCCGCAAGGGCGACACCGTCGTGATCACGGCCGGGTCCCCGCCCGGAGTCCCCGGCTCCACGAACCTCGTACGGATCCACCACATCGGCGAGGACGACAGCCCCAAGTAGCGGCGCCTCCGCGTCACTTGTGGCTACGGCGTCACGATGGGGAAGTTCGGATCGGGCTTCCCCACCACGCCGAGCAACTCGGTCAGCAGCGACGCGTCACCCTTCACGTCGATGTCGCCGAGCCCCTTGCCGGCCAGCATCGCCAGCAGCTGCGGCTTGGTCATGGTCAGCGTGACCCCGGCCTCCGGGTCGGCCTTCGTGTCACTGCGATACGTCAACACGCCGTGCCGCAGCGTCAGATGCCAGACCTTGCCGCCGAGCGAGGGCAGGCTCCAGTCCATCCGCAGCTTCAGGTCCCACGCCTTGGGGCCCTCGATCCGTATCGCCACGGAATCGATCAGCTGGTCCACGTCCAACGCCAGCATCATGTCCGGACTCACCACGGACGTCGGCGACTCCTGGATGCCCTCGCGCAACTCCTGTGCACCCGTGAGATAGAAGTTCCGCCACACCGCGTTCTCCGAGGCCTGGCCCAGCCGCGTGTAGACCTTGGCGAGTTCGGACTTGGCGTGCCTGTTCTCCGGATCCGCGAAGACGACGTGATTGAGCAGCGTGGCGGCGAACCGAAGATCACCGTCGCGGGCGAACCCTCTGGCCTTGGCAATGGTCGCCGAACGCCCACCCATGGCCCTCACATACCGCTTCGCCTCGGCGACCGGCGGATGCTCCCACAAATGCGCGGGGTTCCCGTCGAACCAGCCCATGTAACGCTGGTAGATCCCCTTCACGTTATGGCTCAAGGACCCGTAATACCCGCGATTCGCC
This sequence comes from Streptomyces sp. NPDC041068, assembly GCF_040647455.1. Taxonomy (NCBI): domain Bacteria; kingdom Bacillati; phylum Actinomycetota; class Actinomycetes; order Kitasatosporales; family Streptomycetaceae; genus Streptomyces; species Streptomyces sp. NPDC041068. The sequence continues at coordinate 79,977 of NZ_JBEZCG010000010.1, forward strand.
CACACCTCGGCGAGCGCGGGCGGCAACTCGATCTCCTCGGCGATCTCCCGTCCCGTCATCCCCGAATTGATCATCCGCAACGTCTGATCATGCATGTACGCATACAGATCCCGCTGCTGCTCAAGAAGTTCCACAATGAGATCACCGCCCCACGTCGGCCAATGGTGCGAAGCAAACGCAACATCGACCTTCCCGTCGAAAAGCGTGACGGACTCATTCAGGTAATGCGCCCACTGCCGGGCATCACGCACCTGCGCGCCGCGCAACGTAATGATGTTGTGCATCGTGTGCGTAGCGTTCTCGGCCATGCAGACGGCGCGGAGCTCGGGCAGCAAGAAGTTCATCTCGGCAGGGGCCTCGGTACCCGGCGTCATCTGGAACTCGAACCGCACACCGTCGACGGTCTCCGTCTGCCCCGTCTCGGTGATGTCCTTGGTGGGCGGTATCAGCCCGATCGACCCGAGCGACACGGTCTGCCCGAGCCCGCAACCGATCTGCCCCGCGGCCGACTTGGGCAGCTGGGCCCCGTACATGTACCCGGAGCGCCGCTGCATCGCCGTACCCGCGTAGACGTTCTCGGAGACGGCGTGCTCCATGAAGCCGTCGGGGGCGAGGATCGGCACGCCGTCACGCGCCCCGTCCGGCAGGACGCCACGGCAGCCGCCGAAGTGATCGACGTGGGGATGGGTGTAGATGAGCCCGGTGACTTTCCGGTCGCCCCGGTGCTTCCGGTAGAGCTTGAGCGCGGCGGCGGCGGTCTCGGCGGAGATGAGGGGATCGATGACGACGACACCGGCGTCCCCTTCGATGAGCGTCATATTGGACAGATCGAGCCCACGGACCTGATAGATCCGGTCGGCGACCTTGTAGAGCCCCTGCTTCGACACGAGCTGCGACTGCCGCCACAGACTCTTGCTGGCGGTCTTCGGGGCGCTCTTCTCCAAAAACTTGTACGCGTCGGCATCCCAGACGACCTGCCCCTTGGCGTTCTTGACGACGCCGGGCGTGAGGGCGGCGATGAACCCCTTGCCGGCGGCCTCGAAGTCGTCCCGGTCGTGGAAGTCGAGCTCGCCCTCGTCGGTGGCGCCGCGTTGCTCCCCGGCGGGCAGGGCGGAAGCGGTCTCGGGACTGAGGGCGACAGCCGCGGCGGCGGCACCCGCGGCCGCGGCGACGAAGTTGCGACGGTTCAACGGAGTCATGGGGCCGAACGTCGCAGTGGGGCGTAGGGAGGGGCAAGGAAGCGGAGGGGATTTGGGGCAGGTCCCAATGGGGGTGCGGGAGAGGAGTGACGCGTCCTATTGCCCGGGAGCGATGGGGGTCAGTACTTGGGGCCTACGTGGGTGTCCATGAGGGCGACGGAGGCTTTGCGGGCGATGGAGATGTTGCGGTGGTTGGCCGCCTTCCAGGCGACGCCGAGCTTGTCGAGGGTGCCGGTGAAGAGCTGGATGATGTCGCCCGAGAGGTTGGTGAAGAAGTACCGCGGATACTCGTAGCGCTTGCGCTCGCCGCCGACGACGCGGGTCGTCCAGTTGGTGATGCGGCAGCCGTCGGAGTGGATGAGCCCCCGGATGAACTCCCACGGGTGGGCGTCGACGATCGCCTGCTGCCAGGGTTCGAGGGCGATCGTGCGCTCGTGCTTCTTGCCGGGGCCGTGCTGGGGGAAGAGGCAGGGCCAGTGCCGACTGTAGCCAACCACCGAGACGTAGCCCACTGCCTGCACGCGGTTGGACTTTCCGCTGGGATTGACGGATTCGATGGCTGCGGCGCAGGCCTCGATGAGGCCGGGCCAAGAGTTGGCACAGGCGACGCGAAGGAAGTAGCCCGTCCGCACGCCTGCACTGATGCAGCCATCGCCGAGATAGAGCCCAAGGAGGTACGAGTAAGCCGCACTGTCGGGTGGTGGCTTGGGGACAGGAGCACACCGGACGCATGGCTGATGCTGCATGCGAGGCAGCGGTTCGATGCGTGACTGCCAGGACCGGATCGCCGCCCGCGAGACCCCGGTCTCCTTGCTGACTGAGTTCAGACTGCGGCCCTGGTCGACCAGAGCCAATGCCCGCGCGCGGGTACCCATGTCGTACATGTGAGGCACGGTGCTTGATGGCCGGTAGTGACACGCAGAGAAAGACAGATATTCACGAGAACGGGAACATCCACTTTCCGTCGACGACCTTCGGATCGAAGGAAAAGTGCCCTGGGTGGGATTTGAACCCACACTGAATGGTGTTTGAGACCATCGCCTCTGCCGATTGGGCTACCAGGGCCCAACGAATCGAAGGTTAGCCTCGACCCGCTGCCTGCCCACCATATCGCAGCTAGGTAGGCTCTTGGGAGCAGTACCCCTGCCCTGAACAAGGAGCCCCCGTGACCGCCCCCGAGTCGCCCCAGCCCACCGACGTGTCCGACGACGACAAGTCGCACGTCCCGCCGCTGACGACCCGCGTCGTCATCGCCGAGGACGAGGCCCTGATCCGGCTCGACCTCAAAGAGATGCTCGAGGAAGAGGGGTACAGCGTCGTAGGCGAGGCCGGCGACGGCGCGAAGGCCGTCGAGCTGGCCCGCGAGCACAAGCCGGACCTGGTGATCCTGGACGTGAAGATGCCCGTCCTCGACGGCATCTCCGCGGCCGAGAAGATCGCCGAGGAGTCCATCGCCCCGGTCCTCATGCTCACCGCCTTCTCGCAGCGCGACCTCGTCGAGCGGGCCCGTGACGCGGGCGCGATGGCGTATCTCGTGAAGCCCTTCAGCAAGAGCGACGTCGTCCCGGCGATCGAGATGGCCGTCTCCCGCTTCACGGAGCTGAAGACGCTGGAGAAGGAGGTCGCCGACCTCTCCCAGCGCCTGGAGACCCGGAAGCTGGTGGACCGCGCGAAGTCGATCCTCCAGACCGAGTACGGCCTCACCGAGCCCGCCGCGTTCCGGTGGATCCAGAAGACGTCGATGGACCGCCGCCTGTCCATGCAGCAGGTCGCCGAGGCCGTCATCGAGGACGCCGAGGAGAAGAAGGCGGCGAAGGGCTAGCCCCGGATTCCGTACGCGCAGGCATATGAGGAGGCCCGCACCCCGTTCCCGGGGTGCGGGCCTCCTCGTGTAGGGGGCAGAACCTCAGTCCTCGCCCAGGTACGCCTTGCGCACCGACTCGTCGTGCAGCAGGTCGTTGCCCGTCCCGGAGAGGACGACCTTTCCGACCTCCATGACGTGACCCTGGTCGGCGAGGGAGAGCGCCGCCTGGGCGTTCTGCTCGACGAGGAGGATCGTCGTGCCGTTCGCCTTGAGCTCGGCGATGGTCGCCATGATCTTCTGCATCATGATCGGCGAGAGGCCCATGGAGGGCTCGTCGAGCATCAGGAGCTTCGGCTGGGACATCAGGGCCCGGCCCATCGCGAGCATCTGCTGCTCGCCGCCGGAGAGGGTGCCCGCCGCCTGCTTCCTGCGCTCTCCCAGGATCGGGAAGAGCTCGTACGCGCGCGCGATGTCCTTCTCGATGCCCGCCTTGTCGGAGCGCAGATAGGCGCCGAGGCGGAGATTGTTCTCGATGGTCATGCGCGGGAAGATGTGGCGGCCCTCGGGGGAGTGGGCGAGGCCCAGTTGCACGATCTGGTCGGCGCGGTACTTGCGCAGGGCCTTGCCGTTGAACCTGATCGAGCCCGCGACCGGCTTCAGCAGACCGGAGATGGTGCGCAGCGTGGTGGTCTTGCCCGCGCCGTTGGTGCCGATCAGGGTGACGACCTGGCCGGCCTCCACCGTGAACGAGATGCCCTTGACGGCCTCGATCTTGCCGTAGGCGACGCGGAGGTCCTCGACCTCAAGGAGTGCGGTCATCAGTTGTTCTCCTCGAAGGGCTCGCCGAGGTATGCGGCGATGACGCGGTCGTCCTGTTGGACCGTTTCGCTGGTTCCTTCGACGAGTTTCTCGCCCTGGACGAGGACGGCGACGCGGTCGCAGAGGTTGAAGATGAAGCGCATGTCGTGCTCGATGACGAGGATGGCGATGCCCATCTCTCGGATGGCGAAGACCAGTTCCTCGGTGGCGCGGGTCTCCTGCGGGTTCATGCCGGCTGTCGGCTCGTCGAGGAGCAGGAGGCCGGGCTCGCTCGCGAGTGCCCGTGCGATCTCCAGCTTGCGCTGTTCTCCGTAGGGGAGGTTGCGGGAGAGGTGGTCGGCCTTGTCGGCGAGGCCGACGAACTCCAGGAGCTCCATGGCGCGCGTCCGGGAGGCGGCCTCGGCCTTGTGGAAGCCGGGGCCGCGAAGGAGCGCCGACCACAGGCCCTCCTTCGTCCGCGTGTGACGGCCCACGAGCACGTTCTCCAGGACCGTCATGTTGGCGAAGAGACGGATGTTCTGGAAGGTACGGGCGATGCCGGCCGCCGTGACCTTGAACGACTTGGCGGGCAGGACCGTGCCCTTGTACCGGACTTCGCCCTCGGTGGGGATGTAGAGGCCGGTGAGGCAGTTGAAGAAGGTGGTCTTGCCGGCGCCGTTGGGGCCGATGAGGCCGACGATCTCGCCGCTGTTGACGGTGAGGTCGACGGAGCGGACGGCGGTCAGACCGCCGAAGCGCATGGTGACGCCGCGGGCGTCGAGGACGGTCTCACCGGCCGGGGTGGCCGGGGTGGCGTCCTCTTTGGTGATGTCTGTGGTCATGGGTCAGGCCCCTGTCTTGCTGAGGACTGCGGGCGGCGGCGTCTCGCCGGGTTCGAGTTCGGCCTCGTGGAACTCGAGCTGGCGGCGGCGGTTCGGGATGAGGCCTTCGGGGCGGAAGCGCATGAGGAGCACGAGGGCGAGTCCGAAGGCGAACAGCTGGTAATCGCCGAGGAACTGGAGCTTGGTCGGGATCAGGTAGAGCAGCGCGGCGCCGACCAGGGGCCCGCTGATGGTGCCCATGCCGCCGAGGACGACGGCTGCCAGGAGGAAGGCGGAGTTGGGCGGGACGGAGTTGGCGAACAGGTACTGCTCGGGTGTGACGGTGTAGGTCACGTGTGCCTGCACGGTGCCGGCGAGTCCGGCGAGGGAGGCGCCGAGTGCGAAGGCGATGAGCTTTACGCGGAAGCCGTTGATGCCCATGGCGAGCGCGGCGGTCTCGTCCTCGCGGATGGCGACCCAGGCGCGGCCGATGCGGGAGTTCTCGCTGCGCCGGAAGACGAGGACGACGACGAGGGTGATGAGCAGCATCAGGAAGAAGTAGTTCGCGAAGCGGCCGATGGTGAAGCCGCCGATGCTGTGCTGCAGGCCGAAGTCGAAGCCGAAGATCTTCAGGTTCGGGATGGAGGAGATGCCGTTGGAGCCGTTGGTGATGTCGGGGCCCGACGATCCGTCGGAGTTGTTGGCGGCGATGCGGAAGATCTCGCCGAAGCCGAGGGTCACGATGGCGAGGTAGTCGCCGCGCAGCCGCAGGGTGGGGGCGCCGATGAGGACGCCGAAGACCAGCGAGGCGCAGGCGCCGACGAGGATTGCGCCCCAGAAGGGCAGATGGACGTCGAAGGGTGAGGACGGGGCCCCGGAGACCATGGACGCGGCGTAGGCGCCGACGCCGAGGAAGGCGACGTATCCGAGGTCGAGGAGTCCGGCGAGGCCGACGACGATGTTCAGGCCGAGGGCGACGGTGGCGAAGATGAGGATGTAGACGCCGGTGGTGGCGTACTGGTCGTTGCTCTGGGTGAAGGGGAACGCCGCGGCGGCGAGGAACGCCCCGGTGAGGGTGATGTTGCGGTGCCGTGCGGTGTAGGTGGAGACCTGGGCGACGAGTCCGGCCTTGGCGAGCGCGGCGAAGCCGAAGCCGACGGTGATGAGGAACCCGATGAAGAGTTGGTCGTATTCGGTGCCGATGCCGTAGGTGAAGACGAGCAGTCCGACGGCGAGGGCGGCGATGATGATGAGGATCTCGACGTACGAGTTGAGTTTGCGCGGCGCGGGGGGAGCCTCGGCGGCGAAGGCGCCCTTGAGGACCGTCTTTCCGTTGCGTGCGCGGTGCTTGAACTGCTCCCAGGCGCTGTCCTCGGGGTCCACCGGGTAGGTGTGCGGCCGGTCGAAGGGCAGGGCCAGGGCGCCGACGAGCGCGGCGAGGGTGGCGAGGGCCGCGATCCAGCCGCCGGGTTCGAGGTTGGCGAGTCCGCCGAGCTCCGCGCTGATGGCGAACATCGTGTACCAGGCGGTGGCGAAGCCGGCGAGCGCGGCGTACTTGAGGGCGGCGTCGGCTCCGGCGGGGGCGAGTGCGCGCACGCCTCGCACGCCGTACGAGGCGAGGCCGAGGAGCGTGGTCAGGGCGCCCGAGATGAGCACGAGCCATTGGAGGCCGCCGGGGTAGCCGTAGACGGTGAGGTCGCCGGGGAACGCGGCGGTCCAGGTCCAGGCGAGGAAGGCGGAGACGACGGTGAGGGCGCCGCCGCCGGTGGCCAGCGCGCGGGCGGGTCCGGGCGGGATGGCGATGAGGCCGGTGGGGGCCTTGTCCTTGTGCGGGAGAGGGCTGTCGGCCGCTGTGGTCTGTGTGGTCATGGATGTCACGCCCTGTCCGCGACGCGCTCGCCGAGGAGGCCCTGGGGCCTGACGAGGAGGACGATGATGAGAAGTACGAACGCCCAGACGTCGGCCCAGGATTGGCCGCCGAGCTTGTCCATGCCGGGCACGTCGTTGATGTAGGCGGTGGCCATGGACTCGGCGAGGCCGAGGACGACGCCGCCGATCATGGCGCCGTAGATGTTGCCGATGCCGCCGAGTACGGCCGCGGTGAAGGCCTTGAGGCCGAGGATGAATCCCATGCGGAAGTCGATCTGGCCGTACTTGAGGCCGCGGCAGACGGCGGCGATGCCCGCGAAGGCGGCGCCGATCGCGAAGGCGACGACGATGACGCGGTCGGTGTTGATCCCCATGAGTTTGGCGGTGTCGGGGTCCTGGGCGGTGGCTTGCATGCCGCGTCCGATGCGCGTCTTCATGACGAAGTAGCCGAGGATGATCATGCAGATGGGGGCGGTGACGAGGAGGAAGACGTCGGCGGGCTGCATGGTGACGGAGCCGATGTGGATGGTGCCGCCGGGGAGTTCGGGGAAGGAGCGGGCCGACTTGGCCTCGGGGTACCAGGCCCACACGGCCTGCTGCAGGGCGAGCGAGAGGCCGATGGCGGTGATCAGCGGGGCCAGGCGTGGCGCTCCGCGCAGGGGGCGGTAGGCGAACCGCTCGGCGCCGATGGCGATGGTGGTGGAGACGAAGATGGCGCCGATCAGCATGAGGGGGAGCGCGGTCCAGACGCTGGTTCCCGCGGGGAGCCAGAGCCAGACCGTGAGGGCACCGAAACCGCCGGTCATGAAGATCTCGCCGTGGGCGAAGTTGATGAGCTGGACGATGCCGTAGACCATTGTGTAGCCGATGGCGATCAGGCCGTACATGGATCCCAATAGCAGGCCGTTGACCAGCTGTTGCGGCAGTTCGTGCACCGCAGGTCCTCCGAGTCTTTCGTTGTCGTACGGCCGTCTCGCGGTGGCTCATCGGCCTGCGCGCGGCCGCACGTTCCAGGTGACGAATGCGACGGATGCGACACCGCGCGGGGCGCTGGCTTGCGGCGCCCCGCGCGGCATGTCGTGGGCTGCGGGTCGGGTGCTAGTTGGACCCGGTGTAGGTGCCGGACTGGACGGGCTTCCAGCCGGTCTTGGGGTCGGTCGACTTCACCTGGTACACGGTGAGCTGCTTGTTGGTGGCGTCGCCGTACTCGTCGAAGGAGACCTTGCCGGTCACGCCGTCGAAGGAGACGCCCTTCATCGCGTCGATGACCTTGGAGCGGGTGTCGTCACCGGTGGGGAGCTTGCCGTCGTTGTCGTCGACGACCTTCTTGACGGCCTCGATGATCGCCCAGGCGCTGTCGTAGGAGTAGCCGCCGTAGGCCTCGTAGGCCTCCTTGTAGCCGGCCTTCTTGTAGTTGGCGATGAACTCCTTGGCGGAGGGCAGGTCCTCGACGGGCTGGCCGACGGAGGTGGCGAAGTCACCGACGCCCTGCTTGCCCGAGAGCTTGATGAAGTCGGCGCTGTAGATGCCGTCGCCGCCGACGAGCGGGGCCTTGGACCCGGCCTGCTTGATCTGCTTGCTGAGGGGGCCTGCCTGGGGGTATTCGCCGCCGTAGTAGACGAGGTCGGCGTCGCTGTTGCGGATCTTGGTCGCGACGGCGCCGAAGTCCTTGGTGTCCGGGTTGATGTGCTCGGTGCCGACGACCTTGCCGCCGAGCTTGGTGAACTCGTCCTTGAAGGTGGCGGCGAGGCCCGCGCCGTAGGTCTTCTTGTCGTCGACGACGTAGACCTTCTTCTTCTTGGCCGTGTTGTACAGGTACTGCGCGGCGAACGGGCCCTGGATGGCGTCGGTGGTCGCGGTGCGGAAGTAGGACTTGTACGGACGGGCCTTCTTGCCGCCGTTCCAGTCCGCGCCCTGGGTGAGGGCGGGGTTGGTGTTGGCGGGGGAGACCTGGACGAGTTTGGCGTCGTCGAAGACCTTCTGCATCGACTCGGCGACCGAGGAGTTCAGGGGGCCGACGGCGCCGAGCACGTCCTCGTCGGCGACGAGCTTGGTGGCGTTGGTCTGGCCGGACGAGGGCTGGCCCTGGTCGTCGAGCGCCTGGATCTTGAAGGTGACGCCGTCGACGTAGTTCTTGGCGTTGGCCTGCTTGGCGGCCAGGTCGACGGAGTTGCGGATGCCGAGGCCCAGCGCGGAGAGTTCGCCGGTCAGCGGCGCGTCGACACCGATGACCACCGTGGTCTTGCTCCCGGTATCGCCGTCCTTATCGTCGTCGCGCGAGCCACAGGCGGTGAGGGTGAGAGCCCCCGCGGTGAGTGCAGCGGTGATGGCTATGAGCGAACGTTGACGCACGATCAGTCCTTTCCCCTGGCACGGCTGTCCCTTGTTGGGATGCCGAGTCGAGCGCGGAACCGAACTGACAGGAATCCGGTGGGCGCGGTGACTGGCCGTGACTCTAAGGGCGCCTTTGTTCCAGGTGGAGTGGTCGGACCAAGGCTGTGACGCTCTTGTTATGCCACGGAGTATTCCGGGCTGGAACGCAGGGGGCGGTTGGGGCTGAATATGGCCTTGTTCGGCGGATCTCGACGTATCCGCATGCTGAGAATCTCCAGGACAACTGGCAGGACTGTAAGTGTGTTTGACTCATGACATCCGTGTTCGCGGGCATGCGGCGGTGAGGGCGCGAGAAAGATCATTCGCGTATTCCGGACCGAGGATGTAACTCTGCTTCTCGATTGCGCGCGCATTACGCAGTGTTACTTCCAGGAAAGGGAGTCCGGCGTTCCGTGGCACTTCTCCGCATTCGCGAATGTGCATCGTGATGATCAACTTCCGGGGGGTTCCCGTTTTCACCGCGAAAGGGGTGGGAGGGGATGTGCTGACCGAAAGCGCCGCCGACGGCTGGGTGACCCGGCGGACGGTCGTCGGCGGTCCCGACTCCTGGGTGAGGGTGACGGAGAAGGTGAAGTTCCGGTCCCCGGCGGTGGGGTGTGACATCCCGCCCGCGTACCGCACCGACACGCTCTGCGACGGCCAGGGCGGCGGCGGTGGGGGCGGCGGCTCCGGGCGGGTCAGATACAGGGTGAGCCCGGCGGCGCCGACGACCGCGGCCGCCGTGACCGCCACCGCGGTGCGGCGGTGCCGCAGCCGCCGCGGATCGAGCCGCACCTGGGGCGGCGTCGCGGTCTCGTGGCCGTAGGTGTCCTCGCCCGGCTCGACAGGGCCGATGGCGTTCATACCCACGGCCCGCCGCTCGGCCCGCCGTCGCGGTAGCGCTTCGCGCACCGCTCGCGTGCCTGACGGTCGATCAACTTCCGCCCCGCGGCGGCCGATTCGCTTCTGCGCTCGGCGCGTGCGGCGTCCAGGATATGGCGCAGGATCATGTACTGCCCGTTCGACAGGCCCATCGACTGGTAGTCGCCGTAGCCCGGGTCGCCCGACTCGTAGATCTCCCGGGCCCACTTGGTGATGATCGTCGCGCACAGATCGGAGGGCGACGTGGTGCTGGGGGAGGCCTCCGGGCTGCTCGTGGTGGCGTCCGCGTCCGGGGTTCCGGAGTCGCCGCAGCCGACGGTGGAGAGGGTCAGGGGGAGAGCGAGGGCGAGCGCACAGAGCCGTATCCGGTGCCTCATGCACCGACGCTAGACCGGAGCCTCACGCTCCGACAATGCGTGTGCGCCCGCCGTGTGCGCCCGCCGTGTGCACCCGTCGTGTGTGCCTGCTCTGTGCGCCCGCTCAATGTGCCCGCGCCGTGCGCTCGCCGCGCGGGATCAGCCGGCCGCGCCGTCCGTGGGCACGTCCTTCAGCATGCACGTCAGGCGCGCGCTGCACACCCGCCGGTCCTGCTCGTCGCTGATCACGATCTCGTACGTCGCCGTGGAGCGGCCCCGGTGCACGGGGGTCGCCACGCCGGTGACCAGGCCGGAGCGGGCGCCGCGGTGGTGCGTGCAGTTCAGGTCCACGCCGACGGCGATCTTGCTGAGGCCGCCGTGCAGCATCGCGCCGACCGAGCCGAGCGTCTCGGCGAGCACCGCGGACGCGCCGCCGTGCAGCAGGCCGTACGGCTGGGTGTTGCCCTCGACCGGCATGGTGCCGACGACGCGCTCGGCGGAGGCCTCCAGGACCTGGACGCCCATGCGGGTGCCGAGGTGCCCCGCGGAGAACAGGGAGGGCAGGTCGACACCGAGCGAGGCGTACTCGTCGATGACCTCCTGCGGGAACTTCACGTGGTGCTGCTCGCCCATGGGGCCCTGCTCCGTTCGTTCGTCGTCACCTTGTCGCTGAGCAAACGCTCAGTCGATCGCCGATTGTTCCAGGCGTACGACGACGGACTTGCTGGCAGGGGTGTTGCTGGTGTCCGCGGTGGCGTCCAGCGGGACCAGCACATTGGTCTCGGGGTAGTACGCGGCGGCGCAGCCCCGGGCCGTCGGATAGAGCACGATCCGGAAGCCGTCCGCGCGGCGCTCCACGCCGTCCTGCCACTCGCTGACGAGATCGGCGTACGTCCCCTCGGCGAGGCCGAGCTCACGGGCGTCGTCCGGGTTGACGAGGACGACACGGCGGCCGTTCTTGATGCCGCGGTAGCGGTCGTCGAGGCCGTAGATCGTGGTGTTGTACTGGTCGTGGGAGCGCAGGGTCTGCAGCAGCAGCCGCCCCTCGGGCACGGCCGGGTACTCGACGGGGGCCGCCGTGAAGTTGGCCCTGCCGGTGGCGGTGGGGAAGCGGCGCTCGTCCCGCGGGGCGTGCGGCAGGGCGAAGCCGCCGGGGCGCGCCACCTTCTCGTTGAAGTCCTCGAAGCCGGGGACCACGCGCGCGATGCGGTCGCGCACGGTGGCGTAGTCCTTCTCGAACTCCTCCCAGGGCGTACGGGATTCGCTGCCGAGGACGCGGCGCGCCAGGCGGCACACGATGGCGGGCTCGGACAGGAGCTGCTTGCTCGCGGGCTCCAGGCGGCCGCGCGAGGCGTGCACCATGCCCATCGAGTCCTCGACGGTCACGAACTGCTCGCCACCCCCCTGAAGATCGCGCTCGGTACGGCCCAGCGTCGGCAGGATCAGGGCACGCGCGCCCGTGACGGCATGCGAGCGGTTCAGCTTCGTCGAGACGTGCACGGTCAGGCGGGCCCGGCGCATCGCCGACTCCGTCACGTCCGTGTCGGGGGAGGCCGCCACGAAGTTGCCGCCCATCGCGAAGAACACCTTCGCCTCGCCGTCCCGCAGCGCCTTGATGGCGCGGACGACGTCCAGGCCGTGGTGGCGGGGCGGCGCGAAGCCGAACTCCTTCTCCAGGGCGTCGAGGAAGGCGGGCGCGGGTCGCTCGAAGATGCCCATCGTGCGGTCGCCCTGCACATTGGAGTGGCCGCGCACGGGGCAGACCCCGGCGCCGGGGCGGCCGATGTTGCCGCGCAGCAGCAGGAAGTTGACGACCTCGCGGATCGTCGGCACGGAGTGCTTGTGCTGGGTCAGGCCCATCGCCCAGCACACGACGGTGCGCTTGGAGGCGAGGACCATGCGCAGCGCTTCCTCGATGCGCTCGCGGGTCAGGCCCGTGGCCTTCAGCGTCTCGTCCCAGTCGGCGTCGCGCGCGGCGGCGGCGAACTCCTCGTACCCATGGGTGTGTTCGCGGACGAACTCCTCGTCCACCGCCCCCCGGGTCTCCAGGATCAGCTTGTTCAGGAGGCGGAAGAGGGCCTGGTCGCCGCCGAGGCGGATCTGCAGGAAGAGGTCGGTCAGGGCGGTGCCCTTGAGCATGCCCTGCGGGGTCTGCGGGTTCTTGAAGCGCTCCATGCCCGCCTCGGGCAGCGGATTGACCGTGATGATCTTCGCGCCGCCGCGCTTGGCCTTCTCCAGGGCGGAGAGCATGCGCGGGTGGTTCGTGCCCGGGTTCTGCCCGGCGACGATGATCAGGTCCGACTTGTAGAGGTCCTCCAGGAGGACGCTGCCCTTGCCGATGCCGATCGTCTCGGTCAGCGCGGAGCCCGACGACTCGTGGCACATGTTCGAGCAGTCGGGGAGGTTGTTCGTGCCGAGCTCACGGGCGAACAGCTGGTACAGGAACGCCGCTTCGTTGCTGGTGCGCCCCGAGGTGTAGAAGACGGACTCGTCCGGGCTCTCCAGCGCCGCGATCTCCTCGGCGATGATGTCGAAGGCCCGCTCCCAGGAGACGGGTTCGTACGCCGCGGCGCCCTCCGCCAGATACATGGGGTGGGTGAGGCGGCCCTGCTGACCCAGCCAGTACCCACTGCGGGTGGCGAGGTCCGCGACCGGGTGCGCGGCGAAGAAGTCGGGGGTGACGCGGCGCAGCGTGGCCTCTTCGGCGACCGCCTTCGCGCCGTTCTCGCAGAACTCCGCCTTGTGGCGGTGGTCCGGCTCGGGCCAGGCGCAGCCGGGGCAGTCGAAGCCGTCCTTCTGATTGACGCGCAGCAGCGTCAGCGCGGTGCGGCGCACGCCCATCTGCTGCTGTGCGATGCGCAGGGTGTGACCGATGGCAGGCAGCCCCGCCGCCGCGTGCTGCACCTCCGCGACCTGCGGCGCGTCCTGGACCGGATCACCCTTGGGCGGCTTGCTTGCCATGGTCGGCTCCCCTTCGAGCACGTGCGTGAGCTATGTCTCCGATCCTCCCACGCGACGGTGACAACGCCGGGGGCCGGGGCCAGGTGGGACCGGACTGTCAGTGGGGCGTGGCAGGATCGGGGACGTGGCAGAAAAAGCAGCGAAGAAGAAGTCCGAGACCGCGACGAAGCCGAGTGGCGAGCAGCGGCCCCGCCTGCTCCTCATGGACGGGCACTCCCTGGCGTACCGGGCGTTCTTCGCGCTGCCCGCGGAGAACTTCACGACCGCGACGGGCCAGCCGACGAACGCGATCTACGGCTTCGCGTCGATGCTGGCGAACACGCTGCGCGACGAGGCGCCCACGCACTTCGCCGTGGCCTTCGACGTCTCGCGCAAGACGTGGCGCTCCCAGGAGTTCCCCGAGTACAAGGCGAACCGCTCCAAGACCCCCGACGAGTTCAAGGGCCAGGTCGAGCTGATCGGCGAGATGCTCGACGCGATGCACGCGGTGCGCTTCGCGGTCGACGGCTTCGAGGCGGACGACGTCATCGCCACCCTGGCCACCCAGGCGGAGGCGGCGGGCTTCGAGGTCCTGATCGTCACGGGCGACCGCGACTCCTTCCAGCTGATCACCGACCACGTGACGGTGCTGTACCCGACGAAGGGCGTCTCGGAGCTGACGCGCTTCACTCCGGACAAGGTCCAGGAGAAGTACGGCCTGACCCCGAGCCAGTACCCCGACTTCGCGGCGCTGCGCGGCGACCCGTCGGACAACCTCCCCGGCATCCCCGGCGTCGGTGAGAAGACCGCCGCGAAGTGGATCAACCAGTTCGGTTCGTTCGCCGACCTCGTCGAGCGCGCCGAGGAGGTCAAGGGCAAGGCCGGGCAGAACTTCCGCGACCACCTGGAGGCGGTCAAGCTCAACCGCCGTCTGACGGAGATGGTGCGCGACGTCGAACTGCCCAAGAGGGTCGAGGAGTTGGAGCGCGCTCCGTACGACCGCACGGCGCTCGCCCTGGTCCTGGACACCTTGGAGATCCGTAACCCCTCGCTGCGCGAGCGCCTCCTGGCCGTCGACCCGGGCGCCGAGGAGGCCGAGCAGACCCCGGCCGAGCCGGGCGTCGAACTGGACGGCGCGGTCCTCGGGGCGGGCGAGCTCGCCCCGTGGCTGGCCGAGCACGGCAAGGCGGTGCTCGGCGTCGCCACGGTCGACACCTGGCAGCTGGGTGCGGGCACGGTCACGGAGGTGGCGCTGGCCGCCGCGGGGGGCGCGGCGGCCTGGTTCGACCCGTCGGCGCTCGACGAGTCCGACGAGAACGCCTTCGCGTCCTGGATCTCCGACCCGGCCAAGCCCAAGGTCATGCACAACGCCAAGGGCGCGATGCGGGTCTTCCCCGAGCACGGCTGGACGGTGGACGGCGTCACCATGGACACGGCGCTCGCCGCGTACCTGGTGAAGCCGGGACGCCGCTCCTTCGCCCTGGACGCGCTCTCCCTGGAGTACCTGGGCCGTGAGCTGGCCCCCGCCTCGGCGGCCGACGGACAGCTCGCCTTCGGCACGGAGGAGGACGACCAGGCCGAGGCCGAGTCCCTGATGGCGCAGGCCCGCACGATCCTCGACCTGGGCACGGCCTTCGGCGACAAGCTCCAGGAGGTGGGCGCGGGCGACCTGTTGAAGGACGTCGAGCTGCCGACCTCCACGCTCCTGGCCCGCCTGGAGCGGCACGGCATCGCGGCCGACCGCGCCCATCTGGAGGCCATGGAGCAGCAGTTCGCGGGCGCGGTACAGCAGGCCGTGAAGGAGGCGCACGCCGCCGCCGGGCACGAGTTCAACCTGGGCTCGCCCAAGCAGCTCCAGGAAGTCCTCTTCGGCGAGCTGAACCTCCCCAAGACGAAGAAGACGAAGACCGGCTACACCACGGACGCGGACGCCCTGGCCTGGCTCGCGGCCCAGACGGAGAACGAACTGCCGGTCATCATGCTCCGCCACCGCGAGCAGGCGAAGCTGCGCGTCACCGTCGAGGGCCTGATCAAGACGATCGCCGCGGACGGCCGCATCCACACCACCTTCAACCAGACGGTGGCGGCGACGGGCCGGCTGTCCTCCACGGACCCCAACCTCCAGAACATCCCGGTCCGTACGGACGAGGGCAGGGCGATCCGCCGCGGCTTCGTGGTCGGCGAGGGCTTCGAGTCCCTGATGACCGCGGACTACAGCCAGATCGAACTCCGCGTCATGGCGCACCTCTCCGAGGACGAGGGCCTCCTGGAGGCGTTCACGTCCGGCGAGGACCTGCACACGACGGTCGCCTCGCAGGTGTTCGGCGTGGAGCGCTCCGAGGTCGACGCGGAGATGCGGCGCAAGATCAAGGCCATGTCGTACGGCTTGGCGTACGGCCTGTCCGCGTTCGGCCTCTCCCAGCAGCTGAACATCGACGCGGGCGAGGCGCGTGCGCTGATGGACACGTACTTCGAGCGGTTCGGCGGCGTGCGCGACTATCTGCGCCGCGTCGTCGACGAGGCCCGCGCCACGGGGTACACGGAGACGATGCTCGGCCGCCGCCGCTACCTCCCCGACCTCAACAGCGACAACCGCCAGCGCCGCGAGATGGCCGAGCGGATGGCGCTGAACGCCCCGATCCAGGGCACGGCCGCGGACATCGTCAAGATCGCCATGCTGAACGTGCACGGGGCGCTGACCGCGGCGGAACTGGATTCCCGGATGCTGCTCCAGGTCCACGACGAAATCGTCCTGGAAATCGCCCCCGGGGAGCGGGCGAAGGTGGAGGAGCTGGTCCGTCGGGAGATGGCGGGAGCGGTGGCCCTGCGGGCGCCGCTGGATGTTTCGGTGGGCGTCGGCGCCGACTGGGAATCCGCAGCGCATTAGCCCTCCCGGGCGGGGGAGCGGAGAGGGTTCGGGGAGGGGCGGTTGCGTGGTCGGCTGCGGGTGGTTCGTGGTTGCTCGCGCAGTTCCCCGCGCCCCTGAAGACGGGGCACGGCTCGGCTGCGCCCCGTAAGGGGCGCGGGGAACTGCGCGACCAGCCACAACTCACCCGCAGTCGAACGGTGCCGCCTCACCCACGTGGCCCCCGGTGAAACGCCCCGGCACGAGGGCACGGTCAGGATGAGGGGCATGGCCCCTCACCTGCGAACATGCCGCTCGGCTGTCGTCGCGGCGGTCACCGCGGCGCTGCTGGCGCCGATACCCGCCACCGCCGCCGAAGCCAGTACCCGGCAGAGCCCGGCCCTCTGCACGGCCGTCCGCGATCGCGCCCTCGCCTCCCGCATGTCGCACGACATCCGGGAGGCGCTGTCGGACAGGACCGGCAGCGTCTCCGTCTCCGTGCACGACACCCGCACCGGCCTGGTCTGCGGCCTCGCGAACCGCCGTCGCTACGACGCGGCGAGCGTCGCCAAGGTCCTGATGATGGAGGCCGCGCTGCGCCGCTCCCAGGACCGGCGCCGCGAACTCACCGGCTTGGAGCGCGGACGGATCCGCCCCATGATCACCGCCTCGGACAACAACGCGGCCTGGCGGCTCTGGAACGACCTCGGCCACCCCTACCTCTCCCGCTTCCTGCGCCGCGTCGGCACCACCGCCACCACCCTTGGCTCGGGCGGCTATTGGGGCCTGACCCGCACCACGGCCGCCGACCAGCTGCGCCTGCTCGGCGTGCTCACCGGCGCCCGCGACGTGCTCGAGCCCGGCGCGCGTGCGTACGGCCTGCGGCAGATGGCCGACGTTCGGCGGGACCAGCGCTGGGGCGTGCCCGCGGGGATGCCGCGCGGCATCCGCGCCCACCTCAAGAACGGCTGGCTGCCCAGGGCCACCCACGGCTGGCGCGTGCACAGCATCGGCGCGTTCACCGGCGGCGGCCGCACGTACCGCATCGTCGTCCTCACCCACGACAACCCCTCGATGGCATACGGGGTGCGAACCGTGGAACGCGTCGCACAGGCCGTGCACCGCGGGCTCAACAAGGGCCGTGCCGTGGGCCAGGGACTCACTCCGGAGAGCGAGATCAGCGAGGTCCCCGACGGATCGGCGCCAACGGAAGGCGAAGACGGGGAGTCCACCGCGTAACAGCCCTGTCGCGGCGTCTCGGCCAACCGGTAAAAACCGGGCACGGACGGGTGTCTGGGCGCCGTAAGTTGTCGTAGTGTCGCCTGAGTCGGCCCGCTGGCAGTACGCGCGTACGAAGGAAAGCATGTGCGTGCAAGGCAAGCGTCCAGGCACGTGGGGGCGGCGTGCAACAGTTTTCAAAGGGGAGGGGTGGCTCGGTCATGGCGCCGGTATTCGGCAGGCGGCTGCGCAGGGGAGCGGTGACCACCGCGGTGGCCGCGGCGGCGGTGGCGGCTCTCGCCGCCTCGCAGGCCCCGGGAGTGACGAACGCCCCGCGTGACGAGCGGGCCGCGGACTCCTCGGACAGCACACCCCCGCCCGGTGACTCCGCGACCGGCAACTCCCCCTACTACACGGACCTGCCGCCCCTGCAGAGCCCCGTCCCGCCGACCGGCGCCGCGCCCAACGGCGGTGACAAGGAGGCCGAGGCGGGCCTGCCGGCCACCGTCCTCGACGCGTACAAGAAGGCGGAGACCGCGCTCGCCACCGACAAGCCGGGCTGCAACCTCCCCTGGCAACTGCTCGCCGCCATCGGCAAGGTCGAGTCGGGCCAGGCCCGCGGCGGCCGCGTCGACGCGAACGGCACGACGCTCACGCCGATCCTCGGCCCGGTCCTGAACGGCAAGGGCTTCGCGAAGATCACCGACACCGACGGCGGCGCGTACGACGGGGACTCGACGCACGACCGCGCGGTCGGCCCCATGCAGTTCATCCCCTCGACGTGGGACAGCTGGGGCCAGGACGGCAACAACGACGGCGAGAAGGACCCCAACAACATCTACGACGCGGCGCTCGCCGCGGGCCGCTACCTGTGCGCGGGCGACCGCGACCTGTCCGTCGAGGCCGACCTGCACAAGGCGATCCTCAGCTACAACCGCTCCACGGAGTACCTGAACACGGTCCTGTCGTGGCTGGAGTACTACCGCAAGGGCACCCACGAGGTCCCGGACGGCAGGGGCGTCCTGCCGGACGACCGCAGCGACAGCCGCGTCCCCGGTGTGGGCCCGACGCCCGGCAACTCCGGTTCGCCCTCGCCGAATCCGGGCGGGTCCGGCTCGAAGCCCGGCCCGAACAAGCCCGGCCCGAACAAGCCGGACAAGCCCGGCGACGGCGGTGGCAGCACCAAGCCGCCGGAGAAGCCCGGCGACGGCGGCTCCGAGACCCCCGACCCCACGCCCTCGCCGGCCGAGCGGGTCGCCCACCTGGAGAACGCGGGCACCGGCACGCTCACCGCGACGGCCGGCGACGCCTTCGCCGAGCGCGTCGAGGTGCGTACGGAGTCCAAGTCGGGTGCCTCCGTGGCCAAGGTCAAGGTGAAGTTCGCGATCGTCGGTGACACGGACGCCCGCTTCGAGGGCGGCGAGCGGAGCGCCACGGTCACCACGGGAGCCACCGGCAAGGCCACCGCCCCGAAGATCGACGCGGGCGAGAAGGCGGGGAAGTTCACGGTGCGGGCCACGGTCGTCGGCCGTTCGCTGCCCGGCCTGGACTTCGCCGCGGAGGTCACCGCCCGCCAGGCCGACGCGCTCGCGCGGACCGGCGACAAGGACCTGGTGTGCGAGGCGGGCAAGGAGTTCGCCGACCGGGTCGAGGTCAAGGCGACGTACAAGGGCAAGGCGGCCGGCAACGTCGAGGCCACGGCCACGATGATCAAGTCGGCGACCGACGCGACGGAGGGCGACAAGGGCCCCTACTTCAAGGACGCGGACGGCAAGCCGGTCCGCACCCTCAAGGGCCTGAAGACCGACGCGAACGGCGTCCTGAAGCTCCCGAAGATGTACGCGGACGACGCGGCGGGCACCTACCTCCTGCGCATCGCCACCGTCGGCGGCGGCACCCTCACCGTCGAACTGAAGGTGACCGCGGCGGAGCCCGACACGACGCCCTCGCCGACGGACTCCTCCAGTGCCTCGCCGAGCGCTTCTCCGAGCACCTCCGCGAGCGCTTCGCCGAGCTCCTGACCGGGGCGGCCGCCCGGCCGCCGCACAGCTCCTTCGGACCGCCCCCGCGCCCTCCACGGCGCGGGGGCGGTCCGTGTTTGTGCAACGTGTTCTCATCTCGCCCCTCCGTTGCTACGGTGCCCGCCCTGACGCCCTATCAGTTCCGGCCGCACGCCGAATCGGGAGGCCCCGCATGCGCGCCCTCATCGCCGCCGCCACCGGCCTCGCCGTCGCGGTCGCCCTGGTTCTGACGATCACGGCGATCGGCGCCCCACCGGGCGAGACGTCGCCCGAGCCGCTCCTCACCACAGTCCCCAAGCACCCATAGACGTAGGGAGGGCCGCCGCGATGCGCCGCAAGGCCAGCCTCGTCCTGCTCGCCTTCGCCGTGTTCTTCACGGCCATGTCCCCGCTCATGCGCTGGTACGCCTTCCCGCGCCTCGCGAAGATCCCGCCGAGCCAGTACCAGGAGGCCGTCCTGGAGGCGAAGAACCCGACCCTCATCGACTACGGCAGCATGAAGGCCAAGAAGGTCGACAAGGTCACCATCGTGCAGACCCTCAAGGGCAACGTGGAGGCCTCGGAGAAGATCGAGAAGAACGACGGGGACTCTTCCCGCGACGTCGTCGTCTGGGACGCCCTCAGCTACGTCCAGGACGCCGAGGGCAAGATGGTCTCCAAGGTCCCCGAGCGCTACATCTTCGACGCGCACAGCCAGGAACCGGTGCACGCCACCGGGGAGTCGGTCGACGGCGACCCGGTCAAGCGCGAGGGCATCGAGTTCAAGTGGCCCTTCCTGACCGAGAAGCGGGATTACGAGTACTTCGACGCGCAGGCCCGCGTCACCCGTCCCATCCACTACAAGGGCACCCGGAAATTCCGCGGCATGGAGGTCTACTACTTCGAGCAGACCATCCCCTGGACCAAGGTGCCCTTCCCCAAGACGATGCCGGTCAAGGGCATCACTCCGGAGTCCCTCGCCAAGACCGGCACCACCCGCTGGTACACCACGGTCCGCAAGTTCTGGGTCGACCCGACCACCGGGGCGCCCGTCTACGGCGAGGAGATCCAGAACAACGAACTGCGCGGCGGCACGCTCCTCGGCGGCCGCGACAAGGTCACCGTCTTCTCCGGGCACGTGAAGATGCGCGAGGACTACATCCAGGACACCGTCAGCCTGGTCAAGTCGCAGCGCGTCCTGGTGCTCCTGCTGACCTCGTACCTGCCCTGGGGCTTCCTGATCCTCGGCGCGCTCCTGCTGGCGCTCTCCCTCTGGCTGGAGGCCCGCGGCCGCAGGCCCGGCGACCCGGCCCCCGAGGCGTCGAGCGACCCCGAGCCGGAACCCGTCAACGCCTAGCCGCCGGAACCCTGCCGCGCCTGCCGGGCCTTGGTGTACCGGGTCGGCTCGGCCGCGGCGGGGTCCTCGGGCCACGGGTGCTTCGGATAGCGGCCGCGCAGATCGGCGCGGACGGCGCGGTAGCCGGACCCCCAGAAGGACGCGAGGTCGGCCGTGACGGCCGCGGGACGGCCCGCGGGGGAGAGCAGGTGGACCAGGACGGGTACGGCACCGCCCGCGATCCTCGGCGTCTCGGCGAGCCCGAACATCTCCTGCAACTTCACGGCGAGGACCGGCTGTTCGGGGTCGGAGTAGTCGATCCGGATCCTGGACCCGCTCGGCACCTCCAGGCGCTCGGGGGCCAGCTCGTCCAGGCGCGTGGCCTCACCGGTCGCCCATGGCAGGAGCCGCGCGAGCGCCTGCCCCGCGTCGATCCGCGCCAGGTCGGCCCGGCGCCGGGCCGCGGACAGCTCCGGCTCCAGCCATTCCTCCACGCGCGCGTGGAGGGCGTCCTCCGCCACGTCGGGCCAGGGCGCACCGAGGTGCCGGTGCAGGAACGCGAGCCGCTCCCGCAACTCCCGCGCACTCCGGGACCACTTCAGCAGCACGGTCCCCTCCTCCCGCAGGCCTCGCAGCAGTCCCTCGCGTACGAGGCCGGGGGCGGGGTCCTTCAAGGGGCGCACCACCAACTCGATGGCCCCCAGGCGCTCGACGTGCCGCGCGACGAGATCGCCGCAGGACCAGGCCACTTCGTCGCCCTCGGAGTGCAGCGGCGCGGCGGCGCTCCGCGCGACGTCCTCGTCGATGTGCCCGGCCAGCAGCACGCGCGCGTGCCCGGAGCCCACCGGCCGGTCGGCCACGGCCACGGCGAGCCACCGCGCCCCGGCGAGCGCCGACCCCTGCCGCACCTCGGCGCGGGTACCGCCCGCCATGAGGTACGCCCCGTTCCCCGCGCTCCGGGCCACCCGCTCGGGGAACGCCAGCGCGGCCACGAGCCCGGCGACGTACTCGTCGCTCCCGGCCCGCTCGCCCCCGGCGGACTCCTCCGCGCCCGACGCTCCCGAGCCCTGGTCCCGCACCGCCGACGCCAGGCGCTTGGCCTCGGTCCGCCAGCGCGCCGCATACGCGTCCTGGCCCCGCCGCGCTGTCCGCAGGGCGCCCGCGAGGTCGTCCCCGTACTCCCGGGGCGGCTCCTCGCTCAGCAGGGCCACGGCCTCCGCCGCCCGCCGGGTGCCGATGCGGGGCGCCGCGTCCAGGAGGGCGCGGGCAAGGCGCGGGTGCAGGCCCACCCGGGACATCCGCGTGCCCCGCTCCGTCGCACGGCCCGTGCCCGCGTCCACCGCGCCGACCGCCGCGAGGACGTCCCGCGCCGCCGCCATCGCGCCGCCCGGCGGGGGATCGAGGAGCGCGAGCCCGGAGGCGTCCGGATCCCCCCAGCACGCCGTCTGCAGGGCGAACGCCGCGAGGTCCGCCACCTTGATCTCCGGCGACGGGAAGCGCGGCAGACGCCCGTCCTCCGCCTGTGCCCAGCACCGGTACACCGCCCCCGGCGCCTCACGCCCGGCACGGCCCGCCCGCTGCCGCCCCGCCGCCTGCGAGGCCCGCACGGTGGTCAGCGCGCTCAGCCCGCGCGCGTGGTCCACCCGCGGCTCGCGCGCGAGCCCCGCGTCCACGACCACCCGCACCCCGGGCACCGTCAGGGACGACTCGGCCACTGAGGTCGCGAGCACCACCCGCCGCCGCTCACCCGGGGCGAGCACCGCGTCCTGCACCGCCGCGGGCGCCCGCCCGTGCACCTGCAGGACCTCGACGTCCCCGAGACTCCCCAACTGCCCGGCCACCCGCGCGATCTCACCGACCCCGGGCAGAAAGCACAGGACGTCCCCGTCCCGCTCGGCAAGGGCCCGCCGCACCACCGAGGCCACGTGCGTCAACAGCGCCGGGTCGACGCGCATGCCGTGCGGCGGCCGCACCGCGCGCGTGGGCGGGGCCCACACCACTTCCACGGGATGCGCGATGCCGTGTGCCTCCACCACGGGCGCGTGGCCGAGGATCCGCGCCCAGCCCTCCGCGTCGGTCGTCGCCGATGCCGCCACGAGCCGCAGCTCGGGCCGCAGCGCCGCCCGCACGTCCACCAGGAACGCCGCCACGGTGTCCGCGTCCAGATGCCGCTCGTGGCACTCGTCGAGGATCACGACGTCCACGCCCGACAGCTCCTGGTCCCGCTGCAGCCGCTGCAGCAGGACACCCGTCGTGACGACCTCCACGCGCGCGTGCGGCGACACCACACGCTCCCCGCGCACCGTGTACCCGACGCTCTCGCCGACCTTCTCGCCGAGCAGCCACGCCATCCGCCGCGCGGCGGCCCGAGCGGCGATGCGCCGCGGCTCGGCGACGACGACACGACGTACACCGTGTCCCGGCCCTTCGAGGGCGCCGTCGAGCAGACCGGCGAGGGCCAGCGGCACCAGCGTCGTCTTGCCCGTGCCGGGCGGCGCGCACAGCACCGCGCCGCCCGGCCCCTCCAGAGCGGAGCGGAGGGCGGGCAGCGCGTCGCGTACGGGCAGGTCCAGGGCGTCGTTGCGGAGACCGATCACGTACTCAGTCTCGTACGCACACGTAGATCGCCGTCCCCGGGATCAGGTTTCCGCGCAGCGGGGACCAGCCGCCCCACTCCTGGGTGTTCCACGCGGGCCACTCCGGCTCCACGATGTCGACGAGGCTAAGGCCGGCGGCCACGATGTCCCGTACCCGGTCGCCGATCGTCCTGTGGTGCTCCACATACACGGCGTTGCCCTGCTCGTCCTGCTCCACATAAGGAGTGCGGTCGAAATAGGAGGCCGCTACGGAGAGGCCCTCCGGGCCCGGCTCGTCGGGGAACGCCCAGCGGATCGGGTGCGTCGCGGAGAACACGAACCGGCCGCCGGGCCGCAGCACGCGCCGCACCTCCTTGAGGACCAGCACGGGGTCGGCCACGAAGGGCAGCGCCCCATAGGCGGAGCAGGCGAGGTCGAAGGAGCCGTCCCGGAACGGCAGCACGCCGGCGTCGGCCTGCACCAGCGGAACGTTCCCGCCGATGCGCAGCGCGTGCTGGAGCTGGCGGTGCGAGAGGTCGAGGGCCACGGGCCGCGCGCCCTGGGAGATCAGCCAGCGCGAGCACTGGGCCGCGCCGGCGCCGATCTCCAGGACGTCCTTGCCCTTCAGCTCCTCGGGCGGACCGAGCAGTTCCGCCTCCACCTCGTCGAGGCCTTCGGGCCCCCACACGAAGCGGTCGTCCCCGAGGAACGTGCCGTGCTCGATCTGGTATTCGTCGGCGTTCCGGTCCCACCAGCCGCGGTTCGCGCGGCTGCTCTCCGTGACGTCGGCGTCACGCCGGGTGGCCTCGGGCTCGGGCAGCTCGGACTCTTGGATGATCGGCTCCATCGTCGTAATCTTCCGTCGAACCCGTCGCGAGGGGGCGTCCTGCGGCCCGTGTGGCCTCATGCGACAGGAATTGTGCCGGGTATGCGGCGTTCCGCCCCGGGTGTGCGCCTTCGCGCATTGACCCTGCCCGGCAGCCCCCGTATGCTACAAGTTGCGCTGCGAGCCTGCGCTCCTCAGACATAGCAGGCTGCGCTCGCGTCTGTTGTATGTCCCCTCGGTTGTCGAGGCGCCTTCCGTTTCAGCGGAAGTCGCGCTTCCAAGGCTGTCCGGCTTCTGCAGAGCGAAATCGGCTCCGGCGTTGCAGTACCTACGACTTCAATGTCCGTACCGGAGCCCTTTCCCACATGACGAGCAGCACCGAGACCACCGCCACCACTCCGCAGGTAGCGGTCAACGACATCGGTAACGAGGAAGCCTTCCTCGCCGCGATCGACGAGACGATCAAGTACTTCAACGACGGCGACATCGTCGACGGCGTCATCGTGAAGGTCGACCGGGACGAGGTCCTGCTCGACATCGGTTACAAGACCGAAGGCGTCATCCCGAGCCGCGAGCTCTCCATCAAGCACGACGTCGACCCGAACGAGGTCGTCGCCGTTGGTGACGAGATCGAGGCCCTGGTTCTCCAGAAGGAGGACAAGGAAGGCCGCCTGATCCTCTCGAAGAAGCGCGCCCAGTACGAGCGTGCCTGGGGCACCATCGAGAAGATCAAGGAAGAGGACGGGATCGTCACCGGTACCGTCATCGAGGTCGTCAAGGGTGGTCTCATCCTCGACATCGGCCTCCGTGGCTTCCTCCCGGCCTCCCTGGTCGAGATGCGCCGCGTCCGCGACCTTCAGCCCTACGTGGGCAAGGAGCTCGAGGCCAAGATCATCGAGCTGGACAAGAACCGCAACAACGTGGTCCTGTCCCGCCGCGCCTGGCTCGAGCAGACCCAGTCCGAGGTTCGCCAGACGTTCCTCACGACCCTGCAGAAGGGCCAGGTCCGCTCCGGCGTCGTCTCCTCGATCGTCAACTTCGGTGCGTTCGTGGACCTCGGCGGCGTCGACGGTCTCGTCCACGTCTCCGAGCTTTCCTGGAAGCACATCGACCACCCGTCCGAGGTTGTCGAGGTCGGCCAGGAAGTCACCGTCGAGGTTCTCGACGTGGACATGGACCGCGAGCGCGTCTCCCTGTCGCTCAAGGCGACGCAGGAAGACCCGTGGCAGCAGTTCGCCCGGACCCACCAGATCGGTCAGGTCGTCCCGGGTAAGGTCACCAAGCTCGTTCCGTTCGGTGCGTTCGTGCGCGTCGACGAGGGCATCGAGGGCCTGGTCCACATCTCCGAGCTGGCCGAGCGCCACGTGGAGATCCCGGAGCAGGTCGTCCAGGTCAACGACGAGATCTTCGTCAAGGTCATCGACATCGACCTCGAGCGTCGCCGGATCTCGCTGTCGCTGAAGCAGGCCAACGAGTCCTTCGGCGCCGACCCGTCGGCCGTCGAGTTCGACCCGACCCTGTACGGCATGGCCGCGTCCTACGACGACCAGGGCAACTACATCTACCCCGAGGGCTTCGACCCCGAGACCAACGACTGGCTCGAGGGCTACGAGACCCAGCGCGAGGCCTGGGAGACCCAGTACGCCGAGGCGCAGCAGCGCTTCGAGCAGCACCAGGCTCAGGTCATCAAGTCCCGCGAGGCCGACGCCCAGGCGGCGGCCGAGGGCGGCGACGCCGCGGGTGCGGCTCCGGCCGCGGCCGCCGGTGGCGGTTCGTACTCCTCGGAGTCGGACGACAACTCCGGCGCCCTGGCTTCGGACGAGGCGCTGGCCGCGCTTCGCGAGAAGCTTGCCGGCGGTCAGAGCTGACCTCGCGTCGCTCTCTCTAGGCGGTAGTTGAACGCTGCGGGCCCGCATCTCCCTTACGGGGGGTGCGGGCCCGTTGTCGTTGTTTTTCGGGTGCGGGGCCGTTGGGGCTGGTCGCGCAGTTCCCCGCGCCCCTTCGGGGCACTACCTGCGGGGCACTTTGAAAGGGGCTGCTACGGAGTAACCGGGATGTTCGTCAGGCCCCTGCCGCCCGTCACCGTGTTGCTCGCGTGCACCGTCGTCCTGCAACTGCCGCTCTGGTTCGTGACGTTGATCGCCAGTTGTTTGTCGCCCGTCGCGCCCGTCAGGGTCGACCTGTTGGCGCGGAAGACCGTGCCGCAGCCCCAGCCGGACTGCTGGGTGTGGGTCTCGTAGCCGTTGTTCAGGGTGTTCTTGCCGGTGTTGTTCTCGATGACGTAGTCGTTGCCCTTCACGTCGACCCATGAGTCGTCGTAGTGGTTGCCGGTCAGGCCCTTGCCGTCGAACGTGTTGCCCGAGACCTTGCCGCCCGTGGTGCCTTCCTTGAGGTCGATCGCCTCGCCGCCCACGTCCGGGCCGATGGTGTTGCCGATGATCTGTACGCGGTCGCTCTTGTCGGAGAGCGTGTTGGCGGTGCCTACGTAGACGCCCTCTCCCATGCCGCGGTCGTCGTTCCCGGTGTCGTGGATCCGCGAGTTCTTGATGACGCCGTCGCTGCTCGACTTCCTGAAGTGGACGCCCTCCATGTCGAGTCCGTGGACCGTGACGCTGTCCACGACGACGCCTCTCGCGGAGTCGATCATGATGCCCTTCTGGCCGCCGGTGACGGTGATGCCCTGCACGGTCCAGTACGCGGCGCCGTTCAGATGGAGGCCGTAGCCGCCGCCTGCCGTGAGGACCGCCTTCGACGAACCGGTCAGCGTGATGCGGGAGTTGGCGCTCGCCGCCACGGAGGTCTTGAAGTTCCCGGAGTACGTGCCGTCGGCGAGGTGGATCGTGTCGCCGGGGGAGGCGTCGGTGAGCGCCGTCTTCAGTTCGGCGGCCGTGGAGACCTCGATGGTCCGCGCCGGCGTGGGTGAGGCGGTCGCGGTCGCCGCCGCGACAAGGCCTCCGGTGGTGGCCGTCGCGGCGAGCAGGGCGGTCAGCAGGGTTCGTCGGGTGCGCATGTGGGGTGGCCTTCCCGTCGGTTCGCTGGGGGAGAAGTTCCGTCAAGGTTCAGCTATGTGAACACCGGGTTCTGACATGAACGTAGATGAACGTAAAGGCGGGGCATGTGCGCGTCAAGGTATGGACCAGGTAAGGGAGTTCACGCATACGAACAGTGATCGGGGCGGCGTGGCCGGGAATGCCCGTGCCGCCGCGTGCGTTCTTCGATACGAACACGAGGAGGAGCGGTCACAGTGCTTGATCCGCAGGGTTTGTACGCATGGGAGCCGAAGGGCCTCGCCGTCGTCGACATGGCGCTCGCCCAGGAATCGGCCGGTCTTGTCATGCTCTACCACTTCGACGGGTACATCGACGCGGGCGAAACCGGCGACCAGATCGTCGAGCGGCTCACCGACAGCCTTCCCGGGCAGGTGGTGGCGAGGTTCGACCACGACCGGCTCGTCGACTACCGCGCGCGCCGCCCGCTGCTCACCTTCCGCCGCGACCGCTGGAGCGACTACGAGGTGCCGACGCTCGACGTCCGCCTCGTGCAGGACGCCACCGGCGCGCCCTTCCTGCTGCTCTCCGGGCCCGAGCCGGACATCGAGTGGGAGCGCTTCGCGGTGGCCGTCCAGCAGATCGTGGAGCGGCTCGGCGTGCGTCTGTCGGTGAACTTCCACGGCATCCCCATGGGTGTGCCGCACACCCGCCCCGTGGGCCTCACCCCCCACGGCAACCGCACCGATCTGGTGCCCGGACACCGCAGCCCCTTCGACGAGGCGCAGGTGCCCGGCAGCGCGGCCTCGCTCGTCGAGTACCGCCTCGTGGAGGCGGGCCACGACGTGCTCGGTGTCGCCGCGCACGTCCCGCACTACATCGCGCGCTCCGCGTACCCGGACGCGGCCCTCACGGTCCTGGAGGCGATCACCGCCGCCACCGGCCTGGTGCTGCCCGGCGTCGCGCACGGACTGCGCACCGAGGCGCACCGCACCCAGACCGAGATCGACCGGCAGATCCAGGAGGGCGACGAGGAACTGGTCGCGCTCGTCCAGGGACTTGAGCACCAGTACGACGCGGCGGCGGGCTCGCAGGAGCGGGGCAACATGCTCGCCGAGCCGGTGGACATACCGTCGGCGGACGAGATCGGCCGTGAATTCGAACGCTTCCTTGCGGAGCGGGAAGGCGACGCGTAACGCCAGGGCCTAAGCTTCCGCTCATGCTGAAGGTGGGCCTGACCGGCGGAATCGGCGCCGGCAAGAGTGAAGTCTCGCGGCTGCTCGTCGCGTCCGGTGCCGTCCTGATCGACGCGGACAAGATCGCGCGTGAGGTGGTGGCGCCGGGAACTCCTGGCCTCGCGGCCGTCGTTGACGCCTTCGGGCGGGAGATCCTCGCTCCGGACGGCTCACTTGACCGGCCGAAGCTGGGCGCGATCGTCTTCGCCGATGCCGAGAAGCTGGCCGTCCTGAACTCGATCGTGCACCCGCTCGTCGGAGCCCGCTCCGCCGAGCTGGAGGAGTCCGCCTCCGGAGACGCGGTGGTCGTCCACGACGTGCCGCTGCTCGCGGAGAACGGCCTCGCTCCGCTGTACGACGTCGTGGTCGTCGTCGACGCGAGCCCCGAGACGCAGCTGGACCGCCTGGTGCGGCTGCGCGGGATGAGCGAGGAGGACGCCCGCGCGCGGATGGCCGCCCAGGCCACCCGTGAGAAGCGCCTGGAGATCGCGGACATCGTGATCGACAACGACGGCCCGCTGGACGGCCTGAAGGAGCGGGTCGCCGAGGTGTGGGCCGACCTCGCGCGCAGAGCACGCGCCTAGGGAAGGGGCGGGGGCAGAGTGGTCGTACTGGCGGCGTTCACGGCTCTGGGTGGTCTGGTGTCGGTCCTCGCCGGCGCGTACGGCCTGCGGCAGACCCGGCGCATCACCGCGGCGGGCGCGGTCGCGCAGGCCCTGGTGAAAGCGGTGCCGCCCGGCGCAGAGCGGCCCACCCTGCAGTTCGAGACGGGCGACGGACGGGTCGTCGAGGTGGTCTCGCCCGTGCCGCCGAGCCGGCGCAGGCCGCTCGCTTCGGGCGACCGGGTCAGCATCGCGTACGACACCGAGGACCCGCGCGAGACCGTCCTGATCGGCGGCGAGCGCACCGGCCTGGACCGGGCCTTCGTGGGCGCGGGCGCGGCGGTGTTCGTGCTGGGGCTCGTCCTGATCGCCGTCGCGCTCTGAGGCCGCCCGCGCGCGTGGGACGCGGGGGTGGAATATCCCGGGCCGCGGCGGGCGTTGACACAGGGGAGCGAGGGAAGGAGTCCGGCGTGCCCGAAATCACCCCGGAGACCCATGTCATCGATTTCCGTGCGGCCGAGCAGCTTCTTGCCGCGCGGGATCCGCGCGGCGCGGTGAAACTGCTGGACACGGTCATCGCCGCCCACCCGGAGAACACCGCGGCCCGGCTGCTGCGGGCCCGTGCCTTCTTCGCCGCCGCCCAACTGCGCGCCGCCGAGCTGGAGTTCTCCATCGTCCTGGAGCGCGAGCCGGACAATGCCTTCGCGCACTTCGCCCTGGCCCGCACATACGAGCGCGGCTCGCGGCACGAGCAGGCCCGGCGGCACTTCCGCCTGGCCGCGGCGCTTGATCCGCAGCCGGAGTATGTGGCCGCGGCGCGCTTCGACAGCCCGACCGAGGAGGGCTAGGGCCTGTCCGGAGGCTCGTACGGAGGGATGTCGCGGCCCGGCTGGTAGTGGGCTCCCTGGCGCATGCGGTGCAGCACCCAGGCCAGGTCCGCCGTCACCACAAGGATCAGTACCCCGCACGCCACCGCCCACCCCGTGCGGCCCGTGAGGGCGAAGGCGACGGTGCCGAAGACCGCCCAGATCAGGCCCCATACGCCGAACCACAGGCGCATCCGCAGGGGGCTGCGTGCGGTGACCGGTTCACTGCCTGTGCGCATCATGAGAGGTCATCTCCTCCTTTCAGGATAAAGAGGGTGGGAACGTGCTGGAAGCGCTCAGGGCCGACGACGAGCTCGCCGCCTGGCTCAAGGACCTGGAGGCCGCGGGGGAGCCGCGGGCCGAGGCGGTGCTCCCGGACGCCGACGCCCTCCCGGAGGTGCTGCTCGACCTCGCCGTGCCGCACGAGGACATCAACGCCCTGGTGGCGCTGCGCGGCCGTCTGTGGGCCGACCCCGAGGCGCGGTGGTTGCTCGACCGCTGTGTCGACATCCTCGTACGCGACATGGGTGTGATCGGCGGGGGCGGCCGGATCCCTGTGCTGCCCGAGGAGCTGGGCGAGCTCGGGCGCTGCTTCTTCGTGTACGTGTACGTGGCCGGGCTCGAACACGTGCGGGCCTACCACCGCGGCCGTGGCATACCCGACGACGTCTCGCGCCGCACCCTCGCCGACCTCGGCCGCCATCTGGCGGTGCACCGCAGGGCGCACGGCGGCCGTGGCCTCCTCGTGCCCGGGTGGCCAGGGCTGCACTTCCGGGGCGAGATCTATCAGTTGGGGCGGCTGCAGTTCCAACGGGCCGTCCTCGGCGCGCGGATGGGCGGGGCGACGGCCGCCGCCGGGCATGTCGCCGGACCCGGGGACTTCTGTCTCAACGTCCACATCACCGACTACCGGGGGCAGCTGACCCCGCGGGCCTGCGACCGCTCGGTGGCGCTGGCGCGGGAGTTCTTCGCGCGCCACTTCCCCGAGGAACGATATGAGACAGCCGTGTGCCACTCCTGGCTGCTCGACCCGCAGTTGAGGGACCACCTGCCCGAGGACTCCAACATCGTCCGCTTCCAGGAGCGATTCCGTCCCGCGGACGGTTACCGCCGGGAGGCGGACGACGGCAGTCCGGTCGCCTTCGTCTTCGGTGACCGGACCATCCCCGTGGCCGAACTGCCCAGGCGGACAGGGGTGGAGCGGGCCGTGGGCGACCATCTGAGGGCGGGCGGCCACTGGTACGGCGGGCATGGCTGGTTTCCGCTGTAGGCGGTCGGCCCGCGAGGGGAGGGGGAACGCGGCCGCGGAGTGCTTCGTTGGCCGGGCATGAGTGTGGAGATGCGTGAGGGATACGAGGGAACGGGACCCGGCGCGATCACGCCGGACGGCTGCGCGGTCGACCTGTACACGCGCCTTTCCGTGGGGGACGAGCCCGATGTCGTCGCCGGCGCCGTGCCGGCCGGGTCGCACATTCTGGAACTGGGCAGCGGCGCGGGGCGGGTGACGCGTCCGCTCCTGGAGCGGGGCTTCAGGGTGACGGCCGTCGACGAGTCCGCCGAGATGCTGGCGAAGGTCGCCGAGCTCGACGGCGGGGTGCGCACGGTCCGGAGCACGATCGAAGGGCTCGACCTGGACGAGAAGTTCTCCGTGGTCATGCTCGCGTCGTTCCTCGTCCACCACGGCGACGACGCGGTGCGGCGCGGCATCCTGCGGGCCTGCCGCAAGCACGTCACGGACGACGGCTGCGTCCTGATTCAGCGCGAGGGCGAGGACTACCACACGAATCTGCCCCGGGAGCGCGTCGACCCGGGCGGCTACACGGTCAGGATCCTCTCGGCGGAGCCGGTCGGCGACGGCGTGAACCGGATCCACGCGGAGTACGTCTTCCCGGACGCCGTCTGGACGCAGAAGTTCCTGGCCCGCCCCTTCACGAAGGAAGAGTTCGAGGAGGCGCTCGCGGAGGCCGGTCTGAAGGTCGACAAATACCTCACGGACGACGGGACTTGGGTGCGGGCGGTGCCGATCGGCTGATTCACGGGCCTCGTCCGAATCATTCGTGCGGCGAGCGATGAGTTCCACCGGAGCGGCGGGTCTACCTCCACGACAGCACAGCACCCCCGCTCACCGAGGAGCACACCATGTCCGCCACCACCGCCCCCACCACCCGTACCGCCCGCCGCGCCACGACCCGTGGCCGCGGCGCCCGCGTCACGCTGCGGTCCCTGCAGGTCCTGCTGGGTGTGTTCTTCGCCGTCGCGAGCGGCGCGCCCAAGCTGATCGCGCATCCGACCGCCGTCGAAGCCTTCGACAAGCTGGGATGGGGCGCGCCCGGCATGTACACCATCGGGGCGCTGGAAGTGCTCGGCGGGATAGCGCTGTTGCTCCCGCTGCTCTCCTCGGTCGCCGCGACGGCCCTCGTCGGCCTGATGATCGGCGCGTTCGTCGTGACGGTCACGGCGATGGGCGGGGAGAACGCGGCGACGCCGCCGATCCTGATCCTGCCGCTGGTGTGGATCGCCTGGGCGCGGCGCGAGGAGACGACGAAGCTGATCGCGCGCCTGCGGGGGTGAGGCGCGCGCCGGGCGCCGCCCCTCAGCCGTCCTTGAGTGCTTGGCTCGCGTGGTCGCCCCTCAGCCGCTCCATCTCCCGCCGGTCCCGCTTCGTGGGGCGGCCCGTCCCCCGGTCGCGGATGCCCGCGGGGGCGACCGCCTCGCGGGGCGGGGGCGGCGGGCTGTTGTCCACGTAGCACTCGACGGCGACCGGTGCCCCGACGCGCTTGCGGATCAGCCGCTTCACGACGACGATCCGCTCCCGGCCGCCCGCCTGGCGTACGCGGACCTCGTCGCCGACGTGCACGCCGTACGCGGGCTTGACCCGCTCGCCGTTGACCCGCACATGGCCGCCCTTGCAGGCGGTGGCGCCGGCCGAGCGGGTCTTGACGAGGCGGACCGACCAGATCCAGCTGTCGACCCGCACCGAGCCCCCGCCCGCCGTGTCGATGGAAGTCTCCGAAGCCATGCCACGACCTTAGTCCGGCTTCGGCGCGGCATCCCCGGCCTCCCGGCGAGCCGTTCGGAATCCGTCCGCCCCGGCCGCCGATAATTCGGACGCATCACACCAAAACAGTCCGGATTCGACTCCCAGGGGTGCTGCCCATGACGTCCTCTTTCGAAGCCACGGTCGACGGTCTGATGGACGGGTTGCGCGCCGACCTCGAACGTCTCGCCGCGATCCCCTCGATCTCCTTCCCCGGCTTCCCGCC
The DNA here is from genome assembly GCF_040647455.1 of Streptomyces sp. NPDC041068. Lineage (NCBI taxonomy): Bacteria > Bacillati > Actinomycetota > Actinomycetes > Kitasatosporales > Streptomycetaceae > Streptomyces > Streptomyces sp. NPDC041068. The sequence continues at coordinate 112,772 of NZ_JBEZCG010000010.1, forward strand.
CGAACCGGTGCGGGAGGCCCACGACCTCCTGGTCGGACTGTTGCGCGACGCCGGGGTCCCGACGGTCGAGCGGCTCGATCTGCCGGACACCGCCCCCGTGATCTACGGCGAGATCCCGCCCCCGTCCCCCGACGCGCCGACCGTCCTGCTCTACGGCCACTACGACGTGCAGCCACCCGGCGACGCGTCGCTCTGGAAGTCCCCGCCCTTCGAACCCACGCCCGTCGAGGGCGGACTGCGCGCCCGGGGCATCGCCGACGACAAGTCCAACGTCATCGCGCACCTGGGGATGTTGCGGGCCTACGAGGGACGGCCACCGGTCGGCGTCAAGATCGTCATCGAGGGGCAGGAGGAGTACGGCAGCGCCTTCGACGACTACCCGCCGAGCGACCCGGACCGCTTCGCCTGCGACGCCATGGTCATCGCCGACCTCGGCAACCTCCGCCCCGGTACCCCCACCCTCACCACGGGCCTGCGCGGCGCGTCCGAGGTGACGGTCGAGGTCCGCACCCTCGACGAGCCGCGCCACAGCGGCGAGTTCGGCGGCGCGGCCCCCGACGCCCTGCTCGTCCTGATCAAGGCGCTCGGCACCCTGCACGACGTCCACGGAGATGTCGCGGTCGAGGGACTGCGGCGGGAGGAGTGGACCGGAACCTCGTACACGGAAGAGGAGTTCCGCTCGCTCGCGGGCGTGCGCGAGGGGGTGCCGCTCGTCGGCAGCGGCAGCCTCGGCGAGCGGCTGTGGAGCGGGCCCGCCATCACCGTCATCGGCCTGGACGCGCCGAGCGTGGAGCACGCGGCGTCCGCCGTCGTGTCGTACGCACGCGCCAAGTTGAACCTCCGCTTCCACCCAAGACAGGACCCGAGGGAGGCGCAGTCCCGGCTCGTCGAGCACCTGCGCTCGCTCAAGCCCTTCGGCGTCGCGCTCACCGTCACGCCCGGCGACACGGGCCCCGGCTACGAGGCCGCCACCGGCGGACCCGCCTACCGCGCCGCGCTCGCCGCGCTCAGGGAGGGCTGGGGCCAGGACGCCTCGTACGTCGCGACCGGCGGCTCCATCCCGCTGGTCAACGGACTCGCCAAGGCGGCACCCGGCGCCGAGGTGCTGCTCTTCGGGGCGCAGGACAGCATGTGCAACCTGCACGCCCCGAACGAGCGCGTCCTCTTCTCGGAGCTGCGCAACACGGTCGTCGCCATGTGCGCCTTCGTGCGCGAGTACGCCGCCGACTTCCGCAAGTCGGGAGGCGGTGCCGCGTGAGCACGACCGAGACACCCGTGGGCGGGGACCCGGCCGAAGAGCCCTCCGGAGCGCCCTCCGAAAAGCCCTCAGGCAAGCGGAAGTTCACCTTTCCCAGCGCGCTGACCGTCCTCGCGATCGTCACCGTCGCCGTCTGGCTGCTCGCCTTCCTCATCCCCTCCGGGCAGTACGACCGCAATGACTCCGGCGCGCCCGTCGAGGGCACCTACCACCGCGTCGACTCCGGCCAGTCCTTCGTCGACCGGCTGAGCGACCTCTTCCTGTCCCCGGTCAACGGCCTCTACGGCATCCAGGACGAGAAGACCTCGCTGGTCGCGCCCGACAACGTCGGCTCGCTGTACGGCAGCGCGGGCGTCTTCCTCTTCGTGCTCGCCATCGGCGCCTTCATCACCGTCGTCTTCGCCACCGGCGCGCTCGACCGCGGCATCGGGCGGCTCGCGCACCGGCTGCGCGAGCGCGGCGCGCTGCTCATCGCAGGCGTCATGGTCGTCTTCTCCGTCCTCGGCACGGTCGAGGGCTTCGCGGAGGAGACACTGGGCTTCTACGGCCTGATCGTGCCGCTGATGCTCGCCCTCGGCTACGACCGCATGACCGCCGTCGGCGCGATCATCCTCGGCGCGGGCGTCGGCGTCCTGTGCTCGACCGTGAACCCCTTCGCGACGGGCGTCGCCTCCTCGGCCGCCGACATCTCGCTGGGCGACGGCATCGTGCTGCGCTTCGCCATGTGGATCGTCCTGACCGGCGTCACGGTCGCGTACGTCATCCGGTACGCGAAGCGCGTGCGGAAGGACCCAGGGCGCTCCCTGTCCGGGTTCCTGCCGGGCGACCGCGAGCAGTCCGCCGCCGACGCGGGCGAGGTGCCGGAGCTCACCCGGCTGCACAAGGCGGTGCTCGTCGCGACCGGCCTCGTCTTCGCCTTCATGATCTTCTCGGTGGTGCCCTGGTCCAGCGCGCTCACCGGCAAGGCGGACGCGCGGCCCTACGGCTTCGAACTCGGCTGGTCCTTCCCGCAGTTGGCGGCCCTCTTCCTGTGCGCGGCCGTCCTCGTCGGGCTCGTCGCGCGGATGGGGGAGCAGAAGCTCAGCTCGACGATCATCCAGGGCGCGGCCGACTTCGTCTCGCCCGCCCTGGTGATCCTGCTGGCCCGCGGCGTCACGACGATCATGAACAACTCGAAGATCACGGACACGGTCCTGCACTCCATCGAGGGGGTGGTGAAAGGGACGTCGTCCGGGCTCTTCGCGATCATCGTCTTCATCGTGAACCTGCCGCTCGCCTTCCTGATCCCCTCCACCTCCGGTCACGCCACGCTCGCCATGCCGATCCTCGCCCCGCTCGCCGACTTCGCCGGTGTCTCGCGCGCGGTCGTCGTCACGGCCTGGCAGTCGGCCAGCGGCTGGATGAACCTGTGGGTGCCGACCACGGCGGTGACCATCGGCGGCGTCGCGCTCGCCAAGGTCGGCTACGACAAGTACCTGCGGTTCGTGTGGCCGCTGCTCGGCATCCTGGCCGTGCTGATCTGCGCGTTCGTGGCCCTGGGCGCCGCGCTGACCTGACGTACGTACGTGCTGGCCTGACGTACGTACGTACGGTGGAGGGCATGGACGGTCTGAGCGAGCTCGACGCGCGGCTCGTCGACTGCCGGGCCTGCCCCCGCCTCGTCGACTGGCGCGAGGAGGTCGCGCGCACCAAGCGCGCGGCCTTCGCCGACCAGGACTACTGGGGGCGCCCGGTGCCCGGCTTCGGACCGCACGACGCCGCGCTCCTGATCGTCGGCCTCGCGCCCGCCGCGCACGGCGCCAACCGCACCGGGCGGATGTTCACCGGCGACCGCTCGGGCGACGTGCTCTTCCGCGCCCTGTACGACGTCGGCCTGGCCTCGTGCCCCACCGCCGAGAGCGCCGACGACGGACTGACCCTGTACGGCACCCGCATCACCTCGCCCGTGCACTGTGCGCCGCCCGCCAACAAGCCGACCCCGCAGGAGCGCGACACCTGCCGCCCCTGGCTGGTGAGCGAGCTGAGGCTGCTCGCGCCGCGGCTGCGCTCCGTGGTCGTGCTCGGCGCCTTCGGCTGGCAGGCCGCGCTGCCCGCGTTGGCGACGGCGGGCTGGACGGTGCCGAAGCCGCGGCCGGCGTTCGGGCACGGGGCGCGCATCAGGATCGACGGCGCCCCCGGGCCCCTTGACCTCTTCGGCTGCTTCCACGTCAGCCAGCGCAACACGTTCACCGGGCGGCTGACGCCCGCGATGCTGCGCGACGTGCTGCGCGAGGCGGCCACGGCGGCGGGCCTACGCCCGGACGGCCCAGCAGAGCGGGCCGGTGCGGGTGGTGATTCCTAGCGTGGGGGCGTGGACGAGACCCTGGCAGCCAAGCCCTCAGCCGCCGCCTACCGCAATCTGGCCGTCGCCACCGTCGGCTTCACGCTCACCTTCTGGGCCTGGGACCTGGTGGCGCCGCTCGGCAGCGACTTCAAGGACCGGCTCGGGCTGAGCTCCTTCGAGCAGTCCCTCCTGGTCGCCGTGCCCGTCATCGTCGGCTCGCTGGGCCGCGTCCCGGTCGGCGCACTCACCGACCGCTACGGCGCCCGCCGGATGTTCCCGCTGGTCTCGGCGCTCACCATCGTCCCGGTGCTGCTGATCATCCCGGCCAAGGACAGCTTCGGCGCGATGCTCGCGGTCGGCTTCCTGCTCGGCCTCGGCGGCACGACGTTCGCCATCGGCATCCCGCTGGTCAACTCCTGGTTCCCGCCCGCCCGCAGGGGCTTCGCGCTCGGCGTCTTCGGAATGGGCATGGGCGGCGTGGCCCTCTCCGGCTACTTCACGCCGCGCATCGCCAAGCACGGCGAGAACCTGCCCTTCCTCGTCGTGGCGATCGCGCTCGCCGCCTTCGCGGTGCTCGGCGCGCTCCTCATCACCGACCGCCCGGACCGGCCGGTGCCCACCAGCTCGCTGGGCACCAGGCTCGGACAGGCCGGACGGCTGCGGGTCACCTGGGAACTGTCCGCGCTGTACGCGATCGGCTTCGGCGGGATCGTCGCCTTCGGGGTGTACCTGCCCACGTACCTGAAGACCTGGTACGACCTCTCGCCCACCGACGCCGGGACCAAGGCGGCCGGCTTCGCGCTGGTCACCGTCGTCTTCCGGCCCGTCGGCGGCTGGCTCTCCGACCGGATCCACCCGGCCACGGTCACCTCGGCCGCCCTCGCGGTGGTCGCGCTCTTCGCCGTCGTGCAGGCCTTCGACCCGGCCCTGAACCCGATGGGCACGATCTGCTTCCTGGTGATGGCGGCGGGCCTCGGCACCGCGAGCGGCAGCGTCTTCGCGCTCGTCTCGCAGGTCACCCCACAGCCGCAGGTCGGCTCCGTCACGGGCATCGTGGGCGCGGTGGGCGGCCTCGGCGGGTTCGTCCCGCCGCTGGTCATGGGCGCGATCTACAGTGCGAAGGACTCGTACTCGATCGGCTTCATGCTGCTCTCGGACCTGGCGCTCGCGGGCTGCGTGTACGCGTACGGGCGGATGAGAAATGCCAAGGCGGACTGACCCGGCGCCGAGTTAAGGTGCCGCGATGGGCCTCTATCCGGACATCGAACCCTACGACCACGGCATGCTCGACGTCGGCGACGGCAACCACGTGTACTGGGAGGTCTGCGGCAATCCGCTGGGCAAGCCCGCCGTGGTGCTGCACGGCGGACCCGGCTCCGGCTGCACGCCCTTCTTCCGCAGGTACTTCGACCCCGACGCCTACCGGATCTGCCTGCTCGACCAGCGGGGCGCGGGCCGCTCCACGCCGCACGCGAGCGACCCGGCCGCCGACATGGGCGTCAACACGATGAAGCATCTGCTCGCCGACCTGGAGCTGCTGCGGCGCCATCTGGCCGTCGAGCGGTGGCTGGTGTGGGGCGTCTCGTTCGGCTCCGTCCTGGGCCTGAGGTACGCGCAGACGTACCCGGACCGGGTCTCGGAACTGGTCCTCACGGGCGTCGCCACGGGCAGCAGGGCCGAGGTGGGGCTCCTGACGCGAGGCCTCGGGCGGGTCTTCCCCGAGGCGTGGGAGGCGTTCCGCGAGGGGGTTCCCGAGGGGGAGCGGGACGGCGACCTGGCCGCCGCCTACAACCGCCTTCTGGAGTCGCCCGACCCCGAGGTGCGGGCCGCCGCCGCACGCTCCTGGACGGACTGGGAGACCGCGTGCGTGCCGGCGGCGCCGCGGTCCGTGCCGCGGTACGAGGACGCGGCGTTCAGGGCGGGCTTCGCCCGCACCGTCTCGCACTACTTCGCCAACGACCACTGGCTGGGCGGGGACGAGGTGGTCCTGCGGGACGCGCCTTCCCTCGCGGGGATTCCGGGCGTGCTGGTACAGGGGAGCCTGGACTTCGGCAATCTCACCGGCATCCCGTGGCGGCTCCATCAGGCGTGGCCCGGCAGCGAGTTGGTCGTCGTGGACGATGTGGGGCACGACGCGGGCGCGCGGGGGATCTCCGACGAACTGGTGGCGGCGACGGACCGCTTCCGGGGCTGATGCTGCCGTCGGAGTGATCTTCCGGGTGAACTGCCGACGCCTCGGTGGGGGACGGGCCGCCGCCGGGGCGGGGCGACCGCAGACTCCGGGGAACGCGCCGGGTACGGCCGGCGCCGAGCACCCTGGAGCCGCCCGGTGTCCCAGCCGTCGTCCTCCCGCCTGCCCCGTCCCCGTTCCCATCCCCGTCCCCGTCTCTCCTCCCTCACGCGCGTTGTCGCCGCCGCTCTCCTCCTGGGCGCGGCGGCCACCGGCTGCGCGGAGGCCTCCGGCGCGGTGCCCACGTCCCGGGCCGGGGAGCCCCGCGCCGGGGAGCCTCGCGCCGGGGAAGCCGTCCTCGCCGAGGAAGGCGCCCCCGTCGAGGAAGCCGCCCCCGCCTTCTGGGTCGACCCGCACAGCGCGGCCGTCCGCCAGGTCGCCCAGTGGCGCAGGCAGGGCCGTATCGCCGAAGCCCGGCTCGTCGAGCGCATCGCGGGGCGCCCGCAGGCCGTCTGGCTGAACAAGGACGGGCCCGGCGCCGTCGTGCGGTCCCATGTCGAGGCGGCGGCCAAGGCGCGCCGCACCGCGGTCCTCGTCGCCTACTTCATCCCGCACCGCGACTGCGGCGAGTACTCATCGGGCGGCGCCCGCGACGCGGCCCAGTACCGCCGGTGGATCGACGCGTTCGCCGCGGGGCTCGGCACCCGCGGCGCGTACGTGATCGTCGAACCCGACGCCGTGGCCCAACTGGTGGCGGGATGTCCGCGCGCGGACGCCCGGGAGCGCTACGACCTGCTCGCCTACGCGGTGCAGCGGCTGGGGAGCAGGCCCCACACCAGGGTCTACCTCGACGCGGGCAACGCCAGCTGGATCCCCGACGAGCGGCGCCTGGTCACGCCGCTGCGCCGCGCCGGGATCGCCCACGCCGACGGCTTCGCCCTGAACGTCTCCAACTACCAGACGAACAGGGCGAGTTCCGCCTACGGCCACCGGCTCGCCAAGGCGCTCGGCGGCGGCAAGCACTTCGTCGTCGACAGCAGCCGCAACGGCAACGGTCCCTACGACGGCGTCCAGGCCTGGTGCAATCCACCGGGCCGCGCGCTGGGCACCCCGCCCACCACCCGCACCGGCGCCCCCGCGCTCGACGCCTATCTGTGGATCAAGCGGCCCGGCGAGTCCGACGGGACGTGCAGGGGCGGGCCGCGCGCGGGGCAGTGGTGGCCCGAGTACGCGCTCGGCCTCGCCAAGCGGGCGCGCGGCTAAGGGCGTTCGGGGACGACCGCGGTGGCGGTGATCTCCACGAGCTGGCCGGGGTAGCCGAGGCAGGAGACGCCGAGCAGGGTCGAGGTGTGCGGGCCCGCGTGCAGGTCGCAGCCGCGGACGACCTCCCATGCCTCGGTGAGCGCCGCGGAGCCGTCGCCGACCACGTACACCGTGCTGGCCACCACCTGCGACAGATCGCTGCCCACCGCCCGCAGCGCCTCGTCGAGGTTGGCGATGACCTGCGCGGTCTGCCGGGAGACGTCTCCCTCGCCGACGAGCTTCCCCTCGGGGTCGAGGGGGACGGAGCCCGCCATGAACGCGAGGCGGGTCCCCGCTTCGACGACGGCGGCGTGGGCGTATCCGGGAGGCGGGAAGAGGGTGGGCACGACGGTGCGTTCGGGGGTGGTCATACGGCGATCGTGCGGGACCCCGGCCGCGTACGCATCCGAATTGTCGCCGTTCAGCGCACCGCCGCCGGTGAACTCCCGCCCCGTACCCGCAAGGTGGGCTTCCCGGTGCCGTCGGCGGGGGTCGACCAGATGTCCTGTTTGCGGCCGTCCTCGCCCGGCAGCGCGTAGGCGAGGGTGTCGTCGTCCAGCCAGGCGGCCTGGTCGTCGACGTTGCGCCGCTCGGCGAGCGGGCGCTCGCGCATCGTGCGGAGGTCCAGGACGTACAGCCGCCACGGGTCCGAAGTGCCCTTGCTTACGCGCTTCTTGAAGGCGAGGCGCGTGTTGTCGGGGGAGAGGGACGGGCATTCGACGTTCTCGCGCAGCGCGGTCGCCGCCCACTTCCTCATGTCGCCGCGCACGAGATACGTCCTGCCCTTGGTCGAGACGGTCGCGTAGAAGCGGTTGTCGTCCTTCGCGAAGGTCACGCCCCAGTAGTTGACGTCGGGCGCGTGGTAGCGGCGCCCGTCGATCGTGAGGGGGATCTCCTCCATGTTCTTGATCAGGTAGCCGGTGCGGGTGTCCAGGATCGAGGTGCGGGTGGAGAAGGACGAGCCCGCGTAGGAGTCGCCGGTGGCGAACATCGTCCAGGACAGCATCCGGCCCGACGCCGAGACGCGCGCCCGGTTGGGGATGCCGGTCAGCGCGATGCGGCGCTTCTCGCGGAGCCGGTCGTCCAGGACGACGGCGTAGGACTTGGGCGGGATCCCGGCGCGGCGCTGCAGACAGAGTCCGGTGCCCGCGGCGGCGTAGAAGCGTTCGCAGGAGGGGCCGCCGGTGGTGCGCGGCCCCTTTCCGGGGGCCGTCCCGCCGGACGAGGGGAGCCGGGCCACGCGGCCCGCGCCCGCCTCCGTGCTGCGGAAGTACAGCTGCCCCCGGTCGAGGCCGAACTCCGAAGTGGCGTCGGCCGATTCGGCGCGCTGGGCCGCGTGCAGGGTGTACGCGACCGCGACGCCCGCGAGGACGGCGGCGGCCGTGGCGACCGCGACGATGCGGGCGCGCAGGGACCGCGGAGCGGTGGCGGCGGCGGTGGCGCCGGTGGTGGTGGCTGCGGTGCCGGTGTCGGGCCGGGTCATGAGGGCCTTTCGGTGGGGGAGTGCGGAGCCGTCCCGGACTGGGGGTGCGGAGTGGTCCCGGACTGGGGGAGCTGAGCCGTCCCGGCCCGGGGGCTCGGGGCCGTCCCGGTGGGCGGGAACAGGGGCGTCTCCGTACGAGGAAGCAGCGCCGTCGCCCCCGCGAGCGCCGCGGCCAGGGCGAAGGACGCGCAGGTCAGCGCGGGCCCGACGCCCCAAAGGGTCCACGCCGCGCCGAACCCGGCGGCGGCGACGAGCCGGGCGAGGGCCTGCCCCGTCTGCAGCACGGCCATGCCGCTGGCCCGCCGCTCCGGGGCGACCACGGGTGCGGCGAGGGCCATCAGGACGCCGTCGGTGGCGGCGTAGAAGACGCCGAGCAGCAGCAGGACGCCGACGAGCAGGGGCCAGCCGCCGGTGGGCGAGAGCAGCAGGAGGTAGCCGCCGAGCAGTGCCGCGTGTCCCGCGAGGAACGGCACGCGCCGCCCCGTGCGGTCGGCGAGCCGCCCGGCCGGGATCGCGAGCAGCAGATAGACGGCGGCGGAGCCCAGCGGAAGGAGCGGGAACCACGACACGGCGAAGTCGAGCCGCCGCTGGAGGAGGAGGTAGAGGAACGCGTCGCCGATGGTGGCCGCGCCGAGCAGCGCCGCCGCCAGGAGGACGCGCCGGAAGGCCGGGATGCGGAGGAGGTCGAGTGCCTTGTGCCGCTGGGCGGTGGCTGTCCGGCGGTCCGGAGCGGCGACGGCCGTGTGCCCTGGCACGAACGCGACCAGCATCAGGACGCCGAGCAGCCCGAAGCAGAAGCTGACCACGAACACGGCGTCGTACGCGTCCGCGGTCGCCCACAGCAGCGCGAACGCGGCGAGCGGACCGAGCAGCGCGCCCGTGGTGTCCATCGCCCGGTGCACGCCGAAGGCGCGGCCCAGCGCGTCGGGCGGGCTGCTCAGCGAGATGAGGGCGTCGCGCGGCGCGGTGCGCACCCCCTTGCCGATGCGGTCGGCGGCCAGCGCCGCGCCGATCCCCGCGGTGGCGCCGCCCGCGAGGAGCAGGCCGAGCCGGGAGAGCGCGGAGAGGGCGTAGCCGCCGCCGGCCACGAGCTTGTGCCGCCCGCCGCGGTCGGCCGCGTACCCGCCGGCGAGGCGCACCAGCGCGGTCACGCCGTTGTAGAGCCCGTCGAGGAAACCGAACGCCAAGGGGGACAGGCCGAGTTGGAGGACGAAGTAGAGCGGCAGGACGGCGGTGACCATCTCGGAGGAGATGTCCGTGACCAGACTGACCGCGCCGAGCGCGAGGACGGGCCCCGCGACGCGGCCGCGCGCGGTCCCGGACTTCTCCGGGACCGCGGCGGCCGCGTCGCCCTTGGTCTTGGTCACCGCGCCGTTGGAAGCGAGGTACATCGTTGGGCTCCCGCTGGTCTCAGCGGCACTCGTAGGACGGGCTCGTGTCCTTCGTCGAGCCGTCGGTGGCGACGAGGTTCCAGGAGAAGCCCGTGTCGGTGAAGTTCAGCTTGACGACGCCGAAGGTGTTCGTGATCCGCTTCTGGCTGTTGGGCTGCACCTCCTCGATCTTGTACGGGTTGGCGCCGCCCATGCCGCCGAGCAGTTCGACGATGCCGTTGGCGTCGGCCTTGCCGTCCGGGTTCTGCGGGGCGAACCGCTCGTAATGGTGGTCGTGGCCGCCCAGGACCAGCTCGGCCTTGTTGTCGTGGAGCAGCTTCCAGACGGGGCGGCTGACCGGGTTGTTGCCGTGCTCGCCCGAGGAGAAGAGCGGGTGGTGCCAGTACGCGGCCACGCACTTCTTGGAGTTGGCGGCGAGGTCGGCCTTGAGCCAGTCGATCTGCGCGTCGTCGTCGAAGCTGTTGGAGTCGAGCGCGATGAAGTGCCAGTTGCCCTGGTCGTAGCTGTAGTAGCTCTCGCCGTCGGGGTAGGCGACGGACCCGAAATAGGACTTGTAGCCCTTGAGCGCGCCCGCCGGGTCGTACGTCTCATGGTTGCCGGGGACGGGGCGCGTCTTGCTCTTGAAGGCGCCCCAGGACTTGTCGTAGTAGTTCTGGAAGTCCTTCAGGCGCGCGTCGTCGTACTGGTTGTCGCCCATGGTCATCACGAAGGACGGGTTGATCTGCTTGACCAGGGCCGCGGTCTTGGGGTGCTTGCAGCTGCTGCTGCTCGACGTGCACTGCTCGGCGATGTCTCCGGCGGCGACCGCGGTGAAGCCGGCCCTCGGCTCGGCGGTGGGGGAGGCGTCGGCCTCCTCGGCGGGCGACCAGAGCAGTACGCCACCGACGAGGGCGAGCGAGGCGCCCGCAGCCACAGGGATGCCCCAACGGGCCTTGTGTGTACGGGAGTTGCTCGTGCGGGAGTTCATGGCGCGGGGGGTGGGCGACATGTCCGTCTCCTCGATTGGCGTGGGGGGTGCCGGTCGGTCGGTGTGGATGTCTGGCCGTCTCGGGGGAATCCTGGCGATGCGGCATGTGCGCGTCAAGAACTCCGGGTGAACTATTGTTAGGAAACTTTCCTTCCAGTGTTCATCCGTTGGTCGTCCGCAGGCGGTTGCCAGGGGTGGGGGGGGCTGCGCCTCTGAGGGGGGAGGGCCTGCGCCTCTGGGGGGGGGCGGGGGCTTGCGCCTTTGAAGGGGTGGGGGCCTACACCTCTGGGGCGGGAGCCTGGGCTCCCGGGGGTTGTCAGTGGTCTCGCCTAGGGTGGCGGTTCGGGAAAGTGCCGGTGTGAGAGCCGGGTGAGCAGGGGTTGAGCTGGGCGGTGGCGATGACGGCGGATGCGGTGGCGGGCGACCGGGCCCTTCTCGTGCGTTCCTGCGCCGCCGTCTTCCTTCCGGCGGAGCTGCCGCGGGCGGGGCGGGTCGCGTTCTGGCGGGCGGACGGCGGGGAGCTTCCCGAGGGGCGCGGGCTGGACGGCGCGCAGGGGGAGCCCTTCGGCGTGCGCGGTGATCTCACCGTCGCCCGCAAGCACGGCAAGGGCGCCCGTGGCCGCACGGTGCCCGCGCTGTTCCTGCCCGTCGCCGACGCCGTACCGCTGCTGCTCGGTGCCGCGCGCCCGCATCCCGCCGTGGCCTGCTGGGCCGCCGCAGCCCGGCACGCGCTGCACCTGGCGGCGCGCGGAAGGGTGCTGCCCGGCCTGACCGCGGGGGACCTGGACGCCTGGCGCGCGGGACCGCTGGAGGAGGCCGACGTCGCCCAGCTGCGGGCCGTCGCCGCCGCCCTGCCCGCCGAGGGCCACGCGGTGCCGCTGCCGTCATCGGGGCGCGGGCCGTTGCAGCTGCCCCAGCCGTTCGCGCTGGTCAGGGCCTTCGTCGATGCGGTGGTAGACGTCCTGCCGCGTACCCCCGCGGCCGCGTTCGCGGTGGGCGCGCCCTTCGCCGCGCGTGAGCCGCAGCGGCTGCCGGGCGCCCGGGACTGGGCGGCGGAGGTCGCGGCCGGGGTCGACGCGGGCGTACGGGTGTCGCTGCGGCTCGACCTTCGGGCGCACGAGGTGTTCGACGGGGCGGAGGGCTCCGACGCCTCCTCCGGCTCCGACGCCTCCTCCGGCTCCGATGCCCCCTCCGGCTCCGACGCCCCCTCCGGCTCCGACGACTCCCGCGGCTCCGGCGGCGCTGATGCGGGCTCCGCCGCGAGGGTTCCCCGCGCGGCGGTGGCCAGCCCGGCCGCCGCCGTCGTGCAGGTGCACAGCCTCGCCGATCCGACCCTGGTCACCGACGTGCCGGGGCTCTGGGCCGGCACCGACCACTTCGGGCCGCGCGCCCGTGTGGACACGCTGCTCGCGCTGCGCCGCGCGGCCCGCGTCTGGCCGCCGCTCGCGAGGCTCCTGGAGCGGCCGCGCCCGGACGTACTGCCGCTGAGCGAGGAGGAGTTGTACGACCTCCTGGGCGCGGCGGCGGGTCGGCTCGGCGCGGCAGGCGTCGCCGTGCACTGGCCGAGGGAGCTGACCCGCGGCCTCACCGCGACGGCCGTCGTCCGCCCGGCCCCCGGTACCGCCGCCGACAACTTCGACTTCTTCAAGACCGAGGAACTCCTGGAATTCCGCTGGCAGTTGGCGCTGGGTGACCAGGCGGAAGAACCGCTGACGGAGGCGGAGCTCGACCTGCTCGCGGAGGCGCACCGCCCGGTCGTCCGTCTCCGTGACCAGTGGGTCGTGGTCGACCCCGAGCTCGTTCGCAAGGCGCGCAAGCGCGACCTCGGCCTGCTCGACCCGGTGGACGCCCTGTCCGTGGCGCTCACCGGCACGGCGGAGGTGGACGGCGAGCGGGTGCCCGCCGTGCCCATCGGCGCCCTTGCGAGGCTGCGCGAGCGCGTGACGGGCGACCTCGACACCGTCGCCCAGCCGCCCGGCCTGCACGCGACCCTGCGGGACTACCAACTCCGCGGCCTGGCCTGGCTGGACCGCATGACCTCGCTCGGCCTCGGCGGCTGCCTCGCCGACGACATGGGCCTCGGCAAGACGATCACGGTCATCGCCCTCCATCTGCACCGCGCACGGGGCGGCGGTTCGGCGCCGACGCTGGTGGTCTGCCCCGCGTCGCTGCTCGGCAACTGGCAGCGGGAGATCGAGCGGTTCGCGCCGGGCGTGCCGGTCCGCCGCTTCCACGGCGCGGGCCGCAGCCTCGCCGGACTGACCGGCGGCTTCGTCCTCACCACGTACGGCACGATGCGTACGAGCGCTCCCGAACTGGCCGTCCGGAGCTGGGGGTTGGTGGTCGCGGACGAGGCGCAGCACGTGAAGAACCCGCACGCGGCGACGGCGAAGGCGCTCCGCACGATCCCCTCGGCGGCCCGTGTCGCGCTCACCGGCACCCCCGTCGAGAACAACCTCTCCGAGCTCTGGGCCCTGCTCGACTGGACGACGCCGGGTCTGCTCGGCCCCCTGAAGGCGTTCCGCGCCCGCCACGCGCGCCTGGTGGAAGGCGGCGCGCCCGCTGAGACCTCTGCGAACGACGAGGCCCTGGACCGTCTCGCACGTCTGGTCCGCCCCTTCCTCCTGCGCCGCAAGAAGTCGGACCCGGGGATCGCCCCGGAGCTGCCGCCGAAGACCGAGACGGACCACCCGGTCACGCTCACCCGCGAACAGACCTCGCTCTACGAGGCGGTGGTGCGCGAGACGCTGGCCCGCATCGAGGCGTCGGACGGCATGGCGCGCCGCGGCCTGGTGATGAAGCTCCTGATGGCGCTGAAGCAGATCTGCAACCACCCGGCGCAGTATCTGAAGGACGGTGCCCTCACGACACGGACCGGGCGTTCGCGGTCGGGCAAGCTGGAGCTCCTGGACGAGCTGCTCGACACCATCCTCGCGGAGTCCGAGAGCGCGGGCGCGGTCCTGATCTTCACGCAGTACGTGGAGATGGCCCGCCTCCTGGAGACGCACCTGTCGTCCAGGGGCATCCGCTCCCAACTCCTGCACGGCGGTACGCCGGTGGCGCGGCGCGAGGAGATGGTGGACCGCTTCCAGTCCGGCGAGATCCCGGTGTTCCTTCTGTCGTTGAAGGCGGCGGGCACGGGCCTGAACCTCACCCGGGCGGGCCACGTGATCCATTACGACCGCTGGTGGAACCCCGCGGTCGAGGAGCAGGCCACCGACCGCGCCTACCGCATCGGCCAGACCCAGCCGGTCCAGGTCCACCGCCTGGTCACCGAGGGCACGGTCGAGGACCGCGTCGCCGAACTCCTCGCGGCGAAGCGGGCGTTGGCGGAGGCGGTCCTCGGTGACGGCGGCGAGGCGGCGCTCACCGAACTGTCCGACGCGGAGCTGGCGGACCTGGTGGCGCTGAGGAGGACGGCATGAGCGGGCGGGGCGGAACCGGGCGGGGCGGCGAGCCGGGCGGTGCGTCCCGGCAAGGCGGCGGGAGTGGCGGTGCGTCCCGGCGGGGTGGCAGTCCGGGCGGCGCGTCCCGGCCGGGCGGCGGTCGTGGCGGTGGCCTGGGCTGGGCCAGCGGGATGAGTGAGACGAGCCGCATGGGCAGCGGCCGCGTCTTCCCCGCGCTGCCGGCCCACCCCGACCCCACGGCGCCCTTCGCCGCGTCCTGGTGGGGCAACGCCTGGATCGACGCGCTGGAGGAGAGCGCCCTGGACCAGGCACGCCTGGCACGCGGCCGCACGTATGCGCGCGAGGGAGCGGTGGACACCATCACCGTCGCGCCGGGCCGCATCGTCGCGTACGTCCACGGCAGCCGCCCCCGCCCCTACCGCGCGGAGATCCGCCTGCGGACGATGCTCCCCGAGCACTGGGACCGCTTCCTGGACGCGGTGGCCACCGACCCCGCGCACATCGCGGCGCTCCTCGACAAGGAGATGCCGCACGCCCTGGCCGACGCGGCGGTGCGGGCGGACGTCCCGCTCCTGCCCGGCGCCCGCGAGCTGGCCCCGGCCTGCACCTGCCCGGACCGGGGCCACCCCTGCAAGCACGCGGCCGCCCTGGCCTACCAGACGGCCCGGCTCCTGGACGCCGATCCCTTCGTCCTGCTGCTGATGCGGGGCGGCGAGGAGCAGGACCTCCTGGACGAACTGGCGCGCCGCAACGCGCACAGGTCGGCGGCGGAGGCGGCGGAGGGAGCGAAGGCGGCGGTCGGCGAAGGGGCACCCGAAGAGACATCCGAGGAGACACCTCAGGAGGGCCCGCCCCTGCCCGGCATCCCGGCCCGCGAGGCCCTGGCCACGAACTACCGCTCCCCGCTGCCGCCCCCCATGGCGCCACCGGCCCACCCGGGCGAACCCCCGGTCCTGCCGGCCCTCCCCGGCGCCCCGGACCCGACGGCCCTGGAGTTCCTGGTCACGGACGCGGCAGCACGCGCCCACGCGTACCTCACCGAAGGACACGCGTACCTCACCACAGGCGCGGACCCCTTCACGTCCGTGTCCCCCTGGCACGACGCGGTCCGTCTCGCCGCCTCGCACCCCGGCCTCACAGGCCGCCGCACCTTCAGCCGCCAGTTCGCCGAGCTGGCCAGGTCGGTGGGGAGCACCCCCGCGGACCTCTCCCGGGCGGCGGCGGCCTGGCGCCAGGGCGGCGAGGAGGGCCTGGCGGTCCTCGAATCCCCCTGGGACCCCCCGGCGGGCCCCTTCGACCGGGCCCGCGGCGCCCTGACCGCGGCGGACCTCCCCCGCATGACGATCCACCGCAACCACCTCACGAACGCGGACGGCTCCCTCCAACTCCGCTTCGGCCACGACGCCCGCTGGTACCCCTACCGAAGCGAGCCGGGCGCGGACGACTGGTGGCCGGAGGGGGAGGCGGACGTGGATCCGGTGGGGGCGGTCGCGGGAGTGCTCGAAACCTGACGTCGATTTCACGACGGCAGCAAGGGCTCCAGGAACCGGCTCGGCGCACCGTGCCAGAAGATGGCAAGGGCATCACGTGACCGCGTCGCTGCCACGAACAGCAATGAACGGGCGCGCTGCAGTTCGCGTCGATAGCGCAATGCGTCGGTGCGCCGAAGCTGTACTACGGCCTGCCGTGGTACCAGGCCCTCGCTGACACCAGCGATGATCATGCGCTGGTATTCAAGTCCCTTGAACCTGAACATGGTGCCGATGTGTACTCCGTCGTCACCACGTGGGCCGTCGGGACCGATCTCAACCGCTCTGATGCCTGATGGTGCGAGCGCTACAGCCACTTCGCGGGCCATCGCATTGGTCGGAACGCAGATGGCGATCTGTTCCCGGGGGATGTCGTCCCACTCGGCGACGAGGGCGGCGATGGACTCGCACTCCGATGCCCAGTCGGCACTGCCGTGAAGCTGCGGACGGGCGCCACTGAGGACGGACCGATACCCGGCGAGGGACTCTGCGTTGCCGTCGAGATCGTCGAACGTCTCGCCACTCAGGACCTCGAGTGCTGACCCGAGAATCTGCCGCGTGGTGCGATAGCTGAGGGTCAGTTTTGCTGAGCGGCCACGGATGTTGACTCCCAGGCTGCCGAGCGTCACTTGGTTGTTGTAAATGCGTTGATGTGTGTCGCCGACCAGGAAGATGTCGTTGCGATCCCGTGCCACCATTGCCCGGAGCAGCTTCCAATGACCAGGCCGCAAGTCCTGGGCTTCGTCCACGACGATGTGCTGGTAGCGGTATCGGAGCCAGCCCGCCGAACCGTCCTGCAGGTGGATGTTGTCGAGTCCTCCGGATTCCGCCCGTTGCTGTTCGACAGCTCGGATTCGTTGCTCGCGCTCCATCTCCAGACGGGCGGCTCGTTCGGCGACTTGGGCCCACGTCTGGCGGCTCAGCCGATCGAGCCGCTGAGTGAACTTCTCAGCGAGCTGCCAGATCTCGGCGCGTTCGCCGCGCGTGACGTTACGGCCGCGGCCGGCTCGGCGCGCACGGAAGTACTCGGTTCGGGAGACGACGGCCTGGCCAAGGATCACCTGGGTCCACTCGTCGTGCAGGAATTCCGCGTCCCACCTGGTTTCCCCGAGCTCGTCGAGCATGGAACGCCACTCGCGGAGCACTTGGTTGTCGTCGATGGTCTGCTTGCTGCTGCCGGGTTCGGCCTCCCGAACCACGCGCAGGGCCACCTGGTCGACGTGGCTGATCTCGACGCGCGACAGCAGCTGTTCACCGCCGAGCTCCAGCAACCGGGCGCGGAGGTCGGCGGCGAGGTTCTTGTTGTACGTGGTGAGCAGCACTGGTTTGTTGCGGCCCTGCGGAAGATTCTCGACGAGATGCTTGACGCGGTGCAGGGCGACGATGGTCTTCCCTGTGCCAGGGCCACCACCGACGCGAGCGGGACCGGAGTAGTCGCGCTCCACCAACTTGGACTGGGTGGGGTGAAGGAAGACTTTCCAGCGCCCGAAGTCCTCGCCCTCAAGGGCTTCGCGAAGCGCCTCGTCGGTTGTCGTAACCATCGTCGCCGGGCGTTCTGCGGCGGCCTGGAAGTCCTCGGTGTCGATTGGCTCGGGTGCGGTGACAGGGGCCGTCACCTGCTCCAGAACGTCGTCGAACGACTTGCCGTCGAAGAGCGAAAGTAGAATCTCGCCGGTCAGCTGAGGCGCATACTCGATGAGTCCGAGCAGTTGGTCCTCAGTGGTGAGAGTGCGGACCACCGGTACCAGCGGTTCGGCCACGCCGAGCTCGGTGAGCTGTTGGTCCGAGAAGCCGGCGAAGAGAGGCTCTGGCTGAGGTCGTTCGGCCGGCGCCTTGGGGAGGGGGGCCGGGGCGGGCCGCGCGGGAGCTGCCCGTCGGAGCACGCTTTCCTCGACGACCTGCAGGTCGACGTACTCGATACCGCCCGTGACCTGATTGATGCCGTAGGCGAGCCGATCGAGATTCTCGTAGGCCTCTTTGCGGTGCTTGACGGAGGCGATCAGCCAGTCGTTGTCGGCCAGCCTCAACAGCAGGGCGCGGTACTCGTCGTTGACGCGTGCGGACCAGAGCCTGCTGTCCCCCTTCAGCTGCTTCAGCTGAAGCCCCGTGGCCTGTGGATTGGCCTTGAACTTGTGCTGAAAGTCGTACAAGGCGCCTTTGACGGTGCGGGGGAGTTTGAGGATCTCCTTGTCGGCTTTGTCGAGCAGACGCAGCGTCACACTCGTGGTGTTCATCGGTGGGGCTCCCCGTGGGTTGTTCCTTCGTCTTGCCGGTCACTCTGTGCGCTGGTCGTGGGTGTTTGTGCGCCGAGTCGTTGGGCCAGGTCTTCGGCGGTCCAATCGCTCGCGGATCGCACCTCCCACCCGGCGGCTGCGAATGCCCTGTCCCGGTCCTCTGCTTCATAGTCCGGATCGGTGCCCACGGGGCGATGGGCGGCTACCACGCCGACCTTGCGGTCCGGCCAGGCCAGCTCGGCCATCCAGCCGTGGTCGTCGAGTTCGAAGCCGTCCACGGGCGCAGGCACTGCGCTGGAGGCGAGCGCGACGGCCAGCAGCAGGAGATCTGGCTCCTCCGGATCCAGGAGATCCAGGATCGATTCCCAGCCCGTGGTCCTGGGCTCGGATTCCTGTTCCACGATGTCTGGTTGGGGGTCTGTAACCAACTGTGTTGCTTCCTGGACCTCGGGTTCCCCGACCAGTCCGAGGTCGATCCGCGTGGATGTCAGCCATCCGGCACCACCGGTGACCGTGAGGGCATCGGTGGAGAATCCGTCCAGAAGGCTCGTGGTGAGCTGGGCACTGTCGCCTCCACCGTGTTCGAGGAATTGCAGCAGGTTGCTCCAGAACAGCCAGGCTCGCCAGCGCTTCTTGTGCGCATCGGTGTCCGCGACAGCGGCGGCGCTGTCGTCCAGGGTCGTGACAGCTGTCCAGGCAGGGGGCTTGCGCCGGCCGTCCACCGCTGCTGTGATCCGACATCCGGACTGATCGACTGCGGCGAGGACGCGAATCGGCCCGCTCCGACCGTGCAGGGGAGTTCCTCGCAACGCGGCGGCGAATTGGGCGCCCACGGCCTCCTCGGGCACGGCGGCCACATCGGGCCGAGTGCCCGTCAGCCCTGCCACGACAGCCTCTGCCCGCCAAAGCCATACCGCCGCATCGGGAGAGCGGAGGTAGGCGAGCAGAAGGTCTGCCGGATTGATCCATACATTCTCGGCCAGCTCGCCCGGCAGACCGCCGTGTGTCTTGGCGTAGTAGTCGCGGGCTTGCCGCTGCCCATTGTCTCCATACGGCTGCCACGCCGGATCGATCGGGCCCGCGGCGGCGTAGCCGGTGTCTCGTACCTGAGCGCGCCATGCCTTGACGTCGTAGTACGTGAGCTGGAAGACCCGTAGTCCCTCAGCGCGCAGGCGCGTGCGCTTGGTGGCGTCGTCAGCAAGCCGGTTGTGCTTGGCACTGGCATGGAATTCGTAACCGTCGAGATAGAGCGCGAGGCGTGGGCCAGGAGCGTCCAAGCGCTCGAAGAGCACATCCGGCCGTGTTCCGTCCAGGACGCGTTGCTGGGAAACCCGCCAGCTGAGCGTGGCCCCGTCCGAGCCGGTCAGCCGTAGGTCCAGCGAGTAGGTGCCTGCCGTGGTCGTGTATGCGTCCGCGCTGGCCTGCGAGTCGGGCTGACCGGCCCACTGCTTGAGAGTGTCGATGAACATGACCTCGAGATCACTCTCGGCCTGACGTTCCAGAGGGATGTGGTGCGTGGTGGCGACCGGCGAGGTCCTCCAGCCCTCGCCGCTCTCTCCGAGCAACTCGTCCAGCATCTGCCGCACTTCGTTCCTGCTGACCCGGTCGTAGTCGGTGGCCGGGACGCGGCGCAGGAGGCAGCGGTGGCAGCCGTCAAGACCCTTCTCGATGCACGGGCAGCCCTCGATCACCTCCCGTGCCTTGAGCAACACCTCCCGGAACCCGTCCGCGGATGCGAGGCGGTGAAGATAGCCGGTGCCGCCAGGGAGCCGGTCGTAGACGACGAGGAAGCGTCGGGGCCATTCGGTGTCGGTGCCGTCAGGCATCGAGGCAGCAGCGATGTCGATGTGATCGGGGTCGCCGCCGTACCGAGCAGCGATACCCACGAACAGAGCGGCGGTGAAGGACGCAAGCCGCTCCTTGGCCCGCGCGACGGAAGCCGGGAGCAGGATGCGTACGGCTTCCGTGACGAGTTCGTGGGCGAGCAACAGCGGCACGTCCTGACCGTTGCCCTGCCCGTCGGTGCCCGTGGACCGCGTCTTGCGGCGCGGGCACCACAACAAGTGGTGGGCGCTGGCTCTCGTGCTGGACGCCAAGGACTCGGTGAGGGCGCTTTGGGCCTGCTCGACTACAGGGCGGCCGTCAGCGGTGGAGCCACCGCAACTAGTACATACGTAGAAGGGGTTGAGCCGGACATCATCTCCGGCGATGGGGGCGGTGCTGCTGCCGTCCTGGCGATCGAGCCCCACGTTGAGCGTTCTGATCACGGCACGCCGAGAGAAGTCCACGCCGAAGATGGCCGTTTCATGCCGCCATGATCCCGGCGCCAGGTGGACCGGGTCGATGTCGACCGTGGTGAGCATGGCGTAACGGCGGCGATCCCGCTCATCCTTGTCGTCCCGGACACGCGCGTCATCGCGCTTGTCCCTGGCGATGACGCGCTTGGGCTCGAGCACGTACTGGACGCACCCGGCGTCTGCGATTTCCCGGCCGTTGCAGCGCGGACACGGTGACGTATCCGACTTGGCGTTCTCGGTCCTCGCATAGCCACAGGCAGGGCAGAGCCGCCACACCGACCAGGCGCGACGGTCCGGGCTGCCGATGTCCAGGGCGCGTACGACGTGTTTGTAGCCGTTGACGTAGAAGCTGTTGCCAGGCGCGAGTTCGGAGAGGGAGAGTCTGCGGGACCGCTCGTAGTCCCGTACTTCACTGCGGTACGTCTTCTTGGCGCCGCCTGCCTCTTGGTCTCCGTCAGCCTGCTCCTCGGTCCAATAGAGGGTGGCTTCCAACTGAGTGGTCGTATCGGCGAGGCTGTAGTTCGGCAGGAGGCCGAGGTCGACCAGTGCACCATGGGCGCTGGTCTGGCTCAGTTCGCGCAACAAATCACTTGTGGCGCGCCGCTCCGCAAGCAACTCCCTGTGCTCCCGGTCCTGTTCGGGGTCGGACCGGACGAGGCCGTCCATCGCCGCGTCGATGGCTGCGATCCGCCGCCGCAGGTCCTCGCGCCGCGCTGTCCAGTCTTCCTCGGCCTCCTGCAGGGCACGGACGATTCCGCCTGTCGCATACGTCCGCAGCTCGTCGGCGGCATGAGCGGAGACTCCTGTGCGGTCCGTGCCCGAGCCGGGAAAGAGAGCCAGGAAGTCTTCGATCAGGGAGGCGCCGTGGGTGAGGGCGGCATCCGCGAGGTCCTGGCACCAACCGGTGGTACCGAAGAGCGCCGATACCAGCCGCGGGACTGGCTGAAGCTGCTCACCATCGGCAGTGGTGAGCAGCTCTCGGGCAGCGAGGTCCAGCAGATGCGCCGTGTACTGGCGACGCAGGATCTCCACCGCGGACAGGTAGCACCCGGGCGGCACGATGTCGCCTGCGATCATCTCTCGCGGCTCGTCGAGGTAGTACAGGTCACGCGCACGACGTCCGCCGAAAGCGAGCACCAGTGCATTGCCGGTCTTGCGGCCGGCCCGCCCGGCGCGCTGGACGTAGTTGGCCGGGCCCTTCGGCAGTGAGCCGAGGAGTACGGCCGACAAGTCGCCGATGTCGATGCCGAGTTCGAGTGTGGGGGTGCAGGACAGCACATTCGGGTCGGTGTAGTGCGTGCCGTCCCTGAAGGTCCGCTCCACGCGTTCGCGCTGCGGTCGGGTCAGCATGCCTGTGTGTTCCGCCGTGACCACGCGGAAGGTACCGCCTGTCATGTACAGCCGGCGGTAGTAGTCGTTCTGGTAGTCGCGTTCGCGCGAACCGCCGAAGCTGCCGGAGGTGTTGGTGTTGTTGACGGTGACATCGGACTGCGGAGGCCGCAGCATGCCCTTGCATCGATAGCGAGGGCACGGATGGCCGTACCAACGCGTCCTGCGATCAGGCAGGACGACCTGTTCCCAGCCGCAGTCCGCGCAACTCACGAACGCTTTGTTTACCGCCTCGTCGTCGAGCAGGCACACCTGAATGTGGCCCGGTTGCAGCCCGTACACGCGGGTCGTCCGATCCTGTGCTGTCCGGACTGCGAGGAGGCGCTCCTCGGCCATTACGGGCAGCAGCCTGCGCAGATACTCACCGGCTCCCGCTGCGTCGAGGCCGAGGCACCGCCGGGTCCAGTCCTGGTACCAGCCGAGTCTGCCGGTCGCGGCGTCGAAGGACGACTTCTCCTTCGGCGCGTCCAACAGGAAGCGAGGGGCTGCAACTCCGTCGGGGAAAGCCGGCATGCCGTCCGGTCGCCCGCCCCACACTTTGAACCGAGTGACGCCCGCGTCGCGCATCCACGGTTCCAGCCAGCGGTGCCGCACGCCTCCGCGCAATCGGACGCGCTCCAGCAGGCCGCGCACGAACGCCAGATAGCGATCGGACGTCGGAAGCTCGCCCGTCGCCACCAGTTGTCCCGGCAGGGACAGATGTAGATCCCTGGCGAGGGCGGTGATGCGCTCCGGATCGGGAAGGGCGATCTCGGCTGCGGCAGTGCGGGTGAGCTCGAGAGTGCGACCTTGGCGCGAACGCAGCCCGAACTCCATCACGGTGGCGAAAGCAAGCCGCTCCCCGATGAGCTTCCATGTCCGGGCGTCGCCTGTGCCACGCCCGGACAGCAGCCGGTCCACGCCCGGTTCGTCGTGCAGATCCGGTGGCACGACGGCGGCCAGCGCCTGGGGGTCGTCGACGGAGTCGAGCACGTTCCCGATCAGGTCGTTGAGCACCAGGGGCTCACCTGAATCCGCGAGATTGTGGGCGAGTAGCGATCGCAGCGAGAACTTGTACGAGGCATTGGCGACGTATCCGGCACGGTGCGCGGCATCTTGGGTCGAGTCGTTGAAGAGGAGCGTCTTGCGCTCCTCCGGGACGAGCGCGATGTCACCGCCGGTGAACAACTGCGTGACTGTGGCGGAGGCGAGGGCAGCCAGCGCGGTACCGAGGAACCGAATGCCGTTGTCGGTGTTGCAGGCCGGGCAGCGGTCGTCGACGGCTGCCTTGTCCGCCGACTTCTTTTCCGTGATGGCGAGTGCGAACCACCCGTCCTGCAGGTCATCGCGATCCGTGGCCACCGGCATGCGGTAGGTCCCCTGCGCTCCATCAAGCACCACGACCGAGAGGGGGGTGACGCCGCCTGAGGACGGTTTGGCACCCGTGAGGGCGTTGAGGGCATCGTCTCGCTCGGCGGGGGTGGCGGCGATGAAGTACCGAATCCGCCGCTTGTCACGCCCGACCCCCGCGCGCCACACCTTGTCCTGCGCCATGACGAGCTGCTGCGGATCTGCCTCGGGTGACAGGGCGGCCCAGCCGGACCGCCCGCAATTGCGGCAGTAGACGGCCGGCAGATGCACGGCGGCGGGGCGTGCTGCAGTATCCGACCCGGGCTGTGCCTGCGCTCGCCGTGCGTCGCCCGATGGCCAGCCCCCGGACGACCGCTCGTCCTCTTCGCCGATTCCGGCGGGAGGCGCCGCGAGGGCCGCACGGCGCGCGGCGGTGCGGTCATCTTCGTACCACCGGAATTCGGGGCTCGGCCCGACACCGCGGAGTACACGTGTGACGGGCCGCACCCAGAGATGGGCCTCGACGTGGAGCAGCGGCCGTGGGCGCTTCTCGTCCGACTCGGGATCTCGGGCCGCGGACAGCAACGCCACGAACCGAGAGAGGGCCTGCAGTACCAGCCGCGGGTTCTCCCTGGCAGCTCGCCCCCATGCATATCCGAACCGGCTCATCCGGTCGCGCAGTTCCCATTCACTGAGCGGCTCGCCGTCCAGGAGTGACAGCACACCGTGCGTGAAGTCATGCCTCTTGAGCAGCCTGCCGATCTGAAACGCATCGAGGCCACGCCGCCCGAGCAGTCTTTCGGCGAGCCCATCGAGATCCAGTGCATCGGGTCGGGCCTCGACCCCCGGCCCACCGGAGCTCTCAATGACTTCCTTGGGGGACGGGGGTTCAGGCAGTTCGTAATCGACCTCTCCGGTGAATTGCCCGGCGGACATTCTCTCTTCGCCGATGACCGCGTCCTCGGGGAAAGGCATCCCGAAGACCTGCTCAGCCACGTCGAGGATCCCGCGGTCCTGACTGCCGGAGCTTCCGCCCCCGCCCTCGCCGAGTGTTGCTGACGTGGCCACGGGACAGATCGACCCGAGTGGTCGTCCGGGACGGCTCTTCCCTGTGGCAGACGCCAGTCTGCGCAGCAGCATGGCGACATCGGTGCCCTGGGCACCGTCGTACGTGTGGAACTCGTCGAGCACCACATACGTGATGTCGGTGCCCTCCCACAGCGGCCGGTCCTCCCCGCGCTGCAACAGCAGGTCGAGCATTTTGTAGTTGGTGATCAACACGTCCGGAGGCGAGACCCGCATTTCTTCGCGCCGGGTCAGCACACGCCGGAAATCGGTGTCGGGCCGGTCGCCGATGTAGAGGCCGGCAGTGACCTGAGCGAGCTCAGGCTGCGCGAGGTAGTCCCCGATTCGGCCCGCCTGGTCAGTGGCGAGGGCATTCATCGGGTACAGCAGCACGGCCTTGATTCCGCGCCGCCCCTGCGCCTTCTCACGGCGGCAGTGGTCCAGGACGGGCACGAGGAAGGACTCGGTCTTTCCGGATCCGGTCCCGGTGGTGATGAGCGTGGGCCGGGCCGGCCCGTGGAGGGTGGAGAGTCGCTCCCAGGCCTTGGCCTGGTGACGGTACGGCGGGAAGCCGGGGATCCACTCGAGGTGTCGCTGCCACCCGTCGTCCGCCGTGTGGAACGGCGTCCTGATACGCAGATAGGGGCCGCGGAAGATCCCCGTCTCGGGGTGCCCGAGGAACCGCTCCAGAGCGATGCGGGTGTCGCCGTCGGTGAGGGCGTAGGTCGTCGTGAGGTACTGGGTCAGACTGCCGCGGATCTGGGCGGCGGCCAGGGTGGGCCTCACGACGTACTCCTTCGTACCAGGCTGTTGTCCAGGTCAACCGTATAGCGGGCAACTGAGGACGTCCTTCGAATCACGGCTCGTATGAGCGGAACGTTGCCTGGATCGCGCGGAAATGACATGGCTCATCCTGGTGTGCCATGTGGGTGCCATTGACCCTGACCAAAAGGTGTTCGCGCCTTCCCGAAGCCCGCGTAGAGTCACCTGGCTGGTCCATGAGCTGGTCTATGAATCGAGTGCGGGACACGAGCGGGAGAGATCGGGGGAGCGTCTGCATGGCGGAAGCCAAGAAGCCGTATCCGGTGGCGGAACTACTCAAAGCCGTTCGATCGGAAATCCTGGCAGAGCGGCGAGGCGACGGTGGTGATGCGCAGAAGGTCTCACTTTCCGGTGGCCGCCTCGTGTCATCGATGGCAGACCGCTTTGAGTACCTTTTCGTGTGCAGGAAGTGGCACGAGTCCCTGGACGGTATGCCTGTGCTCGTCCGAGCCTCACGCGCGCGTGGCCTGTGGGCGACGGCGGAGGCATCGCGCATGCCCGACGGAGGCGTGCGGCTGGTCACGGCCGAGAATCTGGGGCAGTCGGTGCCCAATGCCCAGATCCGGAAGGACGATTCAGCGGGGCTGGCCCTTGTCGCCCAGCGTCTCGAATCGGTGGGCGAAACCGACAGCGCAGTACGCGTGGAAAGCGCCGGCTGGATCGTCGGCCAGGGCAGCCCGGTGAGCGCACGCGACACCGATCCCGGCCGTTGGATCGCAAACTGGCAGTCGTTGAAGCTGAATTCACGCCAAAGGAATGCCGTCGAGCAGGCGCTGGCAAGCCAGATCCTCTTCTTGTGGGGGCCGCCCGGAACGGGAAAGACGGATGTCGTCGGGCACATCGTCGAGGGCAACTTCCGCCAGGGACTGAATGTCCTCTTCCTAGCTCCGACGAAGGTCGCGGTCGACCAGGCACTGGAACGCATCTGCGACCTCCTTGCCGCTCAGGACGGCTTCTCCGAGGGATTGGTTCAACGCGCCGGCGACATCGAAGTGCCGTCCTTGCGCGAGCGCTACGGCGAGTACGTCGACACGACGCAGATCGCTGCCAGGATTGCCGCCCAGCTGGACGAGGCCCTCACCCAGGCGACGGAAGCCCTCAAGGAATCCCGCGCCCTCATCGCCCTGCATGATGACCTACGGTCCCTTGAGCAGCGGCTTGCAGCGGCCCGCGCGACGACCGTCGAGGCTGCGGCGGCAAGTGCCGCTGCTGAACAGGAAGTACTGCGTGCACAAGCCGACGCAGCGCAGTTGCGCTTCAAGATAGGCCAGCTGGGGCAGCCGGGCGGTCTCTTCGCCAAGCGGAAGGCAGCGCAGCTCGCTGTGCTCCACGCTGAGCTCGGACAGGCCGATGCGGCTGCGTCGGGTGCCGCGCAGCGCCACGTAGATGCCAAACGCTGGGCCGGTGAGGCCGCTGCGGAGATCGGCGAGTTGAGTGGACGTCTCGCCTCGGCCCGGTCTCGTCTCGCAGGGGCTCCCGCACGTCCGTTGCTTGCCGGACAGGCCGAGGCCCTGCAGAAGCAACTCGACGATCTCGATCAGCAGCGCAGGAAGATCCAGGACACGGTTCGATCCAAGTGCCGGGTCATGGGGGCCACCGTTGCCAAGGCGGTCCAGTCGCGCAAGCTGCTCGATCGTGTGGACGTGGTCGTGATCGACGAGGCAGGCATGGTCGATCTTCCCTCTGCCTGGCTCGCCGCGGGCCTGGCCGGGAAACGAGTCATTGTTGCGGGTGACTTCCGGCAGCTGCCGGCTGTGACCAAGGGCGACGGCGACCGGAAAGCGACGGACGAGGAGCGCGCGCACTCACGGCAGTGGGCTGCTCGCGACGCCTTCCACGCGGCCGGTCTGGTGTCCGCTTCCGGAGGAGTCCGCCAGGATCCCCGGCTGGTGGCTCTGGACACTCAATACCGCATGCGTGAGCGCATCTGCGGGCTGGTGAACGCGGTTGCCTATCCGGATGCTCCGCTCGCCACAGGCCGTGACGATCGCAGCAGAATCCCCTTCAACCCACTGGTTGAGGCTCCGGTCCTCCTCATCGACACTTCCAAGCAGCGCATCGCTGGGCCCGACTACAAGGCGAACACGGTGAACGAGGCCGTGGTGCATGAGCTCGTACGCGGTCTCCAGTACGAGGGTGTGCTTCCGGGACGGAAGTGGGGCAACGGCGAAGCGCCAGTGGACGGACGGGCCACCGACAGGCTTGCTGTCATTGCCCCATATCGCGCCCAGGTGAAGGCGCTTCAGGGCAGTTTGAAGTACCGGTTCGGGCAGGAATACGAAGGCTTGGTCGACACGATTCACCGGTTTCAGGGCAGTCAGCGCCCGATCGTCGTATTCGACACAGCCGTCGGCGCAGGCAACGACCCCGGCATCTTCTACAAGGGGACCGGCCTCTCTTCGCAGACCTGTCGACTCCTGAACGTCGCCCTGAGCCGTGCCCAGGATCATCTCGTCGTCGTCGCCGACCTCGACCACCTGCGGAAGCACCTCGCGCCGCACAGTGAGGCCCGCGTCATGATCGACCACCTTGAGAGTCACGCGCAGGTGATGTCGGCCGACCAGCTCGTGCCCACCCGGGAAGCGGCCCAACTTTCCGCCCTCTCCGAGGAGGAACTGTCACGCCCCGCCTTCTTTCCGGCCGACGAGGTCTACAAGGCAGTGGAGTGGGACATCGAGCGGGCTAACACGAGCATCGAGGTCTATTGTCCTTTCCTCGACCCGGCGCCGGTCCGTAAGTGGTCCACTCTGCTCGGGCAGCGCGCGAGTGACGGCGTCCGGGTCGTCCTCTACACCCGTGCCGCAGAGGAGCAGCGCGACGATGCCTCGGCCGAGAAGCATCAGCAGCGGATTGATCAACTCCGGGCGGTGGGTTGCGAGGTGGACTTCCGGGAGCGCATGCACGAAAAGGTACTCATCCTCGACAGCACGGTCCTCTGGCATGGTTCGCTCAACTTGTTGGCGAACAGCGGCCCGACAGACCTGATGATGCGCTTCACCGACCCAGCGTCCTGCGAGCGGGTCAGCCGGGTCATCGAACGGGCTCGGAAGGACAAGCCGGCGTGGAACCCGAGAGCGGCGAGTACTGGTGTGCAGGGCGGTGGCGCAGGCGGTACTCGCCGCGCGGCAACACCGTCGACCGGCGGCATCGGCCCTGGAACGGTTGTGGACGGACGCCTTTATCTCAATGTCCCCTTTGCCGAGAAGGACGAGGCGAAGAAGCTGCTCGGTGCTCGGTGGGACAAGCCGAAGGGGCTCTGGTACGTCGATGCTGCACGCGTCAGCCGTGATCAGGCACGTCGGTGGCTGCCGTGAAGTGTGAGGTGAGGTGCCGGCGTGAGCTCTGCAGGTCGGCGTGTGCCGGGCGGAAGCTCTTCACCGTGGACGGGGCGCTGGTCCCCAATGAGACAGTTCGCACAGAAAGTCTGTGTAGGAGCGGTTCGTCCCCATAGGGGTCATGAGCAGCCCGTGACGGTACGCCTCTTCGGCCAGGAGCGGGCCGTCGCTCTCGCGGAATGCCGGACTGCCGAGAGCGTGCTTCAACTTGTCCTTGGGCTTCTCGATCAGGCCCGTGTCACGGCCGCGGAGTTGCGCGGGAACTTTCCACTTGGGCCGGACCTGGGAGAACGCGGCAGGGAACAGTAAGAGCCACGCCTCGGACTCCCAAGCGGCGAGAGCGAAGGCGGAATCGCAGGGGCTCTCGCGAGAGAGCTCGCCGGCCACGGTCTTGCGGACGGCTTCGTAGCGCTCGTTCGTGTAGCCGTCCAGGTCCTCATGGACGGCGATTCCGACGAGCTGTGCCTTTTGCTGGAGCGCCTTGCCCTTCGCTTTCCCCACCAGGGTGCGCACTCCGTTGGTCAGGTCGGTGCCTGACTTCTTCTTGAGCCGTACGGGGTCGTTGATTCGTACGAGCTTGGTGTCGCCGAGGCCGGGATGGTGGGCCCTGATGATCGGTGCCAGGATCGCGCAGTCATGGGCGTCCTCTCCGGCGAGCACGATCACCCGTCGCGTTCGTTGGCCCGAAGTGGACACCCTTCTGCTCACAGGTCATTCCCCGTCAGATCGCCCCCGAGAACACCAGAGAACCAGAGCTCGCCGAGAGGCTGGTCCCCGGTCTCTTCGACGATGGCGTGCACCTCTTCGACGGAGAGGGCCGGGATGACAGAAGCCCCGTCCTCGTCCCGGTCGCAGACGACGAACTCCTCGGGACGCAGTCGATCGACGAGGGCAGGCGAGTGGGTCGCGACGAGGTACTGGCTGCGCGCGGAGGCCTCGCGCAGTCGCTCCACGATCAGTTCGAGTGCCTGTGGGTGCAGGCCGTGATCGATCTCTTCCACGCAGGTGAGCGTGGGCGGGTGCGGGTCGTACAGGAGGGCCAACAAGCCGAGGAGGCGCACCGTCCCGTACGAGGCATCGGCGAGCGGCGTCGGTCTGCGCAGGCCACGTTCGCGGAGATAGACGGTGACTTGGTCGGCGCTGCCGCCCACAGCTGCGCACTCGATGTCCTCGAGTTGCGGCAGGACGGTGCGGGCGTCGGCGACGAGGTTGTCCCAGACGTCGTCCTCGCGATTGAGGTACAGCAGGAACTCGGCGAGGTTGTCCGCCTGGGGGGAGAGTTCGACGGAGCCCCTGCGAATACGAGAGGGACGCCGGGCGGCCGTCACGTCCATCTCGAATACGCGGAAGGACGATAGCTGTTGTGCGACCTTGGAGACTTCTTCGCCGCCTTCGGCGCGGGCGAGGCGCGGCAGAGTGGACAGACCGCTGCTCAGCCGCTGGATGCCGAAGCTGCTGTCGGACTCCTTGCCTGCTCGCTTCTTGTCGACGATGCGGGCCTGTTCGCCAGAGATGGTGATGCGGCGTCCTCGCCCTTGAGTCCGTTTGAACTGGAAGCTCTCACTGCGCGAGAGGCTGTAGGCGTCCGCTGAGCGTTGGGGCAGGGAACGGCGATTGATGGTGAGCTCGTACTCGTCGGGAGCCTTGAGGCTCGCATGAGTGGTCCAGGTGGCCTTGAGCCGGATCTTCAACGAGGTGGGCGGTCGGGATCCGCCCCAGAAAGCGATCTCGTCGAAGCCGCCGCGTGTGTCTAGGGCGGGCTGGAGGTCGGTGCGGATGATGTCGGCGAGCAGGTCGAAGACCTTCAGGACGTTCGACTTGCCGACGCCGTTGGTGCCCACCAGCACGGTGAGCGGGCCGAGGGGGACGGTCACGTCGCGCAGGCTGCGGAAGTTCTCGACGTGCAGTTCGAGGAGGCGGCGGCCGGTCATGAGGCGCAGCCTATCGGTGAGGGCCGTGTGGCAGTCGATGAGCAGGGCCGATGGCAGTCACTCCTCTCTCTGAACCGTGCAGGTGGAGTTCGGCCCAGACCGTCTTGCCGGGGGCGCCGTTGCGGGGTGTGGTGCCCCATTTGGAGGACAGGGCGGCCACGAGGAGGAGGCCGCGGCCGGATTCGGACTCGATGTCCGTGGAGGTGGTGAGAGGGCACTCCGCTCGGGTGTCCGTGACTTCGATACGGAGGATGCCCTCGGCCTCGGTGAGGCGGAGGTGGAAGTCGCGACCGGCGACGTGGCCGTGGCGGACGGCGTTCGCGGTGAGCTCGGCGGTGATGAGGGCGACGGTCTCGTTGGCGGGTGAGGCGTAGGGGTGGCCCCATTCGTTCAGGCGGTGCGAGGTGAGGCGGCGGGCGAGTCGTGCGCCGCGTGGGGTTGAGGTGAACTGCATTGCGAACTCGTGTGCGGGCGCGGGGTGTTGGGGCATATGCCCTTGTGAGGGAGTTGCTGGCTTCATGGGGGTAACGGTCGCGGTGTGTGCGTAGCGTTGAACAGGCGCGATGCGCTGACCGATGCCGGTTGTACGCGGTCGGTGTGCGGTTGTACGCGGGGTGGGGCGTGACCGGCCTCCTGCGTGGCGCGTTGGCTGCGGGGCTGTGTGGTGCGTAGGGACGGGTGGTGTCGGTCGTGGAGGAACAGCAGCAGGCGGAGGACGAGTACGAGTCCGGGTCGGGGATTCTGCATGTCTTCGGGCGGCAGTTGAAGCTGTGCCGGGAGCGGGCGGGGCTTGACCCGGCGGAGTTGGGGACGCGTACGGGGTGCTCGGCGTCGACGATCGCGTCGTTCGAGCAGGGCAGGCGGATTCCGCCACCGAAGTTCATCGACAAGGCCGATGAAGTGCTCGATGCGGGTGGGGTGTTGAAGGCGGGGAAGGAGGAGGTGGGGCGGGCGCAGTATCCGGCTTTCTTTCGGGATGCGGCGCGGTTGGAGGCGAAGGCGGCGGCCCTTCACGTGTACGCGACGAAGGCCGTACCAGGGCTGTTGCAGACGGAGGAGTACGCACGTGCGGTGTTCGGCATGTGGCGCCCTTTGCTGGACGAAGAGACCATCGGTCAGCGGGTTGCGGCTCGCTTGGCGCGTCAGGAGATCTTCGCCCGTATGTCGCTGCCTACCGTCAGCTTTGTCATCGAGGAGTTCGTGCTGCGTCGCCCGCTGGGAGGATGGCCAGTGATGCGGGGGCAGTTGGAGCAGATCCTGTTGCACGGGCACCGTCGGAACGTCGAGATCCAGGTGATGCCGATCGAGCGCGAGGAGCATGCTGGGCTGGAAGGCCCCTTCACCTTGATCGAGACACGGGAAGGGCAGAGGATCGCATACGTGGAGGGGCATAAGGACAGCCGCCTTTACACGGAGCGGAGGTCGGTGCGGGAGATCGAGGAGGAGTACGGCATCCTCCGGGCCCAGGCACTCACTCCGCGCGAGTCGCTGGCCCTCGTCGAGAAGCTACTTGGAGAGAGATGAACATCGAAACGCCCGGACGGTTTGTGCCCAAGTCGGCATGGTTCAAGAGCAGTTACAGCACAGGCTCGGGTGGTGAGTG
The DNA here is from genome assembly GCF_040647455.1 of Streptomyces sp. NPDC041068. Classification (NCBI taxonomy): domain Bacteria; kingdom Bacillati; phylum Actinomycetota; class Actinomycetes; order Kitasatosporales; family Streptomycetaceae; genus Streptomyces; species Streptomyces sp. NPDC041068. The sequence goes on from NZ_JBEZCG010000010.1 coordinate 144,607, forward strand.
TGTCGAGGTCGCGTCTTGGGCGGGTGTGACGCATGTTCGCGACTCGAAGGACAAGGCGGGGCCCATAGTGAGCCTCACGCCGATGGCCTGGACACAGTTTGTCGGCTTTGCCGCCCGACACACTTCGTAGAGTGAAGCGCGACTCTTGCAGTGCCCTGTGATCCTCCACGATTGGTCACGGGGCACTGGTGATGTCCGTCGGCGTCAGGCGTCGGTTGCCTCCAAAGCCGAGGCCGAGGCGGATGCGCGCGGGGTCCAACGGCCGGCGGCGATCTCGGCGTCCAGGCGGGCCTGGAAGTGGGCGTGGGCGGCGCGCATTTCGGTCTCGCGGTCGGCCTTGTAGAAGGGGGCGGTGTAGCCGTCCGGCGGGGGTGTGGCCTCGGGGTTCTCCAGGTGGTCGAGCAGGTCGAGGTAGTCCTGCTTCGTCTGGCCGTGGCCGTACGTGTTGAAGTCGGCGGCGATCTTGCGGCCGTTGGCGTCGAAGTAGGTCGCTGACTCGTAGTCGTACAGCTGCGGGTAGCGCGACTTGAAGATCGCGGCGAGCTGGTCGGCGGTGATGCCGAGCCAGACGGCGACGAGGGCGTCGAGTTCGACCAGTGCTGCTCGGCGCTCGTGCTCAGTGCGGAGCGGGGTGATGTACTCCCAGGTGGGTTTGAGGCCAGCGGCGAGAGGCTTCAGGCCGGGCCAGTTGGGGTTGGCCCAGTCCTCGTAGCCCGCCCAGCGGGGGTCGAACAGTTCCGCCCAGAGTGGGGCGTAGTGGGTGGTGAGGGCGTTTAGGCGGAGAGCGCGGAGGATCAAGGCGGGGGTAAGAGGATGCTTCGGGTCGGGAGCGGGCATCTTGCGGGTCTCGCCGGTTTGGAGGTCGGAACGGCCGGTGATTCGGAGTAGGTAGTCCAGGGGAAGGGATGCCCAGAAGCCCGCGTTGAGGGTGGTGAGGCGGTTGTTCTCAAGTGCCATGGACTGCACAGTGTGCACGTGGGCCGGGCCGGGTGGGATGAGGGCGGCTTGTAGGCTGCGGCTGGTGTTGAATGGGATCATCCGCCGCCAGGCCAGTCGGAAATAGGTAGTGAAGGGTTTCCCGAGCCAGGAGTCTTGGGTTGCCAGATATGTCTTCTCATCGGCGGCTCGCACATAGTTGGCTACGGGCACGCACGCTTCGGGCAGCGCTGTCGGCACGAGCATGTCCCAGTCCCTGTTGCTCCGGCAGGGGATCCTCGGCTCCTTTGAGAAGGGAAGCGCCGAGGCGAAGTGGGGGCCTTGGAGGATGACATCCGCGAGCTCGGGGACGGTCTGGTTTCCCCAGCGGATCAGACCATCCTTCTTGGCGTTCGCTTCGTCGTATCCCCTTGTGATCATGGGGGCGTAATCGGCCAGACTGCCGCGATAGGCGGCCAGCGCCTCGATCGCCCCCTGCTCGCCCACGAGAACCGGGTACAACAGGGGGGTCTGTGCCGCTCCTCCAGGCGCGCCGGTGAGTGCCTGCCAACTGGCCAGCAGGGACGTGTCCACATGCACCACGCGCTGACGGTGCGGGCGAATGTCCCACGAACCGTTGTGCTTGATGCCGGGTGCCGCGCCCCGTCCGTCATGGGCCAGCGAATCAGGCAGCACGTCAGCATCGCGCAGCTCGCTGAGATGCAGGAAGTCAGGATCCCGTGATGTGCCGTAGATGTGCATCCCGAATTCCTGTGCACGGTCGAGGTCTTCGAATGCCCAGTTGGCCGAGTTCACAAAGTGCGCATGGACCCGGAGATGGCGGTACGCGGCAGCTCGGATCGCGCCCTCGCGCGTGCCGCCGAAGTGCGTGTCCGGGTGGATCAGGCCTGCGCTACCGCGCGATGCAGTGTGCTGCCAGACCTGATCCATGAAGGCTCGATACAGGTCTCCCTGCGTGCCGACGAGAAGTGGGTACGAGGCTGGGCTGCCCAATACTGAGACGGCTCCTGCGTGGGCTGCCAGCTCGGTGAGAAGGAAACTCCGGTTCTCCGCATGCGCACCCAGAACGTCTTCCTTCCGGAGGCGCCATTCCGCCGGATTAGGCTTCTCCGCCAGCACAAACCAAGGTTCCAACTCCGCCAGAACCAAATCCTCCTGCCACCGAGGCCGCACCCAAGGCGGATTCCCCACCTGAAGATCAAACCCACCCCGCGCGGCGAAGACCTGCGCGAACTCCAACTCCCAATGGAAGAACCCCTGCTGCTCAGCGATCTCCGTCGCCACAGCCGTCCACGGGAACCGACTCTCCAGCCAGTACGAACGGTCCATGCCCATCCAGTCGGGCAGTTCGTCCTCGTAGCGCTCCAGATCATCGAGGTTGTCGAAGGAGCCGACGAGGAACTTCCCCGAGACATCGTGCGTACCCAGCAGCGCCTCGGCGAAGTCGAGCCAGTCGCCCAGGTCGGCCAGAGGGATCACATCGCGGCGCTGCCCAGCGAAAGCCTTCTCCTCCTTGCGGGAACCCTTGCGGCGCTTGTCGATGTCGGCCCGCGTGACCTCCCGGACCGTGACGTTGCCGAGGAGGTCGACCTCCTCGTACGTACGGACCACTTCAGCGGCGTCCGGCACATCACCGGTAACGCCACCACCCAGCGCCGAACCACGCGCTGCCGCATCCTCCGCCCGCGGGTAGATCCCGTCCGAACCGTCGAGAAGCCCCGCCTCCTGCACCGGCCAGAACCACAACGCGCACCACGCGTCCATGACCTTCTTCAGGCGCCAGTACGGCGTGTCCACGGCCTCCAGGTCGGCCAGCACCTTCTCCCGCTGCACCGCCACCTCAGGCGTGCGCAGCCAGCCGTCCTCCGCACCCCACACCTCGATCCGCCGCGAGATGTCCCGCTCCGAGATCTCCAGGCGGCGCGTCACAAGACCCCACAGGTACTCGGCCCGCCGAGCCAGCCCCTGCAACCGCTCCGTCTGCCGCTTCGACGGCGACTTGGTGATCGCCTTCCGCCACGCGGCCAGCGCCTTCGCCTGCTCCGGTGCCAGCGTCTTGGCTTCCTTCTCGGCGGCGACCGCGCCCCACTCCTTGGCAGGAAGGAGGAAGTGATGCACCGCCCCAGCGGGCAGACCGCCAGGCGCCTCCGACAGCGGGAAGCGTTCCGGCGTGCAGCCCAGCCAGCCGCCCTTCTTCAGCCGCTCCTCCGAATAGATCTCCCGCCGTCCCCCAATAAGCGAGTTGCCCCGCCGCAAATGCAGCCCGAACCACGGCGCCTCCATCCCCGGATGCATCGTGTTCAGCCACAACGAGACCTCGGCTAGCTCCACAGCCGTCGAATTGAGGTCCACACCATAGGAGTTGTGGAGCGCGATGTACGCCTTTGCTCGCTGCAACTCAACCGCGTAGCGCTCCGTATCAATCGCGACGCCCAGCTCATCCTGCCGCCGCCGCAGATACTCCGCCGCCACCTGATTGATGGCCTCGTTCAGGAACGCGCCCGAACCCAGCGCAGGTTCACAGATCTTCCAGTCCAGCAGCTCACGCGCCTGCGTCACCGCCCCGTCCTGGTCCAAGCGGTGCTGCAACGCCAGCTGCACCGTCACCTTCGTCAGCGACTCCGGCGTGTAGTACGACGCCGACGTCTGACGGTCGCGTCCCGACAGGCGGTACACGAACGACCCAGGCCGGTACCGGACCCGTACCTCCTCGCCCGTCTCCTCGTCCTTGCGCCGCACGAAGACGGAGTCCGCGTACTCGTCCGCCTTGGAGGCCGGGACCAGCCACGAGCCGTCCTTGGAGTCGCCGCCCTTCGCGACCTCGTACAGCTCCTCGCTCGCCACGAAGCCCGAGTACGACATCAACCCCTCGTACACCGCGCCCAGTTGGTTGATACCGAGCTGTGCGTACGAGATGAAGCCGCCGCGCTCGCCCTTCTTGCCACGCGTCAGCATGAGCAGGCGCAGGACTCGGTACAGGGTGGCGTTCCTGAGCCGCGTGTCCACATACCTGGTCACGCCCGTCTCGTCCTCGTCGAACCGAGGGTCCCGGACCGACTCCTTGCCGATCAGCCGGATCGACTCCGGCTCGAAGAGCTTGGAGTGCAGGGGTTCGAAGCGCAGTCCGATGCCCTCGGAGACCTTCTGGCCAGCGGCACCGGAGTCGGCTGTCGCCGCCTCGCCATGCGTGCGCCGCGCCCGATACCCCTCCTGCACCTTCCGGAACAGCAGGTCGAGTGACTCGTACAGGTAGACGCCTTCCCGGGCCTTCTCGCCGACCAAGTCCCGTTCCGCCACCAGTTCCCCGAGGCGTCCAAGCCCGTACCCCTGGTGGTACTCGGGGTAGTCCGACGGCACGATGCCCAGTTCCGGGCGTGCCTCCGCGTACAGCAGGAACAAGATCCGGTACAAATACCGCAGCGATTCCCTCGTCAACTGCCGGGACAGCTCAGGAAGTTCCTTCACGTCCTCAGGGCGGACCCCCGCACACCGCATCCGCTCCAGGATCTCGTTCGCGATCAGCTCCACCGACAGGCGCAGGCCGTCCCGCAGCTCCGATGAGACTCCCACCGCGTGCTTCGTGGATTTGTCGACGAGGCCCGCGAGCGGGTTTTCGCCGCCCTCTTCCGGCGTACGCAAGGAATCCGCGCCGAACAGGGCCGCCACGGTGTCCAGCTCGCCGCCCGCGCGTGCGTCGTTGCGCTCCAGTGCCGAGTCCAACGACGCCGCCAGGTAGCGGCCCTCGCCCCACACCGCCCGGTCGGCCAGCACGATCACGCCGCCCACCAGCAACAGGACGTAGCGTGGTGCTTCTTCGCAGGCGAACAGGAACGACGCCAGCTTCGAGCCCGTCCTGATCTCCGCGGAGCCTTCCAGCGGGAGGCGGTGCAGCAGGCGCCCCGCCCCGTCCGGCTGCAGTGCCGCATCCGGCTCCGCCGCCCAGCCGCAGTCCAGGGCCACCAGGCCCGGCTCCGCGTGTGCGACTCGCACTTCGTAGGTGTGGTCCGCGCGTGCCACCGTCAGTGTCTGCGGCTTGGCGTCGTAGCCCAGTGCGCGCAGCACTGACGCGTTGAGCTCCGCTGCCTGTTCCCGCCACGCGGGCGCGTCGTACGTCGACGCGTCGGCGTCAGTCTGTTCCGTCGCCGCCTCGGCGAAGAACGCACGCGCCTTGAAGTAGGGGCGGCGCAGCTCGCGCAGGCCGACGCGCGGGGTCGTCGGTAGGGCATCGGCGGAGACAGGCGGGCCGGACGTGTCGTTCGCGGAGGACTCGGCGTCCTTGGCTGCTTCTTCCCGCTCCTTCCACGCTGCGAGCAGGCCCGACTTGAGGTCCTTCGGGAAGACCTCGGCCAGGTAGTGCGCGGAGAAGTAGTCGCCGCGGTTGACGAGGGAGTCGTACGTCATGGCTGAGAGAACCTCGTGGGATCAGGCGGCGGAGTCGAGGACGGCGAGGACCCGGAGCATCGGGCGGCCGGTGGTCAGGAGCGAGTCGGCCAGGTCCGAGAGGTCGGACTTGGTGTTATCGCCCCCCAGCGTCGGCTGCTCCCACTTGCCCAGGCGCAGCTTGTACTCCTCGATCGGTTTGTGCAGCGCCCTGTCCCAGTCGTCGCTGTGGCGGCGCAGGAAGTCCTCCGCCGCTTCCAGCGCTCCGGGGATGCCGGCGCTGAGCAGGTCGAGGTCGTGGTGGTGGAGCGGGTTGGCCATTTTCGGGCCGACGCCCGCGTTCCGCAGTATGCCGACCATGTCGTCGGTCACCTCGCCTGCCCGTACCGCCATCCACTTCACTACTGTCGGGCGGCCGAGAGCGTTCGAGAAGATGCCTTGGACGAGGTAGGTGGGGGTCTCCACGTCCGCCGTGATGACTGGGGCCTCCTGGCGCCCCAGGCGTACGAGGACCTTGTCCGTCAGCCATTCCACGACCGGGTGGAGGTCGGTGAGGAGGGAGATCTCGGGCCAGCTGGACGATGACGACTCTCGGGCGCGGGTGAGTGAGAGATCCGCGAGCTTGCGGTTCAACGTCACCAACAGGCGCTCATGCAGGCGCTGTTCGCGTCGGTAGTCCGGCGGGAGCGCCTTCATGCGGTGCGTCAGGTCCGACGGCGGCTTGAAGGAGATCAGACCCGTCTCCGGGTCCTGGTCCAGCTCCAGTTGTTTCTGCGCGTCCGGGAAGACCTCGCGTACGGCCTCGTCGATGAACTCGCGCGTGCCGGTGAACAGGCGGGGCACGTCGGCGGGGGCGGGCGGTGCGTCGCCGTCCACCTCTTCGGGGTCGTCGCCCACCGCGCCGAAGAAGTCCGCCAGGAAGTCCGTGCCGGAATCGTCGGAGGCGGCTGCCGTCGCCGTCGCGTCCAGGGACTCGTCGACCGTGCGGCCGCGCAGCAGATCCTGGATGAGGGACTTCTCTTCCGCCTCCGCCCGGTACAGGCCCGAAACGGCCTCTGCCGTGCCAAGGCTCCGGTGGGCCTCGTCTTCGCGTTCCAAGAGGCGTTCGGCGACCGTGCGGTCGTCCTTCGCGTCCTCGACCTCGCTCGTCAGGATCAGCGCGCGGAACTGCGGCTTGTGTGCCTGGCCGTAGCGGTCGATGCGGCCGTTGCGCTGCTCGATGCGGATCAGGGACCACGGCACGTCGTAGTGGATGAGCTGGTGGCACTGGCGGTGGAGGTTGACGCCCTCGGAGGCCACGTCGCCCGTGAAGAGGATGCGTACGGGGGTGTCGGCGAGGCCGAAGTCCTCCACGCACTGCATCTGTTGCTCGTCGGAGAGACCGCCGTGCATCACACGAGCCGCCTCGCGCAAGGCCTTGCCCTTGAAACCGAGGGCCGCGGGGACGGCCGAGCGCAGCCACTCCAGAGTCTGGACGCGCTCCGAGAAGACGACCACTCGCTGCTCGCTGCGCGGACCGACGCCGATGGCCTTCAACTGCTCGACCAGCGCCGTGAACTTGGCCGAGTCCGTGTCGGACATGCCCTCCGAGAGCTCCGCGAGGCGGTGCAGCGCGGTCAGTTCCGCTGCGGTCGCGGCCGGGGAGTCCTTCTTCTCCAGGGTCTTGATGCGGGTGGCGACCGTTGCTCGCAGAGCCGTGGGCGAGGACAGGAAAGACTTCAGCAGTGTGTATGGGAAGAGTGGCACGTCACTCACCGAGGTGCCCTCGGCCGGCAGCCACACCTGCGCCAGCTCCTCGAAGATCTTCTCCTCGGCCGGGGTTGCCGCACAGTGCACCGACTCGCTCGGTCCTCGGTCCGCCCACTGGCCCTTCATCTGCTCGCGGACTTCGGGGCTCACCTTCGTCCGGCGGATGAAGAGATGCTCGATGTCCTTCGACTCGTAGCGCTCCGGGTCGCGGATCGCGGCCGGGTCGAGCAGCGAGATCAGCTCGGCGAAGGAGCGGGCGTCCCCGTTGTGCGGGGTTGCCGAGGCCAGGATGAGGGCGTCCGTCTGCGGGGCGAGGACACGGGCTAGCTGGTTGCGGAGCGAGCCACGGTTGATGAGGTTGTGGGACTCGTCGATGACGACCGCATCCCACTTGATGTGTTCCAGGTGGTGCTTGTACTGGTCGGTGTTTTTGAGCGTGTCGATGGAGACGATCACGCGCTTGAAGTACGTGAAGGGGTTCCGCCCCGCTGGGATCTCGCGCTGCACCTTTTCGATGCCCGCCGAGTCGAGACGGATCAGCGGGATCGCGAAACGGGTCCAGAGTTCGTGCTGGAACTGTTCCAGCACGTGCTGCGGTGTGACCACCAAGATGCGTTCGCCGCGGCCCCTGCGGATCAACTCAGCTAGCGTCAGGCCGATTTCGAGGGTCTTGCCGAGGCCGACCACATCCGCGATCAGCATGCGGGGGCGCAGGTTCTTGCCGGAGAGCGCGAGCTGCGCGGGGCGGTGCTGGTAGGGGAGGGAGTCCAGCAGGAAGCTGTCTGCCAGAGCCAGGCCGCGTTCCGACTGCGGGAGCGGGGTCTTGCGCAGCACCGCTTCGAGGAATAGGCGGCTTCGGCGGAAGTTGGGGGAGTCGTCGACGGTCAGCGTGGTCCGGCGCGGATCCAGCAGTTGTACGTCGTCGAGTTCCGTGAAGAACACGGCCTCCTGGTCGCGTACGAACTCCGAGACCCCGACCACATCAAGGCGGTCGCCGTCGTTGTCGGTACCCGACACATTCCGTACGAGCCATTCCTCGTCACGGACCTCGATCTGCGAGCCCGGCGGGTACTTGGCGATCTCCGGCGCGTTGTCCTGCGGGACATCCTGTGCGGCGCCGGCCTGGTCGACGGTCACGTGCCGTGCCTCCTGTGCTGAATGAATCTCACGTGGTGCGGATGGCGCCTGTCCTGCGCGGGACTCGGCGGGTCGAGCTGGGCTCAGAACTTCGCGCCCTGGGCGTAGGCCTCACGAAGCTGCTGGGCGACGCGCCTGGCCTGCGCAGAATTGCGGAGCGGCCCGGGGCCGGTGCGCTCCCGGCCGCGACGGGCGGGCGGTGGCGTGCCGGGGGCGGCGATGGGGCGGCCCGGGGGCTGGTCGCGGGCCGTGGGGCTCGGCTCGACTTTCACCGTCGGGGTGTACGAAGCCGGTGCCGGGGCCGACTGAGCGAGCGGGACCGTGGCAGCCGTCGGCGCAGGCAGCGTCTCGGTGGGCAGGTCTGCGAGCGCGGCTGCGGTGGCAGGAGCAGAGGGCGGGGGCGGAGCGACGGGAGCGTCCTGCTGGGCGGTGGCCATGGTGTGCGCGGTGAGGCGGCGCCTGGCCTGCGCGACCTTGAGACCCTGCGCTTCGATCACGGCACGGCACTGCTGAACGATCTCCCTCAGTGAGGGCCGGGCCAGTGGGTCGTAGGCGAGCATCCCCGAAAGGAGCGGAACCAGCTCGTCCGGGGCTCCCTCCAGGTCAGGTTCCTGGTCCGCCTTGGTGATCAAGTGGAAGAGGGCGTGGATGTTGTCGGCCTGGAAGGGATAGTGACCCGTCGCCGCGTGGAGCAGGACGGCTCCGAGTGCATACGCATCGACCGCCGGAGTCAGCGGCTTGACTCCGTTGGCCTGCTCGGGAGCCATGCACGCGGGTGTGCCGAGCACGGTGTTCGGGGCGGTGAGCGACGCGCTGGACTCGGTGAACACCGCGAGACCGAAGTCGATGATCTTCGGTCCGTTCGGGCCGAGCAGGATGTTGGCGGGCTTGAGGTCGCGGTGGAGCAGCCCCTGCTTGTGGACTCCGGCGAGCGCCTCGGCGAGCGTGGCACCGAGCGAGGCGACCAGGACCGCTGGCAATGGACCATAAGTGGTCACGTGCTTGCGCAGGTCCGGCCCATCGACGTATTCAGTGGCCAGCCAAGGCTGCTCGGCCTCGGGATCTGCGTCCATGAAAGCGGCGATGCGCGGACCCCAGATCGTCTTCAGGACTTCGATTTCCTGGGCAAAGCGCAGTCGAGTTTCCGAGTCGACCACTGACGGCTTGATGACCTTGACCGCAGCAGGCTCACCACCTTGGGATTCCCCCAGATAGACCTGGCCCATGCCGCCGTGGCCGATGCGTCCGAGCAGCTCGAAATCGCCGAGCTCGGTCGGATCCTCGGGGCTCAGCGGCGCCGCATTCACTTGAGTCGTCCCTTCGCCCTGGCCAGCCGGTATGTGCCAGTCGTAACGGTAGTCGAACGGGCAGCGGTGCGTACCCGGTCCTGCGTGACCGGGGAATCGGGAGGCGAGCGGTGACTTTCGGGCATACATTTCAGGCCTTTCGGTCTGGCGGAAAATACCGTTCCGGCCATGTCACATGAAGGCTGCTGATACATAGCGTGGTAGGGGGCCGCCTGTGCAGAGGGCGGCCCCGTGCTGATTTCGCCCTGTTCCGGAGGTTCCGCCCGATGCACACCACGCCGACGAGCGGTAATGCACGCCCCGGCGAAGGCGATCCCGGACTCGAACGGCTGCGGGCCTCGCTCAGCGGATGGCGGGACGCACTGCTCGACATGGGCGGGCGGAACCAGCTGCTGAACTTCCGGCACACCAAGACGGCGACGCTGGAAGTCGAGGCACCGCAGGTCGGCGACGTCCTCGCCGGACTGGAGCGGGGCTGGGACTTTGCGCCGGTCGGGAGTGTTACGGAGGGCGCGGAGTCCACGGATGGCGTCGAGCTGACGAAGCCGGTGCCTGCGGGCCGGGCTGCTGGGCTGGTCACGCAGAAGACCACTCAGGCCGGACTCGACAGCGCCCTGTACCGGCTGCGCACGCAGTCCCGCCAGGCCTTCAACGACTACGGCCTGTGGATTCTGTGGCTGGGCGTCGGGATGCTCGACTGGAAGGAGGGGGACGTGCAGGAGGGCACCAGTGCTGCCCCTCTCGTACTCGTTCCCGTCGAGCTGGACCGAGACGGCCAAGGCCGGGTGCACCTAAGGGCGGCACAAGACCAGGAGTCCTTGCACAATCCGGCACTCGCTGTCCGGCTGGCGCGGGCGGGCGTGGACGACTGGGAGGCGGTGACGGAGGCGGACGCCGACGATCTGCATGCCGTCCTTGCCGCTGCTCGCCGTGTCGCCGCCGCGCAGAACGGCTGGGCGGTGGCCGAGCGGGTCGTGCTCGGTCTTTTCCATTCCCACAAGGAGGCCATGTATCAAGACCTCCAGCAGAACGAAGAGCAGATCCTTCAGCATCCGCTGATCCGCGCCGTCGCCCTCGGGCCGGATTCGGGGCTGCCCGACGATCTGATCGGGTTCGATCCGCCTGAGCTGGAGCGGATCGACGAGATTCAGCTGCCGGAGCGGACACCGCTGGTCCTGGACGCCGACGCATCGCAGCGCCAGTGCATCGCTGCGGCGCTCGACGGGCGGTCCTTCGTGATGAGCGGCCCGCCCGGCACGGGAAAGAGCCAGACCATCACCAACATGATCGCCGCGTTGATGCACGCAGGGCGGAGCGTTCTGTTCGTCAGTGAGAAGGCGGCTGCGCTGGATGTCGTACGGAACAGGCTGTCCGATGTCGGACTGGGTGACTTCGTATTGGCCCTGCACAGTGGCGACACCACGAAGAAGGCGGTCGCGACCGAACTCGGGCGAGTGCTGACCACACAGGTCAGAGCCACGGGAGCAGCGGCCCACGAGCTCGACCGAGCGAGGCAACTACGCGAGGAGTTGTCCGCGTACGCCGCTGCCATGAATGAGCCGCGGGGGGTGCTTGAGCGCACCCTGCACGAGGTGCTGGGGCGCCTCGTCCAGCTCGATCAGGCAGGTACCCCACAGCTGACCGTCCGCATGGGCAACCCCGACCGGGTGCGGACGCTGAGCGCCGGCGCTGTACAGGAGTTGATCACTGCGGCGCAAGCGGTCGGAAGGGCATGGCGGCCTGCTGTCGAAGGCGAGACTTTCGCCTGGCGTGGACTGGTAGGGGGTGCACCGCTCGGCACACTCTCGGAGGCGGCCGATGCGCTCGCCGACCTGCAGGCGGCGGCCGAACGCAGGCCGTTCGCCGCCACCACTCCGGAGCCGAGCACGGCCCACGAAGTGAGGGAGGTCCTGCGCCACGTGCGACCGGGCCTTCCCATGCGTGAACCGTCGAGCGTGGAGGCTCTTCCCGACGCCCCTTCGGCGGTTCTCGCGAACCTCGCCGATGTGCTGGGGATGCGGAAGCCCGAATCCGTGGAGGAGGCCCTCGTTCTCTGCGAGTTGGCGGATCTTGCCACTGCCGCCAACCGCCCACCGACGCAGTGGTTCGACTCGGCGGTGCTGCGTGCCGCACAGGACGCAGCCGACGAACTGCGCCGGGCGAGAGGTGCAGAGAACACAGCCGGTGCCGCAGCTGCGGATCTCTTCGGCGAACAAGTCCTGACAGCTGATGGGCTGCCTGAGCTCGTGGAGCGCTTTGCCACTCAACACCGGGGTCTGATGGCACGGTTCTCGTCCCAGTTCAAGGCTGACCGAGATGCGGTCGTGGCGCTGACCCGTAGTGGCACGTGGGACAAGGCTTGCGTGGGGCGATTGGAACAGGCGCTCACCTGGCAGCGTGCGAGCGCGGAGACCAAGCGGCTTGCCGACGCTCATGTGGCTCTGCTCGGCGGTTACACGCCGCGTACCGAAGACGAATTCGTGCCGTTGGACAAGGCGCTGGCTGTCGCGTGGCGCATCGACGCACTCGCCGAGCGTTCCGAGCGACGTGATCTGCTCGCCGCACAGCTGGCGGACGGCACGGTCGCGAACCCGATCATCGCACTGCAGGCCAGGACGGCACGTGGTGCTCTTGCCGACTGGTGCGACATCGCGGAACGGCGCGTCGCTGAGTGGGAGAAGACCGCGGGCCGGCTCCTGGCGCTCTTCGACGATGCACGGCAGATCCAGCTCCACCCGGAGACGATGGGGACGCTGGAGCAGGCCCGACGCGCGATGGCAGTGCTCCAGGCGGATCCCCACGGGCCGGACGAGTGGCAGGCCTACAACCACGGGCTTGCCGTACTGAACCGCTTCGGCGCGGGAGAGCTCGTGCAGCGCTGCGTGGAGCGCGGCATCTCAGCAGAACAGCTTCCTGAAGTGGTGGAGCGAGGCCTTCTGCAGGCATGGGCCGATGCGGTGTTCGCCGACGACTCACGGCTGCGGACCACACGATCCGCGGACCTTGACGCGCGGCTCGAGGAGTTCCGTAACGCCGACCGGCGGCTGGTTGAGGCTGCTCACGGTGCGGTCATCGAGGCCTGCAACAGCCGCAGGCCACGCAGCTTCGGGGGCGGCTCCGCAGCGGTGATCACCCGTCAGGCTGCGCTGAAGACCCGGCACATGCCGGTGCGGGAACTGCTCGGCCGCACCCGAGAGGTGGTCCACGCAATCAAGCCCTGCTTCATGATGAGTCCGTTGACCGTAAGCCAATTCCTGCCCGCGGACTACAAGTTCGACGTCGTCATCTTTGACGAGGCGTCCCAGGTGCGACCGAGCGATGCAGCCAACTCCATCTACCGCGGCACTTCACTCATCGTCGCCGGTGACGAGAACCAGCTCCCGCCCACATCCTTTTTCGATGCAGCTGTGGGGGACGAGCCGGATGAGTACGACGAGGATGTGCCCGACGTCTTCGAGTCTTTGCTCCATGCCTGTAAGGCGGGCGCCATGCGGGTTCTGCCGCTTCGTTGGCACTACCGAAGCCGTCACGAAGACCTCATCGCTTTCAGTAACCGCTCGTTCTACAAGAACTCGATGGTCACCTTTCCCGGAGCGCGCGACCAGGGCAACGACGTGGGGGTCGCCTTCTTCAAGGCGGACGGCGTGTACGACAGGGGAGGCCGCAAGGACAACCGTGCCGAAGCGGAGCTTGTGGCACGACGGGTCATTCACCATTTCGACACTCGCCCCGGCAGCAGTCTCGGTGTGGTCGCGCTGTCGCAGGCACAGGCCTCGGCGATCGAGCAGGCCGTCGAGCAGGCGCGGATCGACCGGCCGGATCTGGACCGCTGGTTCACGGAGGACCGCCTCAGCGGCTACTTCGTCAAGAACCTCGAGTCGGTGCAGGGCGACGAGCGTGACGTCATGATCATGTCCGTGGGCTATGGCCCCGACGAACACGGCAGGATCGGCCTGAACTTCGGTCCGATCAACCGAGACGGCGGCTGGCGGCGCCTCAATGTTGCGGTCACCAGAGCTCGGTACCGTATGGAGGTCGTCGCTTCCTTCCGAGGCAGTCAGCTCGGGGAGAGCACAAACGACAGTGTTCAGCACCTCAAGCGCTACCTCGAGTACGCGGAGAACGGCCCCGCCGTCCTCGCGCAGGATGTCATCCAGCAGGAGGCCGGGACCGACAGCCCCTTTGAGGAGTCCGTGCTGAGTGTGCTGCGAAACTGGGGCTACGACGTGCAACCACAGGTCGGGGTCGCCGGGTACCGCATCGATCTCGGACTGAGGCATCCCGAGTCTCCGGGATCGTATGCGTTGGGAATCGAATGCGACGGTGCGATGTACCACTCCTCGCGGGTGGCGCGCGACCGTGATCGGCTTCGCCAGCAGGTCCTGGAGGGATTGGGCTGGCGGCTGTATCGCATCTGGGGTACCGACTGGTATCGGGATCGGGCAGCCGCCGAACTGAGGCTGCGCGAGGCGGTGGAGCATGCCGTTGCTCAGGCGCCACTCCAAGACGCCCGACGCGAAACATCCGAAGCCGAAGTATCGAGTGACGATGAGGCTTGCCCGGACCTTGCCCGGCGCGACGAGGCATTGGTCAGGGGGAGCCTGGTCGAAGCGGTCAGGGTTCCGGTCGACCTACAGCAGGAGAGGCCGTGGAGCGCTTCGTACGAGATGGCCGACGTGATCGTCTCCACGGTCGCAGAGCTGCACACTCCTGAGGCGCGCCGAGCGCTACGGCGCGCTCTCATGCAGGTGATCGAGGTGGAAGGCCCAGTCCACGAAGAAGTGTTGGTACAGCGGACCCGTGAGGCGTGGGGTGTGGCCAAGGCCGGTAGCCGGATCCGGGACAACATCACCTACGTGCTGGATGCCCTGGTGAGTGAGGGTGGGGTGGAAAGGGCGGAGGGGTTCGTGCAGGTCTCCAGCTTCCTCGACACGAGGGCGCGTAGGCCGGTCCCGGGGTGCGTGCGCAAGGTAGGCCATATCTGTTCGGCAGAGAGGCAGTTGGCTCTCTTCGAGCTGGCTTCCGAGTGCCCGGGAATGTCCTCGGAGGAACTTCACCGGCAGGTGTGTGAGCTCTTCGGATGGAAGCGGCTCGGCCCTGACATCAGAGCTGCCTTGGAAGCTGATCTCGATGTGTTGTTCCGGGAGGGGCACCTGACCGGATCGAAGGAACGGATCGTCGCACGCATGAGGTGACGGAGCCTCATGGAGGCTCCACGCCGTCACGCCCCGAGCGAGCCGGAACGGAGCGCTGAGGTCAGGCTTCACGGGCGCCCGAGTTCCGCCATCCGCTGGATGACTGTCGCGAAATGGTGGGATGCCGACCAGGCCAGCCATTGAGTGGCTCCGCCGGCCTTGCCGCTGATTCGCTTCCGGCGTGCGCATTCGTGCAGACATGCGTCGCCCCAAGACGTTGCGGAGCCGGAGGCCGGCCAGTCCGACGACTTGGTGAGGTCGTCGCAGAGGGTGAAGAAGTCGTCATTCCCGGGGAGTTGACGATCGTAGATGCGGATTTGCCAGCTGTCGGCGACGGTGTACGCGAGGAACGGATGGAGGGAGCTGGGGTCCGCGACGGCACGCCGAAGGGGATGAACGATGCCGTAGTCCGAGAACTCGATGCTGCAGTCCAGGACGTGGTCGGTCGCCTGTTGCCAGAGCTCGGCATCGCGCCGAAAGACTGAGAAGGGGACGCGAGGCGTTACGTCCTCAAAAGTTGCAGGGAAGGCTCCGGCTGCGAGGGAGATGGAGCGCCACCGGGCTCGCCGCAGCCAGGACAGGGCGTTGACGGTGCTCTGCAAGGTTCTGGAGAAGTCATCGGCGGCACTGAGCGGTCCGGCGTCGAGGAGAAGGTCTGTGTCGTGAACGCAGATCCCCACATCCCGCAGCACGCCACCAATGCGGTCAGCCGCACGGTCTGCGCCGGGCGCGACGTCGTGGACAGTGAGGCGCAGGCAGGCTCCGCACTGGTGCCGTTCGATGATCTCGCGTGCCGCTGTGAACGTCTTGGCTGCCGAGCTGAATCGGACGACGGGCACGAGGAACGGCATGTCTGCTTCGGAACAGACCGCCGCTATCCGCGAGACGCGAGCCGCGGCGCTGGGCGGTGCCTCCAGCTCAGGGCAGTCGACTGCGATCACTGTCCCCGGTTCCAGGAGGCGCTTGCTGAGATGCAGGCAGAAGGTCCCGATGGGGTCTTGCCCGATGGGATCCGGGGCTACCTCGAAGAGAGCGGACAGTGCCACGCGCTCTGACGGCGAATGCTTGCTGAGCGCCAGGAACTCCCACTCCTTGCCTTTCAGGATTGGCATGTAAGTGGTTGTCACCGCTACCCCCGAAGCAGCTGGTTTCCGCTTACGGAGCACCACGTATTTCGAGAGTCAGTGACATAAGGGGATCAGGAAAGTTCACATTCGGTCAGATAGCGACTCTCCGCAACATGCCCACCCTCCTCAGGCGCGTAGGTGAGACAGGAGGTCTTCGGAGGCTGGGTAAGGGTGTTCGGCCGGGAGCAGTGCGGTTGCCGCGGACAGGTTCCTGTCGCGTACCAGAGCGTGGACCTCGTGCGCCAGGCCCGTGACGTCCGTGATGGAGACCGTCCACTCGTCCGCGTAGCGGCCGGACGCCTCGCCCGCCAGGCCCAGTTGGAGGGAGCGGTGGGGGAGGGCGTTCAGGTGGAGGTCGCGTTCCGGGTCCCACTGGACGCGGGCCGGGGAACGGCGCAGGTCGCGCTTCCAGGCCGCCTGGTCGGGGTGGAGACCGCGGACGTAGTGCGACAGGCAGGCGTGGCGCAGCGCCCAGTCGAAGCCCTCGCGAGTGATCTCGACGGCGAGCACCGTCTGCTGGCCCTCCTTCGTCGCCCAGCCGCAGCGGTACATCATCCAGAGGAAGGACGGCTTGATCCACGTCATGCGGTCCCGCTTCCAGGCCGCGGGGAAGCGTCCGGTGCGGGCGGCGGGGGCGCCGAGTTCAGGGGCGTACGCCTGGTAGACGGTGATCGTCGAGTCGGTGTGCCGGGCGCGGATCTGGTGGCTGGGCGTGTGCGGTGCGGTGGGGGTGGGGGCGGCGGTGTGCTGGGCGTTCATGGGGCCAGCGTGCGGGCCCCCGCGGTGGTACGCCACTGAATTGTCGGCGGGCCGCGTTACGGTGAAGGCCTTCGACGTGGAGGAAGTGGAGAAGGGGGTCTCGTGGACGCTGAGTTGACCGCGCTGGCGGCGGCCGGGGCGACGGCGCTCGTGCAGCAGATGGTGACCGAGGGGTGGACGCAGGCGCGGGACAGGATCGCGGCGCTCTTCTCGCGCGGTAGCGGCGGCACCGGTGATGCCGACGAGGAGGTCCTGGTCGGGGAGTTGGAGGAGGCCCGCGCCGAGGTCGTGGCCGCGCGGGACACCGGGGACGAGGAGACCGCCGCCGACGTGCAGACGGAGTGGCGTTCGCGGCTGCGGCGCAGACTCGCCGCCGATCCCGCGGCCGCAGCCGAACTGCGGGCCCTGCTGGACGAGTTGGCAGGGGCGGAGGGCGACGGGGCTCCCGGGGGCGGCATCACGTACAACAACACCAACCATCTCAGCGGTGGGGTGTACCACGGCACGGTGATCCAGGCCCAGAACATCGGCAGGCTGGACCGAGGCAACTAGAGGCAACTACTAGCACTGGCAGGACAGTTCACTCATGCACGCGATGACCGACGAGGCCTTCCTCGGCCATGTCGCCGAGCGGCTCGCCGCGTTGCCCGGCGTGCGCGCCGTCACCCTCGGTGGCTCGCGCGCACAAGGCACCCACACACGCGAGAGCGACTGGGACACCGCCGTCTACTACCGAGGGTCCGCCTTCGACCCCGCCGAGCTGCGCAAGATCGGCTGGGAGGGCGAGGTCTTCGGCATCGGGGACTGGGGCGGCGGCGTCTTCAACGGAGGGGCCTGGCTGACCGTCGACGGGCGCCGCGTCGACGTGCACTACCGCGACCTGGACGTCGTCGAGCACGAGCTCGCCGAGGCGGAGCGGGGTCGCTTCCACTGGGAGCCGCTGATGTTCCATCTGGCCGGAATCCCCAGCTACCTGCTCCTCGCGGAGCTCGCCGTCAACCGCGTCCTCAGCGGCGAACTGCCCCGGCCCGCCTACCCCGACGCGCTGCGTCGCGAAGCCCCCGGCATCTGGCTCGACCGCGCCCGCCTCACCCTCGGCTACGCCCGCGCCAACAACGCCCCGCGCGCCCAGTACACCGAGGTCGCGGGCGCCGTCGCCACGGCGGCGATGGCGGGCGCCCACGCGGTGCTCGCGGCGCGCGGGGAGTGGGTCACCAACGAGAAGCGGCTCCTGGAGCGGGCCGGCCTGCGGGGCGTGGACGCGATCCTCGCCTCGCTGGGTGCCGGAGGCGAGGAACCGCAGGCGCTCGCCTCCGCGTTGACCGCGACGGAGGAGCTGATCACGACGGCCCACGAAGGCGCGGCGTGACTCCCGATCAGAAGTCCACCCGCGTCCGCTCGTCGAGCCGCGCCACGGAGTCCTGCGCGAACGCCTTCTCGTAGTCGCTGCGGATCTCCTCGATCTGGACGTCCCGCTTGCGCGCCTCGCCCGTCGGGTACAGGAGGATCAGCTCGTACGAACGCTCGCGCTCGATCTTGCCGTTGGAGTCGCGCCACTGCCCGCGGCCGTCCTGGATGGTCAGCCCGTCGGAGAAGGCCGGGGTGACCTCCTTGTCGATGAAGGCCATGAACTGCTTGTCGGTCACGGCGGGCCCGCCGTCGGGCCGCTCCGTGCCGAAGAAGAGCCGCGTCTCGACGAAGGGCTTGCCCCGGGTGACCGTCGACGTCGACGCCGACGTGGCGGCGCGGTCGGCGGAGTTCGTACCACCGTCGCCGTCCAACGACGCGTACGCGGTGGGGGCACCGACGGCCAGCAGGGCGGTGGCGGAGACGGCGACGGTGATCCGGGTGGCGGAGAGGCGGGGGAGGGTGAAGGCCACGGGGCGTTCCCTTTCTGGGCAGGTGGGTCCACTGCTTCTGATCACGGCGGGCAGGTCCGCCGCTTCCGGCGGACAGATCCACAACGGCCGCACACCGTAGCGGACCTCCGTGCCCCGGACGCCCCGCTTTCGTCGGTATGGCCTGATTCACGCCCGGCGGTTTCACGCCCGCGTGGCACGCCCGTCACAGAGCGGCGGGCCCAGCCGGTACGCCGCGAGGTCACGCCATCCCGTGCCCGGCCCGTCCGTCACGATCAGCCGCACCGTGTCGACATGGCTGACGAGCGGCAGGTGCGGGGCGAGCTCCGACTCCAGGGCGTCGTAGGCCGCTTCGTAGGTGTCGGGGCCCTCGTGGTTCGCGAGGGTCAGGTGGGGGTCCAGGGGCGGGGTGAAGATGCCGCGGTAGGGGACCGCCTCGGGCCAGCGTTCCGTGAGGGAGGTGGTCAGGGCGCGGATCGGGGCGGCGGGGGCCGGAGGGAGGTAGAGGACGCCGGGGTAGCGGCGGAACTCCGTGAAGGAGAGCGTGAAGGGGGAGTGGGCGGCGAGGAGCGACGCCAGGGCGTGGGTGGTCGACGGGGTCAGGCGGGATGCGTTGAGGAACGGGTAGAGGACCGTGACGTGCGCCGGGAAGCCGGCCCGCACGAGCGGGTTGGCCTCGGGGACACGGATCGTGAGGGCGGTGTCGCCGGGGAGGTCGGGCCAGCCGGCGTCCACCGGGTCGGCGTCGTCCGTGCCCGTGTGTACGTCTGCTGTCGTAGCCCCGTACACCTCTTCTGTCTCAACACTCACGATGCGTTCTGCCTCGACACTCACGACGCGTTCTGCCCCCAACACTCACAACGCGCCAGTGTCCCACGCCCCTCCTTAAGACGCCGTCTTCCCCTGCGTCACTCGACTCCCGTACGTTGCCCGAGACTTGACTGGAGCATGGCGTGAGGGGGCGGTGGGCGTGAAGGTGCGCAAGGGTGTGCGGGGTCTGATGGTGGGGGCCCTCGTGGGCTGGGGAGTGCTCGGTGGGGCCGGGGCCTCAGCGGGAGCCGACGGCACCGCCGACTCGTACTCCGCCACCACCGGCGTAGGCGTTCACAACGCCTACGAGAAGGACAAGTACCCGTACTTCGCCGACGCCCTCGACTCCGGCGCCGGGATGCTCGAACTCGACGTGTGGACCAACGTCTTCGGCAGCGGCTGGCGGGTCTCCCACAGCAACCCCCTGGGCAACGCCAACAACTGCGAGAACGCCCGCAGCGCCGCCGAGCTGCGGACCAAGCCGCGCAACCAGAGCCTCGCCGGGTGCCTCCAGGACATGCGCAGCTGGCACGACGCCCACCCCGGGCACCGGCCGATCCTCGTCAAGGTCGAGCTGAAGGACGGGTTCCAGGCGAAGAACGGGCGCGGGCCCGCCGATCTCGACGCGCTCCTGAAGGGCGTGCTCGGCGACGCCGTCTACCGTCCGGGCGAGCTCGCCGCGGGACACGCCACCCTCGACGACGCCGTGCGCGACAAGGGCTGGCCGGGGCGCGCCGAGCTCGCGGGGAAGTTCGTGGTCGAGCTGATCCCCGGCACCGTCGAGCAGGGCAACCCCGCCGACACCCTGTGGACCGACCGCGAGTACGCCACCCATCTGCGCGACCTCGCGGGCGCAGGGCGTCTCGGTGACGCCGCGGCCTTCCCCGCCGTGCTCGGCGCGGAGGCCGGTGATCCGCGCGCGCGGTACGCGGACGCGTCGATCCGGCCGTGGTTCGTGCTGTTCGACGGGGACGCCTCCGCGTACGCGGGCGGTTCCATCGACACCCGGTGGTACGCCGACCGCCGCTATCTCGTCGTCATGACCGACGCCCACAACGTCGCCCCGGCCATCGACGGGACGCGCCCGACCGAGGCGCAGGCCAGGGAGCGGGTCGAGCTGCTCGCGCGGCGGCACGCCAGCATCGTGTCGGCGGACTGGTATCCGCTGCCGGGCGTCCTGTCGACCGTGCTGCCGCGCGGCTGACGCGGGTGAGCGGTTCAGGGCGTGGGTGCCGTCACGGGAGAGCGGTTCAGGGCGTGGGTGCCGTCACGGGTGAGCGGTTCAGGGCACGGGTGCCCTCACGGGAGAACCGTTCAGGGCACGGGTGCCCTCACGGGAGAACCGCTCAGGACACAGGCGCCGTCACGGCTGGATCCGTATCCACACCGGCGCGTGGTCCGACCCCGCCGCGTCCCTCCGCACTGCCGGATCCCCGTCCGCCACCGACGGCAGCGCGGCCGCGGATGCGCCCTCCGCGCCCGTGCCCGCGGCCCGTACATGGTCCAGGAGGCCCCGGCTCACCAGGACGTGGTCGATGAGTTCGCGCCGGCCCGCGTGGATGCGGGAGAACCGCTGGTCCTGCGGGATCAGCGGGGCCACGTTCCACAGGCGCGTCGCGTCGCCCTTGTCCGGGTGGTCGAAGCCGGGCGTGCCGATCTCGGAGCCCGGCGGGCCGAGCAGGAGCTGCGTCGTCGCGGCACCGACCTCGTCGTTGAGGTCCCCGAGCACGGCGACGTCGTGGTCGCGGCCGTCGCCCCGCAGCAGCCGGTCGGCGAGCGCGCGCACCACGGTGGCCTCGGCCGTGCGGCGGTACAGGGCGTAGGCGCCGAACCGCGCGCGCTCGCCCTCGTCGCGCGGCTGGAAGCGGCCGCCGGGGTACGAGAGCAGCTTCGACTTCAGATGGCAGACCACCGCGTCGAAGAAGAAGGCCCGCGTCGACACCGTCACGGCGAGGATCCCGCGTCCGGTCCGCGCCGTCGTCCGCCCCGTGTCGTCGATCTGCACCGGGCGCATCGGGTCCAGGAGGCAGTTCTGGTCGGTGACGACGGAGACCGGGAGGCTGCTGAGGAAGCCGACCCGGATGCCCCGGTCGTCCGCGTGCCGCGAGAGCGTCACGTGCCAGGTGCCCTCCAGCAGGCCCGCCAGGTCTTCGAGAGCGGCCGGGTCGCCGACCTCCTGCACGCCGAGGACGCTCGGCCGCAGCGCGCCGATCGTCGCCGCGAGCGAGGCCAGCTTCGCCTCGTACGCCGCCTTGTCCTTGGGCCCGAAGCGCCCGCCGGGCCGGTAGAGGTTCTCCAGGTTCCAGGTGCCGATGATCATGGCCGAACTCCCTCTCTCCTGCTGGGGCGGCCCCCTCGGCCGATCGGCGGGTGAGGTCAGCGTGCCCGTGAATCCGCGTCCGCGACAGAGCCGCCGGATGCGCACTCGCACTACCGTGAAGAGATGACGCCGCCTCCCGCGCAGGGCCCCGCCCACCTCATCACGCCAGGCTCCGCCGACCTCGTCGTCACGGGCTGCACGGCCCTGACCCATGACCCGCACGGACAGATCGTCTTCGTCGACGACGCCACGATCGTCGTACGCGATGGAGTCATCGCCGCCGTCATCGCCTCTGCCGACGCCTCTGCCGACGCCTCTGCCGACGCCTCCGTCACCGCGGGCGGCGCCGGGGCGGTCCCGGACGCCGCCGAGCACATCGACGGGCGCGGCACCGTCGCCCTCCCCGGTCTCGTCAACTGCCATACGCACACACCGATGGTGGCCCTGCGCGGCATCGCCGAGGACCTGCCCGCCCACGCGTGGTTCAACGACTGGATCTGGCCCATCGAGTCGAACCTGACCGAGCGCGCCGTCGGGCTCGGCGCGCGGCTGGCCTGCGCCGAGATGATCCGGGGCGGCGTCACCACCTTCGCCGACCACTACTTCGCCATGGACACCGTGGCTGCCGCGGTCGAGGAGAGCGGCCTGCGCGCCGTCCTCGGCCAGGCGTACTTCAGCTCTCAGGGCCCAAAAGGGCGCGCCGCGTCCCTCGACTTCGCGCTGCGGCAGCGGGGCGCGGCCGACGGGCGCATCACCACCTGCCTCGCCCCGCACGCGCCCTACACCGTCGTCGACGCCGACCTCGCCTCCACCGCCGAACTCGCCCGCGAGCACGGCCTGTTGGTGCACATCCACGCGGCGGAGAACCGCGAGCAGACGGACAACAGCCTGTCCCGGCACGGCCGCACCCCCATCGAGGTCCTGGAACGCGCGGGTCTCCTCGACACGGACGTGCTCCTCGCGCACGTCACCGGCCTCGACACCGAGCGCGACCTGCCCGCTCTGGGTCGCGCCACCGGCCGTGTCGCGGTCGCCTCCGCGCCGCGCGGATACCTCAAGTTCGGCTGGGACACCACGCCCGTGCGGGCCCTGCGCGAGGCGGGCATCCCGGTCGGCCTGGCCACGGACGGCGCCGCGTCCAACAACACCCTCGACGTGTGGGAGTCCATGACGCTCACCGCGCTCGTCCAGAAGAACGTCGAACGCGACCCCACCTGGCTCACCGCCCGCCAGGCCCTGGACCACGCCACCCTGCAGAGCGCGCGGGCCGTGGGACTCGGCGACGAGATCGGCAGCCTCGCCGAAGGGCGCCGCGCCGACTTCGTCCTGGTGGACGTGGTGGGACCGCACACCCAGCCGGTCCACGACCTGGCCGCCACGCTCGTGCACAGCGCACGCTCCAGCGACGTACGCACGACGGTCGTGGCGGGCCACGTCCTGATGCGCGACCGCGAGCTGCTCACGCTCGATGTGCCGGGCATCGTGGGGGAGTTGAACGCGCTCCTCCCCGAACTCGTCGACCGCAGCCATGGGAAGCGGATCCAGGAGTACGAGGGGTGAGCCGCCCCGAGCCACCGTGCGTCGTCCCCGGCACCCTCCTGAAGATTTTCTGGAACTTCTTCGCCCGCGAGCGATGAGTTCGGTGAACTCCGCAGGTCCACCCTTCGCAGACGTACGCGCCCGAAGGGTGGAGGAGACACGCCATGGGACTTCCGGACATCGTCACGCGCGAGGAGTGGGCCGTCGCGCGTGAGGAGTTGCTGGCCAAGGAGAAGGCGGCCACCCGCGCGCGCGACGCGCTCAACGCCGAGCGGCGCGGGCTGCCGATGGTCGAGGTCGACAAGGAGTACTACTTCGACGGTGCCGACGGGAAAGCCACCCTGCTCGACCTCTTCGACGGACGCGACCAACTCGTCGTCTACCACTTCATGTTCGCCCCCGAGTGGGACGCGGGGTGCCGCAGCTGCTCCGGGTTCCTCGACCAGATCGGGCACCTCGCGCATCTGCGGGCCCGCGGCACGAACTTCGTCGCGGTCTCGCGCGCGCCGTTCACCAGGCTGCTGGCCTTCAAGTCCCGCATGGGCTGGACCGTGCCCTGGTACTCGACGAACGACGGCGACTTCAACTACGACTTCGGTGCCTCCTCCGTCGAGGAGCCGCACGACGTGCCCGCGATCAACTGCTTCCTGCGGGAAGGCGACCGCGTCTTCCACACGTACGGGACGTTCGCCCGCGGTCTGGACGGCCTCGGCTCCACCACAAGCCTCCTCGACCTCACCGCGCTCGGGCGCCAGGAGGAGTGGGAGGAGCCCAAGGGCCGGGCGTCGGTGCTGGGCGCCCCGGCGGGCAGCGCGCGGGTGCGGTATCACGACGAGTACGAGGACTAGTAGGAGGACTGGTACGAGGGCGAGTACGAGGACTGAGGCCGTCGGGAACCCGGGGAGAACCCTTGAATTGCCTCAACTCCGTGTCATTTGGGTCACGTTGCGATCCCTGGAGGGGGGTCCGTGCGTTCTCCTCAGTACAGAGTCTTGGGACAGCTTCTCGGGACAGAGTCTTGGGACTGCGTACGAAGCGGGAACGGAACGACACGGGGGACGGGATCATGATGAACGGACGAGTGGTGTTGGAGCGGTTTCCCGCGGGCGGGCCGCGCGGTTCGTGGCCCGCGGAGGAGTTCGCGCGGGCCCGCCGGCAGGAGGGGCGCCCCGCGGAGGTCGTGATGGACCTCGCGTCGGACGCCTTCCTGGTGATCGTGCGTGAGCCGGAGGAGGCCGAGGCGATGGCCGCGGTCGCGTGAACCGCGCTCAGTGGGCCAGGGCTCAGTGGGCCAAAGCTCAGTGGGCCAGGAACTGGTCCGCCTGGAGCGCGTACAGCTCGGCGTAGACGCCCCCCGTGGCGAGCAGCTCCTGAGGGCTGCCGGACTCCACGAGGCGTCCCGCGTCGAGCACATGGACCAGATCGGCGTGGCGCACGGACGCGAGCCGGTGCGTGATGAGGATGACTGTCTGCCCGGTGCCTGCCAGGGCCCTGATCTTCTCGAAGACCTCCAGCTCGGCCCGTGCGTCGAGCGCGGCGGTCGGCTCGTCGACGATCAGGATCCGGCCCCGCCGGTACGCGGCCCGCGCGATGCCGAGCCGCTGCCACTGGCCGCCGGACAGCTCGTGTCCACCGGTGAACGCCTTGGCGAGCAGCGTGTCCAGGCCGCGCGGCAGATCGTCCACCACGTTCTCCGCGCCGGCCTCCGCCACCGAGGTGCGCAGCCGTTCGTCGGTACGGGCCGCGCCCGCGCGGCCGATCGCGATGTTCACGCGCGCCGTGAACGGCCACCGCTTGAAGTCCTGCGCGACCATCGCGATCCGCTCCGCGAGCAGACCGCGATCCGCGGTGGCGGCGTCCACGTCGTCCCACAGGATCCGGCCGCGGTCCGGCGCGTACAGCCCGGCGAGCAGCTTGACCAGGGTCGTCTTGCCGGAGCCGTTCTCGCCGACCAGGGCGACGATCTTGCCGGTGGGCACGGAGAGGGAGACGTCGCTGAGCGCGTCCCTGCCCGAGGTGCCGGGATAGCGGAAGGTGACGTTCTCGAACCGGATCTCGCGCGGCTCCCGCGGCAGCTCCACGCCGCCGACCGGGATCGCGCGCCGGGCCGCCTCCACGAACAGCCGGTCCAGGTCGCCGACGAACAGGGCGTCCTCGTGCAGGGAGTTGATCTCCAGGACGAGGGTGTCCAGGCTCGAAGCGCCCGTGCGGATCGCGATGACGGCGGTGCCCGCCACCGACAGGGCCATCGCCCCGGCGAGCAGCAGACCGCCGAGCGTCGCATACGTCGCCGCGGTCGCAAGTCCCGTCCAGGCGGCGGCGATCAGGCCGGTCCGGGCGGCGAGCCGGGCCAGGCGCGCCTGCTCCTCCTCGGCCGCCTCCGACATCGACCGGAAGTGGCGCAGCAGGAAAGGCCCGACGCCGTGCACGCGGATCTCGGGCGCCGCGGCGGCCTCCGTGAGCAGGCCGCTGATCAGTCGGCCCGCCCTGGCGTGCTGCACCCAGGCGTGGAAGGAGCGGTACCGGCGCCGCGCGATGGTCAGGGCGCTCCACGCACTCGGCAGCGTCATGGTCACCAGGAGCGGTAACAGCACCGGGTGCAGGACGGTGAGGACACTCGCCGCGGCGATCAGCGAGATCATCGCGTTCACCACGCGCGTCGCGATGGCGATCATGCGGCGGGCGGACGCGGCGCCGTACTGCGCGGTGTCCAGGAGCTTGTGGAACGCGTCGTCCTCGATCGCCGAGAGCTCCACGTTCGCCGCCCGCTCCAAGTACTGTTCCGTGGCGACGCGTTCGACCTTCGGTTCCAGACGGCCCGTCGCGTAGGTGGACGCGGCGCGCAGCAGCGCGGCGGCGAACAGGACGCAGGCCATGGTGATCAGGGCGGGGCCCGCGCCGCGCAGCCGGTCCTCGATCGGCGCCTCCGTCATGAGGCGCGCGAGCACGCTGTTCACCGCGAACAGGCTGACCGCCTGGGCGAGTCCACGGGCCAGCTCCGCACCGAGCACGATGCGCGCGGCCTGCCGGTCGGCCTGCCACGCGAGCCTGAAGCTCGCGCCGAGCAGGGCGGGCAGCCGCCGCAGCATGGCGCGGAAGCCCAGCTGGAGGAAGGCGTCCTCGTGCTGTGACCAGCCGGTGTCGTAGCGCAGAGGGCCGCCGAAGAGGAGCTTCTCGGACTCCGACGTCTGTGATGTGGGTGTACCGGATGGGTTCTTCGCTTCGTCCAACCTGATCTCCGTGTCGACAGGGGAAGCGGCCACTATCGCGGCGGTCGCGGGGTGCGGGCAGGGCGCGTGCGGACTCCGCCACGGCGTACCCGGGGCACGCCCGGGGCGCTCGCCACAGCACAGGGGCGGCCGGGGCGGTTGCAACCCCGGGCAACTCTTGCCCGCTCACCGGGCCCGGGGTGCCATACCCCATGGACGCAACTCCGTACCCGTACAGGCAAAGGAGTTATTCCGTGACCGACACTCTCCGGACATCCGAGGTCCCCCGTGCGCATGGCCTCGACGGTCCCGCGCTGCTGGGCGCCTACCGCACGATGCGTACCATCCGTGGCTTCGAGGAGCGGCTCCACGAGGAGTTCGCGACAGGCGACATCCCCGGTTTCGTCCATCTGTACGCGGGCGAGGAGGCCTCCGCGGCCGGGATCTGCGCGCACCTCGACGACGAGCGCGACGTCATCGCCTCCACCCACCGGGGCCACGGCCACTGCATCGCCAAGCACGTCGACGTGAAGGCGATGATGGCCGAGATCTACGGGCGCACGACGGGCTCGTGCCACGGCAAGGGCGGCTCGATGCACATCGCCGACCTCTCCAAGGGCATGCTCGGCGCCAACGGCATCGTCGGCGGCGGGCCGCCCCTGGTCTGCGGTGCCGCGCTCGCCGCGAAGGTGCGCGGGGACGGCGGCGTCGGCGTGGCCTTCTTCGGCGACGGCGGCAGCAACCAGGGCACCACCCTCGAATCCCTCAACCTCGCCTCGGTCTGGCGGCTGCCCGCGGTCTTCGTCGCCGAGAACAACGGCTACGCGGAGGCCACTTCGGCGAAGTGGTCGGTCGGCGGCGGCTCCATCGCGGCCCGTGCGGCGGCCTTCGGGATGCCCGGCGTGACCGTGGACGGCTTCGACTTCTTCGCGGTGCACGAGGCGGCGGGCGAGGCCGTCGAACGCGCCCGCTCCGGGGGAGGCCCGACCCTGATCGAGGTCCAACTCACCCGCTATTACGGGCACTTCGAGGGTGACCAGCAGACCTACCGGGCCGACGAGGTGCTGCACGCGCGCACCGAACTCGACTGCCTGCTGCGCTTTCGCGCGGCCGTGGTCGGCGCGGGCGAGCTCACGGACCGGCAGCTCGACGAGGTCGACGCCGAGGTCGCCCTGCTGATCGACGAGGCGGTCGCCGAGGCGCGGGCGGCGCCCCTGCCGACCCGTGCGGACCTGGAGACGGACGTCTACATCTCGTACAACTGACGATCATCTGAGGGGAGTCGGGGCCGGATGGCACGCAGCATCAGCTACCGCGAGGCGATCAACGAAGCACTGGCACAGGAGATGGAGCGCGACCCCTCGGTCGTCGTCATGGGGGAGGACAACGCGGGCGGCGCGGGCGCGCCGGGCGCGGACGACGCGTGGGGCGGAGTGCTCGGGGTGACCAAGGGGCTCCAACCCCGTTTTCCCGGGCGGGTGTGGGACACCCCGATCTCGGAGTCGGCGTTCATCGGGGCGGCGATCGGGGCCGCGACACGCGGTCTGCGCCCGGTCGCCGAGCTGATGTTCATCGACTTCATGGGCGTCTGCTTCGACCAGATCTTCAACCAGGCGGCGAAGTTCCGGTACATGTTCGGCGGCAAGGCCGTCACACCCGTCGTGATCCGCGCGATGTACGGGGCGGGACTGCGGGCGGCGGCCCAGCACTCCCAGGCCCTGTACCCCGTCTTCACCTCCGTGCCGGGACTGAAGGTCGTGCTGCCCTCCTCGCCGTACGAGGCCAAGGGCCTGATGATCCAGGCGATCAGGGACGACGACCCGGTGATCTTCTGCGAGCACAAGGCGATGTACGACGTGGTGGGCGAGGTCCCCGCCGAGAGCTACACGATCCCCTTCGGCGAGGCGGACGTCGTGCGGGAGGGCGGGGACGTCACCGTCGTCGCGTTCGGCCGGATGGTCTCCGTCGCCTGCGAGGCCGCGGACGAACTGGCCGGCTCCGGCGTGCGGTGCGAGGTGATCGACCCGCGCACCACCAGCCCGCTGGACGCCGAGACGATCCTGGAGAGCGTCGAGCACACCGGGCGCCTGGTGGTCGTCGACGAGTCGGGGCCGCGCTGCGGCATGGCCGCGGACATCTCCGCGCTCGTCGCCCGCGAGGCGTTCGGCGCGCTGCAGGCACCGATCGGCACGGTCACGGCACCGCACACACCCGTGCCGTTCAGCCCACCCCTGGAGGACCTCTACATGCCGGACGCCGGGCGGGTCGCCGCCGCGGTCAAGACCGCCGTCGAGTGGAAGCCGTGACGGGGGCGGGGCCGGTGCCGGTGCCGGGGCCGGGGCCGGGGACGGGGACGGGGACGGGGACGGGGACGGTGCCGGACCCGCGGATCACCCCTGTGACCCTGCCCAAGTGGGGTCTGTCCATGACGAGCGGGAAGATCACCGAGTGGCTCGCGGCCGAGGGGGACACGGTCGCGGCGGGCGACGACCTCGCCGAGATCGACACCGACAAGATCGCCGGGACCCTGGAGGCCCCGTGCGACGGAGTGCTCCGCAGGATCGTCGCCGAGCCCGGCGGCGCGGCCCCCGTGGGCTGCGCCATCGCCCTCATCGCCCCGGCGGACGTACCGGAGACGGTGATCGAACGGGCGGCGGCGTACGCGCGGGAGTACCTGGCGCGCGGCGTACCGGTCGAGGACGAGGCGGGGCCGGTCACCGGCGTCGCCCACGTCGACGGCACCGCGCTGGCGTACGCGACCTCGGGCGCCGGAGAGGCGGAGGTCGTCCTCGTACACGGCTTCGGCGGCGACAAGAACTCCTGGCTCTTCGTCCAGGAGGCGCTCGCCGCGCGCCACACCGTGTACGCCCTGGACCTCCCGGGTCACGGCGAGTCGGCCAAGGACGTGGGCGACGGCGGCCTGGACACGCTGGCCCGTGTCGTCACGGGTTTCCTCGCCACGCTCGGCATCGAACGCGCGCATCTGGTCGGCCACTCGCTGGGCGGCGCGGTCGCCGTCGCGGCCGCGGCCCGCGCCCCGGACCGCGTCGCGTCCCTGACCCTCCTCGCGCCCGCGGGCCTCGGCCCCGACGTGGACGCCTCCTACCTCCGGGGCTTCGCGGCGGCGCGCACGCGGCGCGAACTGAGACCGCACCTGCTGAAGCTCTTCGCCGACGAGGCCCGTGTGACCCGGCAGTTGGTGGACGACCTGCTCAAGTACAAACGCCTGGACGGCGTGGACGAGGCACTGCGGACGCTGCTCACCACCTTGCTCACGGAGTCCGACGCGCAGGCCCTGGACGTACGGGACCTGCTGACCGGCCCGGCGTCGGCGATCCCGACGGTCGCGCTCTGGGGCTACGAGGACCGCGTCGTCCCCGCATCCAACGCGGCGTCCCTGAAGGGCAGAGCGGAGACGCGCCTGGTGCGGGGCGCGGGACACATGCCGCACATGGAGACACCGGGGGAGGTGGTGTCAGCGGTGGAGGAGGCGCTCGCGAGCGCTAGGCGCTGAGGGACCGTTCCCACCCCGGCACCGTCCCCGTGACCCGGCACAGCGCCAAGTACAAGGGAATCGGAGGGGTATAGGGAACCTCATCCTCCGGCCGGTTGATCAGTACGGGCTGCCGCCATGCGTCCCGCACCACCGCCCCCGCGGAGTAGGCGACCTGCGCGGGCCACTCCATGGCGACGTCGGAGTCCGCGGGGACGATCCACCACCAGCGCGGCCCGTCCTCGTACACACACCCCACGCGGGGCAGTCGGGACATCAGCCGGGGTCCGAACGCCGCCGGCACCGCCACCGCGTCGCAGCCGAGCGGCTCGGTCATCCCTTCGGGCAGATCGAGCCGCAGGGGTGGTGGTGTCGGCGCTCCGGCGCGCTGCCGCTGCCGCTGTCGCGACAGACGGACCAAGCTGTTCAGATCCAACGGCCGCACCGTACCCGCGCTCACATGCCCCCCGCCCGCATTACTGCCACGCTCGACTCACTCAAGAACTGAGAACCAAGAACCAAGAACTGAGAACCAAGAACTGAGAACCAAGAACTGAGAACCAAGAACTACGCACACGCCGGCGAGGTCGTCGCCGTCCGTCGCAACTCCGCCCACACCGTGAGCCCGATCCCGGGCCCCGCGTCGTGGACGCCCCACGCACTGCTCACCGCGTCGACAAGAAGCAGTCCCCTCCCGTGCTCCTCGTCGGCCCCCCTGTGCACCGGGCGCGGCGTTCCTGAACCGCACCCTTCGTCACGTACGGCTATCCGCAGCTTCTCCGGATCCGCGCACAGCTCGCAGATGATCCGCCGGCTCGCGGTGTGCACCACGGCATTGGTGACCAGTTCGGAGAGGACGAGTGCCGCCGCGTCGCGGGCGTCGTCGTCGCACACGGCCCACCCGTCGAGCTGGTCGCGCATCAGGCGTCTGGCCTGCGCGACGGAGCCCGGACGCGGGGCGAGGGCGAAGCTGACGCAGACCTCCGCGGCCTCGGGCCACGCCTCGGCGAGATCGCCAAGACGGCCTCCGGCGGCTTCGGTTCCTAACGGCGCGGGCGGAGTCACGCTCTCCACTATCGCCCCGCCCTGAACACCTTGGCAAGGGCCACTCTGAAAAGTGCACAGTGGCGTGTGCCTCCGAGAGTGCGCATGGCACACTGCTCGCTACAGCTCGCGGTGCGGTGTGAGTTGAGGCAACGCGGAGTCAGGTGGAGGTAGGAGACGTGAGCGAACCGCGGTCCGCGCCGACCGTTGGCCAGGTCGTTCTCGGTCGTCGCCTGCAGGATCTGCGCGAGGGCGCGGGCCTGAAACGCGAGGAGGCCGCGAAGATACTGCGCGTCGCCCCCGCCACCGTCCGTCGCATGGAGACGGCAGAGGTCGCGCTGAAGATCCCGTATCTCCAGCTGCTCCTGAAGTCGTACGGCGTCGCCGACGACGAGGCCGACGCGTTCGTGACCCTCGCCGAGGAGGCCAACAAGCCGGGCTGGTGGCAGCGGTTCCACGACATCCTGCCGGGCTGGTTCAGCATGTACGTCAGCCTGGAGGGGGCGGCCAGCCTCATCAGGTCCTACGAACCCCACTTCGTGCCGGGACTCCTGCAGACCGAGGAGTACGCACGCGGAGTGATGCGCTCCGGGGCCATCGGCCAGACCAGGCCCGAGGACATCGACCGGTACGTCGCGCTGCGCATGGAACGCCAGGCGCTGCTCACCCGTGAGGACGCGCCCCGGCTGTGGGTCGTGATGGACGAGACCGCGCTGCGCAGGCCCGTCGGCAGCGCGGACGTGATGCGCGAGCAGCTCGACCGGATGCTCGAAGCCACCGAGATGCCGCATGTCACGCTGCAGATCGCGCCGTTCTCCGCGGGGCCGCACCCCGGGACGTACGGACCGTTCGTGCTCTTCAGGTTCGCGGTGCCGGAACTGCCCGACATGGTCTACAGCGAGTACCTGACCGGCGCGGTCTACCTGGACGCGCGCAAAGAGGTGGCCACCCACCTGGAGGTCATGGACCGCATGGCGGCGCAGGCCGCCACCGCACAACGCACGAAGGAGATCCTCAGGGATCTCCGCAAGGAGCTGTGACATGGACCGACATCGAGCCGGAACGCGCCCAGCCGGTCCGCGTTCACCCGGAGCCCGCGACGACTCGCGCAGCGAACCCCGCGGCGAGTCCCGGATCTACAACGGCATGCCCGCCCGTGACCTCGGCAACGACGGCTGGCACAAGCCGTGGAGCGGCGGCAACGGCGGCAACTGCCTGGAGGCCATGAAGCTGGCCGACGGGCGCGTCGCGGTGCGTCAGTCCACCGACCCGGACGGCCCCGCGCTCATCTACACGCGTGGCGAGATCACCGCGTTCATCCAGGGCGCGAAGGCGGGCGAGGCGGACTTCCTGCTCTCGTGACGGCCCAGCAGTCCCCGTAGTCCCGACCATGCCGAGCCCCTTGGAGCCGCTGTGACCGACCCGTCGTACATCGACACCAGCAAGCCGCACCCGGCACGGATGTACGACTGGTTCCTGGGCGGCAAGGACAACTACCCGGTGGACGAGGAGATGGGCCGCCAACTCGTCGCCATGGACGGGCGGGTCCTGACCACGGCGCGGGCCAACCGGGCGTTCATGCAGCGCGCCACGCGCTGGCTCACGGGCCAGGGCGTGCGGCAGTTCCTCGACATCGGCAGCGGGATACCCACCGAGCCGAACCTCCACCAGATCGCCCAGGGGATCGCGCCGGACACCCGCGTCGTCTACTGCGACAACGACCCGATCGTCCTCGCCCACGCCGGAGCGCTGCTGCGCTCGACGCCCGAGGGCGTCACCGAGTACATCCAGGCGGACTTCCGCGAGCCCGAGAAGATCCTCGAAGAGGCCGCGCGGGTCCTGGACTTCGACCGGCCCGTCGCCCTCTCGCTCGTGGCGCTGCTGCACTTCATCGCGGACGAGGACGGCGCGTACGAACTGGTGGACCGCCTGATGCGGGCGTTGCCGTCCGGCAGCCATCTGATGCTGTCGCACGGCACGGGCGAGTTCACCCCAGAGACGGCGAAGCAGGCCGCCGAGCTGTACAAGGCGCGCGGCATGACGCTCGCGCTGCGCACACGCGCGGAGGTGGAGCGCTTCTTCGAGGGGTACGAGATGGTGGACCCCGGGGTGGTGGTCGTCGACCGTTGGAAGCCAGAACCGGGCGAGCGGGCGCCGGAGTCGGGGGACGGGCCGACGCCGGGTTATGGAGCGGTGGGGCGGAAGCCGTGAGGTCCGCCTCTGGGAAGCGCTTGACCTGGGCGGGGCTTCGGCGTCTGCCTGTCGCGTAGCCCCGTAGCCCCGTAGCCCCGTAGCCCCGTAGCCCCGTAGCCCCGTCACGTCCTCACGCCGTCATAGGCCGGTCGAACGGCGCGATCGGGGACGGGAGTTCCGTCGCGCCCGTCAGCCAGTGGTCCACGGCCGCGGCGGTCGCTCGGCCCTCTGCGATGGCCCAGACGATCAGGGACTGGCCGCGTGCCGCGTCGCCGGTCGCGAAGACTCCGGGGACGTTCGTCGCGAAGCGTGCGTCGCGGGTGAGCGTGCCCCGGTCGTCGACGTGTACGCCGAGTTGGTCGAGCAGGCCGCCGGGCGTGCGTTCGGGGCCGGAGAACCCGAGGGCCAGCAGGACCAGGTCGGCCGGGAGTTCCCGTTCCGTGCCGGGCAGCGGCTGCCGTGCCGCGTCGACTCCCGTCAGGTGCACCGCCCGCACGTGCCCTGCCCCGTCCCCGCTGAAGCGGAGCGTGGACGCCGCGAACAGGCGCGCGTCGGCGTCCGCCGCGGGCGCGGTGGCCAGCTGCCCCGCCTCCTCGTGCGCCGCGGAGAGCCGATACAGCTTGGGGTACGTCGGCCAGGGGTCCGTCGTCTCGTCGCGCTCCTCGCCGGGGCGTTCGTAGATGTCCAACTGGGTGACCGACGCGGCTCCTTCGCGCACCGCCGTGCCCAGACAGTCCGCCCCCGTGTCGCCACCGCCCACGATCACGACATGCCGGCCCGCGGCGCTCATCGGCGAGACGTCCAGATCCCCCTCGCCCACGCGGTTGGCCAGCGGCAGATACGACATGGCCTGCTCGACCCCGGCCAACTCCCGCCCAGGCACGTCCAGTTCCCGCCGGGCCGTGGCGCCGACCGCCAGGACCACGGCGTCATGGCGGCCCCGCAGCTCCGCCGCGCCCACGTCCCGCCCGATCTCCGTCGACGTACGAAATCGCACGCCCTCGGCCGTCAACTGCCCCAGCCTGCGCTCCAGATGACGCTTCTCCATCTTGAACGCGGGGATCCCGTACCGCAGCAGTCCGCCCACCCGGTCGTCCCGCTCGTACACCACGACGGTGTGCCCGGCCCGCGTCAACTGCTGCGCGGCGGCGAGGCCCGCGGGCCCGGAGCCGACGACGGCGACCGACCTGCCGGAGAGCCGCTCCGGCGGCCGCGGCGGCGCGAGGCCTTCCGCCCAGGCGCGGTCGGCGATGGCGACCTCGACGTTCTTGATCGTCACCGCGGGGGCGTTGATCGCCAGGACACAGCCCGCCTCGCACGGTGCGGGGCACAACCGCCCCGTGAACTCGGGAAAGTTGTTCGTGGCGTGCAGCCGGTCCGCCGCCGCGCGCCAGTCGGCCCGGGACACCAGGTCGTTCCACTCGGGGATCAGATTGCCGAGCGGGCACGCCTCGTGGCAGAACGGAACTCCGCAGTCCATGCAGCGGTCCGCCTGCCGCTCGACGATGGGCAGCAGCGCTCCGGGGACGTACACCTCGTCCCAGTCCCGCACCCGCTCCCCGACGGGGCGGCGCGGCCATTCACGGCGGGGGGTGGTGAGGAAGCCCTTGGGGTCGGCCATGGCCGTCTCCCTCGCACAGGCCTTTTCGCACAGGCCTTCTCGCGCAGGCCTTTTCGTCACCATACGTCGGCACGCGGCCCCCGGCACCCGGGCGACGTGCCGTCCCGGCCCAGGTCAGGGCCGGGCCCCGGTCAGGGCCGGGCCCCGGTCAGGTCAGCGCGAGGACGAAGGCCGCGGTTGCGCCGATCGACGCGACACCGCGGACGTGGTTCCACGCCGTCCACTCCTTGACGTACGTACGCCAGTACGCGGCGCCCTCCTCGCTGTCCGGGTCGACCTTGGCCAGGGCGTCGTTGCGCGGAATGTTCGCCGCGACGGTCACCCCGAACGAGCCGATCAGATACAGCGCGCAGCCGACAAGGAGTTCCACGGTGCCCTCCTCCGGCCAGAGCACGAACGTCACCACGGCGAGCACCGCACACAGCCCCGTGGCTCCCAGGAAGATGGCCATGAAGGGCGGGGTGACCGCGGCGACGTTGATCCGGTTCATCGCGGCGATGCCCTGGGCCGGCGGCAGCGCGGCCAGGCCTTTCATCACCATCGTCGAGAACGCCGCGAAGACCCCGGCGGCGAGTCCGCAGGCAAGCGCCCCGAGCACGGTGAGTGCGAAGTACGGTCCGTCGATCATGGCAACTCCCGTGGGTGCTGGGGTGATTACGTTCGGATGGGCGTCCCGCGGCTGACTGATCCTGCACGGCGCCTGTCATCACCACAAGTCAATTGCCACGAGCCGCGAACGGCCATGCGCGACACCCGCGCCCCCATACGCAGCCGTCTTCCCTGTCGCGGGCAGGCATGCCGTAAGGGCGAGCGGGGGCTCCCCCGGCCGAGCGGAGTCGAGAGCTTGGGGAAGGGTGGCGCACCCCTCGATTCCGGGCACCGGTTCACCGAGGCCTCAGGAGACGCTCCCGACCCCCGGTTCCCGCCACCCCCGCAACACCGCCTCCACCCCAGGCGCAATCCTCCGCCGCGCCTCTCCCCGAGGCACCCCGCTCATCAGCAACCGGTCATAAGGCGTAGCCACATGCCGCACAGCCGCCACGACCGCCGCCCGCACCGCCCCCTCCGAAAGCGCCCGTCCCGCCGCACTCCGCCCCACCCGCCCGCTGCCCCGCACCGAGGCATGCGCCGCGATGGCGTCGGCCCGCTCCTGGGGGCACCCGGGAAAGAGCCGGCGGATCTCCGCGGCGAACGCCCGCGTGAACCGCACGTCCTCCGCCGCCCGCCGCGCCGCGTCCCGCACCCTGCGCCGCGCCCGCGCCTCCGCGTCCGCCAGGCACCGCTCCTCGGCACGGGCGAGCGCCGCCTCCTCGACGAGGACGCCCTGCCGTTCGTAGCGTGCGCGGCGGCGGTGGAAGCGGACGACGACCGCGGAGAGACCGCTGTCCTCGCGGGCCCGCCGCGTGAGTGCCGTGTCGCCGCGCGGCAGGTACACGAGGTGCCCGAGGTCGGCGCAGTCCAGGCAGCGCGGCTCGCCGCCCTCCAGGACGAGCAGCGGCAGCGGCCCGGAGCGGCACTCCGCGCAACGGCGCCGCTTCAACGGCTGGAAGACCACGAGCCCTGCCATGCCCGTTACCTTCCCCGTCACGGGAGCCCACGACCGTCCTCCGCCGTCCTCCGCTGTCCTCCGCCGTCCTTCGCCGCACGCCGCGGCACCCGGCATCATGGGGGCCGTGCGACTCGAACCGATCACCTGGGAACGCCTGGCCGACACCCTCGCCGACCGTCTGCTCGACCTGAAGACGGCCGACGGCGGCGACTGGCCGCGGATCGCCTTCGACGGAGCGCCGGCCGGCGGCACCGGCGACCTCGCGCGCCGGGTGAGCGACGCGCTGCGCCTGCGCGGACGGACCTCGCTCGTGATCGGCACGGAGGACTTCCTGCGGCCAGCGTCGCTGCGGTTCGAGTACGGCCATGAGGACGTGGAGGCGTACTACAGCGGGTGGTTCGACACGGGCGCGTTGTGGCGCGAGGTCCTCGGGCCGCTCGACCCCGGTGGCACGGGCCGGGTCCTGCCCGACCTGTGGGACCCGGCGGCCGACCGTGCCACCCGCAGCTCGTACGTCCGACTTCCGCCCGGCGGCGTGCTGTTGCTGCACGGGCCGCTGCTCCTCGGCCACTGGTTCCCGTTCGACCTCACCGTGCACGTGCGGCTCTCGCCGGGAGCCTTGAGGCGACGTACACCGCAGGCCGAGCAGTGGACGCTGCCTGCCTTCGAGCGGTACGAGACGGAGACGGACCCGGTGGCGGCGGCCGACGTGGTGGTGCGGGCGGACGACCCACGGCACCCGGCGTGGAGCGGCTGACCGGCCCAGGGCGGTGGAGCGGCTGACCGGTCCGCGGTGGTGCGGCTGACCGGCCCGGAGTGGCCGACCGGCTCCGGATGCGTGCCACCCCCGGCGCCGCGAGAATGAAGGGCGCCGGGACCAGCGGTGCCTTCGCGCCGCTCCGGACACTGCCCGGCAACGGGAGGTAGTGATGACCACCGCCGGAGACATCATGCACCGGGGCGCCCAGTGGATCCCCATGCACGAGACCCTGGACCGCGCCGCCCAGCTGATGCGCGAACTCGACGTGGGCGCACTGCCCATCAGCGACGAGAACGAACGGCTCTGCGGCATCCTCACCGACCGTGACATCGTCGTCGGCTGCGTGGCCATGGGCCACGACCCGGCCAAAGTCACCGCGGGCGACATGGCCAAGGGCACGCCGCGCTGGATCGACTCGGGCGCCGACGTCGACGAGGTCCTGCGGGAGATGCAGGGCCATCAGATCCGCCGCCTGCCGGTGATCGAGAACAAGCGGCTCGTCGGCATGATCAGCGAGGCGGACCTGGCCACGCACCTCACCGACGACCAGCTCGCGGGCTGGGTCGAGAGCGTGTACGCCAAGGGCTAGCCGCCGATGGCGAGTTCGGGGCTCACAACCAGCCGTTCCGCCGGAAGCCGCGGTACAGCGTGAAACAGATCGTCGCGATCACGGACATGACCAGCGGATAGCCGAACTGCCAGTGCAGCTCGGGCATGTGGTCGAAGTTCATGCCGTACATGCCGCAGACCATCGTCGGCACCGCGATGACCGCCGCCCAGGCGGTGATCTTCCGCATGTCCTCGTTCTGCGCGACTGTCACCTGGGCGAGGTGCGCCTGGAGGATCGAGTTCAGCAACTCGTCGAAGGCGGCGATCTGTTCGGTGGCCCGCTTCAAGTGGTCGTCGACGTCGCGGAAGTACGCCTGTATCTCCGGGGCGATGACCCGCATCGGCTGGGTGGCGAGCACCTGGAGCGGCCGGCCGAGCGGCACCACCGCCCGCTTCAGTTCGAGCAGTTCGCGCTTGAGCTGGTAGATCCGGCCGGGGTCGGTCCGCTCGCCGTCCCTGGCGAACACGGCGGACTCGACCTGGTCGATGTCCGACTGCACCGCGTCCGTCGCCGCGAGGTAGTCGTCCACGACCTGGTCCGCGATGGCGTGCAGCACCGCGGCCGGGCCCTGGGCGAGCTGCTCGGGCGCCGCCTCAAGCTCCTCGCGCAGCGGGCCGAGCGAGCCGTGCCTGCCGTGCCGGACGGTGATGACGAACTCCCGGCCGACGAAGACCATGATCTCGCCGGTGTCCACCACCTCGCTGGTCGCGGTGAGTTCGGTGTGTTCCACGTAGCAGACGGTCTTGAAGACGGCGAACAGCGTCTGGTCGTACCGCTCGACCTTCGGGCGCTGGTGCGCGTGCACCGCGTCCTCCACGGCGAGGGGGTGCAGGTCGAAGAGATCGGCGATGCCCGCGAACTCGTCCTCCGTCGGCTCGTGCAGCCCGAGCCAGACGAAGCCGTCGCCGTTCTTGCGGACGCGCTCCACCGCCTCGACCAGGTCGTGGGCGGACGGCTGGCGCACCCCCTCCCGGTACGTCACGCAATTCACCACCGACGAGCCCAGCGGGGAGCGCGCGGGGTGACTCAGGTCGACGCGCCCGGCGCGGTGGCGCAGCCGTGCGACCTTCCGCAGGCCGCCGACCGTGCGCAGGCCACCGGCCTTGCCCAGGCTTCCGACCTTCCGCAGATTGCCTGCCATCGACATGTGTGGCTCCTCGCACCGACGACTTGGCGTGCCAGTCTGCCAGTACGTTCCGACACTTCGCCGAGGCCTGTGGGAACGGAGTATTCCGCACCGGAACATCCGGTTCTGCTACCCGGGAGCAAGCAGGACAACTGGGATGATCACGGCATGACGCGAATCGACGGACATCTCCTCGACCCCCGGCAGTACTCCGATCCCGGGCAGCTCTCCGACCACCGCCGACTCCCCGACCACGGGCCGTCCGCGGCACAGTCGCGCCGCGACGCCTTCGCCGCCCTCTTCGACCCGACGACCTTCGGGCACATCGAACGCCTGGGCATCGGTCCCGGCTGGCGCTGCTGGGAGGTCGGGGCCGGCGGCACCTCCGTGATCTCCTGGCTCGCCAAGCGGGTCGGCCCCACCGGCCGGGTCCTCGCGACCGACACCGACACGTCCTGGCAGACGCGGGCCGCACGTTCGCCCCTCGAGGTGCGGACCCACGACGTCGCCGTCGACGCGCCGCCGGTCGAGGGCTTCGACCTGGTGCACGCGCGGCTCGTCCTGGCCGATGTCCCGGACCGGGAGCGGGCCTTGGCGTCGATGCTGAGGGCGCTGCGGCCCGGCGGCAGGCTCCTGATCGAGGAGGCCGACCCCGCGCTGCAGCCGCTGGCCTGCCCCGACGAGCACGGCCCCGCACAGGAGTTGGCGAACCGACTGCGCCACGGGGTGCGCGCGCTGCTCGCGGAGCGCGGAGCCGATCTCACGTACGGGCGACGGCTGCCGCGGCTGCTGCGTGAGGCGGGCCTGCGCCAGGTGGAGTCCGACGTGTACTTCCCGCTCGCCTCGCCCGCCTGCGCCGACCTGGAGACCGCGACGCTCCGCCAGTTCCACCCGGACCTGACCGCCGCGGGCCTGGCCACGGCGGAGGACATCGACGAGCACCTGGCGAACGTCGCGACGCGCACCATGGACCTGGCGACGGCACCGCTGATCGCGGCGTGGGGGAGGAAGCCGTAAGCACCCCCCGGAGGAAGCCGTAAGCACCCTCCGGAGGAAGCCGTAAGCACCCCCGCGCCCCCCGCGCCCCCCCCGCACCGCCACCTCCCGCTACCCCCGTACCGGCGGTGGCCTGCCTCCCACCCGTTCCACGGCCCGCGCCCCCGCCCCGCACCCCTCGCCCGCCGCCTTGAGGAGCCCCGCTCCGTCGAGCCGCGCGGCGAGGAACGCGCCGGTGAACGCGTCGCCCGCGCCCGTCGAGTCCCGTACGCGCGCGGGCGGTGCGGGGGCCCGGCCGAGCACCTCGCCGTTACGCGCCACCCATGCCCCCTCGGCGCCCGACGTGACCACCACGGAAGGAAAGCGGCGGCTCAGCTTCGACGCCGCGTCGGCGGGGTCGGGCAGCCCGGTGAGAAGCTCCGCCTCGTCGCGGCTCGGCAGCAGCGTCTCCACCCCGTCCACCGCCGAGAGGAACCGCTCGGCACCCGACTCCGCGAGGAACCCCGCCGACGCGGGATCCACGCTCACCGGCACTCCACGCGTGCGCGCCGCCGCCAGCGCGGTCCGTGCCGCCGCGCGGCCCGGCTCGGCGAAGAACAGGTAACCGGAGAGGTGCAGCAGGGCCACGCCGTCGAGCAGGTCGGGCGACCAGTCGGCGGGGGAGAGCCGCAGCGAGGCACCGTTGTCCGTGAGGAACGTCCGCTCGGCCGCGGCGGCCCCGTCCACCAGGCAGATCACCGTCCCTGTCGGCGCGGTGGGGTCGACCACGAGCCGGGGCCGCACCCCCGCGCGCGTGAGCGCGTCCTCGTGCCACGCCGCCGCGTCGGCGCCGACCCGCCCCAGCAGAGCCACGTCCGCGCAGCCCCAATACGCCGCCCAGCACGCCACGTTGGCCCCCGCGCCGCCGGGCACGGTACGGATCTCCGCGGCGGTGTCGGTGCCGGTGACAAGGGCCGTACGGTGCCGGGCGACGATGTCGGTGACGACATCCCCGACCACCAACAGCCCACCACTGCCTGCCTCCGCGCCCCCGGCATGCCCCGTGCCCCGCAGATCCACCACCGCGCGAGGCCCCTCGCCCCGCACCGTCACCGCCCCGCCCACGCCACCGCGATGCGCCCCGCCAGGCGGGTGTTGCCGCGGACCGCCGCGAGGTTGGCCTCCAGGGAGGCGCCGTCGGTGCGGCGGACCAACTCATCCAGGAGGAACGGCGTGATCGCCTGCCCCGTGATGCCCCGCTCCTCGCACGCCTCCAGGGCCTCGGCGAGCACGCGCGCGTGGAGGCCGGGATCCAGCTGCTCGTCCAGTGGCACCGGATTCGCCACGATCAGCGCCGAGTCGGGCCCGTCGAGCGCGTCCTGCGCCCGCATCACCTCCGCGACCTCACCGGGGCTCCGCAGCGTCCAGTCCACCGGGTGCCCGGAGTCGGCGAGATAGAAGCCGGGGAAGCGGTCGGTCCCGAACCCCGCCACCGCGACGCCCAGCGTCTCCAGCCGTTCCAGCGTCGCCGCCACGTCCAGGACCGACTTCACGCCCGCGCACACCAGCGTGATCCTCGTGCGGGCGAGCAGCCCCAGATCGGCCGACTCGTCCTGCGTCACCGTCCACTGCCGGTGCACCCCGCCGAGCCCGCCCGTGGCGAACACCCGTACACCCGCGCGCGCGGCGAGCAGCGCCGTCGCCGACACCGTCGTCGCCCCGCTCGCACCCGTCGCGAGGGCGAGCGGCAGATCGCGGTGGCCCAGCTTGCGGATGCCGTCCTCGTTCGCGACCCGCCCCAACTGCTCCTTGTCCAGGCCGACATGGGGTCGTCCGTCCAGGACGGCGATCGTCGCGGGGACGGCACCCTCGTCGCGTACGACCGCTTCGAGCTCCTCGGCCGCCTGGAGACTCCGCGCGCGCGGCAGCCCGTGCGCGATGATCGTGGACTCCAGGGCCACCACGGGCCGCCGCTCCGTGACAGCTGTCTGTACCTCGTCGGACACCACCAGCACGGGCCTGCCTCCTGCCTGTCGGGTCTCCCCTCATCCCTGGCGGGCCGAGCCCTCCGCCAAACCCGACCCCGGCCGAGGCGGACCGCGCCCCCCGGCTAGGGTGACCGGCCATGACCACGAATGATCAGGCTGTTGCGTCTTTTGCCGTGCACATCCCCGACGTCGAGCTGGAGGTCGAGCCGCTCGACCCGGAGCAGATCGTCTCCGGCGACCCGGTGGTGACCGGCAAGGTGCTGTGGGAGTCCGCCGACGGCAAGCAGCTGCGCGGCATCTGGCAGATCACGCCGGGCGTGGTCACCGACACCGAGGCCAACGAGCTCTTCGTGGTCGTCAGCGGCCGGGCCACCGTCGAGGTCGAGGGCGGCGACACCCTGGAGATCGGCCCCGGCGACGCGGCCGTGCTGCGCGAGGGCGACCGCACCACGTGGACCGTGCACGAGACGCTGCGCAAGGCGTACCACATCACGCTTCCCTGACCACGGGGCCCACGGGGCCCACGGGGCCCACGGGGCCCACGGGGCCCACGGGGCCCACGGGGCCGACTCGGCCAACTCCCGGCGGCCGCGCGGGAGTCACGTCTTCCTGACCGCCCTGCGGACGGCGAGCGCGGCCATCGGCAGCAGCACACAGGCGCCGATGAGGTTGAGCCAGCCGTAGCTAGCCTTGGCGACGATCAGCCCCGCGGCCGCGCCGCCGATGCCCGCGGCCGCGTTCATCGTCAGGTCGGAGAGGCCCTGCACGGCGGCCCGTGCCGACTGCGGCACCGAGTCGGTGAGCAG
The DNA here is from genome assembly GCF_040647455.1 of Streptomyces sp. NPDC041068. NCBI lineage: Bacteria > Bacillati > Actinomycetota > Actinomycetes > Kitasatosporales > Streptomycetaceae > Streptomyces > Streptomyces sp. NPDC041068. The sequence goes on from NZ_JBEZCG010000010.1 coordinate 187,099, forward strand.
CGCGGACCCGGAGACGAGCCCCGCGGACCAGCCGAGCCCGAGCAGGAAGAGACCGGCCGCGGTCCGGGCGTGGCTCGGCCCCGCCGTGCCGGCGAGCAGCGCCGCACAGCTCAGCAGACCGACCGCGAGGCCGATCACGGAGAGCCTGCCGAACCGGTCGGCGAGCCAGCCCATCACCGGCGAGAACGCGTACATGCCCGCGATGTGACCGCTGATGACAAGACCGACCAGCTCCAGGCTCGCGCCGTGGTGCCCCAGGTCGACCGGCGTCATCACCATGATCGAGACCATCACTGTGTGCGAGGCGGCCACCGTCACCAGCGCGAGCCGGGCCATGGGAGACGCGGCCACCGCGGCGATCCCCGCCTTCAGGGAACTGCCCCGCGGCGCCTCGTGCTGCTCCGGGTCCAGGGCGCGGGCGGTGAGCAGCGGATCGGGCCGCAGCAGCACCGCCACGACCAGCGCAGCCACCGCGAAGATCCCGCCGGCGAAGAGGAAGGGCCCCGCCTCCTTCGAGATCGCGCTGTCGGCGAAGACGCGGCTCGTGGGCGCGGCGATGTTCGGCCCGAGGACCGAGCCGATCGTGGTGGCCCAGATGATGAGCGAGATGGAACGGCCGCGCCGGTCGGGCTCGGCGAGGTCGGCCGCGGCGAACCGCGCCTGCAGCGTGGCCAGCGAGCCCGCCCCGAACGCCGCCATGCCGAGCAGCAGCAGCGCGAAGCTTCCGACCACCGAGGCGAGCACCACGATCCCCGCGCCCAGCGCGCCGATGACATAGGCGAGGACGAGCCCGGCACGCCGCCCGCGCGCGTTCATCAGCGCGGCGAGCGGCAGCGAGAGCAGGGCCGTGCCGGCCGCGGAAGCCGTCGGCGCGAGGCCGGACACCGCCTCCGTGCCGCTCACGTCGGTCGCGAGGACCGGGGCCAGGGTGATGCCGACCGGCACCCCGAGCCCGCCCAATATCTGACCGGCGATCAATACGGCGTTCGTACGACGGCGCAGTGCGGGCAGCGCCTCCGGCGCGGGTATGTCAGGAGCGTCGAGGGTCGAAGTCACTGACGCAGTGTGCCAGGGCGCCCGTGCGCACGTAACCACGCGGAGCCGGGGCCTGGCCACGTCCGAAGGCGTCAGAACAGCGGCTGCGGAAGCACTCCCTCCAGCGCGAGCAGCTGCCGCTTGGTCTCCAGGCCGCCCCCGAAGCCGCCGATGCCCCCGTCGCTCTCCACCACGCGGTGGCACGGCACCACGACCGGCAGGGGATTGGCGCCCATGGCGATGCCCACGGCCTGGGCCGCGCGCGGCTGGCCGACGCGTCCTGCCAGGTCGCCGTACCCCACGACGGCGCCGTACGGCACGCCGGAGGCGAGCTCGCGCAGCACCTGGCGGTTGAAGCCGGAGATCAGCGACCAGTCGAGCGGCAGCTCGAAGTCGTGGCGCTCACCCGCGAAGTACTCCGCGAGCTGCCGTATCGCCTCGGCGAGAAGGGGCGAATCCGGTGCGTGGAGCGGCTCGGCGCCCAGGCGGGAGCCGAGCTTCTCCAGGGTCTTGTCGCGCACCGCGTCCGTGGCGTGGAAGGCCACGGTGACCAGTCCCTCGTCGGTCGCGGCGAGCAGCAGCGGACCGATGTCGCTGCCGACGACGGCCCACACGACCTGACGCTGCTCCCGCTCCTGCGCATTCGCGTTCATGCCGACCACCGTACGACCGCCCACTGACAACGCGACGGCGCGGCCGGTCCTCGCGCAGCGCCTCAGTCCTCGCGCAGCGCCTCGCGGACGACGTCAGGGGTGTTGGTGATGATCCCGTCCACGCCGAAGCCCGCGGCGCGCACCGCGTTCGGGGCGTCGTTGACGGTCCATGTGAAGATCTCCAGAGGCTTGCCGTGCGGGCCCTTGAGCGCGTGGATCGCGGAGACGTAGTCGGCCGAGATGGACGTGTGCGTGGAGTTGATCTGGTCGGCGAACTTCGCGTACGCGGGCAGGTCGGCCACCGCGGGCGTGCCGAGGAAGCCCGTCTTCACGTCGGGCCGCAGCTTGTGCACCGTCTTCACGCTGTCCGCGCTGAAGCTCTGGATGACGAGCTTGCTCTTGACGTGGTGCTTGTCGAGCCAGCCCGTGTCGCGGAGCACCCGCAGGCCCTCCTTCTCGATGCCCGGGTACAGCTCGGGCTTCTTGAACTCGAAGACCAGCTTCTGGTGGTTGTGCGACACCCGGCGCATGTACTGCTCGAGCGTGGGCACGCGCTCGCCCGCGTACTTCGGGCTGAACCAGCTGCCCGCGTCGAGCTTCGCGATCTCCGCCGCAGTGAAGTCCGCGACCTTCCACGGGGCGCGGTCGGGGAAGAGCTCCTCGACGTTCGTCGTCCGCTTCAGGGTGTCGTCGTGCATGATCACGAGCTCGCCGTCCCTGGTCCGCTGGACGTCGTTCTCGACCCAGCGGAAGCCCATGTCACGGGCCTTGTCGATGGCCGCGAGGGTGTTCTCCGGAGCGTAGGCCGAGGCGCCGCGGTGGGCGACGACCAGTGGTCTGTCGTGCCGGACCGCGCTCTGTGCCGCGGGCGTCCGCGTCGAGGACGTCTGCGCGGTGGCGGTGGCGGTGGGGAGGACGAGTGCGCCGGCTCCGAGAAGGGCGGCAGTGGTGACGGCAGCGCGTGCGTACACGTGTACTCCTCGCGTCGAGAGGTCGCGGACCGGTCGAGAGTGACAGTCCACGGCCAACGGGAGACAGGTGCAGGATGGCCACAGGTTGAACGGAGTCGACAAACTCTGGGACCCCGCGCGTGGGTAACGCGATTCTTTGCCGGAAAATCGTTCGTACGTTCCGGCGCGAGCTTTACTCTCTGCCTCAGCCGACGGTCTTTCAGATGGCCGCCGACAGGGGGTGCATCGGGCGTTATCAGGGCATTCGGGCACAACAGGCGGAAGGGCTACCGCGCATGCAGGGCACGGTCGACGGGTTCAGCTACGGAGTCGTCACACCGGTGGTGGCCTATCTCATGGCCTGTCTGGGAGGAGCGCTCGGTCTGCGCTGCACGACCAGATCGCTGCTCGTGGCGCACTCCTGGCGGCCCGGCTGGCTGGCGCTCGGCTCGGCCGCGATCGGGTCCGGAATCTGGACCATGCACTTCGTGGCGATGATGGGCTTCACCGTCGAGGAAGCCCCGATCCACTACGACAAGGCGCTGACCTTCGCGAGCCTGGCCGTCGCCATCGTCATGGTCGGCATCGGCATCTTCATCGTCGGCTACCGCGGCGCGACGGGCACCGCGCTCTTCACCGGAGGGACCATCACGGGCCTCGGCGTGGCCACGATGCACTACCTGGGAATGGCCGGTATGCGTCTTCGCGGGACGCTGGAGTACAACACCCTCACCGTCGCCGCGTCCGTGGTGATCGCCATGTGCGCCGCGACCGCCGCGCTCTGGGCGGCGGGCCAGGTCAAGGGTCCCCTCTGGAGTCTGGGCGCGAGCCTCGTGATGGGTCTGGCCGTGAGCGGCATGCACTACATGGGCATGGCGGGGCTCAGCGTCCATCTGCACGGCTCGGGCGTCGCGCCGCCCGGCGACTCGCCCGCCGAGATCCTCGCGCCCATGATGATCGGGCCGCTCGCCTTCCTGCTCCTGGCGGGCGTGATCGTGATGTTCGACCCGCTGATGGTGATGGGCGGCCAGGCCGACACCAGAAGCCCGGCGAACGGCGGCCGCCCCCGGCAGCCCTACCCCGTCCCGCGCTCCGGCGACCGCCACGTGCCGGGGCCGCGCCGCCGGACCCGCAGCCGCACCCGCCCCGGCTCCCGCACCCCGCAGAACTGGTGACGGGACGCCGCTGAGCGGGCGATCGGGCCCGGTTGTCAGTGCGGGGTCGTACGGTGGATTCCATGCGGCCCGTATCCAAGATCGAACGCACGGTGGCGCCCTTCGAGGTCGTCAGCCCGTACCAGCCCAGCGGCGACCAGCCGGCGGCCATCGCCGAGCTGGAGCGGCGCATTCGCGCAGGTGAGAAGGATGTCGTCCTCCTCGGCGCGACCGGCACCGGCAAGTCGGCCACCACCGCGTGGATGATCGAGAAGCTCCAGCGCCCCACTTTGGTGATGGCGCCGAACAAAACACTGGCCGCCCAGCTGGCGAACGAATTCCGCGAGCTCCTGCCCAACAACGCCGTCGAGTACTTCGTCTCGTACTACGACTACTACCAACCCGAGGCGTACGTCCCTCAGTCGGACACCTACATCGAAAAGGACTCCTCGATCAACGAGGAGGTCGAGCGCCTGCGCCACTCCGCCACGAACTCGCTGCTCACCCGCCGCGACGTGGTCGTGGTCGCCTCCGTCTCCTGCATCTACGGCCTCGGCACCCCCCAGGAGTACGTGGACCGGATGGTCCCCCTCAAGGTCGGCGACGAGATCGACCGCGACCAGCTCCTGCGCCGCTTCGTCGACATCCAGTACACGCGCAACGACCTCGCGTTCACCCGCGGCACCTTCCGGGTGCGCGGCGACACCATCGAGATCTTCCCGGTCTACGAGGAACTGGCCGTCCGCATCGAGATGTTCGGCGACGAGATCGAGGCGCTCTCCACCCTCCACCCGCTCACCGGCGAGGTCATCAGCGACGACGACCATCTGTACGTCTTCCCCGCCTCGCACTACGTAGCGGGCCCGGAGCGCATGGAGAAGGCGGTCAACGGCATCGAGAAGGAGCTCGCCGAGCGCCTCGCCGAGCTGGAGAAGCAGGGCAAGATGCTGGAGGCCCAGCGCCTGCGCATGCGCACCACGTATGACCTGGAGATGCTCCGCCAGATCGGCTCCTGCTCCGGCGTCGAGAACTACTCGATGCACTTCGACGGCCGCGAGCCCGGCTCCGCCCCGAACACCCTCATCGACTACTTCCCCGACGACTTCCTCCTGGTCCTCGACGAGTCGCACGTCACGGTCCCCCAGATCGGCGCGATGTACGAGGGCGACGCCTCCCGCAAGCGCACCCTCGTCGACCACGGCTTCCGCCTGCCCTCCGCCTTGGACAACCGCCCCCTGAAGTGGGAGGAGTTCCTCGGCCGCATCGGGCAGACGGTCTACCTCTCGGCAACCCCGGGGAAGTACGAACTCTCGCGCGGCGACGGCTTCGTCGAGCAGATCATCCGCCCCACCGGCCTCGTCGACCCCGAGGTCGTCGTCAAGCCCACCGAGGGCCAGATCGACGACCTGGTGCACGAGATCCGCACGCGCACCGAGAAGGACGAGCGCGTCCTGGTCACCACGCTCACCAAGAAGATGGCCGAGGACCTCACCGACTACTTCCTCGAACTGGGCATCCAGGTCCGCTATCTGCACAGCGACGTCGACACGCTGCGCCGTGTCGAGCTCCTGCGCGAGCTGCGGGCCGGTGAGTTCGACGTCCTGGTCGGCATCAACCTCCTTCGTGAAGGCCTCGACCTGCCCGAGGTCTCCCTGGTGGCGATCCTCGACGCCGACAAGGAGGGCTTCCTACGCTCGGGGACCTCCCTGATCCAGACCATCGGCCGCGCCGCGCGCAACGTCTCCGGCCAGGTCCACATGTACGCCGACAAGATCACCCCGGCGATGGAGAAGGCCATCGAGGAGACCAACCGCCGCCGGGAGAAGCAGATCGCGTACAACAAGGAGAAGGGCATCGACCCGCAGCCTCTCCGCAAGAAGATCAACGACATCGTGTCGCAGATCGCGCGCGAGGAGGTCGACACCGAGCAGCTCCTCGGCTCCGACTACCGCAAGCCGAAGGCGGGCAAGGGCGCCAAGGCCCCGGTGCCCTCCCTCGGCAACGAAGCGGCCAAGACCGGCAAGACGGCCGCCTCTTCGAAGACCAAGGCCAAGGGCAAGAAGGGCGCGGAGACCGTCCCGACCGACCGCCCCGCGGCCGAACTGGCCGAGCAGATCGAGGAGATGACCGAGCGCATGCGCGCGGCCGCCGCCGACCTGCAGTTCGAGATCGCCGCACGGCTCCGTGACGAGGTGTCGGAGATGAAGAAGGAACTGCGGCAGATGAGGGAGGCGGGCCAGGCCTAGGAGCACGCCCGGGGCAGGGGAAACGGCGTACTGGACGGTCTGTTGCAAGACCGCCACAAAGTGCGGCCCGGAGTGCGACCGCCCAGGTCGCACTGCATAGGGTGCTGGGCAACCGCAAGAGGCGGTTGCCCAGGCAGTTCGAGAGGGGACAGCGCGTGACGGTCAACATGACCAAGGGTCAGGCCATCAGCCTGCAGAAGAACGACGGGGGCGCCCTGTCCGCGGTGCGCATGGGACTCGGATGGCAGGCGGCCCCGCGCCGCGGCCTGTTCGGCTCGCGCACCCGTGAGGTCGACCTGGACGCGTCGGCGGTCCTGTTCGCCGACAAGCAGCCGGTGGACGTCGTGTTCTTCCGTCACCTGGTCAGCGACGACGGCTCGGTGCGGCACACCGGCGACAACCTCGTCGGCGGTGTCGGCCAGGGCGGGGACGACGAGGCGATCCTCGTCGATCTGCAGCGGGTCCCCGTCCACATCGACCAGATCGTCTTCACGGTGAACTCCTTCACCGGCCAGACCTTCCAGGAGGTGCAGAACGCCTTCTGCCGCCTGGTCGACGAGACCAACGGCCAGGAGCTCGCCCGCTACACCCTGGACGGCGGCGGTCAGTACACCGCGCAGATCATGGCGAAGGTCCACCGCGCGGGCGCGGGCTGGCAGATGACGGCCATCGGCAACCCCGCCAACGGCCGTACCTTCCAGGACCTGATGCCGTCGATCCTGCCGCACCTGTAGGCACGTCCGGGCACGTCGAGGCGGCCAGGCACATCCGTACGTCCGCACGTATCAGTACGAGGGCTCGACGGGGGCCCTTCGAGGGGGAACGAAGGCAATGACGGCCGAGCTGGTGCGGGGGCAGAACCACCCGCTTTCCGGAACCCGCCTGGAGATCCGTGTCTCGGCCGGCAAGCCGGTCGTGGCGGGCGCCACGCTCGGCGACGACCAGGGCAGGGTCCGCGGCGTGGAGTGGGTGGCCCACCCCGGTTCGCCCACCCTGCCGGGCCTTGAGGTCTCCAAGCAGGCGGCCGCCGACCACCGGCTCGCCGTGGACCTCGATGCCGTGCCGGACACCGTCCACCGGGTCAACGTCCTGCTGGCGCTGCCCGTCGGCGTCGGGGGCCCGGTCAGCTTCAGCGCCCTCGCCGCCCCGTTCGTCGCGGTCACCGGGCTCGACGGCGCCGAGGTCGCCAGCTACACCATCACCGACCTGGACGCCGAGTCCGCCGTCGTCGCCCTGGAGCTCTACCGCCGCCAGGGCGCCTGGAAGGTCCGCGCCGTCGGCCAGGGGTACGCGGGCGGCCTCGCCGAGATGCTCACCGACCAGGGCCTGCCCCAGGCCCGCGAGCTGGCGGGCGCGATCGACGACGCGGTGGCGCGGGGCCTGGCCCGCTCCGTGGCCGCGCCCCCGCCCCGCCCGTCGGACGACGCCCGCGTGCGCACCGCGGCCCAGGGAGAGCCCGCCCCGCCGCAGGGCCGGCCCGCCCCGGGACAGGGCCAACCCGCCGCGCCCCCGCAGCAGCCCGGCGGCGACGCGGCCGATGCCCCCGCTCCGGGCGGCCCCATCAACTACACCCACCCCGCCCGCCAGACCACCGCGCCCCCGCCGCCTCCGCCGACCGCGCCCCCGGTCCGCCCGGGGGAGCCCGCCCAGCCCGTCGCGGGCGACGCCACCGGCTGGTCCATGGAGGAGCGGCTCTACAACCAGGTGTGGGGCATGTTCGAGGACCTGGCCCGCACCACGGCCGCGTACCGAAGCGCCGTCGACTTCGCCGACTCCCGCATGGAGCAGGAGCTCGACAAGGTCCTTTCCGACCCGCGCAGCCGCATCGGCGGCGCGGGCGACCCCGCGCGCGAGAGCGCCCGCGCCAAGCACGCCGACCTCGTCGGCCAGGCCAGGGCCGCCCTCGACCGCGACCTCGCCCAGCTCGCCGCCGAGGCCGACGTCGTCGAGCCCGCCCTCCCCCCGGCGTACGCCGCGTGGAGCAGCCCCGTCTGGCACGCCTACCGCGCGCCCATGGAGATCCCGATGGCGCTCCGCCTCGGCGACCTCCACCTCCCCGAGCGCACCGACCTGCGGATCCCGATGCTCGTCCGGCTGCCCCTGGAGCGCGGCCTGTGGATCGACAGCGGCAAGGCCCTCACCAACTCCTTCACCGACTCCGCAGAGCTGCGCAGGATCGCCGTGGACACCGCGGTCGCGCACGCGGCCCGGCTCCTCGCGGTCTACCCCGCAGGTGAGTTCCAGGTCCACGTCATCGACGCGGCGGGCTCCGCCGCGCCCTCCCTCGCGCCGCTCGTGACGGCCGGCGTGCTCGCCGAGCCCCCCGCCACCGGCGCGGCCGGTGTCTCCGCGGTCCTCGCCAAGCTCACCCAGCGCGTGGACCTGGTCCAGATGGCGGTCCGCGGCGGCGCCGCCGACGCGCTGCCCGCGGACCTGGACACCGCCGAGCAGCTCCTGATCGTCAACGACTTCCCGCACGGCTTCGACGACCGCGCCGTGACCCAGCTGCGCTACCTCGCGGACGAGGGCCCGGCCGTCGGCGTCCACCTCATGATGGTCGCCGACCGCGAGGACGCCGCGGAGTACGGCCCGCTGCTCGACCCCCTGTGGCGCGCGCTCCTGCGGCTTACGCCGGTGCCCGACGACCACCTCGCCGACCCCTGGGTCGGCCACGCGTGGACGTACGACCCGCCGGCCTTCCCCTTGGGCAGCCAGATCCTGGGGCAGGTCCTCGACCAGGTCGCCACGGCCAGGCGCAACGGCGGGCGTTGACGGCAAAGCGACTTTCGTACGCCTCTGACCTGGCCTTTTGGCTTTTGATTGCCGTTACCTTTACCAACCCTTGGTGTTTCGAGTAGGCTCCTGTCAGCGGAGGGGAGTACTCCCGGCTGCGACGTGCCCGTCAATACGGACCGCCATCGGTCCCGGGGCGTCGGCCCGACTGGCGGCGGTGGACCGTCTCGGGTGGAAGAGACCTCCGGCAGCGACGACGCTGATCAATAGCCGTACGAAGCCGGAGGCGCAGTGGACGTTTCTATGACCATGTGGGTGGCGACCGTTCTCGGTCTGTGTGCCCTGATCGCGGTCGACTTCTTCATCGGGCGCAAGCCCCATGACGTGTCGATCAAGGAAGCCGGAATCTGGACGATCGTCTGGATCGTCCTCGCGGCGCTCTTCGGTGTCGGCCTGATGATCGCGGGCGAGAGCCAGGCGTCCGGCGAGTTCTTCGCGGGCTTCATCACCGAGAAGTCGCTCTCCGTCGACAACCTCTTCGTCTTCATCCTGATCATGGCGAAGTTCTCGGTGCCGACCCATCTCCAGCAGCGCGTGCTGCTGTTCGGTGTGCTGATCGCCCTGGTCCTGCGAGCGATCTTCATCGCCGCCGGCGCCGCGGTCATCGCCAACTTCTCCTGGGTCTTCTACATCTTCGGCGCCTTCCTGATCTACACCGCCTGGAAGCTCATCCAGGAGGCGCGTGCCGACGAGGAGGAAGAGGACTGGGAGGAGAACCGCCTCCTGAAGTCCATCGAGAAGAAGTTCGGCGTCTCCGACCGGTACGAGGGCACGAAGCTCTTCGTCCAGCGGAACGGCAAGAAGATCATGACGCCGCTCATGGTCGTCATGCTCGCCATCGGCACCACCGACGTGCTCTTCGCGATGGACTCCATCCCGGCGATCTTCGGCCTCACCCAGGACCCGTACATCGTCTTCACCGCCAACGCCTTCGCCCTCATGGGTCTGCGGCAGCTGTACTTCCTGATCGGCGGGCTGCTCAAGAAGCTGGTCCACCTCAGCTACGGCCTGTCGGTGATCCTCGGCTTCATCGGCGTGAAGCTCGTGCTGCACGCCCTGCACGAGAACGGCGTGAACGTCCCGGAGATCTCCATCCCGTTCTCGCTCTCCGTGATCTGCGGTGTCCTGGTGATCACCACGATCACCAGCCTCATCGCCTCGAAGAAGCAGGCGGCGAAGGAGGCCGAGGCCGCTGCCGCCGGCGACGCCTCGAAGGACAGCATCGAGGCCTGACGGCACCAAGCGCACACCGAGCACCAAGTAGCGACACCCAAGCGCCCGGGGCAGCATCGAGTCATGGTCACTCGGCTCCGGGCGCTCGGCATGCAATGGACGGCCGCGGTGCCGATCCTCGCGGTGGTACTCCTCGCTCTCACCTGGGGGCGGAGTCTGCCCGGCCTGATCGTCGCCCTGGTGACGCTGGTCCTCGCGGGCTCGGTCCTCGCCGCCGTCCACCACGCCGAGGTGATCGCCCATCGCGTCGGCGAGCCCTTCGGCTCGCTGGTCCTCGCGGTCGCGGTAACGATCATCGAGGTGGCGCTGATCGTCACCCTGATGGCCGACGGCGGCGACAAGAGTTCCACGCTCGCCCGCGACACCGTCTTCGCCGCCGTGATGATCACCTGCAACGGCATCGTCGGCGTCAGCCTCCTGGTGGGCTCCCTGCGCCACCGCGTCGCCGTCTTCAATCCCGAGGGCACCGGCGCCGCCCTCGGGACCGTCGCGACCCTGGCCACGCTCTGCCTGGTCCTGCCGACGTTCACCACCACCAAGCCGGGCCCGGAGTTCACCACGGCCCAGCTCACCTTCGCGGCGGTCGCGTCCCTCATCCTGTACGGCCTGTTCGTGACGACCCAGACCGTCAGGCACCGCGACTACTTCCTGCCCCTCACCGAGCACGGCGAGGTCATCGACGCCGGCAGCCACGCCGAGGGCCCCTCGTCCCGGCAGGCGATGATCAGCCTCGGGCTGCTCGGGCTCGCGCTGATCGGCGTGGTCGGCCTCGCCAAGGGCGTCTCGCCGACGATCGAGTCGGGTGTGGAGAGCGCCGGCCTGCCGCATGCCGTCGTCGGCGTGATCATCGCGCTGCTCGTGCTGCTGCCCGAGACGATCGCGGCCGTGCGCGCCGCCCGCCGCGACCGCGTGCAGACCAGCCTGAACCTCGCCCTCGGCTCCGCGATGGCCAGCATCGGCCTGACCATCCCGGCCGTCGCGATCGCCTCCGTGTGGCTGTCCGGGCCGCTCGTGCTGGGCCTGAGCTCGACCCACATGGTGCTGCTCGTCCTCACGGTGATCGTCGGCACGCTCACGGTCGTGCCGGGGCGCGCGACACCGCTTCAGGGCGGCGTCCACCTGGTGCTGTTCGCGGCGTATCTGGAGCTGGCGATCAATCCGTAGGCGTACGCGGTCGATCCCCGAGAGTCAGGCGTACGCCCTGTCGCTCACCCCGTGGCCGCCACCGGTTCGACGGCCCTGACCGGCCGCGTCTCCGGAAGCAGCGCGAAGCACCCGAGGCTCAGCAGCGCGATGCCCGACAGATACGCGGCCACACCCCACGGCGTCCCGTCCCCTTGCGCCACCGCAGTCGCCACGATCGGCGTGAGCGCCCCTCCGAGCACCCCGCCGAGGTTGTAGCCGACCGCGGCGCCCGTGCAGCGCACCCGCGGCTCGTACAGCTCCGGCAGATACGCGGCGATCACGGCGAACATCGTGATGAACGCGAGCATCGCCACCAGGAACCCGGAGAACATCAGCAGCGGCTGCCCGGTCGAGAGCAGCGCGATCATCGGGAACATCCAGAGCGCGATGGCGGTGCATCCGATCAGACACAGCGGCCGCCGTCCGTACCGGTCGCCGAGCATGGCCGCCAGCGGCGTCAGGGCGCCCTTCACGACCACGGCCGCCATGATGCAGGCCAGCATCACGGTGCGGCTCACCCCGAGCCGCTCCACTCCGTAGGCGAGGGACCAGGTCGTCACGGCGTAGAACACCGCGTACCCGACCGCGAGCGCGCCCGCCGTCAGGAGCACCAACCGCCAGTGCCCGCGGACCACTTCGGCGAGCGGCACGCGCGCGTGCTCACTCAGGCGCAGGAAGTCCGGGCTCTCCGCGAGCGAGGTGCGCAGCGCGAGACCGGCGACCGCGAGGACCCCCGCCGCCCAGAACGGCACCCGCCACCCCCACGCCGCGAACTGCGCGTCGGTGAGCAGTGCGGAGAGGGCCAGCATGATGCCGTTGGCCAGCAGGAAGCCGACCGCTGGCCCGATCTGCGGAAAGCTCGCCCACAGCGCGCGCCGCTCGGCCGGTGCGTGCTCCGCGGTCAGCAGCACGGCACCGCCCCACTCGCCGCCGAGCCCGAACCCCTGCAGGAAGCGCAGCACGAGGAGCAGCAGGGGAGCGGCGATCCCGATCGATTCGTACGTCGGCACGCAGCCGACGGCGACCGTGGCGAGGCCGGTCAGGAGCAGCGACGCGATGAGTACGGGCCGCCGTCCTCGCCGGTCGCCGATGTGCCCGAAGACGACGGACCCGAGGGGGCGCGCCACGAAGCCCACTCCGAAGGTCGCGAAGGCGGCGAGTGTGCCCGCCAGCGGAGAGAACGTCGGGAAGAACAGCGGCCCCAGGACCAGTGCGGCCGCCGTCCCGTAGACAAAGAAGTCGTAGAACTCGATGGCGGTCCCGGCGAGGGAGGCGGCCACGAGGCGCGGAAGTGACGGTGGGGCGGTCGGGGGCAGGGGATCGGTCCGGTGCGGAGGGTCGGTCTGGTTCGGGGGGTCGGTCTTGCGCATGCCGCGTCAACTACCCACAGTGACGACCAGTTACGCAGAGGTGGTCGACCCTCCTCGGTGCGTCCTCTCCTCAGGGTGTCCCCTCGCCAGTGCGTCCCCTTCGTCAGTACGTCACGGTGATGCGCCGCTCGCGTCCGTCGACCCGCACGATTCCTCCGTAGGGGATGACCAGTTGAGGATCGGTGTGCCCGAGGTCCACGTCGAAGACCGCCATGGTCTCGGGCGCGTACGTGTCGAGTGCCCGCAGTACGGCCTCGCGCTGCTCGCGCGCGTGCGCGGCCTTCGCGTCCGCCTCTTGCGGGCGGGCGAAGGACCAGGCCTTGGCGCGTCCCATCAAGAGGGCGGGGAAGCGCTGGAGGAGACCGCGCTCGCCCATGGTGCGCAGGATGCGGAACACGTGGTCGGCGCTGAGCAGTTCCTCGCAGGTCTCCAGGAACAGCACACCCCCGTCGTACGCGGAGAGGTCCCGCTCGATCTCGCGGTCCGCCATCAGGAGCCAGGAGAGGATCTCCAGCTCGCCGCCCCAGGAGCGGCCCTCCACGACCCTCTCGGGGCCGTGCCAGAGCCAGCCGCCCGCCGGCTCGGTCGGCGGCTCCTGCGCGAACGTCGCGGGGTCGTCCCAGGGCAGGTCGATGTCGCGGAACCGCTCCGCCGGCCGCAGTTCGTAGGGCCCTGAGGTGAACAGCGCGGCGCGCAGCGAATCCTCGGTCGCGGGCGCCATCGCGCCGGGGCGGCCGAGTTCGCACATGACGGTCGCGCCGTGGTAGCCGACGATGCCCGACCGCCACAGGTACGCGAGCAGAGTGGTGTTGTCGCTGTAGCCGAAGAACGGCTTCGGGTTCGCGCGGATCAACTCCCGGTCGAGGTGCGGGAGTACGGTGATCTGGTCGTCACCGCCGATGCTCGCGATGACGGCCTTGATCGTCGGATCGGCGAACGCCGCGTGGATGTCGGCGGCGCGCTCCTGCGGCGTCGCGCCCATCTTCCGGGTCGTGGGGTACTCGACGGGTTCGAGGCCGAAGTCCTCGCGGAGTCGCTTCAGGCCCAGCTCGTAGGGGAGCGGGAAGAGTTCCGGCAGACCGCTGGAGGGTGAGAGCACGGCGACGCGGTCCCCGGGGGACGGCTTCGGCGGGTACACGGGTTCGACGATCATGCCGAGAGCGTAGGCGGGCGCTATGGAGGGCGCACCTGACTTACGCGGCCTCCCGCGCGCGGGAGGCGTGATAGACCTCCCTTATGACGCGCAGCCTCGCCACCGCCCCGATCATGATCCTGAACGGCCCGAACCTGAACCTGCTGGGTCTTCGTCAGCCCGAGATCTACGGCACGGACACCCTCGCCGACGTCGAGGCCCTGTGCGCCAAGGCGGCGGCCGCGCACGGCGGGACCGTGGACCTGCGACAGAGCAACCACGAGGGCGAGTTGGTCGACTGGATCCACGAGGCGCGCGAGCACCACGTGGGCATCGTCATCAACCCCGCGGCCTACTCCCACACGTCCGTCGCGATCCTGGACGCGCTCAACACCTGTGACGGGATGCCGGTGTTGGAGGTGCACATCTCCAACATCCATCAGCGCGAGGCCTTCCGGCACCACTCCTACGTCTCGCAGCGCGCCGACGGCGTCATCGCGGGCTGCGGCGTGCAGGGGTACGCGTTCGCGGTGGAACGGGTGGCGGCACTGGTCGCCGCCCGCGCCTGACGCGCCCGCGCACCCCCTCGGTTCACCAGCCCCGCGCGCGCCACTCGCCGAGGTGGGGGCGCTCGGTGCCGAGCGTCGTGTCGTTGCCGTGGCCGGGATAGACCCACGTCTCGTCCGGCAGGGTCCCGAAGATCTTCGTCTCGACGTCGTCGATGAGGCTCGCGAAGGCCTTCGGGTCCTTCCACGTGTTGCCGACGCCGCCCGGGAAGAGGCAGTCGCCGGTGAACACGTGCGGGTGGCCGTGCGGGTCGTCGTAGACCAGCGCGATCGAGCCCGGGGTGTGACCCACCAGGTGGCGGGCGGTGAGCTCGACCCGGCCGACCTTCACGGTGTCGCCGTCGTCGACGAGGACGTCCGTCGGCACGGGGATGCCCTCGGCGTCCGCCCGGCCCGCGTACGTCCGCGCGCGGGTCGCCGAGACGACGGCGGCTAGCGCCTGCCAGTGGTCGCCGTGCTGATGCGTGGTGACGACGGACGCGATGCCGTCGTCACCGATCAGCGTCAGGAGCGTCTCGGCGTCGTTCGCCGCGTCGATCAGCAGCTGCTCGCCGGTCGCCCGGCAGCGCAGCAGGTAGGCGTTGTTGTCCATCGGCCCGACGGCGACCTTGGAAATCATCAGGTCCGGCAGCTCGTGCACATCCGCAGGTCCGCCGACCTTCACCGCTCCGCTGTACGTCATGTGCGCCAGCCTATAGCGGGGGCAGGGCGGGCAGGAGGCCCCCTTCGGCCGTCAGTGCGGAGCCGTCGCGCCGCCCCGCGAGCCAGCCGACCAGATCGGGCGCGGGCCCGGAGACGACGACCTCCGGCTCACCCTCGCGACCCGTGCTCCACGCGTGCGTGCCGTCCGTGATCCGCGTGGGCGGGACGCCGGCGTTGCCCGTGAACCGCGCCGCGAGGAACGCGATCTCGCGCTGCACGAACTCCTCGGGGAGGTCCTCCAGTTCGTACCCGATGTCGAGGTCGACGTGGTGCAGGTCCACCTCGACCCACCGCCGGAACGGGACCCGCGACGCGGAGTCGGTGACTCCGTTGCGCATCTCGATCGTGCGGGACCAGTCGGCGGGGACGGCGGCCTGCGCCTCGAAGCGGGCCATGCTCTCGCGTACGTCGTCGAGCTGCGCGGCCGGCGGGCGCGGGGCGTCCCGCTCGATGTCCGCGTCCCGCGCCTCGGCGCTGGAGTACATCGGCCGCCCGGCGAGGACGTTCACCAGTGCGTCCGCGTTCCGCGCGAGGTGGGCGAGGACATGGCCGCGGGTCCAGCCCGGAAGCCGTGACGGTTCGGCGATCGAATCGTTGTTCAGTTTCGTGGCTGCGGTGAGCAGCCGGTCGGTCGCGTCACGTACAGACGCCAGGTCGCGCACATGATCAATCATGCGGTCGACGATAGCCGCGCCACACGTTCGGGTGAAGGTGTCGGGGCGGCCCCGTAAATCGAATGCACGTGCTATAAGGTCGACGGCGGCGTCGGGCATTCTTGATGGCCCGGGTTTGTTGTGAACCAAGGAAGCAGCCCGGCGTTGTCAGTGGCTCGCCCTAGTCTGTGAACGACGGGGGTTTTGCCCCTGTCACCACTCTCAAGAAAGGTGCGGACCGGCGTGGCCGACCGTCTCATCGTCCGTGGCGCGCGCGAGCACAATCTCAAGAACGTCTCGCTCGACCTCCCGCGTGACTCCCTCATCGTGTTCACCGGTCTCTCCGGGTCGGGCAAGTCCTCGCTCGCGTTCGACACGATCTTCGCCGAGGGCCAGCGGCGGTACGTCGAGTCGCTGTCCTCCTACGCCCGGCAGTTCCTGGGCCAGATGGACAAGCCCGACGTCGACTTCATCGAGGGGCTCTCCCCGGCGGTCTCCATCGACCAGAAGTCGACCTCGCGCAACCCGCGCTCCACGGTCGGCACCATCACCGAGGTCTACGACTACCTGCGCCTGCTCTTCGCGCGCATCGGCAAGCCGCACTGCCCCGAGTGCGGCCGGCCCATCTCCCGGCAGTCGCCGCAGGCCATCGTCGACAAGGTCCTCGAGCTGCCCGAGGGCAGCCGCTTCCAGGTCCTGTCGCCGCTGGTGCGCGAGCGCAAGGGCGAGTTCGTCGACCTCTTCGCCGACCTGCAGACCAAGGGGTACAGCCGCGCGCGGGTCGACGGCGAGACGATCCAGCTCTCCGAGCCGCCCACGCTCAAGAAGCAGGAGAAGCACACCATCGAGGTGGTCGTCGACCGCCTCACGGTGAAGGACTCCGCCAAGCGCCGCCTGACCGACTCCGTGGAGACCGCACTCGGCCTCTCCGGAGGCATGGTCGTGCTCGACTTCGTCGACCTCCCCGAGGACGACCCCGAGCGCGAGCGCATGTACTCGGAGCACCTCTACTGCCCGTACGACGACCTGTCCTTCGAGGAGCTCGAGCCCCGCTCCTTCTCCTTCAACTCGCCCTTCGGCGCCTGCCCGGACTGCACCGGCATCGGCACGCGCATGGAGGTCGACCCCGAGCTGATCGTCCCGGACGAGGACAAGTCGCTCGACGAGGGCGCCATCCACCCCTGGTCGCACGGCCACACCAAGGACTACTTCGGCCGCCTCGTCGGCGCCCTCGCGGACGCCCTCGGCTTCTCCACCGACATGCCCTGGGCCGGACTGCCGCAGCGCGCCAAGAAGGCCCTCCTGTACGGCCACAAGACCCAGATCGAGGTCCGCTACCGCAACCGCTACGGCCGCGAGCGGGTCTACACCACGGCCTTCGAAGGCGCCGTCCCCTTCGTCAAGCGCCGCCACAGCGAGGCCGAGAGCGACGCGAGCCGCGAGCGCTTCGAGGGCTACATGCGCGAGGTGCCCTGCCCCACCTGTGAGGGCACCCGCCTCAAGCCGATCGTCCTGGCCGTCTCGGTCATGGGGAAGTCCATCGCCGAGGTCTCCGCGATGTCCATCAGCGACTGCGCGGACTTCCTCGCGGAGCTGAAGCTGGGAGCCCGCGACAAGAAGATCGCCGAGCGGGTCCTCAAGGAGGTCAACGAGCGGCTGCGCTTCCTGGTCGACGTCGGCCTGGACTATCTGTCGCTGAACCGCGCCGCGGGCACCCTCTCCGGAGGCGAGGCCCAGCGCATCCGCCTGGCCACCCAGATCGGCTCCGGCCTGGTCGGCGTGCTCTACGTACTGGACGAGCCCTCCATCGGTCTCCACCAGCGCGACAACCACCGCCTGATCGAGACCCTCGTACGCCTGCGCGACATGGGCAACACCCTCATCGTCGTCGAGCACGACGAGGACACCATCAAGGTCGCCGACTGGGTCGTCGACATCGGCCCCGGCGCGGGCGAGCACGGCGGCAAGGTCGTGCACAGCGGCTCCATGAAGGAACTGCTCGCCAACGACAAGTCGGTCACCGGGCAGTACCTCTCGGGCAAGAAGTCCATCCCGGTCCCGGACGTGCGCCGCCCCGCCGACCCCTCCCGTCGGCTGACGGTGCACGGCGCCCGCGAGAACAACCTGCGGGACATCGACGTCTCCTTCCCGCTGGGCGTCCTTACGGCGGTCACGGGCGTCTCGGGCTCCGGCAAGTCGACCCTCGTCAACGACATCCTGTACACGCACCTGGCAAGGGAGTTGAACGGCGCCCGTTCCGTTCCCGGCCGCCACACGCGCGTGGACGGCGACGAGTTGGTCGACAAGGTCGTGCACGTGGACCAGTCGCCCATCGGCCGCACGCCCCGCTCGAACCCGGCGACGTACACCGGAGTCTTCGACCACGTCCGCAAGCTCTTCGCGGAGACGACCGAGGCGAAGGTGCGGGGCTACCTCCCCGGGCGCTTCTCCTTCAACGTCAAGGGCGGTCGCTGCGAGAACTGCTCCGGTGACGGCACCATCAAGATCGAGATGAACTTCCTCCCGGACGTGTACGTCCCGTGCGAGGTGTGCCACGGCGCGCGCTACAACCGCGAGACGCTGGACGTGCACTACAAGGGCAAGTCCATCGCCGAGGTCCTCGACATGCCCATCGAGGAGGCGCTCGGCTTCTTCGAGGCCGTGCCCGCCATCGCACGTCACCTGAAGACGCTCAACGACGTCGGCCTCGGGTACGTACGCCTCGGTCAGTCCGCGCCCACCCTCTCCGGAGGCGAGGCCCAGCGCGTGAAGCTGGCCTCCGAGCTCCAGAAGCGCTCCACGGGCCGGACCGTCTACGTACTCGACGAGCCGACCACCGGTCTGCACTTCGAGGACATCAGCAAGCTGATCACGGTCCTCTCCGGCCTGGTCGACAAGGGCAACACGGTCATCGTCATCGAGCACAACCTCGACGTCATCAAGACCGCGGACTGGGTCGTCGACATGGGCCCCGAGGGGGGCAACGGCGGCGGTCTGGTCGTCGCCGAGGGCACCCCCGAGGAGGTCGCCGGAGTGCCGACCAGCCACACCGGCAAGTTCCTGCGGGACATCATCTCGGCGGACCGGATCAGCGACGCGCTGCCCTCGCAGGGCCGCAAGCCGGTCAAGAAGGCCCCGGCGAAGAAGACCGCCGCCAAGAAGGCCGTGGCGGCGAGCGCCACGGCCACGAAGAAGACGGCGACGGTCAAGGCGGACACCACCGCCAAGAAGGCCGCCTCTCCGAAGAAGGCGGCCACCACGAAGAAGGCAGCTGCCGCGAAGAAGGCGGCCCCCGCCGAGAAGGCCGCCACCAAGAAGGCGACCGCCACGAGGACGACGCGGGCCCGCAAGGCCTGACGCCCCTTCGGCACACCGCAGCGCCCCGCCCCTCACCAGGGGCGGGGCGCTCGTGCGTCGTACGCGTCGTACGCACGGGGCGTACGACCCCGCCGACCCGAACCCCCCTTGTCCGGCGCCCCGTTCCCATGGTCGGCTTGTCCCATGCCCGTACGCAGCGAACGCGCAGGCCCCGTCACCACCGTCGTCCTGTCCCGCCCCGCCGCGCGGAACGCCGTCGACGGGCCCACCGCCCGCGCCCTCGCGGAGGCCTTCCGAGACTTCGAGGCCGACCCCGACGCCTCCGTCGCCGTCCTGTGGGGCGAGGGCGGCACCTTCTGCGCGGGCGCGGACCTCAAGGCCATCGGCACCCCGGACGGCAACGTGGTCACCAAGGACGGGGACGGCCCCATGGGCCCGTCCCGGATGCGTCTGTCCAAGCCCGTGATCGCGGCGATCTCCGGGCACGCCGTCGCGGGCGGCCTCGAACTCGCCCTCTGGTGCGACCTGCGCGTCGCCGAGGAGGATGCCGTCCTCGGGGTGTTCTGCCGCCGCTGGGGCGTCCCGCTCATCGACGGCGGGACGGTGCGGCTGCCCCGGCTGATCGGTGAGAGCCGCGCCCTCGACCTGATCCTGACGGGCCGCCCCGTGGGCGCCGCGGAGGCTCTCGGCATGGGCCTGGTCAACCGCACCGTGCCCCCCGGCACCTCGCGCGCGGCGGCCGAGCGCCTCGCCGCCGAGATCGCCGCGTTCCCGCAGACCTGCCTGCGGCGCGACCGGCTCTCCGTGCTCGACCAGGGCGGACTGCCCGAACAGGAGGCGATGGCGGTCGAGTTGGGGCACGGCCTGCACTCGCTGGCCCATGCCGCCGAGGGTGCCGCCCGCTTCGCCGCGGGAGCGGGTCGGCACGGGGTTTTCACGGACCACTGAGGGCGTGCCGATGCCCACCCCTTCGTACGTGGGCTCCCGAGGTTCAGCCCTGCTCCCCTTCGTACGTGGGTTCTCGAGGTTCAGCCCTGCTCCCCTTCGTACGTGGGCTCCCGAGGTTCAGCCCTGCTCCGCCTCGGGCTCCAGGAACTGCATGTCCAGCTGGATCTTCACCACTTCACCGAGCAGGCCGGGGGCGAAGTCGAGGCCGAACTCGCTGCGGCGGATATCGCCCGACGCCTCGAACCCGGCGTGCCTGCGGTCATGGCCGGGGAAGCCCTGCACGCCGCCGAACTCCACGGCCAGCGTCACCGTCCTGGTCACGTCGCCGATGGCCAACTCGCCCTCCATGGACCACTCCTCGCCCGCGCCCTCGATCCGCGTCGAACGGAAGGTCATCGTCGGCCGCTTCTCGACGTCGAGCAGGTCGGAGGCGACCACGTGCGCGTCCCTGTCCTTGTTGCCCGTGTCGATCGAGGCCAGCGCGATGGTCGCGGTCACCGATGAGGCCTCGGCGCTCTCGCCCACCACCAACTCGGCCTGGACGTCGGTGAAGCGGCCACGCACTTTGGAGATGCCGAGGTGACGGATGGAGAAGTTCACCGCGGAGTGGAAGGGGTCGATCTCCCAGACGCCCGCGGTGAGCGGCAGCGCGGGGGCGGTGGAAGAGGCGCGAGAGGCGGGGGATGTGGAGGAGTCGGAGGCGGCGGGGGAGTCGGTTGCGTTCGTGTCAGTCGATTCGAGAGTCATGCGCCCACCTTGCGGCGCTCCCCGCGGCCGAGGAAGGCCGAGCCGAGACTGGTAGTGACAGGGCCACGATCCGCGCGGCGCCCGCTGATACGTTCGCACCGTGAGCGAGAACGAGCTGGGCGTCTTCCTGCGTACGCGCAGGGAGGCCGTGACACCCACCGAGGTCGGGCTGCCCAGCGGCCCCCGCCGCCGCACGCCCGGACTGCGCCGCTCCGAAGTCGCGACCCTCGCTGGGATCAGCGTCGAGTACCTCGCCCGGCTCGAACAGGGCAGGGACCGCCACCCGTCCGCCCAGGTGCTCGGCGCGCTCGCCGACGCGCTGCGCCTGAGCATGGAGGAGCGCATCCATCTGCGCCGTCTGGAGAAGGAGATGGGCGCGGGCAACCCCTGCTGCCCGACGGCCGTGCCCCCCGCGGACTCGGTGCGCCCCACCGTGCGCGCGATCATGGACAGCCTGGAGCCCACGCCTGCCGTCCTGCTCAACCGCCTCGCCGACGTCCTCGCCTGCACGGAGGGGTACCGGCGGATCGCGGCACCGCTCGGCGTACTGGACGGTGAGCGGCCCAACCTCGCCCGGTTCGTGTTCACCGACGAGCGGGCCCGCGCCGCCTACGCCGACTGGGACCGCCTCGCCGACGACCTGGTCGGACACCTCAAGACGGAGTCCATGCTCGACGACCCCCATGTGCGGGGATTCACCGACGAGTTGACGGTCATGGCGGGCGCCCCGTTCGCCGACCGCCTCAGCGGAGCGCCCACGCTGCCCCGGCGCACCGGCGTCGAACCGATCGCCCACCCCGAGGCGGGCGCCCTCCGCCTCTCGTACGAGACGCTGGCGCTGCCCGACGTCGATCCGCAGCGCCTGATCGTCTACGTACCCGCCGACGACGCCACGTCGGCGGCCCTCGACCGGCTCAACGGCCGCAGGCCCGGCGGCCTGCACGCCGTCAACGGCTGACGGTTGACGGCTGACGGTTGACGACTGACGGCTGACCCCGGCGGGCCTCCGGACTGCCGAGGAACCGGCCCCGAGGCCTCGGGCGTCCCTTCCCCATGAAGCGATACTGGACGAGGGCCCTGGTCGCCTTCCTCGCGACCGTGTGTACCGTCGCGGTCATCTTCATCTGGGTGAGCGGGGACGCGGGCCCTCCGACGCGCCACCGGCCGGACCCCCGCTTCGAAGGCGCCTCCCTCGTCCACTTCGAGTCGGGCACTCATGTGCGCGGCAGCTCCGTGCGGACGGTGCTGCGCTCACGCCACGACGTGACGGCGTTCAGCGGCTGGTTCCCCCGCCTCGACGTCGAATCCGATCTCGCCGGACGGGACTTCCGCACCGAAGCGCTCATCGCCTTCATGTGGAGCACGGCCTGTACGAAGGGGGATTCGGCGGTACTGACCTACGCCGAGCCCACGGGCTTCTCCGTGCGCCTGACGGACACGACCACCAGTCAGACCTGTACGGAGCCGTACAGTGCCATCGCGGTGTTCGCCGTACCGCGGGACGAGGCGCCGGAGGACGTGCGCATCGGCGGTACCTCGCCGGGACCGCCGGGCCCCGCGGAGCAGATCGCGTTCGCGCCGCTGCGCGAGGCGGCACGGCCGCGCGGTGCGGAGGTCAGCCAGCCCGACCAGCTCCGGGACTTCCTGGACGGGCTGCCCGAGGAGCGGAAGGGCTCCCGACCGGAACTGGAGGACCTGCCCGAAAGCGGCGCGGGACAACGCCTGTTCGCGTACGTCGTCCAGGGCTGCCGGCACACCGGTGCCGTGCTGCGCATCACCGAGAAGCGCATGGTCCCGGAGCCGGTGGGCGGCGAGGGGGTCCGCTGCGTCGCGCCGGAGTCGTTCGTGGCGGTGTTCCGCGTACCTGCCCAACAGGTGCCGCCCTCGGCAGCCGTGGGGTGACTTGGTCGGTTGACCTAGTCGAGCTCCGCCGCGTACGGCGGCTCCGCGCCCGCCCGTGAGCACGTGACCGCCGCCGCCCGCGCAGCGAACCGCAGGACGTCGGCGAGAGCCGAGGCGTCGAGCCCGGCCAGCGCCTCCGCCGACAGCGCGTCGCGCGCCGAAAGGCCGTGCAGCAGAGCCGCGTTGACCGTGTCGCCCGCGCCGATCGTGTCCACCACGTCGACGCGCTCGCCGGGTACGCGCAGCTCCGTGCCGCCCCGCGGGTACAGGGACAGGCCGTCTCCGCCGCGCGTGACGACCACGGCAGCGGGCCCCGCCGCCAGCCACTCGTGCGGGGTGCCGCCGAGCCAATCGGCGTCCTCCTGCGACAACTTGAGCAGCGTGACCGACGGCAGCCAGCTCTTGAACCGGGCGCGGTAGGCGTCCGCGTCGGGGATCAGACCGGCGCGGATGTTCGGGTCGAGCGTCGTGAAGACGCCGCGAGCGGACGCGCGGCGCATCAGCTCCTCGTACGCGCTCGCGCCCGGCTCCAAGGCGAGCGAGCAGGTGCCGAACGACATCGCCCGTACCCCGTCGGGGAGTTCGGAGGGCACCTCGAAGAACCGGTCGGCCGTGCCCTCGACGTAGAAGGAGTACCCGGCCGAGCCGTCCGCGTCGATCGAGGCGACGGCGAGCGTCGTCGGCTCGGGGCCCCGCTGCACGTACGACAGGTCGACGCCCGCGGCCCGCAGTCCGCCGAGCAGCGCATCGCCGAACGCGTCCCGTGACACGCGCGAGCAGAAGGCGACGGGAGAACCGAGCCTGCCGAGCGCGACGGCGGTGTTGTAGGGGCCGCCGCCGAGGCGCGGCGCGAGCGTGGCCAGACCCGCGCCGCCGCCGGGCCCCTGTGCGCCGGGCCCCTGCGCGTCGGACCTTTGCACGCCCTGCGCCTCTTGCGCCTCTTGCGCCTCCCGCGCATCCTGCGGAACGAGGTCGATCAGGGCCTCTCCGGCGACGACTATCACGGGTGGTTCCTCTCGGGCGCTGCCTGGGCTCGGCTCACGGCGCCGCACGTGGGCGCGGCGTCCCGTTCAGGCTAGGCCGTGCGCGGGGCCTCGGCCCGGAGCGGGCGGCACTCGGGCACGCCCGCGCCCGACACGGTCACGGAGCCTCGCACCGGTATGGTCTGATCCGTCACCGATGCCCCTGACCTGTGGAGACACCATGTCCGGCACGCCTCCTGCCCGTCGCACCGTGCTGCGGGCCGCCGCTCTCGCCCCGGCCGTCGGGCTCGGGCTCACCGCCTGCTCGTCCGGCGGCGACGGCGGCTCCCGGTCGGCGCCGACGGCGCCGGTGGACCTCGGGGAGTCCGACGACGTGAAGGTCGGCGCGTCGAAGCTGTACACGGACCGGAACGTGGTCGTCAGCCGGGTCTCCGACGACGAGTACAAGGCGTTCAGCACGATCTGCACCCACGCGCGCTGCCCGATCAACAAGCTGGAGGGGCACAAGCTCATCTGCCAGTGCCACGGCAGCCAGTTCGACGCCACGAACGGCGAGGTGCTGAAGGAGCCGGCCGTCAGCCCGCTCGCCGAGCTGCCGGTGAAGGTGGAGAACGGCAAGATCATCGCGGGCCCCGAGAAGAAGGCCTAGAGGCCCCCTTCAAAAGAGGGCCTGGCCGCCCCCCCACAGAAGAAGGCCTGGCCGCCCCTCCAGAGGCCCCGCTCACTCCCAGTCCCACGCGATCCCCAGAATTCCCGCCCGCACCTGCGGTTCCACCAGGTGCACCGAGCGGTGGCTGCCGCTCAGCGTCAGCTCCTGCCGGCCGCCGCGCGGGGCCGCGGCCGAGTGCTGGGCGAAGCGGTGGCAGCGTACGGGCAGGGCCTGGCCGTCGAAGCGGACCTGCAGGGCGTACTGCCCGCCCGCGTAGGTGAAGCCGCGCACGTACTCGGTGGCCACCCCCGCCGTGCCGTCCTCGAAGCCGTAGCCGAACAGGTGGGTGTCGCCCGCGCGCAGACGGGTGTCGAAGAGCAGCTCGGCGACCAGCACGCCCGTCCCCTGGTGCCATCGCACGCGTCCCGTACGGCAATTCTCCAGGGCGCGCACCCGGACGAGGTCGGGGGCGCAGCCGGGGTCTCCGTAGTGGATGGCCACATAGCGGTCCACGCCGTCCCGGTGCGCGCGCACGACGT
This sequence comes from Streptomyces sp. NPDC041068, assembly GCF_040647455.1. Taxonomy (NCBI): domain Bacteria; kingdom Bacillati; phylum Actinomycetota; class Actinomycetes; order Kitasatosporales; family Streptomycetaceae; genus Streptomyces; species Streptomyces sp. NPDC041068. Next base: position 211,857 of record NZ_JBEZCG010000010.1, read on the forward strand.
GCTGCGAGTCGCGGCCGACCAGTTCGCGCAGCGCGCCGATCCGCACCCGCTCGTGGTGGCCGATGGTGTGCAGGCCGCCGTCGACGGGGGAGTCGAGCTCGGCGAGGAGGGACCGCAGCACGTCGGCCGCCTCCACCAGTGAGCGGTACGAGCGCGCGGCGGGCCGTTCCTGGTCGGCGCGGTCGGACGGCTGGACGAGGAGGCGGATCAACGACTCCTCGGGGAGCTGCAGTATCTCTTCGAGGGCGCGGACGGCCCGCAGGGACTCGGCGCGCTGGGGACGGCGGGCGCCCTGCTGCCAGTAACTCAGGCTCGTCACGCCGACATTGACCCCCTGCCGGGCCAGGTGGTGGCGTATGCGCTGCAGGGGCAGCCGGCGCGCGGCGATCGCGGTGCGCAGCGCCACGTGGAACGGTCCCGTGCGCAGCGCGGCCTCCAGATCCGCCGAGGGCTCGCCCTCTTCATCCGCTTCGTTGTGCTCGTCCGCGAGTCGTGTGGCGTGCCGCAATGCGGACTCCTTCTGTGAACGTTCACTTCTGTTGCCCCGGCGTTCATGCCGGTGAAAGCGGGGTGCCAGGTCGGCGTACGGCCCATGTTCACATTTGTACGACGTCGTTCACGGGCCAAGTAATGCCGTATTGAAGCTTGTTGACCTGCACTCGACAACACTCGATGCTCAATCGCAGCGTCCGGACGCGGTCCTCCACACCCCACATCCCCGCTTGGGAGGAACGCGATGCGCCAACCACACAGCAGGAGGAGCGGCACAGGCAGACGGAGACACCTCTCCGCGCTCGCCGTCGTCGCAGCAGCCCTCTTCGTCGCGCCGACGGCCACGGCCACGGCGGCCCCGCTCGCCCCCGCATCCACCCCCGTCGCCGCGGTCGCGCCCGCGGCGAACGGCACGAGTGCCGCCGACCCGTCCGTCCTGGCCGCCAAGCGCCTGAACATCACCATGCAGGCGCAGCAGAAGACCAACTGGTGCTGGGCCGCGGCCGGCAACACCATCGCGACGTATCTGGGCCGCAACTACAGCCAGAACCAGTTCTGCAACGCCGCCTTCGGGCGCAACCAGAACACCGAGTGCCCCAACAACCAGGCCACGCTCGGCAATGTGCAGAACGGCCTGCGCTGGGCCGGCATCAACCCCGGTTCGTACGTCACCGGCTGGCTGCGCTACCCGACCGTGAAGGCCGAGATCGATGCGGGCCGCCCGGTCGAGACGCGGATCCAGTGGTCCAACGGCGGCGGCCACATGCACGTCATCTACGGCTACGACGACGCCAACAGCTGGGTCTACTGGGGCGACCCCTGGCCCTCCAGCGACCGCTACAACTGGGCCTCGCACGCCTGGTACGTCGACAACAACACCTTCTCCTGGACCCACTCGCTCTACCGGATCGGGGCGTGAGAGCGATGACCCGTCACCTTCCCCGCAACCTGGTTCCCCGCCACCTGGTCAAGGCCGCGCTCGCCGGCTCGGCAGCCACCCTCCTGCTCGGCCTCGCGGCCCCCGCCGCCTCCGCGGACTCAGGCCCCGCGGCACCCTCCGCGGCCTCCCGCGCCGCCGCGCACAAGGCGGCCACGGCACCGCAGACCCTCGACACGCTCTCCCGCTTCTTCGCGCGGGAGGGCGCGGTCAGCAGGTCCGCGGCGGACCCGCGGATCGAGGGCGGGAGCGTGCCCGTGTACTACCTCTCCCCGGAGTTCGTCGCGGGCAAGAAGGACGCGCCGATCGCCCGCCTGGAGTTCCTCGCGGGCAAGGCGGTCTCCTCCGACGGCCAGGAAGCGTCCCTGTGGACCGTGAAGCAGGGCAGTTCCTGGCAGGTCGTGAACATCGCCACCGGGGACGACGAGACCCACTACGCGCGCGTGGGCGCTCAGAAGTCCCCCGGAGGCACCGTCTTCCACGAGCCGCAGATCAACGCCTGGTACGTCCGGACCGACGGGGACGATGCCCACGCGCGCGTGCTGCCGCTCGACAAGGATGCGGTGCGCGCCGTGGGCGCCGAGGGCACCTCGGTCGCCGCCTACCGCAAGCGCGTCCAGAAGGCGTACGGCGACAAGCTGCCCGGCTCCGCGTACGAGAAGTCGGGCAAGGCGGGCGGCTACGGCACCGAGAAGCCCGCGAAGGAGTCCGTGGGATCCGTGCAGGGCCCGGTCACGGTGGCCTCCTCGATAGCCGGCGCGGGCGCCCTGCTCGCTCTCGGCATCTCCGGTACGGCACTGATGCGGCGCCGCACGGCGCGGCGCCGGAGCTGACCCCGAAGGGCGGCGGCCGGGACACCGGCCGCCGCTCGCGCACACCGGAGCGTCAGTCGCGCACCGGGACGTCAGCTCAGGGCGCTGCCCGCACGCCACTCCTTCCAGCCGACGTTCCAGCCGCCGTACCCGTTGCCCGCCGCCACGGTCTCCTTGGAGCCGACGACCCGCACGATGTCTCCGGGGATCACGGCTTCGTAGAAGCGGCGTGCCGTCCCGTCCGTGGCCAGGCCTATGCAGCCGTGCGTGACGTTGCTTTCCCCCGCGGCGGCGTTCGCGTTCGGGTTCTCGTGGAGGTAGGTCCCCGAAGTCGTCAGGTGGACCGCGTAGTTGTAGTAGTCCTTGTACGCCCTTCCGTAGCCCACCGTCCGCGAGTCCATGAGCACCCGGGACTGCTTGTCGAGGACGACCATCGTGCCGTTCCAGGTGTCCATGCCCGCGGCGCCCGCCGTGACCTTCACGCGGCGCGTCCTGCCGTCCTCCACCACGGTCATGGTGTGGGTGCGCACGTCCACGGTGGCGACGAGCGAACGGCCCACCTCGAACGTCCGAGTGGTCCCTGCGCCCACCCGGACGGTGACCTTCGTGCCGGGCTTCCACGGCTCGCGCGGCCGGTAGTCCACACGCTGCCCGTCGTGCAGATTGCGGTCCTTGACCCAGCTCCACGACCCGCTCACCCCGGGGCCGGCCGTCACCTTCAACCGCCGCTCGACCGCGGCCCGTTCCGCGACCGGCACGGGGCGGTCGAACGTGAGCGACACCGGCATGCCGACGCCGACGGTCTGCCCTTCGGAGACGTTGATCCGCGCGCCCTCGAGGGCGGCGGGCTCCACGACGGGCTTCGGCTTCGCCTTTTCCTTCTCCTTCACGGACGCCCCGCGGTCGGCCGCCGTCGTCGCGGGCTTCGGGTCGGCCGCGCCGCCGTCCTGCCCGGCCCCCGCGGAGCAGCCCGCGAGCACCAGTGAGCAGAGCGTCGCCGAGCAGAGCGCCGCCGCCCCCCACACGCGCGCATTGCGCCTCGTCCTGATTCCTGTGGTCATCGGTCCCCCTGGGCTGTGTTTCGATGTACGCGACCTGTACGCACGCCAGAGGCGGCAGGTTGCAGACGAATCCCAGGAATTTCCGATCACGTGATCCGGCACGGCCGGACGGGGGCGCGGGGGCATGACGGAGGACGAGTTCGACGCGTTCTACGCCTCCGCCTTCCCGCGCCTGGTCGGCCAGTTGTACGCCCTGACCGGTGACCACGGCGAGGCGCAGGACGTGGTCCAGGAGGCGTTCGTACGGGCCTGGGACCGCCGGCAGAGCTTCCTCGCCGACGAGGCGCCCGAGGCGTGGATCCGCACGGTCGCCATGCGCCTGGCCGTGAGCCGCTGGCGCAGGGCCAGGCGCTGGCTCGACCTGGTGCGCAGGAACCCGCCCGCCGACCGCGTCCCCGGCCCTGGACCCGAGCACACCGCCCTGGTGGAGGCGCTGCGCACGCTCCCGGACGCGCAGCGCACGGCCGTCGTCCTGCACCACCTGTGCGACCTCAGCGTGGAGCAGGTAGCCTCCGAGACCGGCTCGCCCGTGGGCACGGTCAAGGCCCGCCTCTCGCGCGGCCGGGCGGCGCTCGCCGAGCGGTTGGCCGCGGAGCGGGACGACGACGGCGACGAGCGGAGCGCGAAGGAGGGTGGCCGTGTCCGATGACCTGACCTCCGCGCTCAAGGACCTCGCGGCCGACCACCAGAGCCCGGCCCCCGTCGCGGGAGCCGAGATCCGCCGCAGGGCCACTGTGCGCCGCCGCCGTCGCCGTACCGCGTACGCGGGAGCGGCCCTGGTCACCGCCGCCGTCGCCGCGACCGTCACCGCGGGGCTGCTGTCCGGCTCCGACGACCGCACCCGCGAGCGCCCCGCCCCCGTCGCGACGGACGGCACCGGAAAGCCCGCCGCCACGGTCGACCTGTCCCGGCGCCGGATGACCGTCGGGGGCAGGGAACTCCCCGTCTCGGGAGGCACCACGCAGCACCCCACGCCCACCGGCCGCCTCACGGTCGTCGCCACGCACCGCGAAAAGCGCATGCCCGCCGGGGACTTCGGCCTCGGCGGGGAGTACGACCTGAAGCTGCCCTGGGTGATCGAGCTGCGCACCCCGGACGGCGGGACGAACTACGTCGTCGCCATGACCTACGACGAGAAGGCCCCCGGCACCAGGGACATCACCAGGGGCTGGATCGGCCTGCGCCCCGACGACGCCCGGTGGCTCCACGACCGGCTCGAACCGGGCGACGTCATCGCCGTCACCGCCGGCGGATCCGGACGCTGACCCGCGCTGTCGGACCTCGCCAGTAGGCTGTCCGACATGGCCGACCCTTCCAGCTACCGCCCCAAGCCGGGACAGATCCCCGACGCCCCGGGGGTCTACAAATTCCGCGACGAGCACCGCCGGGTGATCTATGTCGGGAAGGCCAAGAGCCTGCGTCAGCGCCTGGCCAACTACTTCCAGGATCTGGCCAATCTCCACCCGCGTACGCGCTCCATGGTGACGACGGCCGCCTCCGTCGAGTGGACGGTCGTCACCACCGAGGTCGAGGCGCTCCAGCTGGAGTACTCCTGGATCAAGGAGTTCGACCCCCGGTTCAACGTCAAGTACCGCGACGACAAGAGCTATCCGTACCTCGCCGTGACGATGAACGAACAGTTCCCGCGCGTGCAGGTGATGCGCGGAGCGAAGAAGAAGGGCGTGCGCTACTTCGGTCCCTACGGCCACGCGTGGGCGATTCGCGACACGGTCGACCTCCTCCTGCGCGCCTTCCCCGTCCGCACCTGCTCCGCGGGCGTGTTCAAGAACGCCGCGCGCACCGGCCGCCCCTGCCTGCTCGGCTACATCGGCAAGTGCGCGGCGCCCTGCGTGGAGCGCATCACCCCCGAGGATCACCGCCAACTCGCCGAGGACTTCTGCGACTTCATGGCGGGCCGCACGGGGACGTACATCCGCCGCCTGGAGCGCCGGATGACGGACGCGGCCGAGGAGATGGAGTACGAGAGGGCGGCACGCCTGCGCGACGACATCGAGGCCCTCAAGAAGGCGATGGAGAAGAGCGCCGTCGTCCTCGCCGACGCCACGGACGCGGACCTCATCGCCCTCGCCGAGGACGAACTCGAAGCCGCCGTGCAGATCTTCCACGTCCGGGGCGGACGCGTGCGCGGTCAGCGCGGCTGGGTCACCGACAAGGTCGAGGCCGTCACCAGCGGCGACCTCGTCGAGCACGCGCTCCAGCAGCTGTACGGAGAGGAGAGGGGCGACGCCGTGCCCAAGGAGGTGCTCGTCCCCGCGCTGCCCGACCCCATAGAGCCGGTCCAGGAGTGGCTGACCGAGCGCCGCGGCGCGAACGTCTCGCTGCGCATCCCGCAGCGCGGCGACAAGAAGGCCCTCATGGAGACCGTCGCGCGCAACGCCCAGCAGTCCCTCGTCCTGCACAAGACCAAGCGCGCCTCCGACCTGACGACCCGCTCCCGCGCCCTGGAGGAGATCGCCGCCGCCCTGGAGCTGGACAGCGCCCCGCTGCGCATCGAGTGCTACGACATCTCGCATCTCCAGGGCGACGACGTGGTGGCGTCGATGGTCGTCTTCGAGGACGGCCTGGCCCGCAAGAGCGAGTACCGCCGCTTCCAGATCAAGGGCTTCGAGGGCCAGGACGACGTGCGCTCCATGCACGAGGTGATCACGCGCCGCTTCAAGCGCTACCTCGCCGAGAAGGAGAAGTCGGGGGAGTGGGTCGACGAGGAGACCGGTGAGATCGCCGACACCGGGCCCACCGAGGAGGACGGCCGCCCCAAGCGCTTCGCCTACCCGCCCCAGCTCGTCGTGGTCGACGGCGGCCAGCCGCAGGTCGCGGCCGCCAAGAGGGCCCTGGACGAGCTCGGCATCGACGACATCGCGGTCTGCGGCCTCGCCAAGCGCCTGGAGGAGGTCTGGGTTCCCGACGAGGACGACCCGGTGATCCTGCCGCGCACGAGCGAGGGTCTCTATCTCCTGCAGCGGGTACGCGACGAGGCGCACCGCTTCGCCATCACCTACCAGCGGGTCAAGCGGGCCAAGCGCTTCCGCGCGGGCCCCCTGGACGAGGTGCCGGGCCTCGGCGACGCGCGCAAACAGACGTTGATCAAGCACTTCGGTTCGGTGAAGAAGCTCCGATCCGCGACAATCGACCAGATCTGCGAGGTTCCGGGCGTGGGGCGCAAGACGGCCGAGGCCGTCGTGGCGGCCTTCGCCCGTGCGGCACCCGCCGCACCCGCCGTGAACACGGCGACCGGAGAGATCATGGAAGAGGAGGAGCCCGTGACCGCGGGCACCTCGGAGGAACGACGGGGGCAGGAGACATGAGCGAGCACGACGAAGGTGGAGAGCAAGTGAGTGCGGGCACGGCGATCGAGACGCCAGGAGTACCGGACGCGGCGATCCCCGAACTGGTGATCATCTCCGGCATGTCGGGCGCCGGACGCAGCACGGCGGCCAAGTGCCTGGAGGACCTCGGCTGGTTCGTGGTCGACAACCTGCCGCCCGCGCTGATCCCCACCATGGTGGAGCTCGGCGCCCGCTCGCAGGGCAACGTCGCACGCATCGCGGTCGTCGTCGACGTACGCGGCAGGCGCTTCTTCGACAACCTCCGCGACTCCCTCGCCGAGCTGGAGTCGAAGAACGTCACGCGGCGCATCGTCTTCCTGGAGTCCTCGGACGAGGCCCTGGTCCGCCGTTTCGAGTCGGTCCGCCGCCCGCACCCGCTGCAGGGCGACGGCCGCATCGTCGACGGCATCGCGGCCGAGCGCGACCTCCTGCGCGAGCTGCGCGGCGACGCCGACCTGGTCATCGACACCTCCAGCCTGAACGTGCACGAGCTGCGCGCGAAGATGGACGCCCAGTTCGCGGGCGAGGAGGAGCCCGAGCTGCGGGCCACGGTCATGTCCTTCGGCTTCAAGTACGGCCTGCCGGTCGACGCCGACCTGGTCGTGGACATGCGCTTCCTGCCCAACCCCCACTGGGTCCCCGAGCTGCGCCAGTACACCGGCCTGAACGAGGAGGTCGCGGCGTACGTCTTCAACCAGCCCGGCGCCAAGGAGTTCCTCGACAGGTACGCCGAGCTGCTCCAGCTCATCGCCGCGGGCTACCGCCGCGAGGGCAAGCGCTACGTGACGATCGCGGTCGGCTGTACGGGCGGCAAGCACCGCTCCGTCGCCATGTCGGAGAAGCTCGCGGCGCGCCTGGCGTCCGAGGGCGTGGAGACCGTCATCGTCCACCGGGACATGGGGCGCGAATGAAGCCCAACCGCCGGACCGTCCGCCTGAGCAGGCTGGGCCGCAAGCGGGGCACCCAGCCGAAGGTGGTCGCGCTCGGCGGGGGCATGGGCCTGTCCGCCTCGCTCGCCGCGCTGCGCCGCATCACCGGAGCCGGAGACCTCACCGCCGTCGTCACGGTCGCCGACGACGGCGGCTCCAGCGGGCGCCTGCGCGACGAGCTGGGCGTGCTGCCGCCCGGCGACCTGCGCAAGGCGCTCGCCGCGCTGTGCGGCGACGACGACTGGGGCCAGACCTGGGCCCGCGTCATCCAGCACCGCTTCCAGTCCAAGGGCGACCTGCACGAGCACGCGGTCGGCAATCTGCTGATCGTCGCCCTGTGGGAACAGCTCGGCGACCACGTCCAGGCCCTGGACCTGGTCGGCCGCCTGCTCGGCGCGCAGGGCCGCGTGCTGCCCATGTCGGCCGTTCCGCTGGAGCTCCAGGCCCTGGTCAAGGGCCACGACCCCGAGCGCCCGGACGACGTGGACACGGTCCGCGGGCAGGCCACGGTGGCCCTCACCCCCGGCGAGGTCCAGTCCGTGCACGTCGTGCCGCACGATCCGCCGGCCGTCCCCGAGGCGGTCGCCGCCGTCCTCGACGCGGACTGGGTGGTGCTCGGCCCCGGGTCGTGGTTCTCCTCGGTGATCCCGCACCTGCTGGTCCCCGAACTGCTCGACGCGCTCACCGAGACGAAGGCCCGCAAGGTCCTCTCGCTCAACCTCGCCCCGCAACCGGGAGAAACCGAAGGCTTCTCTCCGCAGCGTCATTTGGAGGTTTTGGCCCGACACGCCCCTAAACTCGCCCTGGACGTGGTGCTGGCCGACGAGGCCGCCGTGCCCGATCGTGAGTCCCTGACCGATGCCGCCAAGCGGCTCGGTGCCACGGTCGAGCTGGCGCCCGTGGCCCGGCCCGACGGGACTCCGAGGCACGATCCGGAGCTCCTGGCAGCCGCGTACGACCGTATTTTTCGGATGCATGGAAGGATCGGCCCATGGCGATGACGGCAGCGGTGAAGGACGAGATCTCCCGGCTCCCCGTCACCCGGACCTGCTGCAGGAAGGCAGAGGTCTCGGCGATCCTGCGGTTCGCGGGCGGCCTTCACCTGGTGAGCGGCCGCATCGTGATCGAGGCGGAGCTGGACACCGCGATGGCCGCACGGCGGCTCAAGCGGGACATCCTGGAGATCTTCGGGCACAGCTCGGAGCTGATCGTGATGGCCCCCGGCGGGCTGCGGCGCGGCTCGCGCTATGTCGTCCGCGTGGTCGCGGGCGGCGACCAGCTGGCCCGCCAGACGGGTCTGGTGGACGGCCGCGGCCGCCCCATCCGCGGTCTGCCGCCGCAGGTGGTCTCGGGGGCCACCTGTGACGCGGAGGCTGCCTGGCGCGGGGCGTTCCTCGCGCACGGCTCGCTCACCGAGCCCGGCCGTTCCTCCTCCCTGGAGGTGACCTGCCCGGGTCCGGAGGCCGCGCTCGCGCTGGTCGGTGCCGCGCGCCGGCTGAGCATCGCCGCCAAGGCCCGCGAGGTGCGCGGCGTGGACCGCGTGGTCGTCCGTGACGGCGACGCGATCGGCGCGCTGCTCACCCGGTTGGGCGCACACGAGTCGGTGCTCGCCTGGGAGGAGCGGCGGATGCGGCGCGAGGTGCGCGCCACCGCCAACCGCCTGGCCAACTTCGACGACGCGAACCTGCGCCGCTCGGCCCGCGCGGCCGTCGCCGCCGGTGCCCGCGTGCAGCGCGCCCTGGAGATCCTCGGTGAGGAGGTGCCCGAGCACCTCGCGGCCGCCGGGCGCCTGCGCATGGAGCACAAGCAGGCCTCCCTGGAGGAGCTGGGCGCGCTCGCCGATCCGCCGCTGACCAAGGACGCGGTCGCGGGCCGCATCCGCCGCCTCCTGGCCATGGCCGACAAGCGGGCCCAGGACCTGGGCATTCCGGGTACGGAGTCCAACCTGACCGAGGAGCTCGCGGACAACATGGCGGTCTGACCGGGCCGGACCGAGGGTCGGACCGGGGCGGGCTGAGGGCCGGATCCCGTCCCGTACGTCTCACGAGCCGCCGGTGTCCCACAGGGCACCGGCGGCTTTCGCATGCCCGCCCCGCACGCCTTCACCCGCCGTATTGACATGATCATGCACTGTAACGAGCCTGGCATCCCGCACATCTGTGTCGGACAACCGCAAGGGGGGCTCATGAGACGAAGAGCGAGCGCGAGATCGATCCTCGCCGCGAGCGCATTACTCATCGGCGGCCTCGTGGCCGCACCGCACGCCCAGGCCGCCGGGCCCGCGAAGGCCCCGGCCGCCGACGACCCCGCGGCCGTGAAGGTCTACCAGGCCGACGTCACCAAGAAGCAGATACCGATCCTGGTCAAGGCCGGCCAGGACGCCCACGAGCTGGCGGGGCAGACGCCGAAGAGCGGCACCGGCCGCGTCGAGCTGTATCTGACCGAGGGCCAGGCCAAGGCGATCGAGCGCCAGGGCATCGAGCTCAGCGAGCACAAGGTCTCCAAGGCCGCTCAGAAGCGGCTGAAGGCCGCGGGGGACGGCGTCTTCCGGCCGTACAGCGGAAAGGGCGGGCTCCAGGAGGAGATCGTCAAGACCGGGCAGGCCCACCCCGACCTCACCAAGGTCGTCTCCATCGGCAAGACCCTCCAGGGCAAGGACATCCTCGCCCTGAAGCTCTCCAAGGGAGCCAAGAAGTCCAAGGACGGCTCCAAGCCGTCCACGCTCTACCTGTCCAACCAGCACGCGCGCGAGTGGATCACTCCCGAGATGACCCGCCGCCTGATGCACCACTACCTGGACAACTACGGCAAGGACAAGCGCATCACCAAGCTCGTGAACTCCACCGAGCTGTGGTTCGTGCTCTCCGCCAACCCCGACGGGTACGACTTCACGCACGCCGCCGACGGCGACCGCCAGTGGCGCAAGAACCTCCGTGACGTCGACGGCGACGGCAGGATCGCTCCGGGGGACGGCGTCGACCTCAACCGCAACTTCGCCTACAAGTGGGGCTACGACAACGAGGGTTCGTCGCCCGACGCGTCGTCGGAGACCTACCGCGGCACCGGACCGATGTCCGAGCCCGAGACCAAGGCGATCGACCGCTTCCAGAAGCGCATCGGCTTCACCTACGGCATCAACTACCACTCCGCGGCCGAACTGATCCTCTACGGAGTGGGCTGGCAGGTCGCCACGCCGACCCCGGACGACGTGCTCTACAAGGCGCTCGCCGGCACCCCGGAGAAGCCCGCGATCCCCGGCTACCACCCGCAGGTCTCCTCCGAGCTCTACACCACCAACGGCGAGGCCGACGGCCACGCGGGCAATGTCAACGGCATCCCGATGTTCACCCCGGAGATGTCCACCTGCCAGACCGCGTCGAACGTGGACCCGGGCGACGCATGGAAGCCCGAGGACTGCGCGTCCATCTTCACCTTCCCGGACGACGAGAAGCTGATCCAGCAGGAGTTCGCGAAGAACGTTCCCTTCGCGCTCGCCGTCGCCGAGACGGCGCTCCACCCCGACCAGCCGGTCTCCGTCACCGACATCGAGGCCCCCGACTTCACCCCGGACTCCTTCACCACCTCGTACGCGCGCGCAGGGGACCAGGAAGTCGCCGTCACCGCACGCAAGTCCGTGCGCGACAAGGGGCTCAAGTACCGCGTCAACGGCGGCCGTACGCAGTCCGCCGATGGCGGGCTCAAGGCCTGGAAGGGCGGCGAGACCTACGGCGGCGACGACAACCTCTACTTCGACGAGTACCGCGCGAAGGTCGAGGGCGCACGCGTGGGCGACAAGGTCGAGGTGTGGTTCACCGGCCGCACGAAGAAGGGCCGCACCGAGAGCGAGCACTTCACGTACACCGTGGCCGAACGCCCCAGGGCCGACACGCTCGTCGTGGCCGAGGAGGGCACGACGGCGACGCAGACCCAGAAGTACGTCGACGCGGTGAAGGCCAACGGCCGCTCGGCCGCCGTCTGGGACGTCGCCACGCAGGGCGTCCCGCACCCGCTCGGCGTCCTGTCCCACTTCTCCGCGGTGGTGCACTACACCGGTGACCCCGTCCCCGGCGCGCCCACCCAACTCGCCCTGCGCGACTACCTCAACGAGGGCGGCAAGCTCATCGAGTCCGGCGAGCGCGCCGGCGGCAACGTCGACCTCGGCGAGGCCCTCACCGACGACTTCGCGCAGTACTACCTCGGTGCCTACGAGCGTCTGTCGGCGCCCGGCGTCAAGAGCTTCACCGGCAGCGGCGCCCTCGCCGGGGTGAGCACTCCGCTCGCCGCCGCCGACGCCAACGCGCTCGACAAGGCGGGCCGGTTCACCGTCACCTCCGACAACCTGCCGCCCAAGCAGTTCCCGCAGTTCAAGAGCGAGGCCGCGGGCTCCTACCCCGGTCTCACCAACCCGTACGCGCCCTTCGAGGGCCAGGGCATGGCCTCGGCCACCCACGCCGACCGGGACTGGAAGCGGCTCACCCACACCTTCGACCTGACCGGTGTCACGGCCGCCGACGCCCCGGAGCTTCGGTTCGCCCTCAACTGGAGCCTGGAGCCCGGCTACGACCACGGGCTCGTCGAGGCCCACACCGCGGGAGCCGACGACTGGACCACGCTGCCCGACAAGAACGGCAACTCGTCCGGTGCCGTGCCCGCCGAGTGCGAGGCCGGCTTCTTCCTCAACGGCCACCCGTTCCTGCGCCACTACCTGACGTCCGGCGCGGGCGGCTGCACGGCGAGCGGTACGAGCGGTGCCTGGAACAGCTTCACCGGCTCCTCCAGCGGCTGGAAGCCCGTCGCGTTCGACCTGAGCGCCTACGCGGGCAAGAAGGTCGAGATCTCCCTCAGCGCCGTCACCGACCCGTCCAGCGGAGGCCGCGGGCTCTTCGCGGACAACGCGCAACTGGTCGTCGGCGGCGATGTCAAGGAGATCGAGGGATTCGAGTCCTCGCTCGGCTCCTGGAGCGTCGCTCCGCCCCCGGCCGGAAGCCCCAATATCACAGGCGACTGGACCCGGACCGGGGAGCTCTACAAGCCCTACGCGGCGGTCACAGCGCGTGACAGCGTGCTGCTCGGCTTCGGGTTCGAGCATGTGCCCGGAAGTGCCGAGAGGGCCGCTCTTATGGGCGCCTCCCTGGCACATCTGCGCAGCTGACGCTGCGTAATCAGGACCTAGGTCCCGGTGGCCCGTATTCCTACTGGGGGGTACGGGCCACAGTGCCGCCCGCAGGGCCTCTCGATGTCACCTCAGGGCCTTCAGAGAGGTAGGGTCGGAGGCGGTCGGGGACATCCCATACAACTCGCCGGCGTCTAAAACCGGCGTACCAACGAGGAGATCGGTTCGTGACGATCCGCGTAGGCATCAACGGCTTTGGCCGCATCGGTCGCAACTACTTCCGCGCGCTGCTCGAGCAGGGTGCGGACATCGAGATCGTGGCTGTCAACGACCTGGGTGACACCGCGACCACCGCTCACCTGCTGAAGTACGACACCATCCTGGGCCGCCTCAAGGCCGAGGTGTCGCACACCGAGGACACCATCACCGTCGACGGCCACACCATCAAGGTGCTGTCCGAGCGCAACCCCGCCGACATCCCGTGGGGCCAGTTGGGCGTCGACATCGTGATCGAGTCCACCGGTATCTTCACCAAGAAGGCCGACGCCGAGAAGCACATCGCCGGCGGTGCCAAGAAGGTCCTCATCTCGGCTCCGGCCAAGGACGAGGACATCACCATCGTGATGGGCGTCAACCAGGACAAGTACGACGCGGCCAACCACCACGTCATCTCCAACGCCTCCTGCACCACCAACTGCGTGGCGCCGATGGCGAAGGTTCTCGACGAGAACTTCGGCCTGGTCAAGGGCCTGATGACGACGGTCCACGCGTACACCAACGACCAGCGCATCCTGGACTTCCCGCACAAGGACCTGCGCCGCGCCCGCGCCGCCGCCGAGAACATCATCCCGACGACGACCGGCGCCGCGAAGGCCACCGCCCTGGTCCTCCCGCAGCTCAAGGGCAAGCTCGACGGCATCGCGATGCGCGTCCCGGTCCCGACCGGCTCGGCCACCGACCTGGTCGTGGAGCTGGAGCGCGAGGTCACCAAGGACGAGGTCAACGCCGCGTTCAAGAAGGCCGCGGACGGCGACCTCAAGGGCATCCTCTTCTACACCGAGGACGAGATCGTCTCCTCGGACATCGTCAGCGACCCGGCGTCCTGCACCTTCGACTCCTCCCTGACCATGGTCCAGGAGGGCAAGACGGTGAAGATCCTCGGCTGGTACGACAACGAGTGGGGCTACTCCAACCGTCTCGTCGACCTCACCGTCTTCGTCGGCGGTCAGCTCTAGTCACCAGAGCAGGCACCCAGATGTGAGCACAGGGTCCGGACCGCGCAACGCCGCGCGCTCCGGGCCCTGTTGTGCGTCAGTCCACCCAAGGAGTCCAGTTCATGAAGACGATCGACGAGCTTCTCGCCGAAGGCGTCGACGGCAAGCGGGTCTTCGTCCGCGCCGACCTCAACGTGCCGCTCGCCGAGGGCACCATCACCGACGACGGCCGCATCCGCGCCGTCCTGCCGACCGTCAAGGCCCTCGCCGAGGCGGGCGCCAAGGTGGTCGTGGCCTCGCACCTGGGCCGCCCCAAGGGCGCCCCGGACCCGGCCTTCTCGCTGCTGCCCGCCGCCGAGCGGCTCGGTGAACTCCTGGGCGCGCCCGTCGCGTTCGCGCAGGACACCGTCGGCCCCGCCGCGCACGAGGCGGTGGACGGCCTGCAGCCCGGCCAGGTCGCCGTCATCGAGAACCTCCGCTTCAACGCGGGCGAGACCTCCAAGGACGACGCCGAGCGCGGGCAGTTCGCGGACCGGCTCGCCGCCCTCGCCGATGTCTACGTGGGCGACGGCTTCGGCGCCGTGCACCGCAAGCACGCGTCCGTGTACGACCTCCCGGCCAAGCTTCCGCACTACGCGGGCTACCTCATCGCCACCGAGGTCGGCGTCCTCAAGAAGCTCACCGAGGACGTGAAGCGCCCGTACACCGTCATCCTCGGCGGCGCCAAGGTCTCCGACAAGCTCGCCGTCATCGACGAGCTGCTCGGCAAGGCCGACCGGCTGCTGATCGGCGGCGGCATGGCCTACACCTTCCTCAAGGCCAAGGGGTACGAGGTCGGTATCTCCCTCCTCCAGGAGGACCAGATCCCGGTCGTCACGGAGTACATGGAGCGCGCCGAGGCGAACGGCGTCGAGCTCGTTCTCCCCGTCGACGTCCTGGTCTCCACGGACTTCCCCGACCTGAAGACGAAGGCTCCGGCCGACTTCAAGACCGTCGACGCGGACCAGATCCCCTCGGACATGGAGGGCCTGGACATCGGCCCCAAGACCCGTGAGCTCTTCGCCTCGAAGATCGCCGACGCCGAGACCGTCTTCTGGAACGGCCCGGTCGGCGTCGCCGAGCACCCCGACTACGCCGAGGGCACGTCCGCCATCGCGCGAGCCCTGCTCAACTGCGACGGCTTCACCGTGGTCGGCGGCGGCGACTCCGCCGCGGCCGTCCGTAACCTGGGCTTCGACGAAAACGCATTCGGCCACATCTCGACCGGCGGCGGCGCCTCCCTCGAATACCTCGAGGGCAAGACGCTCCCCGGCCTCGCCGCACTGGAGGACTGACCCCGCATGACCACCCGTACGCCGCTGATGGCGGGCAACTGGAAGATGAACCTCAACCACCTCGAGGCCATCGCCCACGTCCAGAAGCTTGCCTTCGCCCTGGCCGACAAGGACTACGACGCCTGTGAGGTCGCCGTCCTGCCGCCCTTCACCGACCTGCGCTCCGTGCAGACCCTGGTCGACGGCGACAAGCTCAAGATCAAGTACGGCGCCCAGGACATCTCAGCGCACGACTCCGGTGCCTACACCGGCGAGATCTCGGGCCCGATGCTGTCCAAGCTGAAGTGCACCTACGTCGCCGTGGGTCACTCCGAGCGCCGCCAGTACCACAACGAGTCCGACGAGGTCTGCAACGCCAAGGTGAAGGCCGCCTTCAAGCACGGCCTGACCCCGATCCTCTGCGTCGGCGAGGGCCTGGACATCCGCAAGGCTGGACAGCAGGTCCAGTACACGCTGAACCAGATCGACGGCGGCCTCAAGGGCGTCCCGGCCGAGCAGGCCGAGACCATCGTGATCGCGTACGAGCCGGTCTGGGCGATCGGCACCGGCGAGGTCGCGACCCCCGAGGACGCGCAGGAGGTCTGCGGCGCGATCCGCGGCCGCCTCGCCGAGCTGTACTCGCAGGAGCTCGCGGACAAGGTCCGCATCCAGTACGGCGGCTCCGTGAAGGCGAAGAACGTCGCCGACATCATGGCGCAGCCCGACGTCGACGGTGCCCTGGTGGGCGGCGCGGCGCTGGACGCCGACGAGTTCGTCAAGATCGTCCGCTTCGGCGACCAGTGAGTATGCGGTAGCGGCGATACGACGTACCCTTGCGGGGGTCGGAGGCTTCGACAGCTGGCTGGAAAGCTCGCCAGGGAAAGGCCGCCGACCCCCGTCGTCGATTCAGATCCGGTCGATTCAGATCCGAGGAAGTTGGTCCAGCTGTGGTTATGGGGTTCTCGATCGCCCTCATCGTCTTCAGCCTGCTGATGATGCTGCTGGTGCTGATGCACAAGGGCAAGGGCGGCGGTCTCTCCGACATGTTCGGTGGCGGCATGCAGTCGTCCGTCGGTGGCTCCTCCGTCGCGGAGCGCAACCTCGACCGCATCACGGTCGTGGTCGGTCTGCTGTGGTTCGCGTGCATTGTCGCGCTGGGCCTGCTGATGAAGGCGAACAACTAGCGCCAGGCACTGGCTGCTTGTCCGGTGCGCGCCCGCGTGCGCGGCTTATCATGGGGCTTGCGTCCGGGGGTGGGGTGTAACTCCCAACAGTGGACGCGCGTTGGGCCTTACGTAAACTGAGGCGCCCGCAGCAGCACCATCACGCAGGGAGTTACGACCGTGGCAAGTGGCAACGCGATCCGAGGAAGTCGGGTCGGGGCGGGGCCGATGGGCGAGGCCGAGCGCGGTGAGTCCGCGCCGCGACTGCGCATCTCCTTCTGGTGCTCGAACGGGCACGAGACGCAGCCGAGCTTCGCCAGCGACGCGCAGGTCCCCGATACGTGGGACTGTCCCCGCTGCGGCTTTCCGGCCGGTCAGGACCGGGACAACCCGCCGGACCCGCCGCGCACCGAGCCGTACAAGACGCACCTGGCGTACGTGCGTGAGCGGCGCAGCGACGCGGACGGCGAGGCGATCCTCGCGGAGGCGCTCGCCAAACTGCGGGGCGAGATCTAGGACTTGAGCACCGGCCGGACATCCACTGGGTGTCCGGCCGGTGGTCTTTTGCCGCCATGCGTGCGGCTTTCTCGTGACGTGCCCGGACAGACAGGTCTCGACCTCTCATACCGGCCCTCGATCAATTAGGTTGGTCGTGCAGCGGGGCCAAGGTACGTACAGGGTCGAGAGAAGGCTGAAGTCCGAGATGAACGCAGAAAGCCGCGCCAGGCTCAATCAGACGCCCGAGTGGACGGCGCTCGCCGAGCACCGCGAGCGGCTCGGGGAGGTGCAGCTGCGCGAGCTGTTCGCCGCGGATCCGGCGCGCGGCACGGCGTACACCCTCCAGGTCGGCGACCTGCACATCGACTACTCCAAGCATCTCGTCACCGACGAGACGCTGGCGCTCCTTCGCGAGCTCGCCGCCGCCACCGACGTCTTCGGGCTGCGGGACGCCATGTTCCGCGGCGAGAAGATCAACACGACGGAGGACCGCGCCGTCCTGCACACCGCGCTGCGCGCCCCGCGTGACGCCGTGATCGAGGTCGACGGCGAGAACGTGGTGCCGGCGGTGCACGCCGTGCTCGACAAGATGGGTGCCTTCTCGGAGAAGGTCCGCTCCGGCGAGTGGACCGGGCACACCGGCAAGCGCATCAAGAACGTCGTCAACATCGGCATCGGCGGCTCCGACCTCGGCCCCGCGATGGCGTACGAGGTGCTTCGCTCCTTCACCGACCGCGACCTCACGGTCCGCTTCGTGTCGAACGTGGACGGGGCGGACCTGCACGAGGCCGTGCGGGATCTGGACCCGGCGGAGACGCTCTTCATCATCGCCTCGAAGACCTTCACCACCATCGAGACGATCACGAACGCGACGTCCGCGCGCGAGTGGCTGCTCACCGAGCTGAAGGCCGGTCAGGAAGCCGTCGCCAAGCACTTCGTGGCGCTGTCGACGAACGCCGAGAAGGTCGCGGACTTCGGCATCGACACGGCCAACATGTTCGAGTTCTGGGACTGGGTCGGCGGCCGCTACTCCTACGACTCGGCCATCGGTCTCTCCCTGATGATCGCCATCGGGCCCGGCCGCTTCCGCGAGATGCTCGACGGCTTCCACCTCGTCGACGAGCACTTCCGCACCGCGCCCGCCGAGTCCAACGTTCCTTTGTTGATGGGCCTGTTGGGCATCTGGTACGGCAACTTCCACGACGCGCAGTCGCACGCCGTGCTGCCGTACTCGCACTACCTCTCCAAGTTCACCGCGTATCTGCAGCAGTTGGACATGGAGTCCAACGGCAAGTACGTCGGGCGTGACGGCGAGCAGGTCGACTGGCAGACGGGGCCTGTCGTCTGGGGTACGCCGGGCACCAACGGCCAGCACGCGTACTACCAACTCATCCACCAGGGCACGAAGTTGATCCCGGCGGACTTCATCGGCTTCGCCGAACCCGTCGCGGACCTGCTGCCGGGCCTTGTCGCCCAGCACGACCTATTGATGGCCAACTTCTTCGCGCAGACGCAGGCGTTGGCGTTCGGCAAGACGCCGGACGAGGTGCGGGCGGAGGGTGTCGCGGACGAACTGGTCCCGCACAAGACGTTCAAGGGCAACCACCCGACGACGACGATCCTGGCGAAGTCCCTGACCCCCTCGGTCCTCGGCCAGCTCATCGCGCTGTACGAGCACAAGGTGTTCGTCCAGGGCGCCGTGTGGAACATCGACTCCTTCGACCAGTGGGGCGTCGAGCTCGGCAAGGTCCTCGCCAAGCGCGTCGAGCCCGCGCTCACGGAAGGCGCCGACGTGCCCGGCCTCGACGAGTCGACGAAGGCTCTGGTCGCCAAGTACCGCGCCCTGCGCGGGCGTTAATCGGATGCGGGGGTCCCGCCCGGCGGGTGACACTGCTTCGGCTCTGTCACCCGCCGGGAGGGAACCCCGTCATGGACCAGCTGCTCGCCGCGCTCGCCGATCCCGAGAGGCTGCGGCTGTTCGCGCGCATAGTCCTCGACGACCTGCCGCCCCGCGAGGCGGACTCTCCCGTCGCCCGCAAGCATCTGGGGCGCCTTCTCGCCGCCGGGGTCGTGGAGCGGCTGCCCGACGGTTCGCTGCGGGCCGACCCCGCCGTCTTCCGGCGGGCCCCCGCCCCGGTGGACGCCCATCCCACCGTGCCGCGCCGCCTCACCGGTTTCTTCTCCCACGGCCGCCTGACGGCCATCCCCGTACGCCCCGTCGTACGCCACGAACTCCTCGTCCACCTCACGGACACCCTCTTCGACGCCGACCGCACCTACAGCGAGTCCGAGGTCAACGAAGCCTTCCGCACGGTCCACGACGACACGGCGGCACTGCGCCGCTACTGCGTCACGGACGGCCTCCTGGTACGGGAACAGGACGGGAGCACTTACCGACGCTGCTTCGCCGAAGTCTGAGGGTTTCGCCTCGCCAGAATGGGCCATGCGGGGGCGGTCCCGCCGCAGCGGAGGGGTTCGTCAAGGGCGGGACGCCGGCGCCGTGACCACGAGGGCCCCGCACCGAACAGTGCGGGGCCCTCAGGCGCGTGCGGCGGGGAACCGTTACGCCACCGCCGGCGGATACAGCTCCGGGGGGAGTTGGGAGGCCGCCGCTGTGTCCATGAGCCACAGGGTGCGGCTGCGGCCGTAGGCGCCCGCTGCCGGGGCCTGGATCTCGCCCGCGCCCGAGAGGGCGATGGCCGCGGCCCGTGCCTTGTCCTCGCCCGCCGCGAGCAGCCAGACCTCGCGGGCCGCGCGGATCGCAGGGAGCGTGAGCGAGATGCGGGTCGGCGGGGGCTTCGGCGCGCCGTGCACACCGACCACCGACCGCTCCGTCTCGCGCACCGCGGGCAGCTCGGGGAAGAGCGACGCCACATGGGTGTCGGGGCCCACGCCCAGCATCAGGACGTCGAAGGCCGGCACCGGGCTGCCCGTGGCGGCAGCCGCTGACTGATAGTGCTCCGGGCCCGCGGCCGCGGAGAGCTCGGCGGCGTAGGCCTCGGCGGCCGCCTCCACCTCGAAGGGGCCGTCCGACGCGGGCATCGGGTGCACCCGGGCCGGGTTCAGCGGCACCGAGTCGAGCAGCGCCTCGCGGGCCTGGGTGTAGTTGCGCTCGGGGTCGCCGTCCGGCAGGAAGCGCTCGTCGCCCCACCACAGGTCGAGGCGCGACCAGTCGACCGCGTCCCTGGCCGGGGACGAACTCAGCGCCGCAAGCAGGCCGTTGCCGTTGCGGCCGCCGGTGAGGACCACCGACGCGAAGCCCTTCGCGGACTGCGCGTCGACGATCTTCGTGATGAGGCGGGCCGCGGCGGCCTGTGCCATCAGCTCCTTGTCGCGGTGGACGACCAGCTGCGGTGCGGTGCTCACTTGGCCGCCGCCTTCTTCGCCGCCGTCTTCTTCGCGGAGGCGGCCTTGGCGGGGGCCGCCTTCTTCGGAGCCTCGGTCGCCTTCGCCTCGGTCGCCTTCGACTCGGCCGGCACCGTCTTCTGCTCCGCGGGCTCGCCCAGGCGCTCCACGCCGAACTTCAGCGAGGACGCGTAGGTGTCGTCCGGGTCCAGGCGCCGCAGCTCCTCGGCGATCAGCTCGGCCGTCTCGCGGCGCTTGAGCGCCACCGCGCGGTCCGGCTGCCCCTGGATGGAGAGCGTCGCGAGCGAGCCGTCGGCGCGGTCGAGCACGATGGGGCCGCAGTCGGTTTCCATGCGGACGCCGGTCAGGCCGGGGCCCGCCGACAGCGAGCGCTTCACGGGCACGTCGAGGCGGTCCGCCAGCCACATCGCGAGCAGCTCGCAGCTCGGGTTGAACTCCTCGCCCTCGACCTGCACCGAGGTGACCTTGCAGGTGACCTGGTCCAGGGCGGCGGCGAGCATCGAGCGCCACGGGGTGATGCGCGTCCAGGACAGGTCCGTGTCGCCCGGGTGGTAGGCGTCGGCGCGCGCGGTCAGCTCGTGGATCGGCTGCTCGGCCGCGTACGTGTCCGTGACGCGGCGCTGGGCCAGGGAGCCGAGCGGGTCCTTGGCGGGGTCCAGCGGGGCGTTCACCGGCCACCAGACGACCACGGGGGCGTCGGGGAGCAGCAGCGGCAGGACGACCGACTGGGCGTGGTTGAGTACCTCGCCGTACAGCCGCAGGATCACCGTCTCGCCGGTGCCCGCGTCCGCGCCGACCCGCACCTCGGCGTCCAGGCGCGAGGTGGTGCGGTCACGCGGCGAGCGCGCGGCGCGCTTGATGACGACGAGGGTGCGCGAGGGGTGCTCGCGGGACGCGTCGTTGGCGGCCTTCAGGGAGTCGTAGGCGTTCTCCTCGTCGGTGACGATGACGAGGGTCAGCACCATGCCGACGGCCGGGGTGCCGATCGCCCTGCGCCCCTGCACGAGCGCCTTGTTGATCTTGCTGGACGTGGTGTCCGTAAGGTCGATCTTCATGGCCGACGCCAGCTCCGTCCGTCTCGTGCGAGCATCTCGTCCGCCTCGGTCGGGCCCCAGGTGCCTGCCGGGTACTGCGCGGGCTTGCCGTGCTTGTCCCAGTACTGCTCGATCGGGTCGAGGATGTTCCAGGACAGCTCGACCTCCTCCGTGCGCGGGAAGAGGTTGGCGTCGCCCAGCAGGACGTCCAGGATCAGGCGCTCGTACGCCTCGGGGCTGGACTCGGTGAAGGACTCGCCGTACGCGAAGTCCATCGAGACGTCGCGGATCTCCATCGACGTACCCGGCACCTTGGAGCCGAAGCGGACCGTGATGCCCTCGTCGGGCTGGACGCGGATGACGATCGCGTTCTGCCCGAGCTCCTCGGTCGCGGTGTGGTCGAAGGGGGAGTGGGGCGCGCGCTGGAAGACCACCGCGATCTCCGTGACCCGTCGGCCGAGCCGCTTGCCGGTACGCAGATAGAACGGCACGCCCGCCCAACGGCGGTTGTCCACCTGCAACTTGATGGCCGCGTAGGTGTCGGTCTTCGACTTGGGGTCGATGCCGTCTTCCTGGAGGTAGCCGACGGCCTTCTCGCCGCCCTGCCAGCCCGCGGAGTACTGCCCGCGCACGGTGTCCTTGCCGAGGTCCTTCGGCAGCTTCACCGCGCCGAGCACCTTCGCCTTCTCGGCGACGAGCGCGTCCGCGTCGAAGGAGGCGGGCTCCTCCATCGCGGTCAGCGCCATCAGCTGGAGCAGGTGGTTCTGGATGACGTCACGGGCGGCGCCGATGCCGTCGTAGTACCCGGCGCGGCCGCCGATGCCGATGTCCTCGGCCATGGTGATCTGCACATGGTCGACGTACGACCGGTTCCAGATCGGCTCGAACATCTGGTTGGCGAAGCGGAGCGCCAGGATGTTCTGGACGGTCTCCTTGCCGAGGTAGTGGTCGATCCGGAACACCTGGTCCGGGGCGAACACCTCGTGCACGATCGCGTTCAGGTCCTGGGCGGACGCCAGGTCGTGGCCGAACGGCTTCTCGATGACCGCGCGGCGCCAGGAGCCCTCGGGGGCGTCGGCGAGGCCGTGCTTCTTGAGCTGCTGGACGACCTGGGGGAAGAACTTCGGGGGCACCGACAGGTAGAAGGCGAAGTTGCCGCCCGTGCCCTGCGCCTTGTCGAGCTCCTGGATGGTCGCCTTGAGCTGCTCGAAGGCGTCGTCGTCGTCGAAGTTGCCCTGGACGAAGCGCATGCCCTGGATGAGCTGCTGCCAGACCTCCTCGCGGAAGGGCGTGCGCGCGTGCTGCTTGACGGCGTCGTGCACCTCCTGCGCGAAGTCCTCGTCCTGCCACTCGCGGCGGGCGAAACCGATGAGGGAAAAGCCCGGCGGCAACAGGCCTCGGTTGGCGAGGTCGTACACGGCCGGCATCAACTTTTTACGGGACAAATCGCCCGTGACGCCAAAAATGACCAGGCCCGACGGCCCCGCGATACGCGGGAGCCGTCGGTCTGCGGCGTCACGCAGCGGATTGCTGCTTGACAAGGTGGTCAGCCCTCCGAAGGGGTGAGGCGCTGAAGCTCTGCCTCGGTGGACTTGAGCAGGTCGTTCCAGGACGCCTCGAACTTCTCGACGCCCTCGTCCTCGAGGAGCTGCACGACGTCGTCGTACGAGATGCCGAGCTTCTCCACGGCGGCGATCTCGGCGCGCGAGGCGTCGTACGTGCCCGCGATGGTGTTGCCGGTGATCTGCCCGTGGTCGGCGGTGGCCTCCAGGGTCGCCTCCGGCATGGTGTTCACCGTGTTGGGCGCGACGAGGTCGTCGACGTACAGGGTGTCCTTGTACGCCGGGTCCTTGACGCCGGTCGAGGCCCACAGCGGACGCTGCTTGTTGGCCTGCGCCTTGTCGAGGGCGGCCCAACGGTCGGAGGAGAAGACCTCCTCGTACGCCTCGAAGGCGAGGCGGGCGTTGGCGAGCGCGGCCTTGCCCTTGAGGGCCTTGGCCTCGTCCGTGCCGACGCCGTCCAGACGCTTGTCGATCTCGGTGTCCACGCGGGACACGAAGAAGGACGCCACGGAGTGGATCTTGGAGAGGTCCAGGCCGCGCTCCTTGGCCTTCTCCAGGCCGGCCAGGTACGCCGCCATGACCTCGCGGTAGCGCTCCAGCGAGAAGATCAGCGTGACGTTGACGCTGATGCCCTTGCCGATGACCTCGGTGATCGCGGGCAGGCCCGCCTTCGTCGCCGGGATCTTGATGAGCGTGTTGGGGCGGTCCACCAGCCAGGCGAGCTGCTTGGCCTCGGCGATCGTCGCCGCCGTGTTGTGGGCGAGGCGCGGGTCGACCTCGATCGACACGCGGCCGTCCTGGCCGCCCGTCGCGTCGAAGACCGGGCGCAGGATGTCGGCGGCGTCGCGGACGTCCGCCGTCGTGATCATGCGGATGGCCTCTTCGACGGTGACCTTGCGGGCGGCGAGGTCGGCGAGCTGCTGCTCGTAACCGTCACCGGACGAGATCGCCTTCTGGAAGATCGAAGGGTTGGTCGTGACGCCCACGACGTGCTGCTGGTCGATCAGCTCGGCGAGGTTGCCGGACGTGATCCGCTTGCGCGACAGGTCGTCCAGCCAGATCGCGACGCCCTCTTCGGAGAGGCGCTTCAGTGCGTCTGTCATGGAAAATACATCTCCCGATTTCTGAGATTTCGTCGTATGTCGGCGTCAGCGCTGCGCGGCGTCGATGGATTCCCGGGCCGCGGCGGCAACGGCGTCGGCGGTGAAGCCGAACTCGCGGAAGAGCACCTTGCCGTCCGCCGAGGCACCGAAGTGCTCAAGCGAAACGATGCGGCCGGCGTCGCCCACGTACTTGTGCCAGGTCAGGCCGATGCCCGCCTCGACCGCCACACGCGCCTTGACGGACGGCGGCAGCACGCTGTCGCGGTACCCCTGCTCCTGCTCCTCGAACCACTCGACCGACGGCATCGAGACGACCCGCGTCGGGACGCCCGCGGCCTGCAGCTGCTCGCGCGCCTCGACGGCGAGCTGCACCTCGGAGCCGGTGCCGATGAGCACGACCTCCGGCTCGCCGCCTTCGGCCTCGAACAGGACGTAACCACCCTTGGCGGCGTCCTCGTTGCGCTCGTACGTCGGCACGCCCTGGCGGGTCAGCGCGAGGCCGTGCGGGGCGCTCTTGCCGTAGTTCGCCACACCGGGCTTGCCGCGGCGCAGGATCTCGCGCCAGGCGATGGCGGTCTCGTTCGCGTCGGCCGGGCGGACCACGTTCAGGCCCGGGATGGCGCGCAGCGAGGCCAGGTGCTCGACCGGCTGGTGCGTCGGGCCGTCCTCGCCGAGACCGATGGAGTCGTGCGTCCACACGTACGTCACCGGGAGGTGCATCAGAGCGGACAGACGGACGGCGTTGCGCATGTAGTCGGAGAACACCAGGAAGGTGCCGCCGTAGATACGGGTGTTGCCGTGCAGCGCGATGCCGTTCATCTCCGCGGCCATGGAGTGCTCACGGATGCCGTAGTGGATCGTGCGGCCGTACGGGTTCGCCTCCGGCAGCGGGTTGTCCGCGGGCAGGAAGGAGCTCGTCTTGTCGATCGTCGTGTTGTTCGAGCCCGCGAGGTCGGCGGAGCCGCCCCACAGCTCGGGGATCACGGCGCCGAGGGCCTGCAGGATCTTGCCGGACGCGGCGCGCGTGGCGACGCCCTTGCCGGTCTCGAACTCCGGGAGCTTCTCCTCCCAGCCCTCGGGCAGCTCGCCCGCGGCGATGCGGTCGAAGTCGGCGGCGCGCTCGGCGTTGGCGGTGCGCCAGGCGGCGAAGCCCTTCTCCCACTCGGCCTTGGCCTCACGGCCGCGGTCCAGGGCCTTGCGGGTGTGCGCGATGACCTCGTCCGAGACCTCGAAGGTCTGCTCCGTGTCGAAGCCCAGGACGCGCTTGGTGGCGGCCACCTCCTCGTCGCCGAGCGCCGAGCCGTGCGCGGCCTCGGTGTTCTGCGCGTTCGGGGCGGGCCAGGCGATGATCGAGCGCATCGCGATGAAGGACGGCTTGTCCGTGACGGCCTTGGCGGCCTGGATCGCGGCGAACAGCGCCTGCGGGTCCAGGTCGCCGTTCTCCTTGGGCTCCACACGCTGCACGTGCCAGCCGTAGGCCTCGTACCGCTTCATGGTGTCCTCGGAGACCGCGGTCTCCGTGTCGCCCTCGATCGAGATGTGGTTGTCGTCCCACAGCAGGATGAGGTTGCCGAGCTTCTGGTGCCCGGCCAGCGAGGACGCCTCGCCGGAGATGCCCTCCTGCAGGCAGCCGTCACCGGCGATGGCGTAGACGAAGTGGTCGAACGGGGAGGAGCCTTCGGCCGCCTCCGGGTCGAACAGGCCGCGCTCGTAGCGGGCGGCCATCGCCATGCCCACGGCGTTGGCGACACCCTGGCCCAGCGGGCCCGTGGTCGTCTCCACGCCGACCGTGTGGCCGTACTCCGGGTGGCCCGGGGTCTTCGAGCCCCAGGTGCGGAAGGCCTTCAGGTCGTCCAGCTCCAGGCCGAAGCCGGCCAGGTAGAGCTGGATGTAGAGGGTCAGGGACGAGTGGCCCGCGGAGAGGACGAACCGGTCGCGGCCGGTCCACTCGGCGTCCGCCGGGTCGTGACGCATCACCTTCTGGAAGAGCGTGTACGCGGCGGGCGCGAGGCTCATGGCCGTACCGGGATGGCCGTTGCCGACCTTCTGTACGGAGTCCATGGCCAGGACACGAGCGGTGTCAACGGCCCGCTGGTCCAGTTCGGTCCACTCGAGGTCTGTGGTGGTCGGCTTGGTGCTCACCCTGAGTCAGGGCTCCTCTCCACATGTCGAATGCCGGCGATGGAGATCCCAGCCGGCCGATGTCGAGCCTACCGCTGCTAGAACGTGCATTTTTTCGAGTCATTCCAGACTGCCGGGACATGCCGGGATCCGCCTCCTGAAAGGAAAGCGCGGGGATTGGCCAAGTGAATAAGGAGCCGCTCATGTGTCCGCTCAAAAGGCCGTCGAGTTCGCTCATGTGTCCGCTCGATGGACCCTCGGGTCCGCTCATGTGACGGTCCAACTCGCCGCCGACACGGCTTGAGCGGTCGCACAACACGACCCCACCCCCGCGAAGGGCGAGGTATGGGCAACGTCTACAGTGGCGTGGTACGCGCGAGCCTTTACCGGATCTTCATGTCTGAAGGTGCTGGTCGGCTCGCTGGGATGTCTCTGTCAGGGGTGTGCGTGACGGCCGTTGAATCCCGTCCAGCGGGGGTTTCCGGGACGGACCTTAGCCCGAGCCATCGGCCGTTCGGGGCCCGCGTCAAGGCGTTCGTGGCGCTGACCAAGCCGCGGATCATCGAGCTGCTGCTCATCACCACCGTCCCGGTGATGTTCCTCGCCGAACAAGGGGTGCCCGACCTGTGGCTGGTCTTCGTGACCTGCGTGGGCGGCTACCTCTCCGCCGGGGGCGCCAACGCGCTCAACATGTACATCGACCGCGACATCGACGCCCTGATGGATCGCACGTCGCAGCGGCCGCTGGTCACCGGCATGGTGAGCCCGCGCGAGTGCCTGGCGTTCGGCATCACGCTCGGAGTCGTCTCCACGCTGCTGTTCGGCTTCGCGGTCAACTGGCTCTCCGCCTGGCTCTCGCTCGGTGCCCTGCTCTTCTACGTGGTCGTCTACACGATGATCCTGAAGCGCCGCACCTCGCAGAACATCGTCTGGGGCGGCATCGCGGGCTGTCTGCCGGTCCTCATCGGCTGGTCCTCGGTCACCAACTCCATGTCGTGGGCGCCGATCATCCTCTTCATGGTCATGTTCTTCTGGACGCCGCCGCACTACTGGCCGCTGTCCATGAAGGTCAAGGACGACTACGCGCGCGTGGGCGTGCCGATGCTGCCGGTCATCGCCTCCAACAAGGTGGTCGCCCGCCAGATCGTCATCTACAGCTGGGTGATGGTCGCCGTCTCCCTGCTCCTGCAGCCGCTCGGCTACACCGGCTGGTTCTACACGGCCGTGGCGCTGGTCACCGGCGGCTGGTGGCTGTGGGAGGCGCACGGGCTGCAGAACCGCGCCAAGGCGGAGGTCACGGGCGTCAAGCTCAAGGAGATGCGGCTGTTCCACTGGTCCATCACCTACGTCTCGCTGCTCTTCGTCGCGGTCGCGGTGGACCCCTTCCTGCGCTGAGCCCATGAACGTCGCCGACGGGCGGGGCACGTGGTGTTGAACGCCACGTGCCCCGCCCGTCGCCAGTTGATCTACCCGTCGGTAGCATCCTGCCCATGGCAGAGACGCAGCAGGTTGAGGACAGCAAGCAGGCCGCCCGCGCGGAGCGGAAGGCCGCCAAGCTCGCCAAGGAGATCAGCACCTTCGCCCAGGCGCACGGCGGCGCCGAGGGGCAGGTCGCGTACATCGGGCACGAGGGCACCCGCATCGTCCTCGTCGGCGAGGACGGCGGCTGGGGCGACCTGGTGGCGCCCACCTACGCCGTCGCGCAGAGCGCCGTCGAGAAGGCCGGCATCACCGTCCACGAGGACTTCGACGGCGAGTTCGCCGCGAAGGTGAAGACCGGTCCCTACGAGTGGAGCCGCATGGCGGGCATCCAGATCGGCGGCCCGAGCAACGGCTGACGCCCCGCCGAACGTTCTGCCGACACTGGCCGAAAGCAACACCTGACACCCGGGTCACCCGTTAGGACCGTAGGAGCAAGGTCCACTCGTCGGGAGTCCGGATGATCGAAACGCCGTCCCTGGTGGACCAGTACTGCCATGGCGTCCTCCGCACCGAGCTGGGCCTCGGCACCTTCGAGGCCCACCTCGGCCGCGGCGAGGGACCGCCCGCGCCCGGCACCACCTTCTTCGACACCCAGACCGGCTTCGCGGTGCGCCGCTGGTGCCCGCCGCTGCTCGGCCTGGAGCCGCACTGCCCCCCGGCCCGCTATCTCGCGCGCCGCCGCGAACTGGGCGTCCTGGAGTCGGGTCGGCGGCTGCTGCGGGGCAGCGGCATCACCACCTACCTCGTCGACACGGGCCTGCCGGGCGATCTGACCGGCCCCGCCGAGATGGCCACCACCGGCGACGCCGAGGCCCGCGAGATCGTCCGCCTGGAGTTACTGGCCGAGCAGGTCGCGGACACCTCGGGCACCGCCGACTCCTTCCTCGCCAACCTCGCCGAGTCCGTGCACGCCGCGGCCGCCGACGCCGTCGCCTTCACCTCGGTCGCGGGGGTGCGGCATCCGCTCGCCCTCGCGGCACAGGCACCGGGGCCCGGCGAGGTGCGGGGTGCGGTGGAGCGGTGGCTGGCGGGCCGGCAGGTGGGCGGGGTGCTCACCGATCCCGTGCTGCTGCGGCATCTGCTGTGGGTCGCCGTGGCCTCGGGCCGGCCGCTGCAACTGCACGCCGGGGCCGGGGACCCGCAGACGTACTTCGGGGACTTCGCACGGGCCACCGCGGGGCTCGGCACCGATCTGGTGCTGCTGCACGGCTATCCGTACCACCGCAGCGCCGCGCACCTCGCGGCCGTCTTCCCGCATGTGTACGCCGACCTCGGCCCCGCGCTCGTACGCACCGGAGCGCGGGCGGCGGCCGTCCTCGCGGAGATCCTCGAACTCGCGCCCTTCGGCAAGCTGCTGTTCTCCAGCGGCGCCCACGGACTGCCCGAACTGCACGTCGTCGGGGCGCACTTGTTCCGCGAGGCGCTCGGGCGTGTGCTCGGCACCTGGGTGGCGGAGGGCGCCTGGTCGCTCACCGACGCGCAGCGCGTGGCCGGTCTCATCGCCGCGGGCAACGCCCGCAGGGTGTACGGGCTCTCAGACGGCGGAGAGCCGTGAGTCGTCCGCCTGGGCGGGCAGGTCGGCCGTGGCGACGGGGCGCTCCCGCAGCGAGAGCAGCACGCGCATCACGGCGATCCACACCAGGCAGGAGCCGAACATGTGCAGGCCGACCAGGACCTCCGGCAGGTCCGTGAAGTACTGGACGTAGCCGATGGCGCCCTGCGCGAGCAGGATCAGGAACAGGTCGCGGGTGCGGGACAGCGGTCCGCGCGGCGCGTCGACCGCCTTGAGGACGAACCACAGGGCGAACGTCAGCGTCACCACGATCCACGCGAGGACCGCGTGCAGCTTGCTGACCATCTCCCAGTCGAAGCCCATGCGCGGTACGTCGCTGGAGTCGCCCGCGTGCGGTCCCGAGCCCGTCACGATCGTGCCGATCGCGATCAGCAGCACGGACGCCGCGACCAGGAACCAGACGAGTTGCGCCACGGCCTTGCCGACCAGCGGGCGCGGCTCGGCGTCGCCCTCGCGGGTGCGCTGCCACATGGTGACGGCCACCGCGATCAGGGCGGAGGAGAGCAGGAAGTGCGCCGCGACGGTCCAGGGGTTCAGGCCGACGAGGACCACGATGCCGCCGAGCACGGCGTTGCCCATGACCAGCCAGAACTGGGTCCAGCCGAGCAGGGTGACGCTGCGCCGCATCGGCTTCTGCGAGCGGGCCGTGATGATCGCCCAGCCGACGACCGCGCACAGCACGTACGTCAGCATGCGGTTGCCGAACTCGATCGCGCCGTGGAAGCCCATCTCGCTGGTCGCGGTCAGGGACTCCTCCGTGCACTTGGGCCAGGTCGGGCAGCCGAGGCCCGAGCCGGTCAGCCGGACGGCGCCGCCCGTCACCACGATGACCACCGTCATGACGAGGGAGAGGAGGGCCGCCCGCTGGACGGTCCGCTGGGTGGGGGTCCAGCGCTCGGCGATGTAGGCGAGCGGGTTCCGCACGGCTTGAGCGACGTCGGCTCGGGTCACGTTTGGCACGCGCCCCATCGTAGGGGGCCGCTTGTGCACGCCTTCACGAGGGGGACGTATCCGGGGAATCTGTGACGCCGGTTACTCCCAGCGGAAGAACTTCGCCGCCGCGCCGAGCCCGAGCACCGCCCACACCGCGAGGATCCCGAGGTTCCCCCACGGCATGCCCGCGCCGTGCTGCAGGACGTCGCGCAGACCGTCCGAGAGCGCCGAGATGGGCAGCAGTCCGAGCACCGACTGCGCGGCGTCGGGGAACTTGTCGAGCGGGACGATCACGCCGCCGCCCATGAGGAGCAGCAGGAAGACGAGGTTCGCGGCGGCCAGCGTCGCCTCCGCCTTGAGGGTCCCCGCCATCAGCAGGCCGAGCCCGGAGAACGCCGCCGTGCCGAGCACCAGGAGCAGGAGTACGGAGACGGGGTTGCCGTGCGGCGACCAGCCGAGCGTGAAGGCGATGACCGTGAGAAGCACGATCTGCAGGACCTCGGTGACGAGGACCGAGAGGGTCTTCGCCGTCATCAGGCCCCAGCGGGGGAGCGGCGAGGCGCCGAGCCGCTTGAGCACGCCGTAGCGGCGCTCGAAGCCCGTCGCGATGGCCTGCCCGGTGAAGGCCGTCGACATCACCGCGAGGGCGAGGACGCCGGGCGCGAGGAAGTCCACGGCCTTGCCCTCGCCCGTGTCGACGATGTCCACGGCGCTGAACAGCACGAGCAGCAGGGTCGGGATGACCACGGTGAGGAGCAGCTGCTCGCCGTTGCGCAGCAGCATCTTCGTCTCCAGGGCCGCCTGCGCCGCGATCATGCGGGGGAGCGGGGCGGCGCCCGGCTTCGGCGTGTACGTACCGGCGGCGCTCATCCGCGCAGCTCCTTACCCGTGAGCTCCAGGAAGACGTCTTCCAGAGTGTGGCGTTCGACCGAGATCTTGTCCGGCATCACTCCGTGCTGGGCGCACCAGGAGGTGACGGTGGCGAGCAGCTGCGGGTCGACCGTGCCGCTCACGCGGTAGGCGCCGGGGGTGAGTTCGGCCGCGGCCGAGTCCGGCGGCAGGGCCTTGAGCAGCGAGCCGACGTCGAGCCCGGGGCGGCCGGTGAAGCGCAGGGTGTTCTCGGCGCCGCCGCGGCACAGCGCGTCGGGGGTGCCCTGGGCGATGACCTTGCCCGCGTCGACGATCGCGACGTCGTCGGAGAGCTCCTCGGCCTCGTCCATGTGGTGCGTGGTGAGGATGACGGAGACGCCGTCGCGGCGCAGATCGCGCACCAGCTCCCAGGTCGCCCGGCGGGCCTGCGGATCGAGGCCCGCGGTCGGCTCGTCCAGGAAGACGAGCTCGGGCCTGCCGACCACCGCCATCGCGAGCGCGAGGCGCTGCTGCTGGCCGCCGGACAGGCGCCGGTAGGTGGTGCGCCCGCAGCTGCCGAGGCCGAGGCGCTCGATGAGCTCGTCCACGTCCAGCGGCTGCGCGTGCAGCTTGGCGACGTGGCGCAGCATCTCGTCGGCGCGGGCGCCGGAGTAGACGCCGCCGGACTGGAGCATCACGCCGATGCGGGGCCGCAGCGCGTCGGCCTCGCGGACCGGGTCGAGGCCGAGGACGCGGACGGTGCCGGAGTCCGGCTTCCGGTAGCCCTCGCAGGTCTCGATCGTGGTGGTCTTGCCCGCTCCGTTGGGGCCGAGGACGGCGGTGATGCCCGCCCCGGCGCTGAGGTCGAGACCGTCGACCGCGGTCTTTGTTCCGTACCGCTTGACCAGACTCTCGATCTGGACGACGGGCTCGTTTCGCATGGTGAGCCAGTCTAGGGACGGGTCCGAGGTCCCGGGCGGGCGGGGCGGCGGTCCTCCGGCTGG
The DNA here is from genome assembly GCF_040647455.1 of Streptomyces sp. NPDC041068. Taxonomy (NCBI): domain Bacteria; kingdom Bacillati; phylum Actinomycetota; class Actinomycetes; order Kitasatosporales; family Streptomycetaceae; genus Streptomyces; species Streptomyces sp. NPDC041068. The sequence goes on from NZ_JBEZCG010000010.1 coordinate 243,763, forward strand.
TGACCTTTTCCGGCCATACGGGGACGGGGCGGGACCTAGCGTCGATGCGTGACCAGCATCGCGGAGAACGTCGAGGAGACATCGGAGCAGGCGGCCCACAAGGCGCACGACCTCAGACGCACCCCGCGCTACTTCGTCTCCGCGGTCCTCGCGGGCGCGTACATCGGGGTCGGCGAGGTGCTGCTGCTGGTGGCGGTGTCGCCGTTCGTGGCGGCGGGCTCGTCGGCGGTCAAGCTCCTGGAGGGCCTGGTCTTCCCGATCGCCCTGACGATCGTGATGTTCGCGGGGGCGCAGCTGTTCACCAGCAATGTGATGGTGATGCTGATCGGGGCGTTGACGGGACGGACCGGCGCGCGGGACCTGGCCGGCAGCTGGGGGCTCTCGCTGACCGGGAACTTCGTCGGGGCGTTCCTCTTCGGCGCGATGGTGCACGCGTCCGGGGTGACGGCGACGGACTCGGCGCGGGCCATGCTCGCGGAGATGGTGCACGGCAAGGAGGCGCTGGCCGGCGGCCAGCTCTTCTGGCGCGCCGTGCTCTGCAACTTTCTCGTCTGCCTGGCGATCTGGATGTTCTACCGGGCCGAGGGCGACGGCGCGAAGATCTTCGTCCTGTGGATCCCGGTCCTGGTATTCGTCGCGGTCGGCTTCGAGCACTGTGTCGCCAACATGGCGCTGTTCGCCCTGGCGATCCTCGACGGCGGGGCGGGCCTCGCCGGCCTGGGGCGGAACCTGCTGTTCACGGTGGCGGGGAACGTGGTCGGCGGTGGGCTGCTCGTGGCCGGGTCGTACTGGTTCATGGGGCGGCCCGAGCGCGAGGAGGACCTCTAGAGGAGGCCCTCCAGAAAGAGGGCCTCTAGGCGGGGGACGCCAGCCACCGCTCCGCGTACGCGACGGCGTCCGCCACGGGGAAGAGCCGCGACTCCGCGGCGCCGACGAACCCTCGTACGACCTCCGTGTCCCGCTCGAAGGCCGCGCCGAGCTCCTCGAAGCGGTCGCTGGGGATCTCCGGTTCCCGCACGGTCGCCCACTGGCGCCCCTGGGGCGTCATGACCGCGAAGGAGCTCTCGGCCTCGGGGCCAGGGATCCGGTACTGGGCCAGGTGGAAGGCGGTGCAGGAGTCGTAGCCCGCGCCGAGCAGCAGCACGCGGGCGCCCGCCTTCTCCAAATGCGCCAGCGGGCTGCGCTCGCCGAAGCTGCAGGCGCGGGCGTGCCCGGCGGTGATCGTGGCGGCGGCGGGGCCGAGCGCGGCGAACGAGGCCTGCGGGTGCGCGCTGCGCAGGGCGCCCGGCCAGGTGCGTACGGCCTCAGGGACGATGCCGACGCCGAAGGAGGGCGAGGTCAGCGGGTCGTACGCGGGCATCGAGGCGCGCAGCACGGGCCACCATTCCTCGGGCACGGGCGGGTTCTGCCACCCCGAGGGTTCGGAGTTGTCCCCGGTGTGGGTGGGGACCACCAGGGTGCCGTCGGGGCCGAGCGCGTCGAGGAGCGCCTGGACGAGTGCGACCACGCCGCCGCTGACCCAGCCGAGCGAGCTGAGCGAGGTGTGCGCGAGGAGCGTCTCACCGGGGCGCACACCGAGCTTCGAGAGCTCGTCCGCGAGCGACGCGCGGGTGCACAAAGGGCCGGTCGGAGGGGGTGTCGGCATGGTTCAGAAGTCTCCCGGACCGGCTCCACCCGCGCCACCGATTTGATCGATCAATGATCGTTTCCGCAGGTCAGCTTAGGTATGCCTAAGTGATGCAGCGCACCAGCCGACGGTTCGGACGCGGGTTGTCAGGCTCTGAAGAATTACGCAACAATGGCGTTGTGAAAAACGTTGGCGAGGCTCCGCAGGAGGAACTCGCGGCTGGGTCGCGCTCGGACCGTTCCACGCGCAACCGGGTCGCGCGGTCCATCCTGGATCACGGCCCGTCCACCGTCGCCGACCTCGCCAAGCGCCTCGGCCTCACCCAGGCCGCCGTCCGCAGGCACCTCGACGCCCTCGCCCACGAGAACGTCGTCGAGCCCCGCGAACAGCGGGTCTACGGCGCGCGGACCCGCGGCCGACCCGCCAAGGTCTTCGCCCTGACCGACTGCGGCCGCGACGCCTTCGACCAGTCCTACGACAAGCTGGCCGCCGACGCGCTCCGGTGGATCACCGAGCACCACGGCGAGGAAGCGGTCGTCGAGTTCGCGCGGGCGAGGATCACCGCCCAGGCCGAGACGTACAAGAAGGCGATGGACGCCGCGCCCCCCGAGCAGCGCACCGAGGCTCTGGCGAAGGCGTTGACCGCCGACGGGTACGCTGCTACGGCGCGCAGCGCACCGGTCGGCGAACAGCTCTGCCAGCACCACTGCCCGGTCGCCCATGTCGCCGAGCAGTTCCCGCAGCTGTGCGAGGCGGAGACGGAAATCTTCTCCACGCTGCTCGGCACGCATGTGCAGCGCCTTGCCACCATCGCCCACGGAGACGGCGTCTGCACGACGTTCATCCCGCGCAGCGGCAGTAGCGGCAGCGGCGACAGCAGCACCACCACACGGACCACCACATCAGCATCAGCAAGCACGGCCGGGAGGAACCCCGCATGACTCTCCCCACGGAGACTGCCCACCCTGAGCTCGAGGGCCTGGGCAACTACGAATACGGCTGGGCCGACTCCGACGCGGCCGGTGCCGCTGCCAAGCGCGGTCTGAGCGAGGACGTCGTCCGCGACATCTCCGCGAAGAAGAACGAGCCGGAGTGGATGACCAAGCTCCGCCTCAAGGGCCTGCGCCTCTTCGACAAGAAGCCCATGCCGAACTGGGGCTCGGACCTCACCGGCATCGACTTCGACAACATCAAGTACTTCGTGCGCTCCACGGAGAAGCAGGCGGAGTCCTGGGAGGACCTGCCCGAGGACATCAAGAACACGTACGACAAGCTCGGCATCCCCGAGGCGGAGAAGCAGCGCCTCGTCGCCGGTGTCGCGGCCCAGTACGAGTCCGAGGTCGTCTACCACCAGATCCGCGAGGACCTGGAGGAGCAGGGCGTCATCTTCCTGGACACCGACACGGCGCTGAAGGAGCACCCGGAGCTCTTCAAGGAGTACTTCGGGACCGTCATTCCCGTCGGCGACAACAAGTTCGCGTCGCTGAACTCCGCCGTGTGGTCCGGTGGCTCGTTCATCTACGTCCCCAAGGGCGTGCACGTCGAGATCCCGCTCCAGGCCTACTTCCGCATCAACACGGAGAACATGGGCCAGTTCGAGCGGACGCTGATCATCGTCGACGAGGACGCCTACGTCCACTACGTCGAGGGCTGCACCGCGCCGATCTACAAGTCGGACTCGCTGCACTCCGCGGTCGTCGAGATCATCGTGAAGAAGGGCGGCCGCTGCCGCTACACGACGATCCAGAACTGGTCGAACAACGTCTACAACCTGGTCACCAAGCGCGCCGTGGCGTACGAGGGCGCGACCATGGAGTGGATCGACGGCAACATCGGCTCCAAGGTGACGATGAAGTACCCCGCCGTCTACCTCATGGGCGAGCACGCCAAGGGCGAGACCCTGTCCATCGCCTTCGCGGGCGAGGGCCAGCACCAGGACGCCGGCTCCAAGATGGTCCACATGGCGCCGAACACGTCCTCCAACATCGTCTCCAAGTCGGTGGCGCGCGGCGGCGGTCGTACGTCGTACCGCGGCCTCGTCGAGATCGGTGAGGGCGCCGCCGGATCGAAGTCGAACGTGCTCTGCGACGCGCTGCTCGTCGACACGATCTCGCGCTCGGACACCTACCCCTACGTCGACGTCCGCGAGGACGACGTCTCCATGGGGCACGAGGCCACCGTCTCCAAGGTCTCCGACGACCAGCTCTTCTACCTGATGAGCCGCGGTCTGACCGAGTTCGAGGCCATGGCGATGATCGTGCGCGGCTTCGTCGAGCCGATCGCCAAGGAGCTGCCCATGGAGTACGCCCTGGAGCTGAACCGGCTGATCGAGCTGCAGATGGAGGGCGCGGTCGGCTAGGACCGGCCGGACGCCCCGCAGCAGCGAGCAGACTTCTTTAACGCAGAGAGAGAGCACGACGACAGCCATGGCTGAGGCTCAGAACATCCCGGTGGGATCGACCACCGCCGGATCGATCGCGGTGGCCGCCGAGTCCACCGTCGCCACCCGCATGAGCGCGCCCCCGTCCTTCGACGTGGCGGACTTCCCGGTCCCGCACGGCCGCGAGGAGGAGTGGCGGTTCACGCCGCTGGAGCGCCTGCGCGGGCTGCACGACGGCACGGCGCTTTCCCGTGGGGGCGCCGACGGCGGCATCCGCGTCGAGGTGAGCGCCCCCGAGGGCGTCACCCAGGAGACCGTCGGCCGGGACGACGCGCGCGTCGGCAAGGCGGGCAAGCCCGTCGACCGCGTCGCCGCCCAGGCGTTCTCGTCCTTCGAGAAGGCCTCGGTCGTGTCCGTCCCCAAGGAGACGGTCCTCACCGAGCCCATCCGCATCGCCGTGCACGGCGAGGGCGGCACCGCCTTCGCGCACCAGGTCATCGAGCTGGGCGCGTTCGCCGAGGCCCTGCTCGTCATCGACCACACCGGTGACGCCGTGCTCGCCGCCAACGTCGACTTCATCGTCGGCGACGGCGCCAAGCTCACCGTCGTCTCCGTCCAGGACTGGGACGACAAGGCGGTGCACGTCGCCCAGCACAACGCGCTGGTCGGCCGCGACGCCTCCTTCAAGTCCGTCGTGGTCACCTTCGGCGGCGACCTGGTCCGCCTGCACCCCCGCGTCAACTACGCGGGCACCGGTGGCGAGGCCGAGCTCTTCGGTCTGTACGTCACCGACGCGGGCCAGCACCAGGAGCACCGCCTCCTGGTCGACCACAACACCCCGCACTGCACGTCGAACGTCGTCTACAAGGGCGCGCTCCAGGGCGACGACGCCCACGCGGTGTGGATCGGCGACGTCCTCATCGAGGCCGCCGCCGAGGGCACGGACACGTACGAGATGAACCGCAACCTCGTGCTGACCGACGGCGCCCGCGTGGACTCGGTCCCGAACCTGGAGATCGAGACCGGCGAGATCGTCGGCGCGGGCCACGCCTCGGCGACCGGCCGCTTCGACGACGAGCAGCTCTTCTACCTGCAGTCCCGCGGAATCCCGGAGGACGAGGCGCGCCGCCTGGTCGTCCGCGGCTTCTTCGCCGAGCTGGTCCAGCAGATCGGCCTGCCGGACGTCGAGGAGCGCCTCATCGCCAAGATCGAAGAGGAGCTGGAGGCGACGGTCGCATGACCTTCGACCATGCCCGATTCGTTCGGGCCTGTGGACTGAGCGAGCTGGAGGAGGACACCCCGAAGCGGGTGGAACTCGACGGCACGCCGGTCTCGGTCGTCCACACCGAGGGCGAGGTGTACGCGATCCACGACATCTGCTCGCACGCGAACGTCTCCCTCTCCGAGGGCGAGGTGGAGGACTGCCAGATCGAGTGCTGGCTGCACGGCTCCGCGTTCGACCTCCGCACCGGCAAGCCGTCCGGCCTTCCCGCGACGCGCCCCGTCCCCGTATACCCCGTAAAGATCGAAGGGGGCGATGTACTCGTTGACGTACACGCCTCCCTTTCCCAGGAGTCCTGAGGCACCCATGGCAACGCTTGAAATCAAGGACCTGCACGTCACCGTCGAGGCCGACAACTCCACCAAGGAGATCCTCAAGGGCGTCGACCTGACCGTGAAGCAGGGCGAGACCCACGCCATCATGGGCCCGAACGGCTCCGGCAAGTCGACGCTCGCCTACTCCATCGCGGGTCACCCCAAGTACACGATCACGCAGGGCACCGTCACCCTCGACGGCGAGGACGTCCTGGAGATGTCCGTCGACGAGCGCGCCCGCGCCGGCATGTTCCTCGCCATGCAGTACCCGGTCGAGGTCCCCGGCGTCTCGGTCTCCAACTTCCTGCGTACGTCGGCGACGGCGATCCGCGGCGAGGCCCCCAAGCTGCGCACCTGGGTGAAGGAGGTCAAGTCCGCGATGGAGCAGCTCCAGATGGACCCGGCCTTCGCCGAGCGCAACGTGAACGAGGGCTTCTCCGGCGGTGAGAAGAAGCGCCACGAGATCCTCCAGATGGAGCTCCTCAAGCCGAAGATCGCGATCCTCGACGAGACGGACTCCGGCCTGGACGTCGACGCCCTGCGCCAGGTCTCGGACGGCGTGAACCGCGTCCGCGAGACGGGCGAGGTCGGCACCCTGCTGATCACGCACTACACGCGCATCCTGCGCTACATCAAGCCCGACTTCGTGCACGTCTTCGCCAACGGCCGCATCGCCGAGTCCGGCGGCGCCGAGCTCGCCGACAAGCTCGAGGCCGAGGGCTACGAGGCCTACACGAAGGGTGGCGCATCCGCGTGACACAGCTGCCGGGCCTCCTCGACACCGAGGCGATCCGCAAGGACTTCCCGATCCTGGATCGCCGGATCCACGACGGCAAGAAGCTCGTGTACCTGGACAACGCGGCGACCTCCCAGACGCCGCGCCAGGTCCTCGACGTACTGAACGAGTACTACGAGCAGCACAACGCCAACGTTCACCGCGGCGTGCACGTCCTCGCCGAGGAGGCCACGGCGCTGTACGAGGGCGCCCGTGACAAGGTCGCGGAGTTCATCAACGCGCCCAGCCGCGACGAGGTGATCTTCACCAAGAACGCCTCGGAGTCGCTCAACCTCGTGGCCAACATGCTCGGTTGGGCCGATGAGCCCTACCGCGTGGACCACGAGACCGAGATCGTCATCACGGAGATGGAGCACCACTCCAACATCGTTCCGTGGCAGCTGCTCTCGCAGCGCACCGGCGCGAAGCTGAAGTGGTTCGGCCTGACCGACGACGGCCGGCTCGACCTCTCCAACATCGACGAGGTCATCACGGAGAAGACGAAGATCGTCTCCTTCGTGCTCGTGTCGAACATCCTGGGCACGCTCAACCCGGTCGAGGCCATCGTGCGCCGCGCCCAGGAGGTCGGCGCGCTCGTCCTGATCGACGCCTCGCAGGCCGCCCCGCACATGCCGCTGGACGTGCAGGCGCTGCAGGCCGACTTCGTGGCCTTCACCGGCCACAAGATGTGCGGCCCGACGGGCATCGGCGTGCTGTGGGGACGCCAGGAACTCCTGGAGGACCTGCCCCCGTTCCTCGGCGGCGGCGAGATGATCGAGACGGTCTCGATGCACTCGTCGACGTACGCTCCCGCGCCGCACAAGTTCGAGGCGGGCACGCCCCCGGTCTCCCAGGCCGTGGGCCTGGGCGCGGCCGTGGACTACCTCTCCGCGATCGGCATGGACAAGATCGCCGCTCATGAGCACGCGATCACCGAGTACGCGGTCAAGCGGCTCCTGGAAGTCCCGGACCTGAAGATCATCGGTCCGACGACGGCCGAGGACCGCGGCGCCGCGATCTCCTTCACGCTCGGCGACATCCACCCGCACGACGTGGGCCAGGTCCTCGACGAGCAGGGCATCGCGGTCCGCGTGGGTCACCACTGCGCGCGTCCCGTCTGCCTGCGCTACGGAATTCCTGCGACCACGCGAGCGTCGTTCTATCTGTACTCCACGCCCGGCGAGATCGACGCCCTCGTCGACGGCCTGGAGCACGTACGGAACTTCTTCGGCTGAGGGGCTGGCTGGGAACGTGAAGCTGGATTCGATGTACCAGGAAGTCATCCTGGACCACTACAAGCATCCCCACGGGCGTGGTCTGCGCGACGGCGACGCCGAGGTGCACCACGTCAACCCGACGTGCGGTGACGAGATCACCCTGCGCGTGAAGTACGACGGGTCGACCATCGCCGATGTGTCGTACGAGGGGCAGGGCTGCTCGATCAGCCAGGCCAGCGCGTCCGTCCTGAACGACCTCCTGGTCGGCAAGGAGCTCGCCGAGGCGCAGCGGATCCAGGCCACGTTCCTGGAACTGATGCAGTCCAAGGGCAAGCTGGAGCCGGACGACGCGATGGAGGAGGTCCTGGAGGACGCCGTCGCGTTCGCCGGGGTCTCCAAGTACCCGGCACGTGTGAAGTGTGCTCTGCTGAGCTGGATGGCGTGGAAGGACGCGACGGCCCAGGCGCTCGGCGAGACCGACTCCGACGCCGTCGCCGAGAGGAAGAGCGCATGAGCGAGAACGGTACGCCGGAAACACTGACGACGAAGCCGGCCTCCGAGGAGGAGGTCCGCGAGGCGCTGTACGACGTCGTCGACCCCGAGCTGGGCATCGACGTCGTCAACCTCGGCCTGATCTACGGCATCCACGTCGACGACGCCAACATCGCCACGATCGACATGACGCTGACGTCCGCGGCCTGCCCGCTGACCGACGTCATCGAGGACCAGGCGAAGTCCGCCACGGACGGCATCGTCAACGAGCTGCGGATCAACTGGGTCTGGATGCCCCCGTGGGGCCCGGACAAGATCACGGACGACGGCCGCGAGCAGCTTCGCGCGCTCGGGTTCAACGTCTGAGCCGGCCTGTCCGAGCCGAACTGCCTCGAAGCCCCCCGGAGGATTCTCCGGGGGGGCTTCGTCGTCTTCACGCCGCCGTGTGCAGGGTGTGGGCCAAGCCCTCTGTGCGGATGCGGCGGTCGATGTAGAGCAGGGCTGTCACCAGGGGGAGGAAGACCGCTGCGATCAGCTGGGTGAGGAGTGTGCCGAGCAGGCCCACCAGGGCGTACAGGCCCGACTGGGAGCGGAGTTGGTCCAGGAGGACGGTGGAGGCCGAGGTGTTCGGGTCCGCCGGGCGCGGCTCGGGTGCGGTGAACTGCAGCGGCAGTTGGAACACCAGGGACGCGATCGTCACGATCACGCCGGCGAGCAGTGAGATGCCGAACGTGCGCCACCAGGCCCCGCGCACCAGGCGTACCGAGCGGCGCAGTGCCGTCAGCGGGCCCGCCGTCTCCAGGACCGCGGCGGCCGGGGCGAAGGCGAACAGGACGTACAGCCAGGCCGCCAGCGGGATCACCACGAGCAGCAGCAGGAAGACCAGGCCGATGGGGATCAGCGACTGGGTCAGGAGCATGGCGACGAAGGAGAAGAGGAACAGGGCGAACGCGCCCACCGGCAGCATCAGGACGAAGGCGAGCAGCAGTGTCACGGCCGCCACCGCGGGAGTGCGCGACCAGGCCCTGCGGCACACCGCGCGGAAGGTGGTGGGCCTGCCGAGCACCGCCTCGTGCAGCGTGGCCGCGCACGTGGCCTGTACGAACGAGTTGACGGCGAGCGCGCCGAGCGCGCCGAGGGCCCACAGGGAGCCGAACGCGATCAGGATCGGCCCGCCGTGCTCCCAGGAGAAGGTCGCCTGCGCGCCGAGCGCGTCGACGTCGTCCCGCGTGGTGGCGTACGCGATGCCGAACGCGGCGACCATGACGACCGCGAGCACCGCGTACGCCGCGAGCGCCGGGCCGAACAGCGGCTTCGCGTAGCGCCGCATGGTGGCGAAGGCACCGCCGAGTATCTGGTCGACGCCGAGCGGTGCCAGGGGTATGACGCCCGGCTTCGGCGGCGGAGGGGGCGGTGGACCCCATGGGTTCGGGTACCAGCCGTGCGGGTTGTGGTGCTGGTGCCAGCCGTGCGTGCCCGGCTGCGGTCCCCACCCCGATGTGTCCGACATTGCTCTTGCGCTCCATGGTTCGAGTCGTACGTCCTGTGGCCCCCCACAGTGATCGCGTCACCTTAGCCCGAGTCGGCCCGGTGAATCGGGGAGCGTTGTGTACGGGCGTACGTAACGATATGTACACTCGTACGCATGGGATACGCACTGCTGGCCGCGGCCATCGCGGCGGAGGTGGCGGGGACCACCGCCATGAAGTACAGCGAGGGGTTCAGCAGGCTGTGGCCCTCGCTGATCACGGTCGCGGGGTATCTGCTCGCCTTCACGCTGCTCGCGCAGACCCTCAAGACCCTCTCCGTGGGCACCGCGTACGCGATCTGGGCGGGCATCGGTACCGCCGCCGTCGCGGCCATCGGGATGCTGTTCCTGGGGGAGTCGACCAGCGTGGTCAAGGTCGCCGGGATCGCCCTCGTGATCGCGGGCGTCGTCGTGCTCAATCTGGGCGGGGCCCACTGATGGCCCGGCGCTACGACCCCGAGCGACGGCAGCGGATCATCGACGCGGCGATCCGCGTGGTGGGGAAGAAGGGCATCGGCGGGCTCAGCCACCGCTCCGTCGCCGCCGAGGCCGACGTGCCGCTCGGCTCCACGACGTACCACTTCAAGACGCTCGACGAGCTGATGGTCGCCGCGCTGCGGCAGTCCAACGAGGGCTTCGCCAAGGTGATGGCCGCCAGTCGCGCGTTCGACGATCCCGAGGCCGACCTCGCGGCCGAGCTCGCGCGGGTCCTCGGTGAGTGGTTCGCGGGGGAGCGGGCGGGGGTCGAGCTGGAGTACGAGCTCTACCTCGCGGCCCTGCGCAGGCCCGCGCTGCGGCCGGTGGCCGCCGAGTGGTGCGAGGGTCTCGCCGAGGTCATCGAGCGGCGCACCGATCCGGTCACCGCGCGCGCCCTCGTCGCCCTGATGGACGGGATCTCCCTGCAGGTGCTGCTCACCGGCGGCGAGTACGACGCGGCGTATGCGCGCGCGGTGCTCAACCGGCTTCTGGTGTCAGGCGGTTGACCGCGGCGAGCGCCGCCTCGACGATGCTGCTGCTCACCGCGGGCGAGATCCTCTACAAGACAGCCGGCCACCGCGTACGTCGCCGACCACGCGCCCGCCCATGCGCAGGGGCGCTTCCAGAGCCTGTGCTCGGGGGTCTCGGTCAGCGGCGTCGTGCTGTCCGCGCCGCTCGGCGGGGCCTTGTACTCCGTCGCGCCGGGGCTGCTCTGGCCGGTGTGCGCGGTGCTCGCGGGGGTGGCAGGGTGTGCCGTCCTCGTCGCGGGGCGGCCTGCCTCGGAGCCAGGACCCGGCGGCCCGTCCGACCGGACGCTGAGACCGGTTCGCCCGCGCGGCGCCCGTCCGGTTAGGTTTCACCCATGACCGACACCACTGCTTCTCGCACCACCGGCGCCGTCGCCGCAGGCCTCGCCACCGTCACCGCCGACGGCACCGTTCTCGACACCTGGTTCCCCGCGCCCGAGCTCGTCGCCGAAGCGGGCCCCGCGGGCTCCGAGCGGCTGAGCGCCGAGCGCGCCGTGGAGCTGCTCGGCGAGGGTGCCGCCAAGGCGATCGGCCCCGACGCCCGCCGTGGCGTGGAGGTCGTCGCCGTTCGTACGGTCATCGCGTCCCTCGACGACAAGCCGCTGGACGCCCACGACGTGTACCTGCGTCTGCACCTGCTCAGCCACCGCCTGGTCAAGCCGCACGGCGTGAACCTGGACGGCCAGTTCGGCTTCCTGGCCAACGTCGCCTGGACCTCGCTCGGCCCGGTCGCCGTGGACGACGTGGAGAAGGTGCGGCTCAACGCCCGCGCCGAGGGCCTGCACCTCGCCGTGACGTCCATCGACAAGTTCCCGCGCATGACGGACTACGTCGCGCCGAAGGGCGTGCGCATCGCCGACGCCGACCGCGTCCGCCTCGGCGCGCACCTCGCCGAGGGCACGACCGTCATGCACGAGGGCTTTGTGAACTTCAACGCGGGCACGCTCGGCACCTCCATGGTCGAGGGCCGCATCTCCGCCGGTGTCGTCGTCGGCGACGGCTCGGACATCGGCGGCGGCGCCTCCACCATGGGCACCCTGTCCGGCGGCGGCAACGTCCGCATCGTCATCGGCGAGCGCTGCCTGGTCGGCGCCGAGGCGGGCGTCGGCATCGCGCTCGGCGACGAGTGCGTCGTCGAGGCGGGCCTCTACGTCACCGCGGGCACCCGCGTCACGATGCCCGACGGGCAGATCGTCAAGGCCCGTGAGCTCTCCGGCGCCTCGAACATCCTCTTCCGTCGCAACTCGGTCACGGGCACCGTGGAGGCCCGCCCGAACAACGCGGTGTGGGGTGGCCTCAACGAGGTCCTGCACAGCCACAACTGACGTACTCCGTACGCCTGTCGAGAGCGCCCTGCCGATTCCGGTAGGGCGCTCTTCGCCTGTCGCGGGGGTGTTCGGCGAGTCCCCGGGGGGCCGCCGTGCGTGCGTATGCTGCGCGAGACGACAGGAGAAGGACATGCGCAGAGCGGGTATCCGGGCCGTGGCCCTGGGGGCGGCGGCGGTCGGGCTCGTGGCCGGGTGCGGTCAGAGCGTGGGGCAGGACGAGGCGACGGGGCGGGGCAAGGCCACGGGGCGGGAGGCCACGCGGCAGGTGGACCGGGCCGTCGCCGGTGACCACAGTTACCCGCTGCAGAAGAGCGACATTCCTTGGAGCGGGAGCCCGAGCCCCTTCAACGCTCAGGTCGAGCTCGCCGACGGGCGGCGCGTGGCCATGCACTATCTGCGCGGCAAGGGGCTCTTCGTGCAGGACTACAGCCCCCGGGCCAAGGGCTGGTCCAAGCCGGCCGTGGTCCACAAGACCAAGACCGACGCCTGCCAGGGCATCACGCTCAAGGCCAAGGACGGCACCGTCGCGGCCTTCGGCGACTTCGGTGTCTACTGCGCGGACGGCGAGCCGCCGACCGAGTCGGTCGCCGCGGTCGCCGTCGGTCCGCTCACGAAGTGGGACAAGCACCTCACGAAGGGCTTCGACGGCTGGGAGAAGATCGTCGTCGCTCCCGGAGGCAAGAAGGTCACGTTCAGCAGGGGCGGCGAGACGCTGCGCTGGACCAGGGCGGGGGGCTTCCAGTAGTCGCGGGTGGTGGCCGTCACCTGGTCGAGTGGTCCTGAAGCGGCCCGCGCCGCCCGGCCTTTGGCCCGAGAATCAGCCCGGGATCCCCGTCGCCCCTCGGTCCACGGGGATCTCGCGGCATCACAACTCCTCGTAGGCTGCGGCCCTGCCATGCCCGAGCAACGTAGGTGAAGCGTGAACTCCGTGTGCGGTGCTCTCCGCCCGTGCCTGCGATGCCTGTTCGAAGGAACGGAATGAGAATCACCAGGCGACTGGACACTCCGGCTGAGGGTTGTCTCAACGATGCCAACTGTCCTGCGGTCTTCTCTCTATCCACCGGAGATGTCGCGTTCATCGGTGCCGAGGCTTCCAACGAGCTCTGCGCGACTCTCCCCACCGGCTCAGGGGTGGGCGAAGGGGAGCGGCTCGTGGTGGTTCCACGAGAAGTCCTCCTGAGCGCGGGGTGGGCCCCGCCGGTCGGCTGATCTCTCAGTGCGGTTCGGCGAGGCTATCCGAGTCGGACCGCGCTCCGATCCTCATCAGCTGATGCTGGTAAGCGAGTTCGCACAGGTCGTAGAACTCTCGCATCCCACCGGTATGCGGTGTGGATGAGTCACGCGGTATGCGAGCCGTTTCCCAGAAGTCAAGAATTTTTGCGCTGCTGAACGTGTGAGACAGGGAATCGACGATCTCTGCCTCGCTGTAGTAGCCGAGTTCGTAGCACATGCACCAATGCGAGATGATTAAGTTCGCGTACATGAACTGCCGCTGGCGTTCCTCGCTCACATCGGGGCCGTAACCTGGCCAGACTGCCATGAGGGTCGGATCATCGATCGCCATCTGCAGTAAATGGCGATGCTGTCCCCGAACTGCCGCTTCGGCGACTCGTCGGCTGGTTTCGTGCTGATTCTCTGCCACTCCACGCTGCAGCGAAAGTTCCGTTCTCTGCGCTTCGAGGGCCTCGCGCTGCATACGGGCCTCTTCGCCCTGCCGGTGAAAGGTCCGCGCGATGTAGACCAGCACCACCACCGACGAGGCAGCTGCTGCCGCTCCGAATGCCTCCCCTGCGTATCCGGTTTCTGCGGATTGAATGCTGGTGAAGCTCGTCAGGAATATGGTGAGTCCCACAGTGCTCACGCAGGACGTCATGATGACGGCAAGCATGATCAATACCTCGCGAGCGAGGTGAGACCGTGCCATGGCACCCCCGGTAAATGGCTCGCATGCCGATCTGGCATATTCTTCGATCCGCATGAATTGTCCCCTTGGCGTGTTCTCCGAAAACGGCGGGGAGGAGCAGGGAGGGCGCATCGAGGCATGAGCGCCGGTGTCGCGCCCCGGGAATGCCATAATCCACTTCATTGGAGTGCATATCGGGGCGGGAGTGCAATGGCGGGGATTTCCTGTGTCGTTGGGAAGTTCTGTGAGGTGCTGCGGGGCGGCGCCCCGAGACGGTTCCCGGACGCAGGCATAGCGGGGGAGCGTCGCGTGCGTCATGAGGGGTGGAAGGCGCGTGCGGCGCGGCAACGAGAAGAGGGGTGGCGATGGATGCTGAGGGCGAGACACGGTTCCGGGAGTTCGTGGAGACGAGATCGTCGGCGCTGCTGAAGACCGCCGTCCTGCTCTCCGGCGGCGACCGGCACGCGGCGGAGGACCTGCTGCAGAGCGCGCTCGTCAAGGCCGCGGGGCGGTGGCAGCGGATCGACGAGCCGGAGGCGTACGTCCGGCGGATCCTGTACCGGCAGCAGGTCAGTCGGTGGCGGCTGAAGTGGCCGCGGCGTGAACTGGCCGTCGCCGAGCCGCCGGAGAGCGCCGACTCCAAGGACGGCGCGTCCGCCGCCGAGCTGCGGATCATGATGCGCGGGGCGCTCGCCAAGCTCACCGCGCGCCAGCGCACCGTCCTCGTCCTGCGCTACTTCGAGGACCTGCCGGAGGCGGACGTGGCCCGGATTCTCGGCTGCTCCGTCGGGACCGTCCGCAGCACCACCCACCGGTCCCTCGCCAAGCTGCGCGCCCTCGCGCCCGAACTCGCGTCGCTCGCGGGACCCGGGGCCGGGGCGCCCGAATCACCCGCCGGTGGCTTCTCCCCCCTGGAGGTCCGTCCATGAACGTCGACGATCTGGTCCGTGACGCCCTCCGGGCGGAGGCCGCCGACACGGCACCCGTGCCCGACGGGTTCGCCGACCGTGTGCTCGCCGCCCGCAGACGCCGCACCAGGCGCGGCCTGCTCGGTGCCGCCGCCGTCACCGCCGTGGTGGTCGCCGTCGCGGTGGCCGTGCCCGTCCTCGACGGCTCCGGCAAGGAGGACGTGCGGCCCGCGAGCCAAACGCAGACCGCCGACGTCATCGCCCACCCCGACCAGTCGCCGCCCCGCGACCTGATCGCGGCGGGGAACACGGCGCTCGCCGGATACACCACCGGCAAGCGCATCAAGCTGGACAACGGCGACGAACTCTTCAAGCGGACGTTCTGGGTGCTCGACCAGAAGACGGGGAAGTACGAGAAGGCCGACAAGCGGTGGGCCTGGATCGATGTCGCGCCCGGCATGCGCACCGCCGCCGTCCTGGAGGGCGAACTGCCCGCGCGCCGCATCGGGTTGCTGAACCTGCTCACCGGCGAGGTCGAGCGGTGGATCCCGGTGGACCACCCGATTGCGGGCGTTGAGTGGTCGCCGGACGGCAGCCGCCTCAGCGCGACCGCCTACAGCAAGAACCCCGACCGGCTGATCGACCTGCCGAACGACCACCCCGACAACGAGCCCCAACCGCACGGCAGCCGCACCGGATTCATGGTCGTCGACGTCGACTCCGGGAAGGTGGGGCCCTTCCGTTCGCTGCCGCAGAAGAAGACGGACGACAAGTTCGGGATGTTCCTCGGCAATTCGCGCGAGGACCTGCGATGGAGCCACGACGGGACGCTGCTGTACGAGCAGTTGGCGATGGGCGGCGACGGCGAGAACCGGAAGTGGTACACGCAGGAGGGACAGAAGACGAAGCCCCCCGCGGGCGAGCGGTACGCGGGCTGGCCCGAGGCGGGGCTCTCCCCCGACGGCAAGACGCTCGCCGGTGACGGCAGCGACAAGGGCTCCCCGATCTTCGACCCGGCCACCGGGAAGCAGATCGGCAAGGTGCCGGGGCAGCAGCTGCTCGCCTGGGCCGACAACAAGCGGATCATCGCCTGGGGTTGCGATCCGAAGAAGTGCGATGGCAAGGGCGAGTTCCGCAACCAGCTGCTGCTCGTCACCGTCGGCAGCCGGAAGGCCGTCCCGCTGAGCGACTTCCGCAAGGCGTCGGACGACTACCCCGGACGCTGGAGCCCGCTGTTCGCGGACCGCTAGCCGAGCGTGGCGCGCGATTCGCCGTACGTGATGCGCGGTCCGTCGTACGTGGCGCGCAGCTCGTCGTACGCGGTACGCAGCCCGTCGGTCGCCTCGCGGCCGGCGGGCAGCAGCGGTGCCCGCACCGGGCCCGCGGGCAGGCCGAGTTCGCCGAGCAGCGCCTTCGCCGTGACCGTGCCGGGCAGGCCCGAGGCCATCATCAGCTCGATGAGAGGGGTGGCGGCCAGCTGGCCCCGGCGTGCCGCCTCCGTGTCGCCCGCGTCGAACGCGTCGAGGACCGCGCGCAGCTGGCCGGGGATCGCGTTCGACACCGTGCTGACGTACCCCGCGCCGCCCACCGCGTACAGCGCCAGGTTGTACTCGTCGCAGCCCGCGTAGTACGCCAACTCCGTTCGGGAGATGACCTTCTGGCTGCCGAGGATGTCGTAGGCACAGTCCTTCACGCCGACGACCCGGGGGTGGTCCGCGAGGCGCAGGATCGTCTCCGGCGCGATACGGGTGCCGGTACGGCCCGGGATGTCGTACAGGAGCACGGGGAGCCCGCAGCCGTCGGCGACCGCGCGGAAGTGCGCCTCGACGGCGTCCTGCGGCGGCTTGCTGTAGTACGGCGTGACCACCAACAGGCCGTCGGCGCCCGCCTTTTCGGCCGCGAGGGCCTGCTCCGCGGAGAGCCGGGTGTCGTTGCTGCCGACGCCCGCGACGACGGACGCGCGGCCGGCCACCGCGTCGGCCACGGCCCGTACGAGGGCGGCCTTCTCGGCGTCGGACGTGGTGGGCGACTCACCGGTCGTGCCGGACAGGACGAGGCCCTCGCAGCCGCCGGTCACCAGGTGGTCGGCGAGCCGCTGGGCGCCGTCGAGGTCGAGGGCGCCCGCGTCCGTGAAGGGCGTGATCATCGCGCACAGGGCGCGGCCGAAAGGGGCGGGAGGCCGGGAGGTCGCAGAGCTCATGGACGCAGTCTCGGCGCAGAAGCGCTGAAGCTCCACTTAATTCTCCTACGAGGTAAAGCGCAGCAATGCTAAGAGGTCGACTCCGGGGGCGCGGACGGGAAGCTGGACGTACGGGGACGGGTACGGGTGCCAACTCGCCCCTGTATGGGCCACCATGGCGGAACAGTCGGTCCCTAGGAGGCGTCATGAGGCTCGGCAAGGCACTCGCCACCGGTATCGCCGAAGAGCAGCCGCTGCGCGACGAGCAGTCGCAGGAGTACGGGACGTCCGTGCCCGAACCGGGGCCGCGGGCCACGGAGTCGGTCGAGGAGCCCCTGCCGGTCGAGGCCGCGGCGGCCCGATGAGGCTGCGGCTCCCCGAGGAACGCCCGAAGGAGCCGCCGACCGGATACAAGATCGCCCGCCCGGTGCTGTCCCAGGACGGCACCCGGGCCGGGTTCACCGGCGTCTCCCTCGGCGCGGGCCTGCCGTACGGAGTCCTCGACGAGGCGGGCTGCGTCTACGGCAGGCGGCACCGCGCCCCGCACCGCCGCTGCGACTGCGGCTTCCACTGCGTGCACGACCGCACCACCGCGGCGGGGCTCCTGTGCACCGCGGAGCACCGCAAGGCCGCCCTGCTCGAAGTGACGGTGCTCGGCGCGTACATCCGCTTCGAACGCGGCTTCCGGTACGCCAGGCAGCGGGTGCGCACCGCGACGGTGCCGCCCTGCGACTGCGGCACGGCGGCCTCGCTGCTCGCCGACGGCGGGTGGGGCAGGCCGGGGTGGTGGGGCGTCGAGTCGGCGTGCGAGCGGTGCAGGGGCACGCGCCCCGCCGTGTCCGTCGTGGAGTTCGCGCGGCTCGCGGGGGAGGGGCTGAGGGTCGTGGCCGCGGCTCCGACAGTGTCCGCGGGCGGTCTGCCGGGGCTCGGGATGCCCGAGCTGATGGCCGAGGCGGCGCTGCTGCAGGCGCGACTCGACTGGTTCCAGAGCGAGTTGGGCCGCATCACCAAGGACGACGATCGGGGGTAGTGCGCCCGGGGCGGTGCCCTGCGGGCCCGCAGGGCCGTGTGGGGCGCCCCGAGGACATCGCCGAGGCGGTGGTCGACCTCGCCAACGCCTCGTACATCACCGGGGAAGTACTGCTCGTCGACGGCGGCGGCCACCTGTTGGGAGCCCCCGGCAGCCGGTGCCTGGCCCGCGTTGACGGGGCCCGGCACCCGGAGCAAGCTCGGCCCATGACCACGACGCAGCATCATCCGTACGCGCGCTACGTCGCGATCGGCGACAGCCAGACGGAGGGGGTCGGGGACGGCGACGAACGCCGGGGCTACCGAGGCTGGGCCGACCGGCTCGCCGAGATCCTGGCCGCGGGCCACCCGGACTTCACGTACGCCAACCTCGCCGTGCGCGGGCGCCTGACGGCACGGATCAAGGCGGAGCAGCTGGGGCCCGCCCTCGCCCTCAAGCCGGATCTCGTGACCGTCATGGCGGGCATGAACGACCTGGTGAGGCCGGGCTTCGACGCCGCGCGGGTCGCCGCCGACGTCGAGGAGATGTTCACCGAGCTCACCGGGGCGGGTGCGCGCGTGGCCACCGTGACCTTCCCGGACATCGGGCGGATCTCCCCGCTCGCGCGGCGCGCGCTGCCCCGCGTCCTGGACCTGAACGCCCGCATCCGCGCGGCCGCCGACCGGCACGGCGTGATCGTGTTCGACACGTTCCCGCACCGGATCACCACCGACCCGCGGCTGTGGAGCAGGGACCGCATGCACGCGAGCCCGCTCGGCCACGCCAGGATCGCCGCGGGGATGGCGGAGGCGCTCGGCCTGTCCGGGCACGACAGCTGGCTGAGGCCGCTGCCGCCGCTGGCCCCGGTCTCCGTGTTCGGTGCGGTGACGGCGGAGGCGCGCTGGTTCGCGGGGTTCATGGGGCCGTGGATGTGGCGGCGGGTGCGGGGGCGTTCCTCGGGGGACGGACGCGCGGCCAAGCGCCCCGCCCTCGAGGCGGTCGTCGCGCCGGATCACGAACGGGCTTGACCTGAAGCATGGTTGAGGCCGGAACGTGGTGCGTGCACGGAGCGGCATCCGCTCCGGGACCCGACTTCGACCGAGACGGACGGACCCGCCATGTCTGCGACCACCACCCTCAGCACCGGCACGCACCCGGACCCGGCCCGCGCCGACGGGGGCCTCACCTTCATCAGCACCTGGAGCACCGGCTCGCCCGACCGGCAGCGCGCCACCCTGGACGCCATCGCGAAGGCCTGGGAGACCCGCCCCTGGCCGCACGAGGGACTGCTCTCGTACACGGTGTACGCCGGCTCCGACGGCTCGACGGTCCTGCACCACTCGCAGTGGCGGGACGAGGAGGCGTACGAGGAGTTCTTCGCGAGCGCCGCGAACGGCAGGGACGCGCGGAACACAGAGATCGACGCGGCCGTGCCGGGGGTCGAGCGCCTCGGGCTCAACAAGACGCGCCTGTACCGCAGTTGGACCGACGGGCGCGGGCGCGAGGGGCGCGAGCCCGGCGCGATCGTGATCGTGCAGGTCGACTTCGACGGGCCGGACGCCGACCGGCAGCGCGCCTGGGTGGACGGAGTCGTCGACGCCCTGGACAGTGACCCCGCCGAGGGCCGCGCGCTGTACTCCGCGCACTTCCACGTCAGCACGGACGGCACGCGGGTCGTCAACTACGCGGAGTGGGAGTCCGAGCAGGCCCACATCGACGCGCTCGCCGCGGCCGGCGAAGGGGTGGGGTCGCCCACGCCGCAGTGGCGGCGCGTGCAGGAGTTCCCCGGGGTCGTCGCCGATGGAGCGGTCGCCCGGTACCGGTTCGCCTACGGCTTCGTACCGAGCCAGGCGTAATTTCCCGGCGCCGTGCCGCCCCCGGCCCCGTCCGCCTGGACAGCAATAGTTGTCGGCGGGACGGTGGAGCCATGCTGGACGTCACCGCCATCGAGGACCCGGCGGCCGCGGCAGCGTCGCTCGATCCCACCAGGGCACGGCTGCTCGCCGAGCTGACGGCGGGCCCCGCCTCGGCGGCGATGCTGGCGGGCCGCGTCGGACTGCCCCGGCAGAAGGTGAACTACCACCTCAGAGCCCTGGAGCGGCACGGCCTCGTCGAGCTCGCGGGGGAGCGGCACAGGGGCAATGTGACCGAGCGGCTGATGCGGGCCCGCGCGGCGTCGTACGTCATCTCGCCGCTGGCCCTTGCTGCCCTGCAGCCCGACCCGGAGCGGGCCAGGGACCCGTGGTCCGCGCGGTGGCTGCTCGCGGTGGCCGCGTGCCTGGTGCGGGACGTCGGGACGCTGCTCGCCCTGGCGGCGCGGGCGCGACGGCGGCCGGTCACCTTCGCGTTGGACGGCGAGGTGCGGTTCGCCTCCGCGGCGGACCGGACGGCGTTCGCCGAGGAGCTGGCCGCCGCGGTCGGCACCCTGATCCACGCGCACGGGGCCCCCGAGGGCCGGCGCGGCCGCGACCACCGCCTGGTGGTGGCCCTCCACCCGTCCATCGGCCCGTACAGGGAGTCGGCATGAGCCGTGGCAAGGAGTTCGAGATCGCCAGGGAGATCGAGGTCGAGGGCTCCCCGGCGGAGCTCTGGGACGCGCTCACCACCGGCACAGGCGGCTGGCTGCGCCCCATGGCGTACGAGCCCCGCGAGGGCGGTGCCGCCCCCTCCGGCGGCACCGTCACCCGCTGGGACCCGCCCCACCGCCTCACCGCCCGCGTCGAGGACCCGGACAGGGTGGCGGGGCAGACCTTCGACCAGCTCGACCACACCATCGAGCCCCGCGACGGCGGCCGCCGCTCCTGGCTGCGCTATGTGCGCAGCGGCGTCTTCGTCGACGACTGGGAGGCGCGGTACGACGGGGTCGCCCGGCACACCGACTTCCATCTGCACACCCTGCGCCAGTACATGGCGTACTTCGCGGGCCGCCCCGTCGCCTACTCCGCCCTCAACGGCCCGGCCGCCTCCACCGCACCGGACTCCTTCGTGATGCTCGCCCGCGCCCTCGGTCTGCCCGACGACGCGTCCGAAGGCGCCCGCGTCCGCGTGGACGCGCCCGTCGAGGAGCTGGACGCGGTGATCGACTTCCGCAGCCCGTACTTCATCGGGCTGCGCACGGACGACGCCCTGCACCGCTTCTTCGGCCGCAACCGCTCCGGCGCCCCGGTGGGCGTCTGCGTCCACGACTTCGGCCCGCACGCGGACGCCAAGCGCACCGAACTGGCGTGGCAGGACTGGCTGGACCACCTCTACGGCTGAGGCGGCCCGGCCGGTCCGTCGCGGCCGGTGCCTCGCGTGCTACGGCCTGAAGCGCAGCACCTGCGGGTCGTGGTCGCTGTTCTGCTCCGCGAACTCCGCGTTGATGTGCACGCTGTCGTAGGAGAAGTCGTCCGCGTCGCCCACGCCGGGGCTGGTCAGGATCTGGTCGAGGACCTGCGAGTTGCCCTGGTAGACGTACGAGTAACGCTCGCTCCTCGGCAGCGACCCGGTGGCCGAGCGCAGGGCGCCGCCGTCCTCCAGGGCCTTGGTGGTCGCCGAGAACTCGAAGTCGTTGATGTCGCCGAGCACGACGACGTCGGCGTTCCGCTGGACCTTGCGGATGTCCTTCACGAAGCCGTTCACGGCCTGTGCCTGCTGGAGCCGCTTGGCCTCCGAGGAGCGCACCGGCGGCTGGTGGTGCGAGGTCAGGCCCTCGTCGCCGCCCTTGGACCCGAAGTGGTTGGCGATCACGAAGACCGTGCGCCCGCGGAAGACGAACTCGCCGGCCAGCGGCTTGCGGCTGTCCGCCCAGGCGGTGTTCGCGGGGTCGACGCGGCCGGGGGAGTGGCTCAGCGCGGCCCGCTTGCCCTGGCGCACGACCTCGGTGGGCGTCGTCGCGTCGCCGGGCGCGCGGTCCGTGAACGAGACCCGCTCGGGGTTGAAGAGGAAGACCTGACGGATGTTGCCGCCGGGCTCGCCGCCGTCCTTGTTGTTCGCCGGGTCGACGGAGCGCCACTCGTAGCGCGGCCCGCCCGCGGCGACGATCGCGTCCGTGAACTTCTTCAGGGTCTGGCCCGCGGAGACCGTGCCGTCGTTCTTCGCGCCGTTGTCGTCCTGGATCTCCTCCAGGGCGACGATGTCGGGCGAGGAGAGGTTCGAGACGACGGCCGAGGCCAGCGCGTCGAACTTCTTCTGCGGGTCTGTCGGGTCGAGGTTCTCGACGTTGTACGTGGCCACGGCCAGCTCGCCCTTGGCCTGCCGACGCGTCTTCTCGCGCACCAGGCCCTTGTCGGCGACCTCGCCGAGCTCGCGGGCCACCAGGGTGTAGCCGCCGAACTGGTTGAAGTCCAGGGGGCCTTCGGCGCCGCCGGTCAGGACGTCGCCGACGTTCGCCTTGGGGAACGGCTTCTCGGAGACGGGGGCGAGCTGCTGGATCTGCAGCCGTCCGCCGTTCTGCGCGCCGTAGGAGCCGTAGACGGTGCCGCCGCGCCGGTTGCGGTTCTCGTGGGGCTTCACCGTCACCCACAGCTCGTTGTACGCGTCGGTCGCGCCGACCACGCGCGAGCCGCCGACACGTACGTTCATGCCCTCCAGCGACTCGTACAGGTCCAGGGCGTACGAACGGGGCTTCAGCGGAAGGGAGTTGATGCTGCCTCCCTGGGCGGGGTCACCGGCGGGCGCGTACGCGGAGGGCACGGACTTCGCGCCGATCGTGACGGGCTTCGGCAGCGCGTTGCCGGACGACTCCACGGTCACCGTCGGCTTGGTGATCTGGGTGAGGGACTGGTTGCCGGAGTTCGCGCCCCCGGGGACGTACTCGCCGACGGTCCCGGAGACCCGCACGGCGTCGCCCGGCTTCACGGTGAGCGGCGCCGATCCCGTGAAGACGAAGACCGCCTCGCTGGTGGCCGGGTCCGCGTCGGCCGTGCCGTCCGCGGACTGGATCCAGAAGCCCTTGGAGCCGTAGCCGCGCACGCCCGTCACGATGCCCGCGACATCGCCGACCTGCTGCCCCGCGAGCGGCGACGTACGCGTGGTGCCCTGGATGTCGTGGACGGCGACGGCATCGGCCGACGCGGTGGACGAGGTGGCCGTGAGCAGCCCGGCGGCGAGTGCGGTGGCGACGACGGCGCCGACGGCGGCGGATCTCGGTACGCGGGGCGTCGGTATGTGCGACATCAGGAAACTCCGGGTGAGGGTGAGGGAACAGAGTGAGAGAACAGGGTGAGAGAACAGAGTGAGAGAGCAGCAGTGAGGGGACGATGCGGCGGTGCGGGGCCCGAGCGGGCGCTCTACGCGCGTCAATCTCTTGTGTGACCAGGGCAGTTGTCAAGGTTGTCGAGGTGTTCAACCGCTGTACGTTTTCTGACAGGGACATGAACCGGGCGGCATGGTGCCAAATCCGTCTAGGCTTGCGCCTTGCCAAGCCATCCCCAAGCTCTCGGCCGCGCTCGAGCAGGGGAGACCCCATCCGCCCGAGGAGAACCAGTCGATGTCCGTAAGCCCCGCCACCCTGCCGCCGGTGCTGCTGCACTCCGAAGCGGAGCTCGCGCGGGCCGCGCTCGCCACGCCCCTGCTCTCCCGCGCCGTGCGGCTCGCCCGCTGGGCCGGCCCCGACACCCGGGTCGGCGCGGGCGGCGAGCTCGTCGACGCACAGCTTCCGGCGGCCGCCGCCGAGCTGGGCCTGGACGCGGACGATCCGGACGCGGCCGCGTACGCGAGCGAGGCCTGGCGGGTCGCCGTGGACACCGGCCTCGTCGAGGTCACCGACGCCGAGGAGGAGGGCGGCGAAGGCACCGTCACCCAGGGCGAGGACCTCGCCGCGCTCTCCGGCGGCAGCCCGCAGGACGTCCTCGGCATCTGGCTGGGCGCCCTGGACACCGTGTACGCGGACGCCACCGTGCCCGACATGGAGGACCTCCTCGACGTCCTGGAGGAGAACGGCGAGGTCGACTTCTCCGAGCTCGGCTGGGACCCGCAGGCCGAGGCCGACTTCCTGGACGGCGTCCTCGGCAACCTCTACCTGCTCACCGTGGGCGATGGCGCGGCGGGCGAGGAGCCGGTGCCGCTGCCCGCGCTCGCCGCCTCGATGATCGTCCCCGACGACATGGGCGAGCCCACGGACGACATCCTGGAGCAGGTGTCGGACGCGATGATGAAGCTCGACGACCAGTTCCGGCTCTTCGAGCCGCTCGGCCTCGTCGAGTACCAGCCGGTCGACGAGGCGCTCATGGCCGACATCGACGACGAGACCGCGGCCGACGCGCCCGCCCCCGACGACGAGGACGTCAGCCGCTACGGCATGGTGCGGCTCACCCCCCTCGGCCTGTACGGCATCCGCGCCCGGATGCTGGAGGCCGGCGTCGACGCGCCCGCCGTCGGCGACCTCGCGGACAAGGGCGCGGACGCCCTGCTCGACGGCACCTCCGGCTTCCCGCAGGCCGCGGCTCAAGCGGAGATCGAGCAGTGGCTCGCCCGCCACGAACCGCTGGACGCCGCACGGGAGTTGCTGACCGCCGCGCGCGGCGGCGACGAGGGCGCGCCGCTGCGCAGGCTCCGCTGCCAGCAGGCGCTCTCCCTGGTCGGCGACGAGGCGGAGCCCGCGCTGCGCGACGTCCTCGACGACCCGGAGCTCGGGGGCCTGGCCCGGGTGTGGCTCGCCGAGCACGGCGCCACGGACGTGCCCGCGCCGTCCGAGGCGCTCGTCTTCTGGCTGACCATCGACACGATCGCCGCGCAGCTCGCCGCCGAGGGCAACTCGGACGAGCTGCAGGGCCTGGTCGAGGGTCTCGCGCAGCAGCACAGCGGCTTCTTCGACACGGCGTGGCGGGTCGAGCACCCGGCCACCGCGGACGTCCTGGAGGCGATGGGCCGCCTGCACCCCGACAAGAAGGTGGCGAAGCAGGCCCGCAAGGCGGCCTTCAAGGCCAGGTCGCAGCAGGGCTAGAGCGCAGCAGGGCTGGAAAGCCCGTCCGGCGTTTGAGGACGAGCCCGAAGGGCGATCGACAGCGGCCGGGCGGGCCTCGCAACGAGGCCCGCCCGGTTCTGCTCACCGTGCCGGAGGCGTCAGCACTCGTAGCGTGTCGTGTGCTTGAACGACGACGTGGCGCCGTCGAAGCCGTACGTACCCCGGTACGCCGGAGGATTCTGGTACTCGCCCACGATCGTGATCGTGTTCGCGCACGAACCCTGCCCGGCCCGCTTCGCGTCCAGCCGCATCGTGTCGCCGATGAAGCCGCCCGTGATGTCCCACGGGGCGCCGCAGATGCCGGAGGTGATCTGTCCGCCGGTCACCACGTGCGGATAGGTGTTGGGGTTGTACTTCACCTCGATGGCGAACGTGACGGCGCCGGCGTGCAGCGTCAGCTTGCAGTCCGTCGACAGGGCCTCGGCCGACACCTCGGCCATCGGTGAGGCGAACGCCTCGTCACGCGTCTTGACCTCGGCACCCTGCGGGTTGTGGAAGCGGTGCTCCGACATCCGCGACTGGCCGCCCTTCTGCTTACGTGCCTGAGTGGTCATGGGAAACCCTCCTTCCGTCCTGACCGTCAGGCCAGCAGCTCGGCGATCTCCACGCGCAGCAGCGCGCGGACGTTCTCGATGTGGTTGAGCACGGTCACGGTCGAGGAACCGGCGAAGAGCAGGCCCAGCGCGACGTCGTCCTGCGAGGTGACCAGCGAACCGGAGTCGCCGCCCGCCGAGATGTTCGTCGTCAGGATCTGGTCCTTGAAGCGGGCCGTGCCCGCCGTGCCGTAGTTGACGTCGATCGTCGCGTCGACCGAGATGATCCGGCCGAAGCTGATGTTCGTCGTCCTGCCGGTCTTCTTCACCAGGTCGCCGACGGCCACATTGGCCTTGCGGCGCCAGGCGCGCGGCGCACCGCTGAAGTACGTCTCACGCGTCGCGTCCTGGAAGTCGACCGCGCCGAGCGCCGCGTCCACGACGTTGTTGTGCCGCTCCAGCGGGATCTGCGGGGCGAACTGGATGGTGATGAAGCGGTCCAGTGTCGCGATGCGGTCCGCCGGGTCCTGCCCGCCGTCGAAGACGCCGGGCTGCACGATCGCGCTGCCCAGCTGCGCCCGGTTGGAGTCGGCGAGCACGTGGTTGTTGGAGAGGATGTAGAACTTCGCCGGGACGCCGAGTCCGGCGCCGGGCGGGTCGACGGAGGCACCGGGCAGGAAGTCGTAGACCACGCTGCCGAGCGTGCCCGCGGTCACCCGGACGTTGCCGACCGAGAAGCCGGAGGGGCACGGGCGCATACGGCGCTTGAGGAGCTGCGGCTCGAACGCGCCGCGCCCCGCGAGCTCTTCGAGCTGCGGCTGGCCGAGGCCCGCGAGCTGTTCGCTGACGCTGCCGTCGGGGCCGTACGTCACCGAGGCGCGGTCGTCGGCGCGGCGGCCGCCGGCCCTGCTCTGCTGGCGCTGCGCCGCGATGTGGCCCACCGCGACGACATCGGTCGGGGTGCCGTCGTCCATCTGGCGCGGGACGACGTCCCGCTCCGGGAGCATGGACTCCGGGACCTTCTGGGTGACGAACACCAGCACGGCGGGTTCGCCGGTGGGCTGTCCGTCGGACCACTTCACGCCGTGGCCGAAGCCGACGACATTGGCCAGCGGCTGCTGGGGCCGCAGGAAGTCGGACGTCGCCTGTTGGCGGGAGCTGTCGCTCAGCTGACCGCCGGTGGGTCCTCGCATCAGTTCGGGCTGGCTCACCACGCCAGACCACCTCTTCCCCTTTGAAGGGTGGGAGTTCCGCGCCGTGCCCGTGCGTCGCTCTCGCTACGCCCCGCCGTCCTGCGCGTCGACTTCGCCGATGGCGAGCACGCGTACGGGGACACCTTCGAGCACGTGCGGAACCACGTCTTCGTCGCGGAGGCGGTCACGGGGCACTCGGTGGGTGACAAAGACGACGATCACGTCCTGACCCGAGTGTTCGTCCCTCCCGGTGCCGACTCCGGTGACATTGGCCAGCTTCATCAGCCGGCCCTCATGGAGGCTGCGTGCCTGCTGTGCGTCCACTCGGCTCGCCTCCCCGTGCGGGTGGTGCGGCGCTGCACGTAGGTGATGTCTATTGCGGTGTGCATCGCGGGTCAAGGTGTTCTGCGTTGATTCTTCGCTTTGCTGGCGATCCGCTCCTGTTGACCTTGTTTACGAAGTCTCTTCGCGTACGGGAGTCTCTTCACGTACGGAAGTCTCTTCACGTACGAAGGTGGGAAGCCCCGTTGAGGTCGAGCACCGTCCCCGAAGCCCACTCGGCCACCGGCGACGCCAGCCACAGCACCGCCGCCGCGATCTCCTCCGCCGTCCCGGCCCGTCCGAAGGGGCTCTGTGCGCGGATCGCCTCGCCCTCGGCGCCGCCGAGACGGTGCGCGACCCGTTCCGTCTCGAAGAAACCGGGGGCCACCGACGCCACTGCGATCCCGTGCGGCGCCAGCGACACGGCGAGCGACTGGCCGAGCGCGTGCACCGCCGCCTTCGTCGCGCCGTAGGCCGGGTGGTCCGGCTCGCCACGGAACGCGCCGCGCGAGCCGATGTTCACGATCCGGCCACCCGTCCCCTGGTCGATCATGCGGCGGGCCGCGAGATGGCTGAGATTCGCGGTGGCGAGCAGGTTGACCGAGACGTGCCGCTGCCACAGGGCGGCCCAGTCGTCGTACGACGTGTCGGCGAGGGGGTGCGGAAGGTTCACGGCGGCGTTGTTCACCAGGACGTCGATGCCGCCGCCAAGGCCCTCGGCCGCGCGCCCCGCGACGTCCGCCGCGCCCGCCGGGTCCGACAGGTCCCCGCCCACCAGGACGTGCCCCTCGCCGCTCAGCGAGGCGAGCGTCGCCCGCGCCTCCTCCTCGCGCGAGCCGTAGTGCACGGCGACCCGGTCGCCGTTCTCCGCGAAGGCTCGGGCGAGCGCGCGGCCGAGGCCCCGGGAGGCCCCGCTGATCAGGACACGGCGACCGATGGTCGGCAGGTTCATGGAAGGAAGCCCCTCGACGTCGAACGGTGTTCAACCGCCGTTTATACGCGAGCGGGACGGTGGCGCCGACAGCAGCCCGGTCGTACGCAGCCACCCTCGCGCCTCAGGAGAAACCATGTCGCTCACCCGCAGGGACTTCGCCAGACGCTCCGCGTTCACCGGCGCGGGGGTCGCCCTGGTCGGCAGCGTCGGCGCGCTCGCCACGGCCCCCGGCGCCCTCGCCGCGACGGACGTCGAGGGCGTCCAGGACCCGGAGGACGCCAGGGACCACGGACATCACGGCCACCACGGCCCCGGCTACGGCCCCCTGATACCCGACCCCGACGGCCTGCTCGCGCTGCCCGCCGGATTCTCGTACCGCGTCCTCACGCACAGCGGGAAGACCAAGCTGGAGAGCGGCGAGTTCACGCCCTCCAACCACGACGGCACCGCCACCTTCGCGGGCCCGCGCGGCACCACCCTCCTCGTCAACAACCACGAGCTGAGCGGCCCCCGCAGCAAGTGGCTGCACCCCGTGCCGCTCACCGAGGGCCTCGTCTACGACCCCGCGGCGTCCGGCGGCTGCACCGTCGTCGAGGTCCGCCGCGACGGGCACGTCGCCGAGTGGGTCGGCATCGCGGGCACCTCGACCAACTGCGCGGGCGGCAGCACTCCTTGGGGCACCTGGCTCACCTGCGAGGAGACCGAGGACAAGGCCGGCAAGAACGGCATGACCAAGGACCACGGCTACGTCTTCGAGGTCGACCCCCTCGATCGGCGCGCGAACCGCGCCCCCAAGCCCATCAAGGCGCTGGGCCGCTACGCCCACGAGGCCGTCGTCGTCGACCCCAAGCGCGGCCACCTCTACCTCACCGAGGACGCGTCGGGGCCCAACGGCCTGTTCTACCGCTGGACTCCGCCGCACGGCTTCACGCACGGCCGCGGCAAGCTGCGCACCCTCGCCGACGACGCGGGCGTCCTGAAGGCCCCCAAGTGCTACGACTCCGGCGGCCGCTTCGTCGACGACCTGTCCCGCGCCACGAAGATCGGCACAGTCTACGGCGTGGACTGGGTCGAGGTGCCCGACCGCGACGCGCGGACCGTGCCCGTGCGCCAGCAGTTCGACGACGGCGACATCACGCGCGCCCGCAAGCTCGAAGGCATGTGGTGGGGTGACGGCGGCGCCTACATCGTCGCCTCCTTCGCCCGCGACGAGAGCCCCGTCCCGCACGACGGGCAGGTGTGGTTCTACCACCCCGGCCGCCGCACCCTGACCCTGAAGGTGCTGCTCGGCGTGAACCCGGACCCCGGCAAGGACGGCGCCTTCGACGGCCCGGACAACATCACCGTCTCGCCCTACGGCGGCCTGGTCATCGCCGAGGACGGGGAGGGGATTCAGCACCTCTTCGGGGCGACCGAGAGCGGACGTACGTACCCCATCGCCCGCAACGAACTCAACGCGGGCACCTCGGAGAAGCCCGAGTACAGCGAGTTCACCGGCGTCACGTTCTCGCCCGACGGCAGGACTCTGTACGCCAACATCCAGACGCCCGGCATCATGCTGGCGATCACGGGGCCGTGGAAGCGGCAGAGGCGCTGAGCGGCCGCGCGACTAGGGCGCGTTGACGGCCCGCAGGGAGGCGTCGCCCAACCGCGCGTACCAGCCGTCGTCGTCGGCGGCGAGCTCGGCGGCGGGCTCGGCCAGGGTCCACTGTCCGCGCCGCTCGCCGCCACGCAGCGTCAGAGCCCGGCACAGGCGGCCCGCGCCGACGTAGACCAGGCCGCCGCCGACGGCGGGAGGGCACCGGGCGGTGTCGTCGAACGACGTCCGCCAGAGCTCCTTGCCCTTGTCGACATCGATGGCCTGCAGGGTCTTCGCGTCGGTCCAGTGCAGCAGGACGCCGTCGGCGGCCACGGGCGCGTGGCCGCCGCCCGCGCGCCTGCGCCAGCTCATGTCGAGCCCGGCCGTGCCGAAGCGCCAGAGCTCCTTGCCGTCGGCCGGGTCGAAGCCGAGGAGGTGGCGGCCGCCCGCGAGCAGCAGGCCGGTGCCGAAGGCGTACCCGAGGGCCGTGGTGCCCGCCCCCGTGGTCACCTCGATGCGCCCGCGGCCGACGGGCTCTCCGGTGCGGACGTCCAGGAGGTGCAGCTCGCTCTCCTCGGTGAGCAGCGCGAAACGGGCGGGGCGGCCCCCGCGCGCGGGCAGCGTGGCGGGCGCCGTCACCGCCGGCTCGTCCCCGCCGGGCCCTTCCTTCACGGGCCGCTGCCGCCCCGTCTCCGCGTCGAGGAGGACGCACTCCGTGGTGTACGAGCCTGCGGTGGGGGCGAGCAGCAGGGTGGAGCCGGAGACCGCGGGCCGGTGCCAGGCGAAGGGTGTCCTCACCGTCCGGGGCGACGAACCCGTGGGCAGCGTGTGGAACCGCAGGGTGAAGTCGTTGCCCGATGACTGCCCCTCGACCAGCGCGACAAGGCGGCGGCCCGCGGCGGCGAACCACCGCACCGGCCCGGGCCAGGCGTCCTTCGGCTCCCACGGGTCGCCGTCACGCAGGGCGAGGGCGCGCGGCACGTGGTCGGGGGCGATCAGCATGCCGCGCCCGACGCCCCACGAGGTCGGCGCGTCCGCCCCGGTCCCCGCCCGCCAGCGCCGGGCGCCGTCCGTGGCGGCGACCGCGCGGAGGTGTCCTTCCGTACTGGTGTAGGGCTGCTTGGCGTGGACGAGCACGGTGGAGCCGGACAGCAGGAAGGCGTCGAGGCCGCCGCCCGGTTCGGCGGTCAGCGTCCACCGTGCCTTGCCTGCGCGGCGCGCCCCCTTCGCCGTCACCAGCCGAAGGCCGTCCTCCGCGGCCGCGGGCGCCTCGCTCCGCGGCCGGGTCAGTATCCAGCCGACGAGGCCCGCGAAACCGGCGCCGATGGCGCCGAGGAGGGTGCGGCGGGCGAGGGGGCGGCGGCGGTCGGCGGGGTAGGGGTGCTCGGCGGGGTGGGGGTGTTGGTCGCGGGTCAGGGCGCGGGTGGTGTCGTACACCTCCTGCTTCTTCTGCGGGGGCGACTTCTTCTGTGGGGGCGCCTCGCCGGAGATCAGTGACCGCAGCGGCTCCTCGCGCCACCACAGCGGGGCGTCCGGGGACGACGTGCGGGCGAGGACGTCCGCGACGGAGGGCCGCCGTGCGGGGTCCTTGTCCAGGCAGGCGGTGACGAGGCGGCGCAGGCCCGACGCCTCCGGTACGCCGTCGAGGTGCGGTTCCTCGTGCGTGGCGCGGTAGAGCAGCACGGCCACCGGGCCCGAGCCGAAGGGGTGCTCGCCGCTGGCCGCGTGCGCGAGGACCGCGCCGAGCGCGAACACGTCGGTGGCCGGGCCCACTTCGCCGCCGCCGATCTGTTCGGGCGCCATGAAGCCGGGCGTGCCGATCATCGCGCCCGCCTCGGTGAGGCCGGGTGTCCCGGCCGCGCGGGAGATGCCGAAGTCGATGACGCGCGGCCCGTCGGCGGTGAGCAGCACGTTCGACGGTTTGAGGTCGCGGTGGACGATGCCCGCCGCGTGGATGCTCGTCAGGGCCTCCGCGAGGTGCGCCCCCAACGAGCGCACCGCGTCCGCGCCGAACGTCGGGCAGAGGCTCACGGCACGGCTCAGGGTGATGCCGGGCAGGAAGGCCGTGGCGAGCCAGGGGACCGGCGAGTCGGGATCCGCGTCGAGCACGGCGGCCGTGTGGGCGCCGGTGACGGCCCGCGCGGCGGTTGCCTCACGCCGGAAGCGTTCTCTGAAGTGCGGGTCGGCGGCGAGGTGTTCGTGCACGGTCTTGACCGCGACGAGCCGCCCGCCGGGGCTGCGGGCCAGATAGACCTGCCCCATGCCACCGGCACCGAGCCGCCCGACGACACGGTGCCCGCCGATCGTCCGGGGGTCGCTGGGCAGCAGGGGACTGCCGGACGGGGGAGCGGCCGTCACACGGTCTCCCGTCCGGTCTCCGGGCCGGTCTCCGCGTCGGTCTCCGAGCCGACCTGCCGGGCGGGGCCGGGCGCGGTCACGAGGCCGTCTCGGGGCCGGTCACCGCGTACGGCACTCTGCGCGTGCGCGGGTGGCGGCGCGGGCACGTGGTGGTCTCCGGGGCGCCTACCGCGTACGGCTTTCCGTCCGGGCGCAGGTGTTTGGGCCCTTGTGCCGGGGCTGTTGCGGTGGTTGGGGGAGGGCGGCGCTGCCTCCCGGGCGGTCTCCTGGGCAGGGCCGGTTGCGGCTTCCCGGTCGGTCTCCTGGGCAGGGTCGGGTGCGGGATCCCTGCCGGTCATCTGTCCCGTCTCCTGGGCGCGTGCGGTCACTCGGCGGTCTCCGGGGCGCTCACCGCGTGCAGTTTTCCGGCCGTGCACAGGTGGACCAGGCCGTCCTCCGCCGTCGCCGCGTCGATTCCCGCGGTCGTGTCCAGGGCGGCCGCCCAGGCCGTGCGGCCCGTTGTCGCGTCCAGTGCGTATAGGCCCCACGTGGGGCGGCTCTCCTTTGCGGAGCTGCCGGGGGCCGGGCCGATGGCGTACGCGAACGTGTCGTCCATCAGGGGCGTGTCGTCTGCCGTGCGTATCTCCTGGACGTCGGTCCTGCTCCAGCGCGGCGCTCCGGAGTCCGCGTCCAGCGCGCGGATCCCCTCGGCCCCCGAGGCGTGCACCAGGCCGCGTGCCGCCCTCGGGGCGATCGCCGTGTCCGACTCCGAGGGGCGGCTCCACAAGGTGCGGCCGGTGGCCAGGTCGACCGCCTGAATGCGTCCCGGCGGCGCCTGATAGCCGACGCCGGTCGCCCCCGGGTGGGCCCGCGGACGCCGCGCGCCCTTCGGTATCTCCCGCTCCACGGTGCCGGTCGCCGCGCGCAGCACGACGAGCGGATCGTCCTGCGCGTACGCCGTGTCCTGGGCGCCGCCCCGGTCCGCGGTGGCGGCCACGGCGATGCGGCCGCCCGCCTGGTCGACGCCGATCACCCCGGCCGCGCGGCCCTGGTGGTACCAACGGGGCTCCCCCGTACGCGGATCGAAGCCGTACGCCCGCCAGGGCCTGTCCCCGGCGCCGCGGCGCGCCTGCAGAGTGCCGTACGAGGTGTAGGTGATCAGGCAGACGATGCGGTCGGAGACGGTCGACTCCGAGTACTCGCCCTCCAGTTCGCTCGCCGGGGCGTCGAGGGGGCGGGGCGGACGGTGCGGGTTGCGTGTCAGCAAGCCCGAGTCCCACGCCTCGCGGCCGGTGCCCAGGCGGAGCGCGACGAGTTCGTCCTCGAAGAGGCCCGTCCTGCGTACGTAGACCAGGTCGCCCTGGGGGGCGACGCCGCGCAGGTTCTCCGCCGGGTACGTCCAGTGGACCGTGCTGGTGCGGGCGTCCATGCGGGTGAGCTCGGCGTCGTCGGTGATGTACAGGTCCTTGCCGCTGCGGAACAGGCCGCCGCCGTAACGGAGTTCACCGACGGGGCGGCTCCACAGCACCTTGCCCGCGGGTGGCCGCGGCCCGGCGTCGGACGATGCGCCGTCGCTGTCGTCGCTGTCGTCGTCACCCCCGGGCAGCGTGACGGCCGCGGTGGCGGTCCCTGCGACGGCGACCGCCGCCCCGACCCAGGCGAGCAGGCGGCGCCGGGAGGGTCGGCGCGGGGGGTCGGGCCGGGGGTGGGAGCCGGGCTCGGAGGGGGAGTCGGCGGCGTCGGCGCGGGTTTTCGGTGTGGAGTCGGCGCGGGGCTGAGGGGCGGAGCCGACGTGGGACTGAGGGGCGGATTCGGCGCCGGGTCCCGCATCCCCGCCGGGTCTGCGGCGGTCACCGCCACCGCGGCTGTCATCGGCACCCTCGCCTGCCTCCTCGACTGCGCCCTCGTCCTCCCCACCCCCCTCCCGCCGCAACAGCTCTGTCACCTCGTCCTCCTGGCGGCGGATCAGGCCGGCCACCGGATCCTGTTCCCACCACGGGCGTCGAGCCGCCCGCTCGCCGCACCAGGCCAGCGCTTCCTGGACCGTCGGCCGATCCGCCGGGTCCCTGGAGAGGCAGCGGGCGAGGAAGCCGCGCCAGACGGCGTCCGGCACGCCGACCAGGTCCGGCTCGTCGCGCAGGGTGCGGTGGAGGACCTCCGGCGCGCCGCCCGAGCCGAACGGACCGCGCCCGGTCGCCGCCACCACCAGGACCGCGCCGAGCGCGAACACGTCGGCCGCGGGCCCCGGCCGCACCTCCCGCGCCAGCTGCTCGGGGGCGATGAATCCGGGTGATCCGACGACCTCGTCGGCGGCGGTGAGGCTCGCGTCGGCGGCGCTCCTGGCGATGCCGAAGTCGAGGAGCTTGGGGCCGTCGCGGGTGATGACGACGTTGGACGGCTTCACGTCGCGGTGCACGACTCCCGCCGCGTGCACCCCCGTCAGGGCCTCGGCGAGCGCCGCGCCCAGCGTGGCGAGGTCGGCTGAGTCGAGCGGGCCGTGCGTGGCCACCGCCCGCGGCAGGCCGGGCCCCGCGCAGAACTCCACGGCGAACCAGGGCTGTTCGGCCTCCGGGTCGGCGTCGAGCACGGCCGCGGAGTACGGTCCCCTGACGGCGCGCGCGGCGACCGTCTCACGGCGGAAGCGCTCACGGAACTCCGGGTCGGCGGCGAGGTGCGCGTGCACCGTCTTGACGGCGACCGGCCGCCCGGAGGCCGAACGCGCCAGATACACACGACCCATGCCGCCCTCGCCGAGCCGCGCGACGATCCGGTACCCGCCGACCTCCACGGGGCGCTCCCTCCAGCGGGACGAACTGACGCTCTGTGCGACGCCTGTGAGGCATCGTACGGTTGCGTCCGCCGGGAGATCAGGGAAGAGAACAAGCGGCGTAAAAAACCTTTGGCGCCTCCCCGGTTCACTCTCCTAAAGTGATGCACGTCCAGGTGCGAAGGCAGGACCTACTTCCACTCATAATGGGGAGGTCGCGGGTTCGAGTCCCGCCGCCGGTACCAACAGGCCGGTGTAGCTCAGGGGTTGGAGCGCCATAACAGTTCCGCCGAAATGACCTCTGGACACCATAACTTCATGCAGTTCACGCACCTCCCGGTGCGCAGGGCGGCGGCTACTTCCTTTCCAGAAATCACGCCGCGGCCCCTCTTGATCTCGGGAGGCTCAGCAGCTGGTGTGCCCGGTGCGAAGGCAGCGGTTACTTCATTGGATCAGAGGGTTGCGGGTTCGAATCCCGTCATCGGCCCAGGGCCGGTGTAGCTCAATCCGGTAGAGCATCCGACACAAGTCCGTCGCCGACCTCAGAACTCGGGCACACCATGCCGCGCGCCTCCCCCCGTACGGAAACGCACGACGAATTCGGGGGAATTCTCATGGCACGCTTCAACACCAAGTCCGTCAAGGCGCTCGTCACTTCGCCGGTGAAGTCGACCGGCCGCACCACGCGCACGCACGAGGGCGGCACGGGCCATCTGCGAGACGCGCGCTCCGAGACCTTCCTGCTCGCCGTCGCCAACTTCGTCTCCCAGCAGACCTTCTACGAGACCGGCGACCGCCGCGACGACCGCTTCGCCGCGCTCGTGCGCCGCCTCGCCGTCGAGGACCCCACGTGGACCGCGGGCCTGCTCGGCTGGCTGCGCGGCGACGGCAACATGCGCACGGCATCCCTCGTCGGCGCCGCCGAGTACGTGAAGGCGCGCCTCGACGCGCAGGCCACCGAAGGGCCCTCCAATCGGCAGGTCGTCGCCTCCGTGCTGCGCCGCCCCGACGAGCCCGGCGAATTCCTCGGCTACTGGACGGCGACGTACGGCCGGAACGTGCCCAAGCCCGTCAAGCGCGGCATCGCCGACGCCGTGCGCCGCCTCTTCAACGAGAAGGCGCTCCTGAAGTACGACACGGCCTCCAAGGGCTACCGCTTCGGCGACATCCTCAACCTCGTGCACGCGTCGCCCGACCCGGACAAGCCGTGGCAGGGCGCCCTCTTCCAGTACGCGCTCGACCGCCGGCACCACCCGGAGACGGCCGTGGTGCCCGAGGGCGCGCACGTGCTCGCCGCGCACCGTGAGCTGATGGCCCTGCCCGTCGCCGAGCGACGCGCGGTGGTCACCGGTGAGGGCGGCGCCGAGCGCCTCGCCGCCGCGGGCATCACCTGGGAGGCGCTCGCCGGCTGGCTGCAGGGCCCCATGGACAAGGCGGCCTGGGAGGCCGTGATCCCGTCGATGGGTGCGATGGCGCTGGTCCGCAATCTGCGCAACTTCGACGAGGCGGGCGTATCGGACGAGGTCGCGGCGACCGTCGCGGCCAAGCTCGCCGACCCCGAAGTCGTCGCGAAGTCCCGGCAGTTCCCCTTCCGCTACCTCGCGGCGTACCAGCACGCGCCGTCGCTGCGCTGGTCGTACCCGCTGGAGCGGGCGCTCGGCCACTCGCTCGCGAACGTGCCGTCGCTGCCGGGCAGGACGCTGATCCTGGTCGACCGCTCCGGCTCGATGTGGTCGCCGCTGTCGGACCGCTCGCAGCTCAACCGCGCCGACGCGGCCGCGATCTTCGGTACGGCGCTCGCGATGCGGGCCGCCGACGCGGACCTGGTCCAGTTCGGCTCCAGCAGCGCGCGGGTGAAGTTCCGCAGGGGCGAGTCCGTCCTGAAGGTCCTCGACCGCTTCGGCGACCTCGGCGGCACGAACACCACCGAGGCGGTGCGCCGCTTCTACAAGAAGCACGACCGGGTGCTGATCGTCACGGACGAGCAGGCGACGCACAACTACTACGGCGACCCGACCGAGCAGGTCCCGGCGCAGGTCCCGGTCTACACCTGGAACCTCGCGGGCTACCGCGCGGGCCACGGCCCGTCCGGCCAGGGCAACCGCCACGTCTTCGGCGGCCTCTCGGACGCGGCGTTCCGCATGGTGCAGCTGATCGAGGCGGGCTCGGGCGCCGACTGGCCCTGGGCCGCGGCCTGAGGGGCGGCGCGAGCGACGGCGCGGTGCCGAACACGGACATCGCGCTGTTCCCAGGTGCTCTTTCGAGTTACTTGTGTGTCTGTTCCATACCGATGTGAGGGCGGTGTGAGTACGGAGCATGGTGTGCCAGGCCGCCGGGGGCCCATACTGCGGACATGACGAGGCCCCCCGGCTCCCGCCGCCACCTGCCGAACAGTCCCTTCAACCGGCCCGCCCAGCCTGCCCCACCCGTCGAGCACTTCGAGGTGGGTGACCGGGTCTCCCACGACCAGTACGGCCTCGGGAGGATCGTCGGCGTCGAGGGAGAGGACGCGGTGGTCATCGACTTCGCGGGCCGCCAGGGCCGCTTCCTGAGCCCGTACCCGAAGCTGGCCAAGCTCTGACTCCGACGACCAGGACGACTCCGCGGATCCGGACCCGCAACGCGTGAGGGACGATCCGGACCCGCAACGCGTGAGGGGCGGTGGACCGCACCCCCGGTCCACCGCCCCTCACGCGCGGGATTCCCGCAGGCCCTGCCGCCTTACAGGGCCTGCGCCGCGGGCTTCACCATGCCGCGCACCGTGCGGGACTTCACGAACTGCCCCATCGCGGTCATTTCCCACTCGCCGGTGAACTGCTTGATCAGCTTCGCCATCATGACGCCTGTCTGCGCCTCGGCGTTGGTCAGGTCGAAGCGGACCAGCTCCTCGCCGGAGGCCGCGTCGATCAGACGGCAGTAGGCCTTGGCGACCTCGGTGAACTTCTGTCCCGAGAACGAGTTCACCGTGAAGACCAGGCCCGTGACGTCCTGCGGGAGGCGGCCGAGGTCCACGACGATCACCTCGTCGTCACCGCCGCCCTCGCCCGTGAGGTTGTCGCCGGAGTGCTTGATCGCGCCGTTCACGATCGACAGCTTGCCGAAGTAGCAGCTGTCGACGTGGTTGCGCTGCGGGCCGTACGCGATGACGGAGGCGTCCAGGTCGATGTCCTTGCCGCGGAACGCGGGCTCCCAGCCGAGGCCCATCTTGACCTGCGAGAGCAGCGGACGGCCGCCCTTGACCAGGGACACCGTCTGGTTCTTCTGGAGGCTGACGCGGCCCTTGTCCAGGTTGATCTTCCCGGCGCCGGGCGCGGGCGGGGCGGGGGGAGCGGCGGGCGCGGCGGGTGCCGCCAGGCGCGGGTCGGCGACCGGCGGGGGCGGGCCCTGCACGGGCTGGCCCACCGGGGGCGCCATCGGTGCGGGCGGCGCGACAGGGGCGGCGGCCGGGGCCGGGGCGGGCTCCTCCACCGAGACACCGAAGTCCGTCGCGATGCCCGCGAGGCCGTTCGC
Organism: Streptomyces sp. NPDC041068; assembly: GCF_040647455.1. NCBI lineage: Bacteria > Bacillati > Actinomycetota > Actinomycetes > Kitasatosporales > Streptomycetaceae > Streptomyces > Streptomyces sp. NPDC041068. The sequence goes on from NZ_JBEZCG010000010.1 coordinate 281,829, forward strand.
GTACCCCTGGCCGACCGCTCGGGCCTTCCACGCGCCGTTGCGCAGGTAGATCTCGACGATCACCAGGGCCGTCTCGGCGCCGAGCTGCGGCGGCGTGAAGGTGGCGAGGACCGAGCCGTCGTCGGCGTTGCGGATCGTGGCGGTGGGCTCGATGCCCTGGAAGGTCTGGCCCGCCGCGTCCGGGCTCGCGGTCACGACGATCTTCTCGATGCCGGGCGGCACGGCGGCCGTGTCGACGGTGACCTTGTCGGGGGTCGTGCCACCGCCCGACTGGTAGGTCACACCGGGGCCCGAGGGCTGGTTGAAGAAGATGAAGTCGTCGTCGGAGCGCACCTTGCCGTCGGCGGTGAGCAGCAGGCCCGATACGTCGAGCCGCACCGGAGCGGCGACGTCCACCGCCACGCGGGCGGCGGTCAGCGGGATGTTCGAGCCAGGGGTCATAGCTGTCATGCCAGGGGTAACGAACGATCCCGCTTTACCGTTCCCTTACCCGCACACGGATTTTTCCCCGCCCCGTCGAGGGCTTCTCGGCCGTGGTCGCGCGGGTCTCAGCCGCGGTTACGGGGGTGCGAGCGCGCGGTGCGTTCGTTGCCGTGCTTGTAGTTGCCGGTCCAGCGGGCCATCACCAGCTGCGGATCGCCGCTCTCGATCCATGAGGTCTCGGCATGGCCGGGAGCGTACGTCCCGGCCATGCCGAGCGGTACCGAATCAGAGCGCCGGCACGCTCCTGGTCACGGCACCACGACGATCTTGCGGCCCACCCCGGAGGCGAACTGGTCCAAGGCCTGCGGATAGGAGTCCAGCGGCAGCCGGTCGCTGATGAACACGTCCGGGTCGAGCACCCCGCCCGCGAACAGCTCGGCGGCACGCTCGTAGCTGTGCAGGACCGCCATCGACCCGGTGATGGTGATCTCCTGGTTGTAGATGCGGTACGGATCGATGGACACGCGCGTGGCGTAGTCGGCGACGCCGAACTGGAGGAACGTGCCCGCCTTCGCGACGCGTTCGAGCCCGTCCTGGATCGCGGCCGCGTTGCCGGTCGCGTCGACGACGACGTCCCAGCCCTGCGGGCGGTCCAGTTCGTCCGCGTTCGCCGCCGACCCCGTCACGCCCAACTGCCGCGCCGTGGCGAGGCGCTGCGGATTGAGGTCCACGACGTCCACGCTCGCCGCGCCCGTGCGCTTGGCGAGCTCCAGCATCATCAGGCCCATCGTGCCCGAGCCGTAGATCAGCACATGCGCGCCGAGCCGCGCGCGCAGCACGTCGTAACCGCGCACGGCGCAGGACAGCGGCTCGATGAGCGCGGCGTCCTGGGTGCGTACGTGATCGGGCAGGCGTACGCAGTTGGCGACGGGGGCGACGGCGAACTGCGCGGCGCCGCCCGCGGTGGTCACCCCGATCGCCGCCCACCGCTCGCAGAGGTTGCCCCTGCCGTCGCGGCAGTAGCGGCACTCGTGGCAGTGCAGCGAGGGATCCACGGCGACCCGGTCGCCGACGGCCAGTTCGCGCACGTCACGGCCGAGGCCGACGACGGCGCCCGCGAACTCGTGCCCCGGCACCACCGGCAGCGTGGGCGCGAACTCGCCCTGCAGGATGTGCAGATCGGTGCCGCACAGGCCGCACGCGGCGACCTCCACGACGACCTCGCGGGGCCCCGGCGTGGGGTCGGGCACCTCGCCGACGACGACCTTGCCCACCGACTCGACGATCGCTGCCTTCATTTCACGGCTCCCAACGACAGGCCCTGGACCAGCTTGTCCTGGGCGGCGAACCCCGCGGCGAGCACCGGCAGGGAGATGACGAGCGACGCGGCGCACACCTTCGCAAGGAACAGGCCCTGGCTGGTGATGAAGCCGGTCAGGAAGACGGGCGCGGTCTGGGCGACGACGCCCGTGAGCACCCGTGCGAAGAGGAGTTCGTTCCAGCTGAAGATGAAGCAGATCAGGGCGGTCGCGGCGATCCCGGGGAGGGCGACGGGCGCCACCACGCGCGCGAGGATCGTCGGCAGGCGTGCCCCGTCGATCTGCGCGGCCTCGATGATGGGCTTGGGCACCTCGGCGAGGAACGACTGCATCATCCACACCGCGATCGGCAGGTTCATCGAGGTGTAGAGGAGGACGAGCAGCCAGATGTTGTCGAGCAGGCCGGTGTTCTTGGCGAAGAGGTAGATCGGCAGGAGGCCCGCCACCACCGGCAGCATCTTCGTGGACAGGAAGAAGAAGAGCACGTCCGTCCACTTCTTCACGGGCCTGATGGACAGGGCGTACGCGGCCGGGAGCGCGAGGAGGAGCACGCACAGGGTCGAGACCACGGGATGCCACCGTCGAGTTGATCAGCGAGGGCCAGGGGCTCGCGCCGCCGCCCGCTCCGAAGAAGTCGCGGTACCCGTCGAGGGTGAGCGAGGCGGCGAGCGAGGGTGGGTTGGTCGCGGCGTCCTCCTCGGAGTGGAAGGAGGTCAGCGCCATCCAGGCGACGGGCAGGAAGAACAGGATCCCGGCGAGCCAGGCGACCAGGCCGAGCGCGGCCCCACGCGCGTGTGGACGGTCCTTCGCGCCGTGTGGACGGTCCTTCGCGCGGGGGCGGGCCTTCACGAGGGTGCCCATCAGCGGGACGCCTCCTCACGGAACAGGGACGAGACGACCCGCAGTGCGAAGGTCGCGATGACGATCGAGCCGATGACGACGAGCACGCCGGCCGCGGAGGCCAGGCCGTTCTCGTGGGCCTGGTAGAAGCTCTGGTACACGGTGTAGGGCAGGTTGGCGGTGCCGAGGCCGCCCGAGGTGATGGTGAAGACGGCGTCGAAGTTCTGCACGATGTAGATCGAGCCGAGCAGGGCGCCCAGTTCGAGGTAGCGGCGCAGATGCGGAAGCGTCAGATGGCGGAAGACCTGCCAGTTGCCCGCGCCGTCCATGCGGGCCGCCTCGACGAGTTCGGGGTCACGGCTCTGCAGCCCCGCGAGCAGGATCAGCATCATGAAGGGCGTCCACTGCCACACCAGGGAGGCCTCGACGGCAAGGAGCGGGGTGTTGGAGACCCAGTCGGGCTGGGCCGCGGAGTCCCCGCCGATCCAGTGCAGCAGGCCGTTGAAGAGCCCGTACTCGGGGTTGTAGAGCACGTGCTTCCACAGCAGCGCGGCGGCCACGGGGACCAGCAGGAACGGCGCGATGAGGAGGGTGCGCACCAGTCCGCGCCCCCGGAACTTCCGGTTCAGGAGCAGCGCGAGGCCGAGGCCGAGCACCAGGCTCGCGAGCACCACGGAGACGGTGAGCAGGATCGTGGTCAGCACGGACTTGCGCAGGTCCGGGTCGGTGAGGACCTCGGTGTAGTTGGCGAATCCCGCGAAGCTGCGGGCGTCCGGGTAGAGGGCGTTCCAGTCGAAGAAGGAGATCACCAGAGTGGCCACGAACGGCAGTTGGGTCACGGCGATCATGAAGACGAGGGCGGGCAGCAACGGCGCCCTGGTGGCCCAGGTGCGCAGTCGTCCCGGCGTTCCCGGTGACCCCGGCTTGTGGGCGTCGGGCACGCGCGTGTGCCCGACGGCGGTGGTGCTCGCGGTGGCGGTCATCGTCCCTCGTACTCCTCGGAGATCTTCTCGGCGAGCCGCTGCGACTTCTCCAGGGCCGATTCGACGGACTGCCGTCCGGCGATGGCCGCGCTGATCTCCTGGGAGACCTTGGTGCCGAGGTCGGTGAACTCGGGGATGCCGACGAACTGGATGCCGGGCGCGGGCCGCTCCTGTACACCCGGGTCGCGGGGCCTCGCCCCTTCGACGGCGGCGCGGGTGACGTCCTGGAAGGCGGCGGCTTCCTTGCGGTAGTCGGGGTTCGCGTAGGTGGAGGCGCGCTTGCCCGCGGGCACGTTCGCCCAGCCGATCTTCTCGCCGACGAGCTCCTCGTACTCCTTGCTCGACGCCCAGGAGATGAACTCCCAGGCCTTGTCCGGGTTCCGCGAGGCCTTCTGCAGGCCCCACGCCCAGGTGTAGAGCCATCCGGAGCTCTTGGTCCGCGCCACGGGGGCGGACACGTAGCCGATCTTTCCCTTGACCGGGGACTTGGCGGACTCCAGCGAGCCCGCGGCGGCCGTCGCGTCGTACCACATGGCGGTCTTGCCCTGGGTGAGGTTGTTGAGGCACTCGGCGTAGCCGGACTGAGCGGCACCGGACTCGCCGTGCTTGCGAACGAGGTCTACGTAGAAGCGAGTTGCCTTTTCGAACTCGGGGGAGTCCAGGCGGGCCTTCCAATCCTTGTCGAACCAGGTGCCTCCGAAGGTGTTCACCACGGTCGTCAGCGGCGCCATCACCTCGCCCCAGCCGGGCAGGCCGCGCAGACAGATGCCCTTCATCCCCCGTTGCCTGCCGTCCACTTGGGCGGCGAGCTCCGCCACCTGTTGCCAGGTGGGGTGCTCGGGCATGGTCAGGCCCGCCTTCTTGAAGACGTCCTTGCGGTACATCAGGAAGGACGACTCTCCGTAGAAGGGCTGTCCGTAGAGCTTGCCGTCGTCGCCGGTGAGGGACTGGCGCATGGGCGGCAGGACGTCCTTCTCGTCGTACGCCTTGTCCTCGCGGGCGTACGAACCGACCTCGTGGAGCCAGCCGTTGCGGGCGTAGATCGGTATCTCGTAGTTGCTGAGCGTCGCGACGTCGTACTGCCCCGCCTGGTTGGCGAAGTCCTGGCTGATCTTGTCGCGGACGTCGTTCTCCGGCAGGACGGTGAAGTTCACCTCGATGCCGGTCTTCTTGGTGAAGTGGGCGGCGGTGAGCTTCTGCAACTCCACCATCTGCGGGTTGTTCACCATGAGGACGTTGATGGAGTCACCGCCTGAACCGGTCCCACCGGCACCGGCCCAGCAGCCGGCGAGCAGCGGGGCGAGCAGCGTCCCTGCGGCGGCCGCGACGAGCGCGCGCGGCCTCCGTCGGCTCGGGGTTCGCATGAATCGCTCCTGAACATAGGGGTCTTTTGGGGACGTTCGGGGCACGTCAGGGCATGCGGAAGCCCGGGACGTACGCAGAGGAGATCGAAGGACGGAGAGGGAGCGGGGGGGGAGAGAGGGGGAGGGAGCGGGGGGGGAGGGGGCGGGGAGGGAGAAGAGGCGCGTCAGGCGCGGATGACCTGCGGGCCGAGGAGTGAGTAGCGGTGCGCCTCGGACGCGGGCAGGCGGTTGCTCGTGACGATCGCGTCCAGGTCGCAGATCCCTGCGAACCGGCAGAAACTGCTCGCCCCGAACTTGGTGTGCACGCCCAGGAACACGGTGCGCCGCGAGGCCCTGATGGCCTGCGCCTTCACCTCGCTGACCGCGGGGTCCGGCGTCGTCAGGCCGTGCTCGCGGGAGATGCCGTTGGCGCCGATGTACGCCAGGTCGATGACGAAGCCGGCCAGCATGCGGGTGGTCCAGTGGTCGACGGTGGCGAGCGTGCCGGGGCGCAGGCGGCCGCCGAGCAGCAGCACGGTGATGTTGTCGGCTTCGGCGAGAACGCCCGCGGTGGCCAGCGAGGCGGTGACCACGGTCAGCGCGCGGCCCGCCGCGGCCTCGGGCAGCGCCTCGGCGATCAGCTGGGGCGTGAACCCCTCGTCGACGAAGACGGTCTCGGCGTCGCCGAGCAGCTCGGCCGCGGCGGCCGCGATGCGCCGCTTCTCCGGGACGTGCATGGTCGTACGGAAGGCGAGGGTGGTCTCGAAGCCCGCGCTCTCCACGGGGTAGGCGCCGCCATGGGTGCGGCGGACCAGGCCGTGGTCCTCCAGGGCCCGCAGATCGCGGCGGACGGTCTCCTTGGCGACGCCGAGCTGGGCGGCGAGCGCCGTCACGTCGACGGAACCGGAGTGGCGGGCCGCGTTGACGATCCGCCGCTGACGTTCTTCCGCGGTCATCGGCGCCACCTTCTTCCCCTGGGTCGTGCGGTGCCCGTTCGGGCTCTCTGGGGAAGTTCTACAGCCAGGGCAGGGGCGTGACCAGGCTCGCAGCGGGCACGATGCTGCCCGTATGTGCCCGCTTGGCGGGGCGACTGCCTGTGCCGCGGGGTGCGGGCGTGCCCGTTTCAGGGGTGCGGAGTGCCCGTTCCGTGCCCGAACGGGTCGGTGCGTCAGTAGGGCCACACCGGAGGGTTGGCGCAGAAGTGCCCACCCAGGTGTGCGTGGTCCGGGTTCGCCGGGTCCAGCTCGCCCTGTTCGGCGACGAGCTTCTCCGCGTACTGCTCGGAGTCGTCCTGGGGGTCGTAGCCGAGCGCACGCGCGGAGGAGAGGTCCCACCACAGGCGGGTGTTGGCGGACGAGCCGTAGGCGACGGTGTGCCGCACGTCCTGTGCCGTGAGCGCCGCGTGGAAGAGACGGGCCCCGTCGCCGGGGCTCAGCCAGACCGACAGCATCCGCACGCTGGAGGGCTCCATGAAGCAGGACCCGATGCGGACCGAGACGGTCTCGATGCCGTGCTTGTCCCAGTAGAGCTGCGCGAGGTCCTCGCCGAAGGACTTCGACAGGCCGTAGAAGGTGTCGGGGCGGCGCGGGGTGTCGACCGGGATCAGCGGGTCGTCGCCCTGGGGGCGCGGGGTGAAACCCACCGCGTGGTTGGAGGAGGCGAAGACGACGCGCCGCACGCCCTCCTCGCGGGCCGCCTCGTAGAGGTTGTACGTGCCTTCGATGTTGGCCCTGAGGATCTTGTCGAAGGTGGACTCCAGGGAGATGCCCGCGAGATGGAGGACGGCGTCGACCCCGCGCACGGCCTCGCGCAGCGCCTCCTTGTCGGCGAGGTCGGCCGTGACGGCGTCCGGCTCGCCCGCCACGGGGCGCATGTCGAGCAGGCGCAGGTCGTATCCGTAGGCGGGCAGGAGTCCGCGCATCAGGGTGCCGAGACCGCCTGCGGCGCCGGTGAGCAGGACGGTGCGGGGAGCGGGCATGCGGGGTCTCCTCGGGCGGAGTGGCGGGCATGGCTGTGCGGTTGTGTGGCTCGTCAGTCGTACTCATTCGCGTACAGAATTCACATCCGTGGACAAGCTAGGGATCCCGACCGCGCCGCGTCAAGAGCGCCGCGGAGGCGGTAAATCCGCTCCTGGGTGGGGAGTTCACCGGCTTGACCGGGTCCAAGAGGGCACCTTAGCGTGGTCGTGTTCAGGGATATGGACATGAATCAGAAACGTGCACGCCTAGGGAGAGCCCGTGACGTCAGCCCCTCTCGCTTCCCGACTCCGCGTCCCCAGCGGGCCGCTGTTCTTCCCGGTCACCGCGTACGGACCCGACGGCGCGCTCGATCCCGACACCTTCCGCGCCCATGTGCGCGCCGGCATCGAGGCCGGGGCGGCGGCCGTGTTCGCCTGCTGCGGCACGGGCGAGTTCCACGCCCTGACACCCGAGGAGTTCCAGGAGTGCGTCGCCGCCGCCGTCGACGAGGCGGCGGGGCGGGTGCCGGTGGTCGCGGGCGCCGGGTACGGCACCGCGCTCGCCGTGCGGTACGCGCGCCTGGCCGAGGCGGCGGGGGCCGACGGGTTGCTCGCCATGCCGCCCTATCTCGTCGTCGCCGGGCAGGAGGGGCTGATCCGGCACTACACCGAACTGGCCGCGGCCACCTCCCTGGACGTCATCGTCTACCAGCGCGACAACGCCGTGTTCACCCCGGAGACCGTCGTCGAACTCGCCCGTGCCGACGGCGTCATCGGCTTCAAGGACGGCCTCGGCGACATGGACCTGATGCAGCGCACCGTCAGTGCCGTGCGCACCGAAGTGCCGGGCGACTTCCTGTACTTCAACGGCCTGCCGACCGCCGAGCTGACCGGCCTCGCCTACCGCGGCATCGGCGTGAGCCTCTACTCCTCGGCCGTCTTCTGTTTCGCGCCCGACATCGCGCTGGCCTTCCACCGGGCGTTCAACGCCGGGACGCCGCAGGGCGATGCCGTCGTGAACCGCCTCGTCGACGGCTTCTACCGGCCCTTTGTGGAACTGCGCGCCCTCGGCCGCGGCTACGCCGTCTCCCTCGTCAAGGCGGGCGTGCGGCTCGGCGGCCTTGAGGTGGGCACCGTGCGGCCGCCGCTGCACGAACCTGCCGACGAACACGTCAAGCGCCTGGCCGAACTGCTCGAACGCGGGCGGGAGTTGCTCGGGGACGCCCACATGGGAGGAGGCGACACCACCCACCTGGGGGCGGGTGACATCCATCCGGGAGCGGGCGACATCCGCCCGGGAGCGGGCGACATCGGCCCGGGAGCGGACGCGTGAAGGCCGCCGCGTTCCTCTACCCCTGGGACGTCGTCGGCGACCCCGAAGCGCCCGCCCGCCTCGTCGCCCTCGGCATCCGGCAGGTCACCCTCGCCTCCGCCTACCACTCCACGCGCGCCCTGACCCCGCGCCACCCGCGCCACCGCGTCGTGACGGCCGAGCACGCCGCCGTGCTCTACCCGCCGGGCGAGCGGTGGCGAGGGCGCGTGCCACGGCCGTACGCCGCCGGGGAGTGGGCGCCGGGCGATGCCTACGGAGAGGCGGCACAGGCCCTGGGCGACGCAGGGATCGCCGTGCACAGCTGGGTCGTCCTCGCCCACAACTCCCGCATGGGCGCCGAACATCCGGCCACCTCCGTGGTCAACGCCTACGGAGACCGCTACCCCTGGGCGCCCTGCGTCGCGCAGCCCGCCACGCGCGCGTACCTCGTCGACCTCGCCGCGGAGGCCGCCGTGCGCCCCGGGACCGGCACGCGCGGGGCCGAACTGGAGTCGTGCGGCTGGTACGGCCTCGCGCATCTGCACGCCCACGACAAGACCGCGGGCGTCGCCCTCGGCGAGGCGGGCCAGTACCTGATGTCGCTCTGCTTCTGCGCCTCCTGCCGTGAGGGGTACGCCGAACAAGGCCTCGACCCCGACACGTTGACGGCCGCAGTGCGGCGCGCCCTGGAGCCCGTGTGGCGCGGGGAGGAGCCCGCGGGCGGGTGGGAGGCCGTAGAGAAGCTCCTCGGCGCCGAGATGGCGGCCGCCACGCGCGCGTGGCGCGAGCAGACGGCCCGCACCCTCCAGGAGGCCGCCGTCGCCGCCGTACGGAAGTCCGCCGCAAGGGAGCGCGCCGTACCGAAGCCCGCCGCAAGAGAGCGCACCGTACCGAAGTCCGCCGCAATAGAGTCCGCCGCAAGAGAGCACGCCGTAAGAGAGCCCGCCCCGCAGGACTTCCGCGTCCTGCTCCACGCCGACCCGCTGCCCTACCGCTGCGGCGCGAACGTCGGCGTCGACCCGGCGCACATTCTCTCCGTGGCCGACGGCGTGGTCGTGCCCTGCACCGGCGGCGCACAAGCACTCGCCCCGTTCCACGCGCACCGCTCCCCGGGTGCCGTGCTCGCCGCCAACTTCACTGTCGTGTCCGGCATGGGCGGCCGCCCCGCCGCGCTGGCCGACGACGCCGCCCGCGCGGCCGCGCTCGGGGCGGACGAACTGCGCCTCTACCACGCGGGACTGGCCTCCGACGCCGACCTCGCGCACGTCGCCGCGGCCCTGTCACGCGTGGAGTGATCGCCGATACGATCCGCGCACCACAAGCGTCGCTCCCGGTACCAGGTGACCGCCGCGTACCAGGGGACAGAGGGAGGCAAGGTGCGCAACAAGGGGATATCCGCGCTGGTCTGCGCCGGGCTCATGGCGGGTGCCGCGGTGCTCGGAGGCACGGTGCCCGCCGCCGCGCAGGGGGCGGCGGGCACCGCGCCCCGGGGCCAGGACATCCGTGAACGGCTCGAGCGGATACCGGGGATGACGGTCGTCTCCGTCGCCGACAAGGAGGGCTTCCCCCTCTACACGCTCACGTACGAACAGCCGGTCGACCACCGCAAGCCGGGCGGCGCCACCTTCACGCAGCGCGCCACGCTCTGGCACAAGGCCACGGACAAGCCGACCGTCCTCTACACCGGCGGCTACACCCTCGCCGGTGGCACCACCGCCGTCACCAAGCTGATCGACGGCAACCAAATCAGCCTGGAACACCGCTACTTCGGGAAGTCGCGGCCCACCGGGGCGGCGGGCGACGACTGGTCCAAGATGACGGTCGAGCAGGAGGCCGCCGACGAGCACCGGCTCACCCGGGCCCTGCGGGCCATCGAGAAGGGCAAGTGGCTGGGCACCGGCGCCAGCAAGGGCGGCATGACGGCGACGTACCACGAGCGCCTCTACCCCGAGGACCTCGACGCGGTCGTCGCGTTCGTCGCGCCCAACGATGCGAACAACCGCGACGACAGGGGGTACGAGCGCTTCTTCGCCAACGTCGGCACGAAGGAGTGCAGGGAGGGCCTGAACGCCGTGCAGCGCGAGATGCTCGTGCGCCGCGACGCACTGCTCCCCAGGTTCGAGGCGGATGCCGTGAACAACGGCGACACCTTCGAGGAGACCCTCGAAACCACCGACCGTGCCTATGAGTTCGCGGTCCTCGACCAGGTGTGGAACTTCTGGCAGAGCGGCACCGAGGCCGACTGCGGATCCGTCCCCGACGCGAAGAAGGCCACCGACACCGAGCTCTACGACTGGTCCAAGGAGCACGGTTTCAGCGTCTACCGCGACGAGGACCTCGGCATCAACGGCCTGGGCCCCTACTACCGGCAGGCCGCCACCCAACTCGGCTGGGCCGACCTGAAGTTCAAGCACCTCAAGGGCGTGCGCCACTACCCCGACCTCTACCAGCCCAACTCGGTGCTGCCCGCCGGTATGCGCGGCACGTACGACAACAGGACCATCGCCGACGTCGACCGCTGGGTGAAGACCCGCGGCGAGCGGATGATGTTCGTCTACGGCGAGAACGACCCGTGGAGCGCCGAGCGGTTCACGCCGAGCCACCGCGACTCCTACCGCCATGTGGTGCCGGGCTCCAACCACGGCGCCTCCATCGCCAAGCTGCCCGCCGCCGAGCAGGCACAGGCCGTCGCGACCATCAAGCGCTGGGCCGACGTGAAGTAGCCAGCGCCTCGGGCCGCAGCAGGGGTACGGCGATCAGCAGCCGTACCCCCGCGAGGACCGGGAGCAGCACACGGATGTCGACGCTCTCCACGAGGGCGGCGCCGGCCGCGATGCCGATCGCGGTCGGCGCGAACATCAGCGTGTTCGCGGTCGCCGCCACCCGCCCGACCAGCGCGTCCGGCGTCTCGCGCTGCACCGCCGTGAGGCCCGCGATCAGCGCGCAGGGCAGCCCGACGCCGTTCGCGAAGCTCCCCGCGAGGACAGCGGCGTCGTTCGGCACCGCGGTCAGCACCAGGGACACACCCGTAAGGACGATCCCCGCGGCCCCGAACCTCCGCGCGCCGAGCCGTCGCAGCAGCGTTCCCGACGTCACACCCACCGCCACCGAGCCGGTGCCCTGCACCACGTACATCGCACCCGCGTACGACGGCGCGTGGCCGAGCCCCTCGACGACCGCGTAGAGCGTCGCGCCGCTGATGCCCGACGTCAGCATCGTCAGACCGCCCGCCACCACCAGCGGCCGCAGCCGCCCGTGCCCCCACAAGTACCGCACGCCCTCGGCCGTCCGGTCCCGCAGCGACGCCTTCTCCCGCACCGGCACGGCCTCCCGCACCCGCAGCATCGCGAACATCCCCGCGGCGAGTACGAACGTCATGGCGTCCAGGAGCGCCACCTCGGGGCCCCCGTACGCGGCGAACAGGCCCGCCCCCGCGAGCGGCGCCACCAGCTTCATGCCCTCGTTCGCGGACATCCGCAGGCCGTTGAAGTCGCCGAGCAGCTCCTTGTCCACGGCCGTCGCGACCAGGGCCGCCTCCGCCGCGTCGGTGACGACGCCGCCCGCCCCGTACACCACGAGCACCGCGAAGAGGATCCAGAGGCGGCCCGCGGTGTCGACGGTGAACAGGGACAGGAGCAGCGCGCCGAGCGCGAGGTTGACGGCCACGAGGAGGGGCCTGCGGCGCGTGCGGTCGGCGAGCGTGCCGAGCAGCGGGCCGATGAGGGTGGGCGCCCACAGCGCGAACTGGCAGAGCGCGGCGAGCCCGTCGGACCCGGTGAGCTCCTTCACCCAGATCCCGGAGACCAGCCACAGCGCGGAGGTCCCGAAGCCCGAGACCACCACCGCCCCCAGATAGAGACCCGCGTTGCGGTCCCGCAGGACGCGCCCGATCGTCGATGTCATGCCAGGTGATGCTGGTTTCTAAGGCCCCTGCGGCGGAATCGGGCGGATTCCCTAAGGACCGGCGATGAATTCGCGACGCGGCCGGGGTCTACAGGGGGGACGTACCGACACCGCTGCCTTAGTGGAGGCCCCCATGCCCGACGACATCCTCGACCTCGGCCCGCAGGCCCGCCTCGTGGCGCGCGTCGCCGAAGGCATCACGGACGAGCACCTCGCGGCGCCCACGCCCTGCCCCGCGTACGCGGTACGGAACCTGCTCGGGCATGTGATCGGCCTCGCCGAGGCCTTCCGGCTGGCCGCGCACAAGGAGTTCGGGCCGACGCTCGACACGTCACCCGGCAGTCTCGCCCCGGACGTCACCCCCGGATGGCGCGGTGAGCTGCCGAAGGCCTTGGACGCGCTCGCCGAGGCATGGCGGGACCCGGCGGCCTGGCAGGGCATGACCCGCGCGGGCGGCATCGACCTGCCGGGTGAGGTGGCGGGCCTCGTCGCCCTCGACGAACTGGTCGTCCACGGCTGGGACTTGGCGCGGGCCACAGGTCAGGAGTACGCGCCCGACGAGGCGAGCCTGGAGGCGGCGCGGGCGCTCCTGACGCCCACCGGAGAGGCGGACGGGGAGTCCGGAGGCCTGTTCGGCGAGCCTGTTCCGGTGCCGGACGGCGCGCCGCTGCTCGACCGGGTGATCGGCCTGAGCGGCCGCGATCCGGGGTGGCGGGCCGAGGGCTGAGAACCCCGGATCAGGTATCGATCGGGTAAAGGGTCTCCCCACGGTCTCCCCAGGCGCGGGTTGATGCGCGTAGACAAGCCATGACCTGCCCGAACCCTGAATGCGAGACGCACCCTATGCGGAAGTCCCTACGCGTGGCCGGCCTGGCCACCGCCTGTACCGTCGCCGGCGCCGCCCTGTACGCGACCGGTGTCGCCAGTGCCGACCAGGACCGCCCCCGCGCCACCAAGGAGCCGCACAACATCGGCCTCCTCGTCGGTGAGATCGATGCCTACTACGGCGCGACCAAGGGCGCCGACGGCGTGTGGAAGTCCTCGCCCGACAGCCCGTACGCCAAGGACCTGGCCCGCATCCAGGCCAAGGCGAAGAAGGACATCAAGAAGGCCGCGCACCACGGCAAGCACGGCAAGAAGAAGCCCGCGATCGTCCTCGACGTCGACGACACCGCGCTGCTCAGCTTCGACTACGAGAAGTCCACCAACTTCACGTACAACAACGACACGTGGGACGCCTACGTCAAGGCGGCCAAGCGGCCTGCCGTCTTCGGCATGCCCGAGCTCGTGAAGTACGCCAAGAGCAAGGGCGTCGAGGTCTTCTTCCTCACCGGCCTCGCCGAGTCGCAGCGCGAGGGCGCGGTGGCCAACCTCGCCAGGGCGGGCTACGACACGCAGCTCGACCGCACCCACGTCTTCACCAAGAACAAGACGAACCCGCCGGCGTACCTGAGCCACTGCGCCACGCCCGCCGCCTGGAAGTGCGACACCGTCCAGTTCAAGGAGGGCACCCGCAAGTACATCGAGTCGACCGGCTACGACATCGTCGGCAGCTTCGGCGACCAGACGTCCGACCTCGCGGGCGGGTACGCCGACAAGACGTACAAGCTCCCGAACCCGACGTACTACGTGGGCTGAGCCGCGTACTACGTGGGCTGAGCCGCGCGAGCCGGGCGCCGGGCACTCTGGGAGTCGGCATCGCGAGATAGGTTGCATTCCTGACTAGGTCGCCATACGGTCTAGGTAGCTCAGACGCTCAGGGGCCGCGCGGCATGCGTTCGCATGCGCCGCGCGGCTCCTTCGGGACAGGGGGACCCCATGACCATCTCGCCGGACTTCTCGGCCGCTTCGACGGCGGTCACCGCCGTGCTCGCCGCCTATCTGCTGCTCGGCGAGCCCTTCGTGGGCCGACGCGTGTACGGCTCGCTGGCCCGCCGCAGGGACACCGAACCCCGCGCCCTGGTTCGTTACTTCGGCCTCACGATCACGCTGTGGTGGGCCTTCGCCGGACTCGCCGTCGCGGCCCTGCTGCTCTCGCCGGGCCTCGACGCCGCCGACCTCGGCATCACGGCGCCCGAAAGGCCCGGCTACACCGTGGCCTTGATCTGCGTGTTCACGGCGATCGCCGTGGCGACGGGGCGCAACTTCCGCGGCCTCGCCGAGCAGGGCAAGAACGTGCCGGGGCTCTCCTCCATCGAGGCCATGCTGCCGCGCACCACCGAGGAGCGCAGGCTCGCCGTCGCCCTCGCCGTGACCGACGGCATCTGTGCCGAACTGGTCTACCGCGGCCTGCTCATCGCCTTCGGCGTCGGCGCCCTCGGGCTCAACCTCTATCTGGCCGTGGGCCTTTCGGCCCTCGTCCACGCGGCCGCCGGGTTCTACCAGGGCCGCCAGGGCATGGCTCTCTTCGGCCTGTTCGGCGCGGTGTTCGGCGGCCTCTACGTCGCCACGGGCAGCCTGCTGCTTCCCGTCGTGGCGCACGTCGCCCTCTCCGTGCGCGACCTGACGCTGCCCGCGCCGGACAAGCTCCGCGCCGTGCCCGCCGCCTGACCGCAGACCGTGCCGAAGAAAGGCGATCCCCAGTGACCGACCGCCGCGCCAGCTGGTTCAAGGGCGTACTCGACCTCCTCGTGCTCGCCAGCCTCACCGACGGCGAGAGCTACGGCTACGAGATCGCCAAGCTGCTCGGCGCCGCGGGCTTCGGCCAGATCAAGGGCGGCACGCTCTACCCCGTGCTCAACCGCCTGGAGGAGGCGGGCCTGGTCGCCGCCGAGTTCCGCGCCACCGAGAAGGGGCCGGGGCGGCGCTACTACCGGCTCACCGACGAGGGCCGCGAGACCCTCGGCGAACAGGGCGGCCTGTGGCTCGCCTTCGACGCATCCGTACGAGAGGTCCTGTCGAAGGCGGGAGTGGAGACACGATGAACTCGGCGGACGCCACGAACGCGCAGTACGAGCAGGACGGTTACCTCCTCGACCTCGCCGATCTGCTGCGGGCGCACGGACTGCCCGCCGATCGGATCGAGGCGACCGTCGCGGACCTGTCCGCGCACCTGGACGAGGCGGGCGGCGACCCGTCGCAGGAGTTCGGCCCGGTCGACGAGTTCGCCCGGCAGCTGGTGCCCGCCACGGGGGAGCGGGCACCGCGGGTTCCGGCCGCAGCCGACGCGGAGACGTGGCGCTGGACCGCCGACACCTACGTCGACGAGGAGCTCCTGAACCGCTTCGGCGACGAGGGCTGGGAGGTGGAGCGGGTCGACGCGCTCGGCCGCTTCGTCAGCCGCCGTGACACCGAACGGCCGCAGCGCTGGGAGTACCGGCGGGAGCTGGTCACGCGCGGGCGCGAGGGCCTGGACGAACGCCTGGCGCCCGACGGGTGGGAGGCGTGCGGGACCTGGATCGTTTACACGTGGTTCAAGCGGCCGAAGGCGGCGAGCCTCGGCCCGGCGGCGGAGCTGTCCGCCGCGCCGCCGGTGCCGGAGCGCTCCCGCTTCTTCAGCCGCAAGTTCTACGCGCTGCTCGCCGCCCTCGCCGTGGCCCTCACCGCGGCGGGCGTCTCGGCGGCCAGGGAGGACGGCGACGCGGGCTCGGGCCTGGGCTTCGTGGTGGGCCTGCTGGCGGGCGCCGCCGCGATGGTGGCACTGGCCTGGGCACTCCAGTGGCGGCAGTCCCGCCGCAGGTAGGGGGCGCGGGTCCGCGACACATGCGGCTCCGTCGCGCGGGCGCGACCAGCCACGAACCACCCGCGGCCGATGGAGCTGGGCCCGGACAAGCCTCAGCCCTTCAAAGCCGCGGCCATCATCGCCTTCGCGATGGGCGCGGCAAGGCCGTTTCCGCTGACCTCGTCCCGTGCCGCGCTGGAGGACTCGATCATCACGGCGACGGCGACCTCCTTGCCGTCGCTGCCCTTGGCGTAGGACGTGAACCACGCGTACGGCGTCTTGCTGTTGTTCTCGCCGTGCTGCGCCGTACCCGTCTTGCCGCCGACCGTCGCGCCGTCGATCTGCGCGTTCGACCCCGTGCCCTTCTCGACGACCGTCTGCATCGCGGACTGCAGGCCTTCGGCGGTGGACGAGCTCATCACCCGCTGGGAGTCGCCGTCGTCGTACTTCTCCAGGACGTCGCCGTTGGAGTCGGTGACCTGCGAGACCATGTGCGGCTTGGCCAGCTCGCCGCCGTTGGCGATGGCCGCCGACACCATCGACATCTGCAGCGGCGTGGCCGTCACGTCGAACTGGCCGATGCCCGAAAGGCCCGTCTGCGCCTTGTCCATGTCGGAGGGGTACACGCTCTTGGAGGCGCGCACCGGCACGTCCAGCTTGTCCGCGTTGAAGCCCATCTTCTCCGCCATCGCCTCGACCTTGTCCTGGCCCAGGTCGACGGCCATCTTCGCGAAGACGTTGTTGCAGGAGTACTGCAGGCCGGTGCGGATCGTCGCGTTTTCACAGGGCGCCGACTGGTTCTCGTTCTTCAGGACCGTCGCCGTGCCGGGGAGGGTGTAGGGGTTCGGGCTGTCCGTCTTCGTGTCCACGGAGTTGTAGAGCCCGTCCTCCAGGGCGGCCGCCGCGACGACCAGCTTGAAGGTCGAACCGGGCGGCAGCGGCTGGCGCAGCGCGCGGTTGACCATCGGCTTGTCCTCGTCGTCGGTCAGCTCCTTCCATGCCTTGGAGTCCCTGGAGCCGCTGATCTTCGACGGGTCGTACGACGGGGTCGAGACCATGCCGAGGATCTTGCCGGTCTTCGGGTCGATGGCGACAGCGGCGCCCTTCTTGTCACCGAGCGCCTTGTACCCGGCCTTCTGTACCGCCGGATCGATCGTCGTCACCACGTCGCCGGGGTCGGCCTTCTTGTTGGTGACCGTGTCGAGCGGGTTCTTCAGGCGGTTGTCGGTGCCGTCGAGGACGTCCTTGTAGATGCCCTCCAGCTGTGTGGCGCCGTACACCTGCGAGCTGTAGCCCGTCACGGGTGAGTACAGCTCGCCGTTCTTGTAGGTGCGTTTGTACGCGAGGTCACCGCCGTTCGTCCGCGCGGAGCCGGTGATGGCCTCACCGCCCACGATGATGTCGCCCAGCGGGTTCGCGTACTGCTCGATCACGTTGCGCCGGTTCAGCTTGTCGTCCGCGAGCGCCTTCGAGTCGTAGAACTGCACCCACGTCGCCCGCACGAGCAGGGCGAGCACGAGTATCAGCGTGAAGACCGAGGCGTGCCTGATCGTCTTGTTCATCCCACGAAAGGACGAACGGAGCCGAAGGTTTCGTTCCCTTCTGGTCCGGTTGTGACCGTTTTCTCAGAAAGTCCTCATGAACCGCGAGCGCCTCGGCGGCGAGGTTCGGGCGGCCTCTCGGTGGCGGGCTCAGGCGGCCTCCATGAAGCCCGCCTCGTACGCCGCGATCACCGCCTGCGTGCGGTCCCGCGCCCCCGTCTTGGCGAGCACGGACGCCACATGCGTCTTGACCGTCGCCGCGCCCACGCCCATCCGCCCGGCGATCTCCGCGTTGGTCAGACCGCCGGCCATCAGCCGGAGCACCTCGCTCTCGCGGCCGGTGAGCCGCGCCACCCAGGCGGGCGGCGCGGGCTTGGCCCTGCCGTGCTCGGCGGCCAGGGCGCGCACGGCCGCGGGGAAGAGCAGCGAGTCGCTGTGCGCGACGATCCGCACCGCCTGGACGAGTTCGTCGGCGTCCGCCCGCTTGAGCAGGAACCCGGAGGCCCCCGCGCGCAGCGCCTCGTACACGTACGCGTCGTTCTCGAAGGTCGTCACGACCACGATGCGCGGCGGCTCCGGCATCGTCTGCAGGATCTGCTCGGTGGCGCGGATGCCGTCGATCTCCGGCATGCGGACGTCCATCAGGACCACGTCGGGCCGCAGCTCCCGCACCACGGACACCGCCTCCGCGCCGGTCGCGGCCTCGCCGACGACCTCGATGCCCGCCTCGGCGGAGAGGATCGCGCGCAGCGCGGTGCGCACCATGCGCTCGTCGTCCGCGAGGACGATCCTGATGCCGTTCGCCGTCATGCGTGTCCCTTCAGGGTCATGGCTGTGCCTTCAGAGGAAGTCGTACGTCCAGTCGCCACGTCCCGTCCACGGCACCCGCGTCCGCCGTGCCGCCCAGGAGCCGGGCCCGGTCCGCGATGCCGCGCAGGCCGTGGCCGCCGCCGGGGCGGGTGCCCGGGGAGTGGGGCGGCAACGGGTTCTGAGCCGTGACGGCCAGGTCCGGCCCCTCGCAGACGATGCGCAGGGTGACCGAGGTGCCCTCGCCGCCGTGCCGCAGCGCGTTGCTCAGGGCCTCCTGCACGATGCGGTAGGCCTCGCGGGAGACCAGCGGGGGCAGGGCCTCCGGGTCCATGTCGACGGTGGCGTCCACGCGCAGGCCGCCCGCCCCGGTGCGGCGCAGCAGGCCGTCGAGGTCGGCGGCGAGCGTGGGCGCGGGCGCCGTGGAGCGGGCGTCGTCGGCTTCCCTCAACACGCCGAGTACCGCGTCGAGTTCGCCCACCGTGCGGCGCGTGGTGTCCTCGATGGCGGCCAGCGCCTCGCGCACGAACTCCGGGTCGCGGTCGAGGACGCGCCGTGCCGCGCTCGCCTGGAGCGTGACGGCGCTCAGCGCGTGGCCCACCGAGTCGTGCAGCTCGCGCGCGAGGCGGTTGCGCACGGCGAGGTCGGCGGCGCGCTGCTCGGCGGCCGCGAGCCGGTCGGCCGGTGTCGGCCCGAGCAGTTCGGGCGCCCAGCGCGCGAGCAGCCCGCCCGCCGCGGCCGCGCACGCCGCGAGCGCCGCCAGCGCGGCGAGGCCCACGAACGGCGCGAGCGCGAGCCACCAGGTTTCGTGGAAGAACGCGGGCGCCCCGCTGCTGTCGTCCCGCAGCGAAGGGAAGAACGGCAGCGCGATCAGGAAGACCGCGAACGGCGGCAGCGCGAGCGACATCCCGCTGATGACCCCGCCGAAACCGAGGTGCAGCGTGAACCACGCGACGGTGCGCCCCCGCGCGGCCCTGCTCCGCGCGGGCCCCTCGGCGAGGGACTCGTCCGGCACCGCGCACAGCGCCCGCACGGCGGCCACCGACATCGGCCGGGTCAGCGGGAACAGCGCGGTGATCGCGGCGAGCGGCAACCCGACCGCGAACGCGCTGAGTTGGGCGGTGATCGAGCCGAAGAACCGGGTGTCGCCGATCAGCGGCCCGACGATCACGGAGCCGACGAAGACGTACGGCATGGCGAGGGCGCCGCCGAGGATCAGATGGATCCACCGGCGGCGCGTCCGTCGCCCGAACAGGGCCGTGCCCAGCGCTCTCACCTCGGGGACACCGCCCGCTCCCGGAAGAAGCGCACCCCTGCGCTGGCGACGAGCAACCCGATGATCATCTGCACAGAGTAGGTCAGAAGCATCGTGGTGGTGGGCCGGTCGGCCAGGTCGTCGGCGGGGCCGAGCAGCGAGGCGAGCAGGAGCCAGCCGCCCCAGCAGGCCACCGCGCCCGAGCCCGCCCAGGCCAGCGCGAGCGGCACCTTCACCGGCAGCGCGGGCAGCCGCCGGAAGGCGAGCACCAGGGCGCCCGCGACGGCGGCCACGACGTAGAGGACGTCCAGGGCCTCCAGGAGGTGGAAGTCGGCCGTGCGGCCCTCGGCCCGCCCCGGGGAGAGTCCCGCGGTGGACCCCGCCGCCCACAGCGCGTGCGTCGTGACGGGGACGAGCGCGAGCAGCGCGGCGACGACCGCGGCGATCCGCGGGCCGCGGGCGGCGGAGGGCGCCAGGTCCCGGATCCGGCCGCGCCACAGGTGGCCCCAGCGGTCCCGCGCGTACAGCGCGAAGAGGGAGCCGAGCGCGATGCCCTGCAGGATGAAGCCGCAGTACACGACGCCGAAGACCCAGTCGTCGAGGAACGGCTCGTCCGCGCCGCCCGTCGAGGGGCCCTCGCCTCCGGTGCCGAACGCCTTGAGCGCCAGCTGCAGCGGGTACCCGGCCATGATCGGCGCCAGCAGTCCCGTGGCGACCCACATCGGCACCGCGAGCAGCCAGGCCGGGGCCCGCAGGCCCCACGGCCGGGTCAGGACCAGCACGAGCACGAGGACGGTGGCGTCCATCAGGACGGTCAGGCCGTTGGCGAACGCCATCAGCGCGCGGTGGTCGAGGAGCGGGCTGCCCTCGGGGATCCCGATGCGACTCCCGCAGATCCAGGCGACCTTGAGGGAGAGATACGGGACGCTGGCGAGGCCCGCGACGAGCCGCAGCGCCCGCCGGGTGCGGCTGAGGGAGGGCGGCGCGACGGGCGTGGGGCCGCTGTGCGCGGTCGGCGGGGCGGAGGACAGTGTCTGCGTCATGCCTCCACGTTCCCGCCGGCGCGCTCGCCGCACCTCCTGCGCCGCGACGATCCGCCTCCGCCGCGCGGCGGAGGCGGCAGGCGTGTGCGGGTGGAGCCAGATGTGTGCCGGTGGAGCCGGGTGTGTGCCGGTGGAGCCACCAGACGTGTGCCGGTCGGCTCAGGTGTCGGCCAGGACGAGTACCACCTCGTCGATCTCCGCCCCGCGCGCGGGCGCGAAGCCCCGCCCCCGCGCGGACTCACGGAACCCGCACTTCTCCAGGACCCGGAGCGATGCCGCGTTGTCCGCGGCCGCGCGGGCGTACAGCGGGCGCTCCGGGATCAGCGCGAGGAGCTCGCGCAGCGCGGCGGTGGCCAGGCCCCGACCCCAGTACGCGCGGTCGATCCAGTAGGTGACCTCGCGCTCGCCCGGCTCCCCGTACACCGCGGCGTTGCCCACCACGTCGCCGTCGGCGAGGACCGTGCGCACGTCGACGGTGTCGTCGCGGCGCATCTTCGTCCATTGCGCGTCGAAGCGGTCCCGGTCGGCCGGGTCCTCGGGCGTGAAGGCGGCCATGCGGCTGGACTCGGGGTCGTTCAACTGCCGGAAGAAGACGGGCAGATCACTGTCGTGCACTTCGCGCAGGCTGACATCCATGGGTCAGAGCCTACGAGTTGCCAGTGTCAGTCGGTCCCGCGCGTCGAACAGCGCGTCCTTCACCATCTGTTCGTGCGCGGGCGTGAGCCGCGCCACCGGCACCGAGCAGCTGATCGCGTCCCGCGCCGGGGTGCGGTAGGGGATCGCCACGCCGAAGCAGCGGAGCCCGAGCGTGTTCTCCTCGCGGTCCACCGCGAAGCCCTGCTCGCGCACTGTGTGCAGCTCCTCGATGAGCTTCTCGCGGTCGGTGATGGTGTTCTCCGTGAGCGCGGGCAGCGTCTGCGGCAGCAGCTTGCGGACCTGCTCGTCGGTGTGCGTGGCGAGCAGCGCCTTGCCCAGCGAGGTGGAGTGCGCGGGCAGCCTGCGGCCCACGCGCGTGAAGGGGCGCAGATAGTGCTGCGACTGGCGGGTGGCCAGGTAGACGACGTTCGTGCCGTCGAGGCGGGCGAGGTGGATGGTCTCCGTGGTGTCGTCGGAGAGCCGGTCCAGGGTCGGCCGCGCGGCGGCCACGACCTCGTCGCCGTCGATGTACGAGGTGCCGACGAGCAGGGCGCGTACGCCGATGCCGTACCGCGTACCGGTCGCGTCCGTCTCGACCCAGCCGAGCTCGACCAGGGTGCGCAGCAGCATGTAGAGGCTCGACTTGGGGTAGCCGACGGCTTCCTGGACCGCGGCCAGGGAGTGCATTCCGGGACGGCCCGCGAAGTACTCGAGCAATTCCACCGTCCGCACCGCGGACTTGACCTGCGCACCGCCTCCGGTCTCGCCAGCCGACATCGCCCTTGACCCCTTAGATCGCCGAGAAATAGTCTCCGAAGTCCCCGCTCATTCACCAGTGGAGACAACGTTCAGCATATCGAACGACCCTGGTGAGTGACGGCTGTCCGGCAAGACCCGGCAAGACCCGGCAGCACCTCTGGCAGTTCCGGCAGCACCTCTGGAAGCAGTACCTCTGGAAAGGGAATCCGCGGTGGCAGCAGCACCAGTCTGGAGTGTCGACCCCCGAACCGGGAAGCAGCGCGAGCAGGTTGCGGTGGAGGCCACAGCCGACGAGATCGACCGCGCGGTCCGCGCCGCCGGGGACGCGGTCGCCGCGCTCGCCGACCGCGCCGTACGCGCCGCCTTCCTGCGCACCGCGGCCGACCTCCTCGAAGAGGCGGAGGGCCACCTGGTGGAGGCCGCCGACGCGGAGACCGCGCTCGGCCCGGTCCGGCTCACCGGTGAACTCGCCCGCACCTGCTACCAGTTGCGGTCCTGCGCGGACATCGTCGACGAGGGCGCCTTCCTCGGCGTCGTCATCGACCACCCCGACGCCACCGCGACGCCGCCCGTCCCCGACCTGCGCCGCTACAAGATCCCGCTGGGCGTCGTCGCCGTCTACGCCGCGTCCAACTTCCCCTTCGCCTTCTCCGTGCCCGGCGGCGACACCGCGAGCGCGCTCGCCGCGGGCTGCCCCGTCGTGGTCAAGGCCCACCCCGACCACCCGGCCACCTCCGAACTGGTCGCGTCGGTGCTGCGCAGGGCGGCCGCACGGCACGGCGTCCCCGAGGGCGTCGTCGGCCTGGTGCACGGCTTCGACGCGGGCGTGGAGCTGGTGAAGCACCCGCTGGTGTCCGGTGCCGGCTTCACCGGCTCCGTCCGCGGCGGGCGCGCCCTCTTCGACGCGGCCGCCGCCCGGCCCGTGCCGATCCCCTTCCACGGCGAACTCGGCTCCCTCAACCCCGTCGTCGTCACCGAGGCCGCGGCCGCCGAGCGCGGCGAGCGGATCGGCACCGGGCTCGCGGGCTCGATGACGCTCGGCGTCGGCCAGTTCTGCGTCAAGCCCGGCCTGGTGCTCGCCCCCGAGGGCGCGGGCGGCGACCGGCTCGTGAAGTCGCTGACCGAGGCGGTCAGCGACACCGAGGCCGGGGTGCTCCTGGACCACCGCATGCGGGACAACTTCGTCGCGGGGGTGCGCGAGCGCGCCGAACTCCCGGACGTGGAGAGCCCGGTGACCCCCGGCGCGGGCGGCGAGCACACCGTCAGCGCGGGCTTCCTGACGGTCCCGGCGGCGCGCCTGGCCGAGGCGGGGGCGTACGACCTGCTCCTGGAGGAGTGCTTCGGCCCGGTCACCGTCGTCGCGCGCTACGCCGACGACGTGGAGATCACCGCCGTCCTCTCGCGCCTGCCGGGCAACCTCACCGCCACCGTCCAGTTGTCGACCGCGGAGGCGGCGGGGGAGAGCGGCCGGGGCGCCGAGCTGCTCGCCGAACTCACGCCGCTCGCCGGGCGCGTCCTGGTCGACGGCTGGCCCACCGGTGTCGCCGTCGCGCCCGCCCAGCACCACGGCGGCCCCTACCCCGCGGCCACGTCGACCTCGACCTCGGTGGGCGGCACGGCGGTCGAGCGCTGGCTGCGCCCGGTCGCGTACCAGAACACCCCCGAGCCGCTGCTCCCGCCCGAGCTGCGCGACGCCAACCCGCTGGGCCTGCCGCGGCGTTACGACGGGCGGCTCGAACAGGGGAACCCGGAGAGCTGAGCGTCCTGGCGCCTGGAACACTGACGCCATGGACGTCACCATCCCCGAACTGCCCTTTCCGCTGCGCACCTACGGACCCGACGGCCACTGGTCGCACGAGGACGGCGTGCTCTCCGGCTGGGCGGGGGCTCGCCAGGACCGCTTCGTGCCGCCGACGGGCGAGGCGCTGGAGCCCGCATCCGACGCGCCCCGCCTGCTCGGCGCGCCCGAGGGCGACTTCCAGCTGATCGCCCGCGTCACGGTGGGCTTCGCCGCCGCCTTCGACGCGGGCGTGCTCTATCTGCACGTGGGCGAGCGCGAGTGGGCCAAGCTCTGCCTGGAGCGCTCCCCGGACGAGCCCACGATCTGCACGGTCGTCACCCGCGGCCGCTCCGACGACGCCAACGCCTTCGTGGTGGACGGGAGCAGCGCCTGGCTGCGCATCAGCCGTACGGGTACGGCTTTCGCCTTCCACGCCTCGACGGACGGCGAGCACTGGACCTTCGTACGGATCTTCTCGCTCGGCGACGAGCGCGCGGCGGGCGCGGCCCTCGTCGGCTTCATGGCGCAGTCGCCCGTGGGGGAGGGCTGTGTGGTGACGTTCGACCACGTCGAGTTCCGCCCCAACTGGCCGAAGGGGCTGAGGGACGGCTCCTGAGGCGCGCTCCCCGGGCACGGCCCTCAGAGCGTGACCCGCGTGCCGGTCGAGGCCGAGCGCTCGATGGCGTCGAGCAGCCGCTGGCGCCGGACGGCGTGCTCGAAGTCCGGTGCCGACACGCTGCCCCCGGTGAGATCGGCGAGCACCTGGGCGTACTGCACCCCTACGTTGTACGAGGGGAGTCCGCGTACGTCGTCGAGCTCGGGCACGTCGAAGTAGCGGACGGGCACCGGGAGTTCGGCCACCGACGTGTCCGTGCCCCGGCCGCCCCGCACGGTGAGCGCGGCCTGCTGCAGATGCCCGGAGTCCCCGGTGATCACCAGG
Source organism: Streptomyces sp. NPDC041068 (assembly GCF_040647455.1). NCBI lineage: Bacteria > Bacillati > Actinomycetota > Actinomycetes > Kitasatosporales > Streptomycetaceae > Streptomyces > Streptomyces sp. NPDC041068. The sequence continues at coordinate 306,331 of NZ_JBEZCG010000010.1, forward strand.
TCGCCCTCGGTGCCGTTGATCTCCCAGTGGAAGTCCGTGCCCCGCGAGAGCCCGGCCCGGAAGTGTGCCGAGACGACGGCCCCCGAGCCGAGTCGCCCGCTCACCGCGATCTGGTCGTCGACGGTCATGGCGGCCGGGCGGCCTGTGCCCTCCTCGTGCACGACGGGGCGCCGCACGGCCAGGGTCGAGGAGACCTCGGTGAACTCGCCGAGCGCCATGGTGACGGCGTCGATGGTGTGCCCGAAGGGGATGGTCAGCATGGTCCCGCCGTTCCGCTTGTCCAGGAGGTACTCCCCGGACGGCTCGAAGACGGGACCCCAGCGCCGCCCCGACGCGACGAGGCTGCTGGACAGGACCTCGCCCACGTAACCGTCGGCGACGAGATCGCGGACGAACCGCACGGCGGGCGCCGAGCGGGCCTGCAGCCCCGCGAACGTCCGCACGCCGGCCCGCGCGGCGGCGCCCGCGAGCTCCTCGGCCTCGGCGAGGCCGTTGCCGAGCGGCCACTCGCAGAGCACCGCCTTGCCCGCGCCGAGCGCCGCCAGGATCACCTCGCGGTGCAGCGGCACGCGCACGCTCACCACGACGAGGTCGACCTCGTCGCTGCGGACGAGCTCCTCGGTGGAGCCGAAGGCCAGTGGCACCCCGTACTTCTCGCCCGCGGCCCGCGCGGAGGCGTCGCCGGACGCCGACAGGGCGCGCAGGTCGTACCCCTTGAGGCGGGTCAGCGCGGGGAGGTGGGACTGGGGCGCCCAGCCGCCGCGGGCGGAGAGCCCGACGAGGCCGACGCGGACGGGGGCGGAAGCAGTGGGAAAGTCCATGATCGGCACAGTAGGAGGGAGGGCCTGATCACCCGCAAGGGCCATAGCTATATTTTGGAAACCATGACTGGTCAGAGCCGCAAGGACAGCCACGACAACCTCAGCAGGCACGACATCTACGGCCTGCTCTGCCCCGGCCGCGCGGTCTTCGAGCTCCTCGTCAACAAGTGGACGGGCCTCGCCATCACCGCCCTGGAGGACGGCCCGCGCCGCTTCGGCGAACTGCGCCGCAAGCTGGAGGGCGTCAGCCCCAAGGTGCTCACCCAGACCCTGCGGCGCCTGGAGGAGAACGGCCTGGTCGTGCGCACGGTCTACGCCGAGGTGCCGCCCCGCGTCGAGTACGGACTGACCGAGCTCGGCCGCGGCGCCCTGGAGCCCCTGGCCCAGCTGCGGACCTGGATCAGGACGAACACGGGAAAGTTCACGGCGGTGGAATGAGCTGTCGGGGAATGAGGCGCTTTGCCCGTACGTTGACGGACTGAGCGGAGGCACCCTCCGCACCGACTGCTTCGTACCGTACGACCTGGAAAGAGCCACACATGCGCGTCGAGATCTGGAGCGACATCGCCTGCCCCTGGTGCTACGTGGGCAAGGCCCGCTTCGAGAAGGCCCTCGCCGCCTTCCCGCACCGCGACGGCGTCGAGGTCGTGCACCGCTCCTTCGAGCTGGACCCCACCCGTGCCAAGGGCGACACCGGCCTGGTGATCCCGATGCTCATGCAGAAGTACGGCATGACCGAGGAGCAGGCCCGCGAGGGCGAGCGGCGGCTCGGCGAGAACGCCGCCGCCGAGGGCCTCGCCTACCTCACCGAGGGCCGTGACCACGGCAACACCTTCGACATGCACCGCCTGCTGCACTTCGCCAAGGAGCAGGGCAGGCAGGACGAGCTGATCGGTCTGCTCTACCGCGCGAACTTCGCCGAGGAGCGGTCGGTCTTCACCGGCGACGCGCGCGTCGTGGAGCTCGCCGTCGAGGCCGGCCTCGACGCGGACGAGGTGCGGGCCGTCCTCGACGACCCCGACGCGTACGCGGACGCGGTGCGCGCCGACGAGCGCGAGGCCGCCGAACTGGGCGCGAACGGCGTGCCGTTCTTCGTCCTCGACCGCAAGTACGGCGTCTCCGGCGCCCAGCCCGCCGAGGTCTTCTCCCAGGCCCTGGAGCAGGCGTGGGGCGAGCGCTCGCCGCTGACCAGCCTCGCGCAGGCCGACGGCGGCGACGCGTGCGGGCCCGACGGATGCGCGGTTCCGCAGGCCTGAACGGCCGCCTAGGTTGATCCCCATGACCTTCATGGGGATCAGCGACCGCATCCGCCACGGCGGCGAGTTCGCGCCGACGACGACGTACCTCAACACCGCGACCTACGGTCTGCCGCCGCGCCGCGCCGTCGAGGCGGTGCGGGCCCTGGCGGCGGAGCTCGGCACGGGCGAGCGCGGCGGCTCGGGCGACTTCGGGAAGATCGAGGAGGCGCGCGACTCCTTCGCGCGGCTCGTCGGCGTGGACTCCGCGCGGGTGGCGGCCGGCGGCTCGGTCGCCGTGCACGTCGGCCTGATCGCGGCGTCCGTCCCCGCGGGCGCCGAAGTCCTGTTCCCCGAAGGGGACTTCTCGTCCTTGCTCAACCCCTTCGTGCTGCGCGGCGACCTGAAGCTGCGGTACGCGCCGCTGGAGGGGCTCGCCGACGCGGTCGGGCCGCAGACCGCGCTGGTCGCGTTCTCCACCGTGCAGTCCGCCGACGGCCGCACCGCCGACTGCGCGGCGATCCGTGCCGCCGCGGCGGCCGTCGGCGCGCGCACCCTTGCCGACGCCACGCAGTCGGCGGGCTGGCTGCCGTTCGACGCGGGTGCGTACGACTACACCGTGACGGGCGCCTTCAAGTGGCTGCTCTGCCCGCGCGGCACGTCCTTCCTCACGGTGGGCGAGGCGGCGCAGGAGTCCCTGGTGCCGCTGCACGGCGGCTGGCTGGCCGCGGCCGACAGCTGGCACTCGACGTACGGCCCGATCGGTGAACTCGCCCCGGACGCCCGCAGGTTCGACGAGCCGACCGCCTTCCTCGCCTACCACGGGGCCGCGGCGGCGCTGCCCTTCGTCGAGGAGCTGGGCATTGAGGCGATCCACGCCCACGACACCGCGCTCGCCGCCCGCTACCGCGCGGGCCTCGCCGAGCTCGGGCACACCCCGGTGCCGGGCACCTCGCCCATCGTCTCCGTGCCCGGACTGGGCGAGCGCGAGCCGGAGTTGCACCGCGCGGGCATCCGTGTGGCGGCGCGGGCGGGACATCTGCGCGCCACGTTCCATCTGTACAACACGGAGGCGGACGTGGACCGGCTCCTCGACGTGCTGTCCTGCTGAGGCCTGGCGCGGCGGGCCCCGGGGCGCCAGGCTTGGCAGGACGAGGTGGCCGCGCGAGGTGGTGGTGCCGGTGGAGCCGTCCGCCGACAGGTCAGACAAGCAGGACCGGCCGGGCGCGCAGGGTGCGCCGGGCATGCCGGACGGCCCCGACAGGCCGCCGGTCGACGCCGACCTGCACCGCCGTCTCGTCTACGGCGAGGAAGCGGCCCTGGCCGAGGCCTATGCTGCGTACGGCTCGCTGGTGCACCGCGTCGCGGTGCGCGTCACCCGCAGTCACGTCGCCGCGGAGGACGTGGCGCAGGAGGTCTTCGCCCACCTGTGGACCAGGCCGTACGCCTTCGACGTACGCCGCGGCAGCCTGCGCACCTGGCTCTCCATGCTCGCCCACCGGCGCGCGGTGGACTGGGTGCGCGGTGAGGAACGGCACCGCAAGGCGGTCCATGCCGACGAGACGGCCCTGCGGACGGTACCGGCACCGGGCCCGTCCCCCGACGAGGCTGTCCTGGAGCAGGAGCGCTCCCTGCTCCTGCACTCGGCCCTGGCCCGACTCCCGCTGCCCCAACGGCAGGTGGTGCACCTGGCCTACTTCGCGGGCCGCAGCTACCGCCAGGCGGCGGTCGAACTGGGGATCCCCGAAGGCACGGCGAAGACCCGCCTGAGAACGGCCCTGCGCACCCTGGCGGAAACCTTGGCGGACCCCCCTCTGAGAGGCGAACTCCCGTGACGGCGAACGGCACTCCCGGCGACGACGAACGGCAACCTCGGTGACGACGAACGGCAACCCCCGTGACGACGAACGGCACCCCCAGTGACGACGGACGGTGAACTCCGGTGACCACCAAGCACGAAGCGGTGCCTGAGCCGCTGGGGCGCGGGCGTGTGAGGGTTTCTCGGGCGGGTGCGCGCCGCTGCCGTGGTGTCTCTTTCCGCTGCTGCGCGTGGAGTGTGCCCGGTGCGACGGGCGAGGAGGGCGGGTTGTCGTGACCACCGATCACGAAGCAGTCCGTGAGTTGCTGGGTGCCTGGGCCGTGGGGGCTCTCATGGTGGGGGACGAAAGGGGCGTCGAGCGGCATCTGGTGGACTGTGCCGAGTGCGCCGCCGAGGCCGCTCGGCTGCGGGCCACCGTGCGGCACCTGGACGGGCCCGCCCTGCCCGAAGCGGCGCCCGGCGGGAACCCGGGGGCGCACGGGCTCTCCCTCGCGCTGCGGACCCGCGCCCCCGCCCTGCGCACCGCCCCGCACGCCGCGCCCTACGCCGCCGCGGTCGCCGGACTCCAGGCGCTCCTCGGGGAGTTGGACGGCCAAGGCCTCTGGGAGACACCCGTGGTGCACGACTGGGACGTGCACGACACCGTCGCCCATCTGATCGCCGCCGACGAGCCGCTCGCCCTGCGCCTCGGCCTGCACGCGCGCGTGCCCACCTCGCGCGCCCCGGACGGCATGCCATGGCGTACGGCATGGGAGGCGCGTACCAAGGAAGTGATCCGTCACGAGCGGCGCCGCACCCCGGCGCAGACCCTGGCCGCCTGGCGGGCCCAGGCCGCGGGGCTGCTCTCCGCACCGGCCGCCCACAACTCCGAACTGGCCGCCCGCGCCACGGTGTTGATGGGCGCACGCCTTCCCGTCGCCGACCACTTCCTGGCCCGCGCCTTCGAGACCTGGGTGCACGCCGACGACATCGGCAGGGCCCTCGAACGCGTCGTGCCCCCGCCGCCCTCGCCGCACCTGTGGCAGCTCGTGCGCCTCGCCGTACGCATCCTCGGCCGGGCCCTCGGCACCCAGGCCCCGCCCGTCGCGCTCACCGTCGCCGGGGACGGCGGCGAGACCGAGTGGGTGCTGGGCAGCGCCGACGAGCCGGTGCGGGCCGAACTGGTCCTGGATCCCGTCGACTTCTGCCTGCTGATGGGCGGCCGTCGCACGCCGGACGAGGTGCCGCGCGGCACGGCGGGCGACGCGTCCGCGGCCCGGCGGGTCCTGACGCGGGCGGCTTCACTGGCCTGGCTGTAGCTGTAGCTGTAGCTGTAGCTGTAGTTGCGGCCCGGCCCGGCGGCTCCGCCGGGCCGGGCCGCGAAGCCCTGCCGGTCCTGCCCGCGCGGCCAAGTGCGCTCGCTCAGGGCGCCACTACCACAGTCACATGGACCGCGGTGGGATTCCTGCGCGGCCGGGCACGGACATCGGCGTTTCACGGCGGGCCGCCACCTTGATGAGGTAGGCAGGGGGTAGCACTCAGGTCCCGGCTGGTACGGCCGGGGCGGCATGATCACCCTCCTCCGCTCGCAGCGGAGGGGGGGCGGTGCGTGGGCCGTGCGGTGAGGACGCCGCGCTTCGACGAGCGCCTCGAACGCCCTCGCCGGGAGCCGTAGCGCCCGCCAATTGGGACGTGCGCACGTCAAGCGCCCCTGGACGCGCCTTTGCAAGCCCGGCGCGGCGGACCAGGCTCTTCAGGGCAAGCCGCCGTCGGCGTGTTCTTCCGCAACTCCCGCACCGGCAGGGTGGGTTCGGCTCCCGCCCAGGCCTGCCCGCTCGCGGCACATCCACCGACCCCCCACCCATTTCCTTGCTCGTTGAGCTGCTCGCTGAGCCCGCTGGATTCGTATCGGCCGTGCTTGCCCTGGTTCCTGGCGATAAGGAAGTGCCCGATGAGTACTCCTCCGCGCGACCTCCCCACCCCGACGGATCTGGCCGATCCGTCCGGCACGTCGGACAAGGACATCCCGTACGGAACGCAGAGTTCTCCGCGTCCGGGCAGAGGGCCACGTCACGTCGCGTTCATAGTGGACGGCAACCGCCGCTGGGCGCAGGCCCACGGCCACCCCGTCGAGCAGGGCCACAAGGAAGGCGCGGACAACGTCTGCCGGGCCGTTCACTGGTGCGAGGCCGTAGGCATAGAGACCACCACGTGGTGGCTGCTCTCCACCGACAACCTCAACCGCGCCGCGGGCGAGCTCCACAAGCTCCTGGACATCATCTGCGAACTGACCGACCAGCTGGCGTCGGCCGGACACTGGCGCATGCGCCACCTCGGGGACCCTCGGCTGCTTCCCGGCTCTGTGGCGACCGCGCTGCGCGAGGCGGAGACCGCCACCTGCCGCAATCAGGGCCCTCAGATCAACTTCGCGGTCGGCTACAGCGGCCGGGAGGACATCCTCGCCGCGGCGCGGCTCATGGCCCACCAGGCGGTCGAGTCCGCGGGCTTCTCCGTGTCCGAAAGGTCGTTCGCCCAGGCTCTGTCCACCAGCGGGTTGCCCGACCCGGACCTGGTGATCCGCACCTCCGGTGAACAACGCCTCTCCGGATTCATGCTCTGGCAGGCGGCCCTCTCGGAACTCTATTTCTGCCCTGTCCTGTGGCCCGACTTCACCCAGTCCGATCTGCACCGCGCCCTGGCCTTCTACGGCAACCGTCAGCGGCGTTTCGGCAAGTAGACGTTTCGGCACGTAGAGCGGGAAGGAACTCTCAGCATGCTCCAGAGGCCTCTTCTGTTCCCCGACCCCAAGACGCCCGGCCCCAAGGCGCCTAGCCCCAGGACGCCCGATCCCAAGGCGCCCGATCCCAAGGTGCCCGGCCCCAAGGCGACGGACGACATCCCCGGCTTCTATCGCCCCCTCAAGCCCTGGCTGCTCGCCCATCTGGGAAAGGGGCGTGAGACCTACCCCGCCCACCCGTGGACCGACCAACTCGAGTCCGCCGTTCTCGCCTGGGCGGCAGACCTGGGAATGAGTAAGGAGCACATCAAGGTAACGGCCCAGGCGACCCCCGGACATCTGGTCGGGCTCTTCGCCCCGCAAGCCCCGTGGAACGTGCTGTTCCCCCTGGCCAAGCTGCAGATGATCCTGTTCTGGCTGAACACCGTCGACCTGGGCAGCGATCAGCCGGTCGGTCGTCTCGTGGAGCCCGTGAGGGAAACCCTGGAGAGGGGGCATGTGCCGTCCGGCGGGCCGGAGATCCTCAGGCCGCTGGCCAGTCTCCGCGACGACGTCGTCGCGGCGGGAGGGGCCGAACTGATCGCCGGCTTCACGGACCTGCTGCTGGGATTCCTGCACGAGTACACGGCTCGGCAGGCGTGGGAGAGCGGGGAACCTCTCCCCAGCCTGGACCGGTACCTGAGGCACAGGACGCGTACGGCGGGAATCGTTCTCGGCATGTGGATCCAGCGTCTTCAGCCGGGCCTCGTAGGGCCGGGCGAGAAGCTTCCCGAGCCACTGCTCCAACTCATGAAACAGGGAAGCCTCCTCGTCGGTCTCGACAACGACCTGCACAGTTGCCATGTGGCCGCCGAATCGGGAGAACGGCTCAGCCTGATCGGCGTCATATGTCAGGAGTACGGAATATCCGTGGACGCGGCCTTCTCCTGCGCGCTCACCCTCAACGCGGCCATGCGCTACGAGAACGCCAACACCGCCGCCGCGATCGCTGCGGACACCTCCCTGCCCGCCGCGGTCAGGAAGCACGCCCAGGCGATCTTCTACTGGGTCGACTCCGTCTACACGTGGTCACTGGAGACGCCCCGCTACGGCTTGCGGAGCACCGATGCCCAAGTGCCCGCGCCTCGTTCGCGTCCGGCGGGGGAGTGAGCGGCCATGACGAGCCCGCGTTCGGTCCCCGTCGCCCCCAAGGCACTTCCCCTCGTCGGCCATCTGATCCCGATGCTGCGGAATCCGCTGGAGTTCATCAACTCCCTTCCCGCGCACGGGGAGCTCGTCCGCATTCAGGTGGGCCCCTTCACGCTGGTGATGATCTGTGATCCGGAACTGACCCGGCAGGCCCTGGTCGACGACCGCGTCTTCGACAAAGGCGGCCCGATCTTCGACCGGGTACGGGAGGTCGTGGGTGACGACGGTCTTGCCAGCTGTCCGTACAGCACGCACCGGCGGCTGCGCCGACTGGCCCAGCCCGCCTTCCACCCGGCACGGTTCCCCGGCTACGCGAAGGCCATGAGCACCTGCATCGAGGACGTGACCGGGTCCTGGCACGCCGGGCAGATCCTGGACGTGCCCACCGAGATGATGACCATCACGTCGAGGATCACGGCCGCCACCCTGTTCTCCGGCGCGCTGCCTCCCGGCGAACTCGGCCCGGTCCTCGACGACGTGAAGACCTTCTTCGACGGCTTCTACCAGCGCATGTTCATGGTCCCCCCGCTGGACCGGCTGCCCACCTCGGGCAACCGCTCCCACGTGCGTGCGCGCACCCGCCTGCGCGCGGCCTTCGACCAGATCATCGCCCGGCGCCGTGCCGAGGGCGTCGACCACGACGACCTGCTCTCGGCGCTGCTCGCGGCCCACGACGCCGGAGGTGACGGTCACGGCATGACCGACGCGGAGATCAGCGACACGGTCGTCACCTTCTTCCTCGCCGGTACGGAGACCACGGCCGCCCTCCTGGCCTGGGCCCTGGACCTGCTGGCCCGGCACCCCGGGATCGAGCGGCGGCTGCATGCCGAGGTCGACGCCGTCCTGGACGGGGGCAGGGCCACCCACGCCGACCTGCCACGCCTGGAACTGACGCACCGGATCATCACCGAGACCCTCCGGCTCCGCCCGCCGGGCTGGATCTTCACTCGTACCGTCACCGCCGACACCCGCCTGGGCGGGCACCTGCTGCCCGCCGGGAGCAGCGTCGTCTACAGCCCCTACCTCATCCACCACCGGCAGGACCTCTACGACGACCCCGAGGCCTTCGACCCCGACCGCTGGGATCCGAAGCGCCCCCAGCCGCCGCGCCATGCCCTCCTGCCCTTCGCCTCCGGCGCCCGCAAATGCATCGGCGACACCTTCGGCATGACGGAGGCCGTTCTCGCCCTCGCGACCATCACCGCCCGATGGCGCCTGGAGCACCGGCCCGGCCACCAACGGGTCCGCCCCGCTCTGGGGTTGGCGTTGCGGCCCCGCAGTCTGGACATGCGGGCGGAGCCCCGCGGCCGCGCGGACTGAAAAGACAGGGGGGGCGTCGGGGCCGGGCTGTCACCAGATGTCAGAGCTGGGCAGCCCGGCCCTGCCGCTCCGGGCAGTCCGCCGTCTCCGTGCAGAGGTTCGTCTCGACCTTGGCGAGGAGTCTGGCGAGGTCCGCCCGCTCGGCCTCGTCGAGCCCGGCGAGCGTATGCCCCTCCAACTCGCCCCAGGCGCGCTCCACTTGGGTCAGCAGCCCACAGCTTGCGTTGCTCGCCTCGACCAGGACCGCCCGCCGGTCGGACGGGTCGGGGCGGCGGCGCACGTGCCCGGCCTGCTCCAGGCGCTGCAGCATCTTCGTGACCGTCGAGGGGTCCAGGTCGACCGCCTTGATCAGCTCGGACTGCCGCACCGGGCCCGCGTCCCACAGGTGCATCATCACGAACTCCTGGCCGGGGTAGAGGCCGAGCCCCTTCAGGAGCTTGCCCGCGGCGATGCGGTGCAGCCTCGCCACCCGGCTGACGGCGAGGCTGACGGGCCCCGCCTCGGCGACGCCGGACGCCCCGGGCCTACAGACGGGGTCGACGGGGGCGGCCTGTGCGGTGTCGGCCTTCATCACGAGCTCCTGCTGGTAGCGACCTGGATGTCTTCCGGAAGATTACCTTGGTCGGCCAAGGAATGGGTTACAGTGGCATCCGGCGCACTTCATTGGCCGACCACATAAATTCCGTCCGGGAGTCCTGATGACCACCGCTTTCGAATCGATCGACCTGTCCGGCACCCAGCTCGGCAACCGCATCGCCATGGCCCCCATGACGCGAAGCCGCGCAGGTGAGGGCGGTGTCGCCACGGATCTGACCGCCGAGTACTACGCCCAGCGGGCCTCCGCGGGCCTGATCATCACCGAGGGCATCCAGCCTTCTGTGGTCGGCCAGGGATACCCGGACACCCCGGGCCTGCACAGCGCGGAGCAGGTCGCCGCCTGGCGCAAGGTCACCGACGCCGTGCACGCGGCCGGCGGCCGGATCTTCGCCCAGATCATGCACACGGGCCGCATCGGCCACCCCACCCTGCTCCCCGAGGGCCTGGTCAACGTCGGGGCCTCGCCCGTCGCCGCCAAGGGCCAGGTCTACACCGCCGAGGGCCCCAAGGACTTCGTCGCCCCGCGCGAGCTGACCGGCGCCGAAGTCCGCGCCACCATCGCCGACTTCGTCACCGCCGCCCGCAACGCGATCGACGCGGGCTTCGACGGCGTCGAGCTGCACGGCGCCAACGGCTACCTCATCCACCAGTTCCTCGCGCCCGGCTCCAACCGGCGCACCGACGAGTGGGGCGGCTCGGTCGAGAACCGCATCCGCTTCGCCGTCGAGGTCGCCAAGGCCGTCACCGCGGAGATCGGCGCCGCCCGCACCGGCTTCCGCATCTCGCCCGGGAACCCCTTCAACGACATCTCCGAGCCCGACCCGGAGGCGACGTACACCGCCCTGGTCAAGGAGCTGGCCGCGCTCGACCTCGCGTACCTGCACGTCATGGAGGTCGGCGACATCCGCGAGCTCTCCACCCGGCTGCGCCAGGACTTCGGCGGCACGTTCGTCCTGAACCCGCAGACCGAGGGCCCTACCGGCCATGACGCGCTCGCCCTGATCGAGGACGGCACCGCGGACGTCATCGCCTTCGGCGCGCTGTTCCTCGCCAACCCCGACCTGCCGGCCCGCCTGAGGACCGAGGGCCCGTACAACACCCCCGACCAGTCGACCTTCTACGGCGGCACGGAGAAGGGCTACACGGACTACCCGACGCGCTGAGCACATGACGACGAGTCGGCCCGGCACCCACAGGGGTGCCGGGCCGACTCGCGTACGCGTTACCTCACTTGACCGGAGTGAAGTCCCGCGCCCCGATGTACTCCGGGCGCCGCACCGGCGCCGCGAACGGCTCCACCGCGGCGTTCTCCACGCTGTTGAACACGATGAAGACGTTCGACCGGGGGAACGGGGTGATGTTGTCGCCCGAGCCGTGCATGGCGTTGCAGTCGAACCAGGTGGCCGAGCCCGCCTCGCCGGTGAACAGGCGGATGCCGTAGTCCGACGCGAGATGCGTCAGCGTCCCGTTCGACGGGATGCCCGCGTCCTGCATCTGCAGCGACCGCTTGTAGTTGTCCTTCGGCGTCGCGCCCGCACAGCCGAGGAACGTCTTGTGCGACCCCGGCATGATCATGAGGCCGCCGTTGGTGTCGTGGTTCTTCGTCAGCGCGATCGACACCGAGACGGTCCGCATGTTCGGCAGGCCGTCCTCCGCGTGCCAGGTCTCGAAGTCCGAGTGCCAGTAGAAGCCGGAGGCGCCGAAGCCGGGCTTCACGTTGATCCGCGACTGGTGGACGTAGACGTCCGAGCCCAGGATCTGCCGGGCCCGGCCCACCACGCGCGGGTCGGCCGCCAGCTTCGCGAAGAGCTCGCTGATCCGGTGCACCTCGAAGATCGACCGGATCTCCTGGGAGCGCGGCTCCACGATGGAGCGCTCGTTCTCCCGCATCGCGGGATCATTGATCAGCCGCTCCAACTCGCCGTGGTAGACGGCCACTTCGTCCGGGGTGATCAGCTGGTCGATGGCCAGGAAACCGTCCCGCTCGAACCCCGCCAGATCCCCGGCCCCGATCGGCCCCTCGGCACCCGGCTCGGACCACACCACGGGGTCCTTGCGTTCGATGAGCACCTCCTCGGCGCCTCGGGTCGGGTACAGGTCAGTGGTGCGTTCGGGTGCGGTGGTCATGGTGTTGCCTGCCTCTCCTCTCGTACGGCCCTGTTCGGGATGCAGTCGGCGATCAGCCGGTGATCAGTCGGTGATCAGTCCGCGTCCGGCTCCGTGAGCAGCGGGTACACGCCGTTCTCGTCGTGGTCCTCGCGGCCCGTGACGGGCGGGTTGAAGACGCACAGGCAGTGGAAGTCTTCCTTGATCCGCATGGTGTGCTTCTCGTGCCCGTCGAGCAGGTACATGGTGCCGGGCGTGATCGTGTACTTCTCGCCGGTCGTGTCGTCGGTCAGCTCGGCCTCGCCCTTGGTGCAGACGACAGCCTCGATGTGGTTGGCGTACCACATGGACGTCTCCGTCCCCGCGTACAGGATGGTCTCGTGCAGCGAGAATCCCACGCGCTCCTTGGCGAGGACGATGCGCTTGCTCTCCCAGGTACCGGATGCGGCCTTCACATGCCGGTCGGTGCCTTCAATGTCCTTGAACGAACGGACGATCACGGTGAGTCGGTTCCTTTTCTCTTACGTTGCCGAGGACTGGGCGGTGCGCTCGCTCAGGCGGTCTCGCGTACCGCGCGGGCGAGCGTGCGCAGCCCCTCGTCCAGCTCGTCGGGCGTGATCGTCAGCGCCGGAAGGAGCTTGACGACCTCGCCCTCGGGGCCGGAGGTCTCGATGAGCAGGCCCAGTTCGAAGGCCCGCTTCGCCACGGCGCCCGCGCGGTCCTTGTCGTGGAACTCGACGCCCCACACCAGGCCGCGGCCGCGGTACTCCTTGATCGCGTCACGGTTCTCGTCGACGATCGCGACCAGCGCCTGCTCCACCTGCTCGCCGCGGGCGCGGGTCTGCTTCTCCATCGCGGGGCCGTCGGTCCAGTACGTCTCCAGGGCGGCGGCGGCGGTCACGAACGCGGGGTTGTTGCCGCGGAACGTGCCGTTGTGCTCGCCCGGCTCCCACACGTCGAGCTCCGGCTTGAACAGGCAGAGCGACATGGGCAGGCCGTAGCCGCTGATGGACTTCGACACCGTCACGATGTCCGGCGTGATGCCCGCTTCCTCGAAGGAGAAGAAGGCGCCGGTGCGGCCGCAGCCCATCTGGATGTCGTCGACGATCAGGAGCATGTCCCAGCGCTCGCACACCTCGGCCAGCTTGCGCAGCCACTCGGCGCGGGCCACGTTGATGCCGCCCTCGCCCTGCACCGTCTCGACGATCACGGCGGCGGGCTGGTTGAGGCCCGAGCCCTGGTCCTCGAGGAGGCGCTCGAACCAGATGAAGTCGGGGGTCCTGCCGTCGAGGTAGTGGTCGAACGGCATCGGCGTGCCGTGCACCAGCGGGATGCCGGCGCCCGCACGCTTGAACGCGTTTCCGGTCACGGCGAGCGAGCCGAGCGACATGCCGTGGAAGGCGTTCGTGAACGACACGATCGACTCACGGCCCTTGACCTTGCGGGCCAGCTTCAGCGCCGACTCCACGGCGTTGGTGCCCGTCGGGCCCGGGAACATGACCTTGTACGGCAGGTCGCGCGGGCGCAGGATGATGTTCTGGAACGACTCCAGGAAGGCGCGCTTCGCGGTCGTCGACATGTCGAGGCCGTGCGTGACGCCGTCGCGCTCCAGGTAGTCGATGAGGGCGCGTTTCAACACGGGGTTGTTGTGGCCGTAGTTGAGGGAACCGGCACCGGCGAAGAAGTCGAGGTATTCGTGGCCGTCCTCGTCGAACATGCGGCTGCCCTGCGCGCGGTCGAAGACCGTAGGCCAACCGCGGCAGTAGCTGCGCACCTCCGACTCCAGGGTCTCGAAGACGCTCAGGTCGGGCTGGGTGATGGTCACAGCGAATCTCCTGGGAGATGAAGAAGTGCGAGGGAGGTGGGGGGTGTTGAGGGAAGACCGGGATACGGCGGGTGTCCGCCGCCCGCCGTCCGCCGTCGCTCAGCGCGGCAGCGGCTCGGTGACGCTCAGTGCGGCAGTGGCTCGATGACGTAGAGCACCTCTGGCTCGTGCCCGTCGTCGGGGAACAGACCCGCGTCGAACAGGACCGTGCGCGCGACCGATGCGCCGTGCCGCCTCGCGTACGAAGTGAAGAGCGCGTCGGACGCCGTGTTGTCGGGCGAGATGGTCGTCTCCAGGGAGTCGATCACGTGCCCGGCGGCCACCTTCGCGGTCAGCCCGTCGAGGAGGGCGGCCGCGAGTCCCTTGCCACGGTGCGGGTGGTCGACGGCCACCTGCCAGACCATCAGGGTGCGGGGCCGGTCGGGCCGGATGTAGCCGGTGATGAAGCCGGCCACCTCGCCGTCGGCGTCCCGCGCCACGACGGAGGTGCGCGCGAAGTCGCGACACCACAGCAGATAGCTGTACGAGGAGTTGAGGTCGAGCACCTTGGAGTCGCGGGCGATCCGCCAGATCGCGGCGCCGTCGGCGACGGCGGGGCTGTCGAGTCGCAGCCCCTCCGGCATTTTCAGGAATTTCGCTTGCAGGTCGGTCGGTAGATCGGCTTGTGCAGCGGTCATGCGGATTGAATTTACCGAGCAATTCCTGGGATTGCATCGGGGGAAGGGGTTACGCCAAAGCGTGTCGTGTGTTATCACGCGGGGGTGCGCGCCCGCATGAGGCCCCTTGGATTTATGGTGATTTGCCCAGCCCATAGCGCACATATCGGGCGCGATGTGGAGTACGTCACAGAGCCGTAACTCCGGCGAGACGTGCCCGAATTACGTGGTTTGGTGCTGTCGAAATCTTTGTGTTTAGGTCCCGGGAAAGCGGGCAGAAGAATACGGGAAGCTGTGCTGATAAAGACGCCGATAAAGAATTCGTGAGAATGCGCCGAGAAAAGGCGGGGAGGTGCTCGAAGGGCGCCGTGAACGCCACATTGGATTCACGTTCCGGTTACGCCGTCGATACGCTCCCGCAAGAGATCCGCATGGCCGTTGTGGCGCGCGTACTCCTCGATGAGATGGATCAGGATCCAGCGGAGGCTGACCACGTCGTCGCCCGTGACCGCCGCCTCCTCGGGGCCGAGCCGACCCGTCTCGTTCGGCGAACGGCCCGCGCAGATCTCGCGGTTCACCGCGACCTCCCGCTCCCACACCGCGAGGACCTCGGCGAACGTCCGCGTCCGGTCCAGGGTGTAACCGCTCCGGTCGCCGTAGAGCGGTGGGACGTCCCGCCCGGCGAACACGCGCTGGACCCAGTTCCGCTCCACCTCGGCGAGGTGCTGCACGAGGCCGAACAGCGTCAGCGAGGACGGTTCGGCGCTCGCGCGCAGCGTCTGCTCGTCGTCGAGGCCCGCGCACTTCAGCGCCAGCGTGGCGCGGTGCATGTCGAGCCAACTCGCCAGCATGGCGGGCTCGTCGGCGGTCAGGGGCGGGATGGTGCGGCCGTCCGGAAGTGTCGTCATGGCGGGCACGCTGCCATGACGAGGGGACGTCCGCAGGGGTTCAGCCGGCGGCGAACCGGCGGCCGGCGAGGGCTGCGGGCCGACTTCCGCCCGGGGCCGCGAACCGGCCGACTTCAGGAGCGGCGGGTGTGCCGCTGTCGTGGACTGTTTCAGGAGCGGGGGTGTGTCGCTGTCGTGGACTGTTTCAGGAGCGGGGGTGTGCCGCTGTCGTGGACTGTTTCAGGAGCCGGGGATGCGTCGCCGTCGCGGGCTGAGCGGGCTTGGGGAAGCCCGCTGCGGTTCGCCCGTGCCCCGAAGGGGCGCGGGGCTCCGACCCATGCCGCTCCGCCGCGCGGGCGCGACCGGCCACGACGCGCCCGTGGACGTCCGACGGCGGGACGTGGCATCCCCGGCGGAGCGCTCAGCGCCAGGCGTCCGTCACCGCGCGGCGGGCCGCCTCCAGGTCCACCGAGAGCCCCGCCTCGCCCATCGCGGCGCCCAGGGCGGCGAGGGAGGCGTGCACGACGCCACGGGTCGCGTCCGGGCCGTAGTGGTTGACCCGGATCATCTCCTTGGCCAGCGCGCCGCCCCCGGTGACCAGCGGAAGCACGGGGTCGGCCGCGAGCGCCTTGGCGACGAGCTCCGAGGCGTCGACGTCCGAGGGCGCCCGCAGGGTCGTGGCGACCGGGGCCGCGTCCTTCGCCTCGTACACGTACGGCTCCAGGCCCCCGCCGAGCGCCAGCGCGCCCGCGCGGGTCGCGGCGGCGGCGGTGGCGTGCCGCGCCATCAGGGCGTCGAGGCCCTCCGTCTCGATGCGCTCCACGCACGCCTCGAGCGCCAGCATCTCCAGCTGGGCGGGCGCGTGAAGCAGGGCCTTGCGGCCGCCGTCGATCCAGCGCTCCTTCCAGTCCAGGAGGGAGAGGTAGGAGCGGCGCGGCGCCTGCGGGTTGGCGGCGATGCGCTGCCAGGCCCGCTCGCTCACGGACACCGCGGAGACGCCCGCGGGGCCGCCCATCGCCTTCTGTGCGCCGATCACGCACAGGTCCACGCCCCACGCGTCCGGCAGCAGCGGCTCGGCGGCCACCGAAGCGACGGCGTCCAGCATGAACAGCGCGCCGTGTTCGCGCACCACCTCGCCGATCTCCGCGACGGGGTTGGTGTTGCCGGTCGCCGCCTCCGCGTGCACCAGCGAGACGAAGTCGATCTCCGGGTGCTCGGCGAAGGCCTGGCGCACCTGGTCGGCGGTGACGGCGGTGTGGAACGGCACGGCGAGGTCGATCACCGTCGCGCCGCAGTCCCGCAGCCAGTTGCCGAAGGTCTGGCCGTACGGTCCCGTGATCACGTTCAGCGCGGTCGTGCCCGGCCGCGCGGCGCCCCGGATGCACCCCTCCAGGGGCAGCAGGGCCTCACCCTGCATGATCACGACGTCCTGCTCGGTGTCGAGCAGCCGGGCCACCTGCGCCTCGATGGCGGCGAAGTGCTGGGCGCTCAGCGGCGCCAGGTCCAGAAAGGGGTGCGTCACAGTACTGCTCACGTCACTGCTCACTTCGCTCACGAGTTCGTTCGGGCTGCGCTACCGAGCGTACCGGCCGCCTTTTAGGCTGCTGCTCATGAGCGATCACGCGGTGCTGCACGTGAAGGGGCGGGTGCTCGTCGGGCCCGAGGACGTACGGGACGAACTGTGGGTGGTCGGGGGGAGGGTGACGTACGACCGCCCGGTCGCCCCGGCGACGGAGACGGTCACCGTGACGGGCTGGGTGCTGCCCGGTCTGGTCGACGCCCACTGCCACGTCGGCCTGGACGGGCACGGCCCCGTCGACGCCGCCACCGCCGAGAAGCAGGCCCTCACCGACCGGGAGATCGGTGCCCTCCTGATCCGCGACGCGGGCTCGCCGTCCGACACCCGCTGGATCGACGACCGCGAGGACCTCCCGAAGATCATCCGCGCGGGCCGCCACATCGCGCGCACGCGCCGCTACATCCGCAACTACGCCCATGAGATCGAGCCCGAAGACCTGGTCGCGTACGTCGCCCAGGAGGCGCGCCGCGGCGACGGCTGGGTCAAGCTCGTCGGCGACTGGATCGACCGCGAGGTCGGCGACCTGACGGCGTGCTGGCCCCGCGAGGCGGTTCGGGCGGCGATCGCGGAGGCGCACCGTCTGGGTGCCCGCGTCACGGCCCACTGCTTCGCCGAGGACTCGCTGCGGGATCTGGTCGAGGCGGGCATCGACTGCATCGAGCACGCCACGGGGCTCACGGAGGAGACCATCCCGCTCTTCGCCGAGCGGGGCGTCGCGATCGTCCCGACCCTGGTCAACATCGCCACGTTCCCGGACCTCGCGGCAGGTGG
The DNA here is from genome assembly GCF_040647455.1 of Streptomyces sp. NPDC041068. Taxonomy (NCBI): domain Bacteria; kingdom Bacillati; phylum Actinomycetota; class Actinomycetes; order Kitasatosporales; family Streptomycetaceae; genus Streptomyces; species Streptomyces sp. NPDC041068. The sequence continues at coordinate 323,851 of NZ_JBEZCG010000010.1, forward strand.
CGAGGCGAAGTTCCCGCGCTGGTCGCAGCACATGCGGCGGCTGCACGAGCGCCGCTACGACACGGTGCGGGCCGCGTACGACGCGGGCGTTCCGGTCTACGCGGGCACGGACGCGGGAGGTTCCCTCGCACACGGCCTGGTGGCCGCGGAGGTCGCCGAGCTGACTCTCGCGGGCATCCCCGCGGTGGACGCCCTCTCGGCGACGACGTGGGGTGCGCGGGAGTGGCTGGGGCGGCCGGGGCTTGTCGAGGGGGCGCCGGCGGACCTCGTGGTGTACGAGGCGGATCCGCGGGAGGACGTGCGGGTGCTCGCGGCGCCGCGGAGGGTGGTGCTGAACGGGCGGGTGATGGGTTGACGTGCGCGTAACGGGGGGTTGGTGTCGGTCGTTGAATCTCGCCCGATTCGTTCGTGCGTCAACGGCCGCATTCGACAAGGGGAGTTGTCAGGGGGGTAAGAGGGAACGCATGTGCCGGAGGATTCGAAAGCAGGGGCGGAAACCTCCCGTTGGAGTGAACTCACGCCAGGTTGCTGTCCGTTCACTCTGAGTGCGTAAAGATTCCCGCGTCGCCCTCCGTCGAGGGAGGGCGACGCCTTCGGTGCGCACGCGATGTCCCCATGTGGCGTGCGCCGCCGGTGGCTCCGTTTCTCTTGTGGGGGTTCCACCACTTTGAACAGCAACACGTTCCGCATGCCCGCGCGCCGCCTCTCCGTCGTCGCGATCGCCACCGCCCTGGCCGCCGGTCCCGCGGCCCTCGTCGGCGCCGGGTCCGCGCAGGCGACCGGGGGCGGCGGTGACGGTGCGCGCGGCGGACGCGCGGACGCCGTCGTGCTGCGGACCGGGCTCGACGTCTCCCTGCTCAACAAGACCGTGAACGTTCCGCTCAAGGTCGCCCTGAACGAGGTGCAGGCCCCCGCGAGTGCCGAGAAGACGGCGCTGACCGCTCGGTTGGACGGGGTCGACGGCGGGCGGCCGTTCAGCGTGCTGCGGGCCGACGTGGCCACGGCCAGGGCGACCGTGGAGGGCGGCAGGGCGGAGGGGTACAGCAACATCGCGCGGGCCGAGGTGCATGTGCCGGGACTGCCGCTGCTGTCCCTCGTCGAGGTCGGCCAGGTGACGTCGAAGGCGGTCTGCGAGGCGGGGAAGCGGCCGGTCGCCGAATCGAATCTGCTGGGCGGGGTGACGGTGCTCGGCAAGAAGGTCACGTTGACCGCGGGCGGGACGAGCGAGGTGAAGGTGCCGGGGGTCGGCGATGTGAGCCTCGCCCTGTCGAAGACGCGGACGACCTCGCGCACGGCTGCGGCGTCCGCGCTGGAGCTGAAGGTGTCCGTGAACCCCCTGAAGCTGAACGTGGCGGAGGTCGAGGGCACGGTGACGCTGGCGGGGGCGGGGTGCGAGACCCCGGCCAAGGAGAGCGGGACGAAGCCGAAGCCGCAGGGGGAGCGGTCGGAGCCGGTGGAGTCCAGGACGGAGCCGAAGACCGCCCCGAAGGAACCGAAGGCCACGGAGGCCAACCTCGCGGAAACGGGCGGCAATTCACTGACGCCGTACATCGCGGGCGGCGCGGTGGCCCTGCTGGCGGCGGGCGGCGGAGCGGTGGCGCTGGCGCGTCGTAGCCGGGGCTAGTCTCGGCCGGCGGGGGGAGGCAGCCACGCCGCCTCCCCCCCCCGTCCACCGGCTCCTGCTGCTACGGGCGAGTCCGCGGTCTCCCTGGTCCACCGGCTCCTGGCTCCTGCGAGCACGAGTCCACGGCCTTCTCGCCCGCCCGCTCCTGGCTCCTGCGGGCGTGAGTCCATGGTCTTCCCGGTCTACCGGCTCCTGGCTCCTGCGGGCGTGAGCGCATGGTCTTCCCGGTCTACCGGCTCCTGGCTCCTGCGGGCGTGAGCGCATGGTCTTCCCGGTCTACCGGCTCCTGGCTCCTGCGGGCGTGAGTCCATGGTCTTCCCGGTCTACCGGCTCCTGGCTCCTGCGGGCGCAAGTCCGCGGTCTTCCCGGTCCACCGGCCCCTGCTCCTACGCGCACGAGTCCACGGTCTTCTCGCCCGCCCGCCCCTGCTCCTACTCGCACGAATCCACCGCAGGGCAAACGGGCGGGTGGGTGGGAGACATCCGCCGCGGAGCGGCGGGCAAGGGGATACCGCCGGGCAACCGATACACCAGACCCCGCCCCGCCCCCGCTACGGCAACAACACCTCCGTCAACGTGGACAAGAAGCGGTCGGACGTGCCGCGGTCCCTGACCGCCAGGCGGATCCAGTCAGGCCCCAGGCCAGGAAACGTATCGCCACGCCGCACCGCGAACCCCCGCTCCCGAAGCCGCTCCCGGACCACCGCGGCCCCCGGCACCCGCACCAGCAGAAAGGGCCCCTCCGCCGGGGTCACCACCGACACCCCCGCATCCGCCAACTCCCCCAACCCCGCAAGGAGATGCCCCCGATCCGCGGCGATGCGATGCGCCGCATGCCCCGCCTCCGCCACCGCCCGCGGCCCCACACACGCCCCCGCCGCCACCAACGCCGGCGTCGACACCGGCCACAACGGCTGCGCCTGAGAGAGAGCGGAAATCACGTCCGGGGCGGCGAGGACGTAGCCGATCCGCAGGCCCGCAAGCCCCCACGTCTTCGTGAGGCTCCGCAGGACCACAAGGCCCGGCACGTCCGTCCGCCCCGCCAACGCCTCCCGCTCACCGGGCACCGCGTCCATGAACGCCTCGTCCACCACCAAGACCCGTCCGGGCCGCGCCAGTTCGGCGATCGACGCCGCCGGGTGCAGCACGGACGTCGGGTTGGTCGGATTGCCGATCACCACCAGATCGGCCTCCTCCGGCACCGCCGCCGGGTCCAGACGAAACCCGTCCTCCGGCCTCAGCAGCACCCGCCCCACCTCATGCCCGGCATCCCGCAAGGCCGCCTCGGGCTCCGTGAACTGCGGGTGCACGACATAGGGATGACGTACCTTCAGCGCCCGCGCCAACAGTACGAACGCCTCCGCCGCCCCCGACGTCAGCAACACCCGGTCCGGTGTCACCCCGTGCCGCTCCGCCACCGCCGCCCGCGCGGCCCGCCCGTCCGGATACGCCGCAAGACCGTCGAGGGACGTGGCGATCACCTCCTTGAGCCAGGCCGGTGGCGTGTTTGCCCGTACGTTCACCGCCAGGTCGGTGAGCTCCGCGCCGTCGTCCCGCACCTCCGCGTCCCCGTGGTGCCGCAGGTCGTGACCCCCGGCATCCGCCCGAGGCCGGCTCGCGACCGCGCACGTAGCCATCGGCGGCCGCCCCGCCGGCGCCGACTTCCGCTTGGGCACGAGGAGTTCACCGCCCGCCCGCAACGCCGCCGCCTCCGCCACGGACGGCGTCCCCACGGCCGCACGGGACCGCGCGGACGGATTCGGCACCGTCACCCGCGCGAGCTCCGCCGCCGGATACGCCACCAGCGGCACCCCGAGCCGCGCCGCCGCCCCCACGATCCCCGGCTCCCCGGCCTTCACGTCGACCGTCGCCAGCTCGGCCACCGCCTCCTCGGGAAAGCCCGCCTCGCGGACCGCGTCCCGTACGAGCCCGAGCACCTCCTCCACAGGAGCGTCCTCACAGGCGCCGACACCGACGACGAGAACGGCGTCCTTGGCGAACGGCACCTTTCCGGCATCGGATGCGGCCATGGGGAGGGTCCTTTCGTACGAGATGGGGGAGAGGGAGGTGGATGTGCGCGGCAGGGGGTCAATCGGTTAGCAAGGGCCCATGGCGGTGTTCGTGGCGCTTGGCGCCTTCCTCATGACCCTGGTGGGCGGCTGGACGGCCCAGCGGGTCACCGACCGGCGCCACCTCGTCCTGGGGCTCGCGGGCGGCCTGATGCTGGGCGTCGTCGGCCTCGACCTGCTGCCGGAGGCGCTGGACGCCGCGGGCGGGCCCGTCTTCGGCGTCCCCGCGGCCCTGCTCCTGTTCGTGGCCGGGTTCCTCGTCGCTCATCTGGTGGAACGCCTCCTCGCGGGCCGCCGCGCCGCGCACGGCGCCGACGAGCACGACCACGGCAGAGTCCCCGAGGTGGGGCTCACGGCCGCCGCCGCTATGGTCGGGCACAGCGTCATGGACGGCGTCGCGATCGGCGCCGCCTTCCAGGTGGGCGGCGGCATGGGCGTGGCCGTGGCGCTGGCCGTCATCGCGCACGACTTCGCGGACGGCTTCAACACGTACACGCTCACCAGCCTGTACGGGAACGCCCGCCGCAAGGCCATCGCGATGCTGTTCGCGGACGCGGCGGCCCCGGTGGTGGGCGCCGCGTCGACCCTGCTCTTCACCATTCCGGAGCAACTGCTCGGCGGATATCTGGGCTTCTTCGGCGGCGCGCTGCTCTACCTCGCGGCGGCCGAGATCCTGCCCGAGGCCCACCACGACCATCCGGCACGCTCGACCCTGCTGTGCACGGTGGCGGGCGCGGCGTTCATCTGGCTCGTGGTGGGCATCGCCGACTGAGCCGACTCGGTCGACTGAGCCGACTCGGTCGACTGAGCAGACTCGGCCGACCGAGCCGACTCGGCCGGCCGAGCCGCGGCTCGTGCTCACGGCGTGCATCGCTCGACGAAGCGGCGCGCGACGCCCGGCTCCGCCGCCCAGTGCGTGTGCAGATAGCTGGCGTGCACGTTCCGCTGAACGAAGCCCTCGACGCGCCGCTCGGGCTTGTGCAGCCCCCAGGCGGGCGCGGACCCGGCCCCCGGCTCGACGACCGTGCGGTGGAACTCGTGCCCCCGCATCCGTGTCCCCGCCGCCGCGAGCACGCTGTCCGACACGGCGACGGCCTCGCGGTACCCGAGCGTCAGCCGCTCCGACATCCGCGCCCCGGCGTCGAGCACCCCGCACATCGGCTTCCCGTCCAGCTCCCGCGAGAGATACAGCAGCCCCGCGCACTCGGCGGCCACGGGCGCCCCGGAAAGGGCGAGCTCGGCCACGGCCTTGCGCAGCTGCTCATTGGCGGACAGCTCAGGCGCGTACACCTCGGGAAACCCGCCCCCGATGACCAACCCGGCGGTCCCGTCGGGCAGTTGCTCGTCGCGGAGGGGGTCGAACGGCACGACCTCGGCCCCGGCCGCGGCGAGCAGTTCGGCGTGCTCGGCGTAGGAGAAGGTGAAAGCGGCACCGCCGGCGACGGCGATGACGGCCCGTCCGGCGTTCGAGGACGAACTCGGCGAAGCCGGTGATCGACCGAGCCCCGTGCGAGGGTCCCACGCCTCACCCGGCAGGGACGGCGCACTGCGCGCCAGCGCGAGAAGCCCCTCCAGGTCACACCCTTCCCGCACCCGCGAGGCCAACGCTGCCACCGACTCCACCGCGTCGCCCCGCCGCTCGGCAACCGGCACAAGTCCCAAGTGCCGTGAAGGGGCCTGCACTTGAGCGGCACGGCGCAGCGCACCGAGCACCGGCACCCCCGCCTCGTCCAACGCCTCCCGCAGCAGCGCCTCATGCCGATCGGACCCGACCTTGTTGAGGATGACGCCCGCCACCCGCACCTCGGGGTCCCACGAGGCGAAGCCATGCACCAGCGCCGCCACCGACCGCGACTGCGACGACGCGTCGACGACCAGCACGACCGGCGCCCGCAGCAGCTTCGCGACATGTGCCGTGGACGCCAACTCGCCCTGCCCCGCCGCCCCGTCGTACATCCCCATCACGCCCTCGACCACGGCGAGATCGCACCCGGCGGCCCCGTGCGCGAACAGCGGCGCGATCAGGTCGGGCCCGCACAGATACGCGTCGAGGTTGCGACCGGGGCGCCCGGTCGCGAGCGCATGGTAGCCGGGGTCGATGTAGTCGGGCCCGACCTTGTGCGGGGAGACGGCGAGCCCGGCCGCCGCGAAGGCGGCCATCAGGCCCGTCGCGACGGTCGTCTTGCCGCTGCCCGACGACGGCGCCGCGATGACGAGGCGAGCTACCACTCGATGCCCCTCTGGCCCTTCTGTCCGGCGTCCATCGGGTGCTTGACCTTGGACATGTCGGTGACCAGGTCGGCGAAGTCGATCAGCTTCTGCGGGGCGTTCCGCCCGGTGATGACCACGTGCTGCGTACCGGGACGGTTCCGCAGCACCTCCACGACCTCGTCGGTGTCGATCCAGCCCCAGTGCATCGGGTAGGCGAACTCGTCGAGGACATACAGCTTGTACGTCTCCTCCGCGAGGTCGCGCTTGACCTGCTCCCAGCCCTCGCGCGCCTTGTCCTCGTTGGTCAACTCGCCCTCGGCGGGGGCGCGTTGGATCCAGGACCAGCCCTCGCCCATCTTGTGCCAGGCGACCGTGCCACCCTCGCCGGAGGCGCCGAGCACCTTCAGCGCGTTCTCCTCGCCGACCTTCCACTTCGCCGACTTCACGAACTGGAAGACCCCGATCGGCCACCCCTGATTCCAGGCCCGCAGCGCGAGCCCGAACGCGGCGGTCGACTTGCCCTTGCCGATGCCCGTGTGGACGAAGACGAGCGGGCGGTTGCGGCGCTGGCGCGTCGTGAGCCCGTCGTCCGGTACGACACTCGGCTGTCCCTGCGGCATTTAAGCGGCCCTCCTCGAAGCCGAACCTGCATGCGTTCCCTGTACGTCCTTGACGAGGCCGGCGATGGAGTCCGCCCGCAGTTCGTCGAGGGTCACGGCCGTCCCGCCGAGCTCGCCCGCCAACTGCCGGGCCAGACCGAGCCGTACGTGGCCCGTCTCGCAGTCGACGACGACCGAGGCGACGCCTTCGGCCGCGAACAGCCGCGCCGCGCGCCCGGCGCGGGCCACGGGCTCGACGCCTCCCGTGGCGCGCCCGTCGGTCACGACGACCACCAGCGGGCGCCGCGCGGCATCGCGCAGCCGCTCGATCCGCAGCACGTCGTGCGCCTTCAGCAGGCCCGCGGCCAGCGGCGTACGGCCGCCGGTCGGCAGCGATTCGAGCCGGGCCGCGGCCGCGTCCACCGACGACGTCGGCGGCAGCGCCACCTCGGCCTGAGAGCCCCGGAACGTCACGAGCCCCACCTTGTCGCGCCGCTGGTAGGCGTCGAGGAGGAGCGAGAGCACGGCGCCCTTGACGGCGCTCATCCGCTGCCGCGCCGCCATCGAACCCGAGGCGTCCACGACGAACAGCACGAGGTTGCCCTCACGGCCCTCGCGCGTCGCCTGCCGCAGGTCGTCACGGCGTACGACGAGCCCGGCGCCGGAGCGCCCGCGCGCCTTCTGGTGCGGGGCGGCGGCCTGCACCGTCGCAGCCAAGTGCAGCTTGGTCAGGGCGCCTTGGGGGCGCCGCGAACCCGTCGTGCGGCCGTGCTCGGTGCGGGCCCGCGAGCGCCGCCCGGCCGCGCCCTCGCCGATGCCGGGCACGCTCAGCATCTTCGTACGGAAGGGCTCGGCGGCGCGCACGGCCTGCTGCTCACCCGCGCCGCCGGTCGCGGGGGCGGGCGCGGGCGCGGGCTCCTGCGGGGCCGGTGCCTCGTCGGTGCCCGAACCCTGGTTCTGCGACGGCAGTTCGGGGGAGTCGGGTCCTTCCCCGGCCGGGGGCTGTCCGCCGCCTCCGTCGGGACCTCCGTCCGGACCGCCGCCGTCCGGGTCGTCGTCGCCCTCGGGCGGCTCGGGGGTCTCGTCCTCGCGCGCCTCCTCCAGCGTCTCGTCGAGCTTGTCCTCGTCGAGGCCCGGCGCGTCGAAGGGGTTGCGGCGCCTGCGGTGCGGCAGTGCGAGCAGCGCGGCCTGGCGCACGTCCTCGCTCTGGACGTCGGTGCGGCCCGCCCACGCGGCCAGCGCCGTCGCCGTGCGCGCCATCACGATGTCCGCGCGCATGCCGTCGACCTCGAACGCCGCGCAGGTCGCCGCGATCTGCCGCAACGCCCCGTCGCCGAGGACGACCTGGGGGAGCAGCGCCCGCGCGGCCACGACGCGCGCCCGCAGCGCGGACTCGTCGTCGGCCCAGCGCCCCGCGAAGCCCTCGGGGTCGTCGTCGTAGGCGAGCCTGCGCCGCACGACCTCGACGCGCTGGTCGGTCTCGCGCGACGCGGCCACCTCGACGGTGAGGCCGAACCGGTCGAGCAACTGCGGCCGCAGCTCGCCCTCTTCGGGGTTCATGGTGCCGACGAGCAGGAAGCGCGCGGCGTGCCGCACGGACACACCCTCGCGTTCCACGTACGAGGCGCCCATCGCGGCGGCGTCCAGGAGCAGGTCGACCAGGTGGTCGTGGAGGAGGTTGACCTCGTCGACGTACAGGATCCCGCGGTGCGCGTCGGCGAGCAGTCCGGGCTCGAAGGCCTTCACGCCCTCCGCGAGCGCCCGTTCGATGTCGAGGGCACCGACGAGCCGGTCCTCGGACGCGCCGACGGGCAGCTCCACCATGCGGGCGGGCCGCGCGGTGTCGCCGCCCGACTCGTGCGGCCCGTCGGGGCAGCCCGGGTCGGCGGCCGCGGGGTCGCACGAGAAGCGGCACCCGGCGACGACCGGCACCTCCGGGAGCAGCGCCGAAAGGGCGCGTACGGCGGTGGACTTGGCGGTGCCCTTCTCACCCCGCACGAGGACGCCGCCGACGGCGGGCGAGACGGCGTTCAGCAAGAGCGCGAGCCGCAGGTCGTCCTGCCCGACGAGGGCGGTGAACGGGTACGGGGTACTCACAGGGCCTCCTTGGCACGTTCTGGTGCTGCCGACGGCGCGGGCGGCGCTCCGGGCGCGATGAACGGCAGGCCCCCCGGCACGCCGTTCTCGATCAAGCCCAACAGCGCGTCCGTGTCCGCGTGTTCTTCGATCAGGTCGCCGAGCAGGTCGAGCTGCTCCTCGCGCAGCACGCCGAAGCTGGTGTCGGGCGCGGGCACGAAGCGCCGCCCGGCCGCGCGCGCCACCTCGGTCAGGAACCGGCGCCGGAACGCGTCGCTCTCCAGCGACCCGTGCCAGTGCGTGCCCCACACCTCGCCGACCCGGCACCCGTCCAAGAAGGCTTCCCCACCGGCGACTTCGGCCACGCCATGGTGGATCTCGTATCCCTCGACGCGCTCCCCGAGTGCTTCACCCACCGGCCGCGCGAGGGTCTTCTCGCGCGCGAACCGCACCCGCACCGGCAGCAGTCCGAGCCCGTCCACGGACCCCGCCCGCGACTCGACCTCGTCCTCGATGTGCTCGCCGAGGACCTGGAATCCGCCGCAGATCCCGAGCACGGGCCGCCCCTCGGCGGCCCTGCGCGCCAGCGCGTCCGCGAGCCCGCGCTCGCGCAGCCACCGCAGGGCGCGGACGGTTCCCCGAGTCCCGGGTACGACCACGAGGTCGGCGTCGACGAGCTCCTCGGCCCGGTCCACGAACCGCACGACGACACCCGGCTCGGCGGCCAGCGCGTCCACGTCCGTGAAGTTGGACATCAGCGGTACGGCGCACACGGCGACCCGCAGCACGTCCTCGCCGACGGGCGGCGCGACGACGGACTCCCGTACGGCGCCCCGCAGGGACACCCGCAGCCCGTCCTCCTCGTCGATCCCGAGCCCGTGCTGGAACGGCAGCACACCGAACGTGCGCCGCCCGGTGAGCCCGTGCAGCATGTCAAGGCCGGGTTCGAGCAGCGACACGTCGCCGCGGAACTTGTTCACCAAGTACCCGGCGACCAGCTCCTGGTCCTCGGCACTGAGCAGCGCGGTCGTCCCGAAGAACGAGGCGAAGACCCCGCCCCGGTCGATGTCCCCGACCACGAGCACGGGAAAGCGGGCGGCGCGCGCGATGCCCATGTTCACGATGTCGGTACGCCGCAGATTGATCTCGGCGGGACTGCCCGCTCCCTCACAGATCACGGCGTCATAGCTGCCCCGAAGCTCCTCCAGGCATCCCACGACGGTGTCGAGCAGCGCCGCCTGACGCCCCCCGTGATAGCCGCGCGCGCTCATCTCGCCCACGGGCTTCCCCATGAGCACGACCTGACTCGACCGGTCGCTGCCGGGCTTGAGCAGTACGGGGTTCATCAGCGCGCTCGGCTCGACACGGGCGGCCTGCGCCTGCATGGCCTGCGCCCGCCCGATCTCGGCACCTTCGCGCGTGACGAAGGAATTGAGGGACATGTTCTGCGCCTTGAAGGGCGCGACGGACACACCCTTGCGCACCAACCACCGGCAGATCCCGGCGGTGACGACACTCTTCCCGGCATCGGAGGTGGTCCCAGCAACAAGCAGCCCACCACTCATGAATATCTCCCAGACTGACGCGACTGTCCTGGTCCTGGCTGTGCTGGTCCTGGCTGTCCGGACCACTCTGGCCGCTCTGGCCGTCCTGGCCGCCCCGGCTGTGCCCACCCGTTCCGCAGGGCGGAACGGGTGGGCACAGCCCCAACCGCCGGGCGCCGTGTCAGCCGAGCAGCAACCGCGACTCCGAGAGCCAGCCAGCTCACCCGCCGAGAAAGCTTCACAGCCCGCTCGATGTCCTCGACCCGCACATCGCGCCCGTCCCCATTCAGAACAGGCCGATGCTCAACCCGACCCCCATAAGAAAGCGTCCCCCCGAGCCGAACCCCCAGCGCCCCCGCGAAAGACGCCTCGACGGGCCCGGCATTGGGACTCGGATGCTTCGCCGCATCCGCCCGCCAGGACCGCAGGGCCCCCCGCGGCGAGTCCCCGGCGGCAGCCGCCAGCACCGCGGTGAGCCGCGCCCCCGGCCACCCGAGAACATCGTCCAGCCGGGCGGCAGCCCACCCGTACCGCCGATACCGCGCCGACTTGTGCCCCACCATGGCGTCCAACGTGTTCACGGCCCGGAACCCGACAAGCCCGGGAACCCCGCCCACCGCACCCCACACCAACGCCCCGACCACCGCGTCGGACGTGTTCTCGGCGACGGACTCGACCACGGCCCGCGCGATCCCGTCCGCGTCCAGGGCCTGCGGATCCCGCCCGCACAGATGCGGCAGCCGCTCCCGGGCGACCTCGATGTCCCCGGCCTCAAGGGCCCCGCCGATGGCCCGCGCCTCACGCCCGAGGGAGGTCCCGCCGACCACGGACCAGGTCGCGGCGGCGGTCAGCGCGACGGATCCGGCGCGTGAACGGCGTACGAGAGAAGAAGCGAGGGCGGCGGCACCCGCCGCGCCTCCGGCGCACACCACGGCGTGCAGCGCGCCCCACCCGCGGTGGTCACGCCACAGCACCCGCTCGACGGCACCCGCGGCACGCCCGAACGCGGCGACCGGATGCCCCCGGCGGGGATCGCCGAGCAGCAGGTCGCCGATGAGGCCGGCGGCGGCGCCGTACGCGAAGTCGCGATCGGCACTCACGGGCTCAGCCCGCAGCCGTACTGAGGAGAGAACTCGTACTCAGGAAGGGAACCGGCACCGGGCGGCCGAGCATGGCGATATGTCCTCACTCAGGGTGTCCGCGCCCTGGTTCGACGTGATGCGGCGGCGAGAGTTCCTGGCTTGCGGGGAGCGTCTCCCCGATGACAGTGGCGGGACCGCGCCGGATTCGCACCGGCTTCCTCTTCTGCCGCCGTAGTTGGCCCCGGCAGTCCACCACGCCCCGCGAACGCCCGTCAACTCGCCGTTGACCTGCGGCGGGAGAGTGTGTTGGGACCCACACGGGACCGGATTGCCTCTGGCCGATCGGATCCGCCCGCCCTAGTCTGAAAACGAGAATCGGAGAGCGGCAGAAGCACGGCAGCTGCCTGGTTTCGGACATGTGAGGCCGTTCGTCCCGGCGCCCTGTGCTGCGGTGTGTGACGGCGCTAGGGTCGTCGGTCACGGTGGGACGCCCCAGTGGACGCCGCCTCTCGATCTGAGGAGGTATGCGTGGTCGACGGGGGCCCATCCGCGCAGCAGTGGCGCACGAGCAGTCGCTCGGAGAATGGGAACGAGTGCGTGGCCGTGCGTTTCGCCGGGGAGGGGGTGATGGTTCGTGACTCCAAGGATCCGGATGCGGCAAGGCTTGCCTTCTCCCGCGGCGCGTGGCGCGGCCTGCTCACCGCTCTCAAGTCCGGGAGTTTCCACGGCGCATAGCGTCCGGGCCTGAACGGGGGAGAGGTCGATGAGCGTCGGTGAAGGGAGGGGAACGCCGCATCTCGACGGCGCCTCTCCTTGGGGGTACTCCCTGCTGTGCGGCTTGTTGGCGAATGTCGTGGGGGCGGCGGCCTCGCTGCTGGTGGACGGATCCCGCGGCAAACTCGTCGTATGGCTGGTGACGGCGGCTGTGGTCGCCCTGGCCATCGGACTGTGGTCGGCGGGGTACGGCCCGGTCAGGGCGTACCGCGCGGAGTCCGTTCGTCTGGTGAGCCAGGGGCGTCGCCGGGAGCGGGACCACGGTTGAGCCGGGTGGCGGCACGGCCACGGAGGAACGCTCCGAGTCGCCGCCCTGCCCAGGTGAGCAGGGCGGCGCCGACGATGCTGAGGGGCATCCACACGCCCTTGGGAAGACTGACCCGCACGCCACGTGCGGCGTGGACGAGCAGGGCGAGGGCGAGGATCACGAGGACCACGGCGCAGCCACCCCAGAGCATCGCGACCTTGAACCGGGCTATCGCGTTGTCTGAGTGCGCCTTTTCCATGCCCATCTCAAGCTCCTGCTCGGCAGCCAACAGCTTGAGGTAGCGATCGGTGGTCTCCTCCTCCTTGATCACCAGGCCCCGCAGGTCGTTGTCCGACAGCGCAGGCGGACGATCGTCCTCCGCCACCTCCGCCCCCTGGAAGACCGTGCGGAACCAGTCCCGTACGGCACTCCAACCGCTCGGTCCGGTGGGCGGCATCGTCCCTCCCTGCGTGCCTGGCAGCTCCCTGCTCCCAGGCCTAACTGGTGGCGAAGTCCTCGGCGGCGACCCGGTCGATGAAGCGGATCGCGTCGTCATCGCTGAGCGCGAGGTCGTTGATGGTGCCGAAGCACTCCTGGTACCGGGCCAGGAGCGCGTGATCGTCGCGAATGGCGAGCGAGCCCGCCGCGTGCTCCACCCACAGCAGGTCGTCGTCGTCCTTGAAGCCGAGGAGGACGAAGCTGCCCAGGGTGCTGTAGTGCGCGCCTGCGGAGAAAGGGAGGATCTGGACGGTCACTCGGGGGAGCTCCATCATCTCCTTGAGGTGCTGGAGCTGATGGCGCATCACCGCGGGTGTGCCGATGCGACGTCGCAGGGCCGCCTCGTCCACGATCAGGAACGTCTCGGGGGTGTCGTCGCCTTCGAAGAGGCGCTCCTGGCGGGCCGTCCGCAGTTCGACCACGCGCCGGGCGCGCTCCTCGGGGACGCGGGGCGCGAGCAGCGCCTCGGCGTAGTCCTCCGTCTGCAGATAGCCGGGCATCACGATCGGGTGGTAGGTGCGGATGGAGTTGGCGGCGCTCTCATACCCCAGGTACTGCGTGAAGGTCGGGTTGAGGACGTCGGAGAAGTCCGTCCACCAGCTCTGCCCCTTCGATCCTCGGGCCGCCTCCTCCAGTTCGGCGACGAGTTCGGGGGAGTCCACGCGGTAGTGCTGCAGCAGTGCGCGCAGATCGGTCACGGAGACACTGACGGTGCCCGCCTCGATACGAATGATCTTGGAAAGGGACCACTCCAAGGCGTCGGATGCCTCGCGCTGGGTCAGTCCGGCCTTCTCGCGGGCCTTGCGCAACTCGATTCGGAGCCTGCGTCGATTGAGACTCGGGTCAACAGCCCTGGGCATCCTGCTCCTTCTTCCGTCGAACGGGGTCCTGTAGTAAGCCTGGCGATACGCCATATGCTTACGGACCCTATCAGGAAGCCGTCAGCAGTATGCTATGCGCTCTCCGCCCAGAGCCAAGAGCTCACACCAATCTGACATGTGTCGTTTCTCTGGAGTCACGGGAGCGCCGGGAGACGCAGAACGCGCGCGGGGCCGGGAAGCGATGTGCTTCCCGGCCCCGCGCGCGTTGCGCGTTTTTGCTGTGAGCCCGTGCCGGGCCCTCGTCAGGCGACGATCAGATAGATCCCGTACGCGACGGCCGCCGCGCACAGCGCGAAGCAGGCGTACGCGCCGGTGCGGGCCAGGGCCGCGGAGCCGCCGCCGGAGGCCGACGCCGTCTCCTGCTTGGAGAGGCCGACGATGCCGAGGGTGAACAGGCCCACCAGGGCCACCGTCACCGCGAGGCTGACTCCGAAGACGGAGCCGAGAGCTGCCCAGTCGATGCTCATGCTGATCTGTCCTTACACCGTCGCGGGCCTGGCGGGGTCCGCCATGGCGCCGGTCGTGGTCGTGGTCGGGGCCGTGGCGGCCTTGACCGGGTCGTCGGAGGAGGCGCCCGCGGTCGCCATCGCGCCCGCCGGGGGCGGCGTCACGGCGGCGATGGCGGTGGTCACGACGCCCGCGGGCTCGGCGCCCTTGGTGTCGTCGTGGCGGATCTCGTCGTCGGTGACGTTGGTGTGGTCGATCGCGTTGCGCCGCGAGAGGGCGTAGATCACGGCGGAGCCGCCGACCAGGATCGCGGCGGTGACCGCGATGCCCCAGGTGCCCTGCTTGGTGAGGAACTCGGCGCCCGCGCCGACCAGGCCGGCGGCCGGCAGGGTCAGACCCCACGCGACGAACATCCGGGTCGCGGTCGACCAGCGGACCACGCCGCCCTTGCGGCCGAGGCCCGCGCCCATCACGGCGCCGGAGCAGGACTGGGTGGTGGAGAGCGAGAAGCCCAGGTGCGAGGAGGCCAGGATGACCGTCGCGGCGCTGGTCTGGGCGGCGAAGCCCTGCTGCGGCTGGAGGTCGGTGAGGCCCTTGCCCATGGTGCGGATGATGCGCCAGCCGCCGAGGTAGGTGCCGAGCGCGATGGCCACACCGGCGGAGACGATGACCCACATCGGGGGGTTCGCGCCGGGGTTGAGGACACCGCCGGTGACCAGGGCGAGCGTGATGATGCCCATGGTCTTCTGCGCGTCGTTCGTGCCGTGGGCGAGCGAGACGAGCCCGGCGGAGGCGATCTGGCCCGCGCGGTAGCCCTTGGCGGTCGCCTTGGTGTCGGTGTTGCGGCCGATGCGGTACGTCAGGCGCGTGGCCACCATCGCGGCGAGACCCGCCACGAGCGGCGCGGCGAGCGCCGGGATCAGGATCTTGGTGACGACGGTGCCGCCGTTGATCGACGACCAGCCCATCGACATGACCGCGGCGCCGATGAGGCCGCCGAAGAGAGCGTGGGAGGAGCTGGAGGGCAGGCCCACCAGCCAGGTCAGCAGATTCCAGAGGATCGCGCCGACGAGCGCGGCGAAGATGACCTCTGTCTTGAGGCCGTCCTCGTTGACGATGCCGCCGGAGATCGTCTTGGCGACTTCCACGGAGAGGAAGGCGCCGACGAGGTTGAGCACGGCGGACATGGCCACCGCCGTCTTGGGCTTCAGAGCGCCGGTCGAGATGGTCGTCGCCATCGCGTTGGCAGTGTCGTGGAAACCGTTCGTGAAATCGAACACGAGAGCGGTGACGATCACGATCCCGAGGAGAAGCGTGATGTGTTCCATTTACCCAGGCTTCTGTTGGACGTCAGTGGCATGTGGAACGTAGGCAATCTGGGTGAACGGAAAGTGAACTCGGTCGGGCCGTGCAGTGACCCGAAGTGGAGTGCCGTCACCCCGTACTTGCCAGGTGCCCGACGAAGATCGTACGGAGTGACGGCGCGAGGCCCGAAATCTGGGCGGAGTGTCGCCTTCCGCCCTCCTCCGGCTACCCCCGGGCGAACCGCTTCAACTGGTTCGTCGAGCCGTTGAAGAGATTCTGATCACCCGGCAGGCTGCCGCTGTTGTCGTACTGCCAGAACGTCCAGTACGCCCAGCCCCTGGGCAGCGATCCGGCCGACTGCGACCAGCGTGCGAGCCACAGGGCGTGGTTCGACGCGAAGGCCCGGCTGCCGCCGGTGCAGTCGTTCCACCACTTGGTGGTCGTGTAGATCACCGGGCGGCGGCCCGTCTGCCGCTTGACCTCGTCGCTGAAGGACCGGATCCAGTTCACCGTCCTGGTCTTGCTGAGCCCGTAGCACTTCTTCCTGCCGTACGGGTTGTGCTCGATGTCCAGCGCGGGCGGCAGCGTCCAGCCGTCCGCGCGCCACCGGCCCCCGTGGTTCATGAAGTACTCGGCCTGGGCCCTGCCGGAGGACTTGTGCGGCAGGGCGAAGTGGTACGCGCCGCGGATCAGGCCGGCGTTGCGGGAGCCGTTGTACTGCTGGGTGAAGTACGGGTTGCGGTAGGTATGGGACTCGGTCGCCTTCACGTAGACGAACCGCGCGCCCTTGCTCTTGGCCTTCTGCCAGTTGACGTTCTTCTGGTGCGAGGACACGTCGTGCCCCCGCGGCTTGCCCGCGGCCGAAACCGGAATCTCGGCGAGGGCGGTCCCCCCGATGGCCACGGCCGCCACGGATGCCGTGATGAAGCGGCTGCGACGACGGGACGGTTTGTGATCACGAGCCATGGTTCCCCCCGGAGATGGCGACGTGCACGGCAAATCTCCCAGAGGGTACTGGAAGATCAGCCGATGCCCGTCGATCGCCAGCCAATCATTGCCAGAGGGGGATGTATGCCCATATGCGGCCCTGCGGACTCCCTCTGTACGGACTCCCGGGCACAGGTTCCGGCTGGCAGGATCACCGCATGACTGAGCAGCGGGGCAGGGAGCGGGACGCGATCGGGCAGGCCTGGCGGGAGCTGGTCGACGCGGCGTGCAGGACGGTGAAGGACGGCCTGGTCGTCGGCACCTCGGGCAATGTCTCGGTACGGGTCGGCGACACGATCCTGGTCACTCCGAGCGGAGTCCCCTACGACCGGCTGCGGCCCGAGGACGTGGTCGGCGTCGACATCGAGGGCCGGCGGACCATCGGCGAGCTCTCGCCGACCAGCGAACTGCCCATGCACCTGGCGATCTACCGCGCCACGGACGCGGGGGCGGTGGTCCACACCCACGCGGTGCACGCCACGGCGGTCTCGATGCTGGTCAGGGAGCTCCCGGCGGTCCACTACATGACGGGTGTCCTCGGCGGCCCGCCCCGGGTCGCGCCGTACGCCCTGTACGGCACCGAGGAGTTGGCCGAGAACATGCTCAGGGCCCTGCGGGACCGCACGGGATGCCTCCTCCAGAACCACGGAACGGTCACATACGGAGACACCCTGTCCCAGGCGTACGACCGTACGGCCCAACTGGAATGGATGTGCCACCTCTGGCTCACGTCGAGCAAGGTCCCGGGCCACACCCCGACCCTCCTGTCCCCGGCCCAACTGAGGGAAGCGGAACAAAAACTCCGGGGCTACGGCCAGAAGCGGGACTGACCCCCTGCCCCAGCGCGTCCTGTTCGTGGGCAGGCGTTCCGCACGACGCTTCCCACTTCCGGGGGCCTCGGTCCGCCCCGTTTGTGGCCAGGCGTTCCGTACGGCGCTTCCCACGCTCCCCGGGGCTTCAGACCCCCCGTTCGTGGGCAGGCGTTCCGCACGGCGAGTGGGGTCTCCCCTGCTCGAGCGGAGCCGAGAGCTTGGGGAAGGGTGGGCACAAGCGCCCACGGCCTGCGGACGAACAGGGGTCCGGGGCGAAGCCCCGAAGTGCGGCGCCGGATCACTCCACAGCCCCGGCCCACTGGCCTACTTCGCCCCGCCCCCGGACACTGGACCCGTGCGCCCAGCCAAAGTGACGGCAGCAGCCGTAACCGTAGCCACCGGAGTCACCGCTGCTCTCGGCGCGGCCGCAGTCGCGGCGGGCCGATTCGCCAGCGACGTCGCCCTCAAGGCCCCCGCGGGCCGCCCCCTGCCGACGGAGCCCCGCCTCACCGTCCACGCCACGGCCGCAGGCCAGATCACCCTGACCCGCGCCCTCGCCAGCCTCCGCCCCGGCACCTACGGCCTCAGCGGCAACGGCACCCACGCGATCGTCGGCCCCGTCCTGGACTCCGCCCCGCACGAGGCCGACACCGTCGTACGCCGCCTGGAGGCCGTCACCCACGGCTCCATGGACCCCGGCGCCCGCGTCTGGCTCACCCCGCAGGTCCACATCGGCGACCCGCACGCCGCCCTCGGCATCGACCACGCCGACGTCGACATCCCGGGCGAACTCGGCGCCCTGCCCGCCTGGTTCGTGCCCGGCGCGAGGGACACCTGGGTGATCACCGTGCACGGCCTGGGCACGACCCGCGAACACCCCATGGTCGTCATGGACTTCCTGCACCGCCTCCAGCTCCCGATCCTCGACCTCGCCTACCGCGGCGACCTCGGCGCGCCCCGATCCCCGGACGGCCTCGGCCACCTCGGCGAGACGGAGTGGCGCGACCTGGACGCCGCCATCCGCTACGCCGTGCGCTACGGCGCCGAGCGCGTCATCCTGCACGGCTGGTCCACCGGCGCGGCCATGGCCCTGCACGCCGCCGCGCACTCCGCGCTGCGCGACCGCGTCAGCGGCCTCGTCCTCGACTCCCCGGTGCTCAACTGGGAGACCACCCTGCGCGCCCTCGCCGCCGCCCGCCGCACCCCGGGACCGCTCCTTCCGCTTGCGGTCCGTGCGGCCCAGGGGCGCACCGGGCTGCGCGGCGACCGCATCCTGGAGGCCGCGGACCCCGACGTACTGAAGGTCCCGACCCTCCTGGTGCACGGACCCGACGACGTCGTCGCGCCCTGGTCCCTCTCCCGTCGACTGGCCGAACAGCGCCCGGAACTGGTCACGTTGCACCCCGTCCACGACGCGCCGCACGGCGCCATGTGGAACGCCGACCCGGCGGGGTACGAAGAGGCGCTGCGCCGCTTCCTCACCCCTTTGATGTGACCGTTCGGGACCCCTCTCGTACGCCCCGCACGCCCCTCGCACACGGCACCCCGCAGGCCCCCGCCGTCATTCCGTTTGGGTTTTCGGACCGTCAACAGGAAGACTGCTCCCGTGACGTCCCGTACCCCGCGCGACTCCAGGCTCCGACTTGTCCGCGCGCCCCACCCGAGGGCCGAAAAGCGAGGAGAGACCCAGCGCGACCCAGCGCGACCGCTGTCCGCAGCCCCCGGCGCGGTGAGCAACCGCCGCGCGCGCCGGTCCGCGCCCCGTCCCCCCGAGGGCACGCCCGCGCCCGCGGAGCTGGCCAGGGGAGCGCGTGCCGGCCTCGCCGACGCCGTACGGGTGGCCCGCTGGGCCGACGACGCCCTGCGCCCCGGCCCCGGCCGCACCGGCGCGTCGCCCGACGGCAAGGGCACACTCTCCGACGCCACCGCCGAACGGGCCGCCGCCGAGCTGGGACTGACCCCCGGTCAGGTCCGCGCCGACTGGGACACCGCACGCCTCGCGGGCCTCATCGAGGTGCACGGCGACAGCGCACGCCCCGGCTGGCGGCTGCGCGCCTGGAACCGCGACGACACCGCCGTCCTGCGCGGCTGGGTCGCCCTCTTCGACGCCTGGTCGCTGGCCCACCCCGCGCCCGACACCCTCGCACCCGCGGCGGTCGCCGAGGTCGTCGAGGCCATGCCGCAGGTCCTCTCCTTCCTGCAGCTGTCGGCGGGCCCCGTCCCCGTGCCGCAACTGCTCGACCTCCTGGACCAGCGCGTCACGGAACTGCGCACCGAACGCTGCGAGATCCCCTACAACCCCCAGCCGGAGCCGGCCCCCGCCGCCGACTGCTTGGAGGACGCGGCCCCGCTCCCCGACCTCCTCGACTGGGCCCTGCACGGCCTCGCCGCCGTCGGCGCGCTGACCTACGCCGAGGGACAGGCCACGCTCACCCCACTCGGCAGCTGGGCGGTCTGGGTCAAGCTGGAGCAGATCTGCGTCGCCGCGCAGAGCCCCGCGGGGCACTTCGAGCAGTCCGCCGAGGACATGCTGCGCGGCTGCGCCCGCCTGCGGCCCAACGCGGCCCGCGCCGAGTACCGCGCCTGGCTCGCCGCCCGCCCCGTCGGCAGCGCCGTCACCGACCTCCTGGCCGCCGCCCGGGGCGAGGACGCCCTGCTGCGCGGCCTCGCCTTCGAGGCCCTGCGCGTGGTCGGCGCCCCGGCCGAGGCGGAGGTCAGGGCCGTCGTCGACGAGGCGTCCCTGCGTCCCTACGCCCTGCTGTGGCTCGCCGAGCAGGAGGGCACCGACCCCGAGGACGTCCACTACGTACTGACGCGGGAGGAGTCCACCTGGCTGTGGATCGACACCGCGGCGGCCGTCGCGGACCACGGGGAGGCCCAACTCCTCGTCCGGCACCTGGAGTCGGCGGTCCAGCCCACCGTGCCCGCCCTGCTCGACGAGGTGCGGCGCGCGGGGCACCCCCGCACCGTCCAGGTCCTGGTGGCCCTCGCGGCGGCCCACCCCGACCCGGCGCTCGCCAAGGCCGTGCGCCGCGCGGCCTTCCAGGTGCACACCGGCGGGGAGTGACGGAACACCGAAGGGACCCGGGCCCCGCCCGCGGGGCTCAGGTCCTTATCTCGGGGGCGTACGTGCCGAAACTCCATACGTTGCCCTCGGCATCCCGTGCCATGTAGTCCCGCGAGCCGTAGTCCTGGTCGGTCGGGGGCATCAGGATCTCCGCGCCGTGCTCCTTGGCGCGCTGGTGGTGGGCGTCCACGTCGTCCACGACGATGTACACCCCGCACGGCCCGGCGTCCTTCATCGCCTGGTCGTAGGCGCTGCCCGTGCCCTTGGAGCCGAGCATCACCGCGCCGTTCCCCTGGGCGAGTTCGGCGTGCACGATGCTGCCGTCCTCGCCCTCGTACACACTCACCTCGGTGAAGCCGAAGGCCTCCGTCAGCTGCTGGACCGCGGCTTTCGCGTCCGCGTACAGCAGCGTCGGGAAGACGCTCGGCCGTCCTCCGTCGTCGCCTGCCATGCCGATCACCCCGATCAGATCCGTGACGTGCCGTGCCGAGACGTGGAATGTGACCTGCTCCACATCTGCTCCCAGTCTGGCACCGGGGTCCGACAACGCCCGGCCGAAGCCCGCGACCGCTCAGCGGAAGGTGTTGCACTGCCCCATGTCGCCGGTGCGATAGCCCTGGTAGAACCACTGCTGGCGCTGTTCGGCCGAGCCGTGCGTCCAGGACTCGGGGGTGACCCGGCCCTGGAACTTCTCCTGGATCCGGTCGTCGCCCACCGCTGCCGCCGCGTCCAGGCCCTCCCGGATGTCGGCCTCGTCGAGGCTGCTGATCAGCGGCTTGCCCGTGCGGTCGTCCGGACTGCGGGTGGCGTGCCGCGCCCAGACCCCGGCGTAGCAGTCGGCCTGCAGCTCGACCTTCACCGCGTTGCTGTCGCGGCCCGTGCGCCCGTCCTGGGAGCGCCGCAGGGTCCCCATCAGGTTCTGCACGTGGTGCCCGTACTCGTGGGCCACGACGTACGCCTGCGCGAAGGGCCCGCCTGAGGAGCCGAAATTCGTCCGCAGCTCGTCGAAGAACCCCAGGTCCAGATAGACCTTCCGGTCGCCGGGGCAGTAGAAGGGGCCGACAGCCGACGTCGCCGCGCCGCAGGCGGTGCCCACCCGGTCGGTGAACAGGACGGTCTGCGCGGGGGAGTACGAGGCCTGCCTGCGCTGGAACTCGGGGCGCCAGAAGTCCTGGACGCTGTTGACCACCGCCACGATGCGGCAGTCGTCCTTGGTGTTCGCGTCCCGCCCCTTGCGACAGCTCTGCTGGACCTGTGCGAGGGACGAGGACGAGGCGGCGGGCTCCTCGTTGCCGGAGGAGAGCCCCAGTTGCTCGGGGCCCACTCCGAAGAAGAGGCCGAGGAGCAGCGCGATCAGGCCGGCGATGCCACCGCCGACGGTCGCCCTGCCGCCGGGGATCCGACTGCCGCGCACATCCTGCACCTCCGAGGTGTCCAGGTCGGCGTCGTCGTCGAACTGCATGGGCGCACCCCTCTGCCTGGCATCCGGGACGGCACGTGTCGCCCCGCACCGAGCTGTCGTTCCCTTCATCCTGATATGGCCGCCCCCACCGGGCGCCGGACGGAGGTCCGAACGGGGGACGCGGACCGCTCCCCGCGCCGTGTCGCCCCGTCACGCGGCGACCGCCCCGACCCCCGCGGCTACGCTCTGCGCCTGATCCGTGGGCCCGTGGTACCGAAGGGGGGCGTCATGTCCACTCACCCGCTCCAGACGACCGCTCACCCGCTCCCGGCGACCGCTCACCCGCTCCCGGCGACCGCTCACCCGCTCCCGGCGACCGCCCTGCCGCCCGGGACGGCGGCCGCTCCGCCCGTCGCGACCGTCCGGCGCGGCACCCGGATCGCGCTCCCCTTGGCCCTCGCCCTGCTCGCGCTGCCGCTCATCACCGCCGCCCACCACTCGCGGCCCGCCCCCTACGGAGACCACCTCACCGTCCACGCGCGCGTGGCGGCCGCGGGCCCCGCCGCGGACCCAGGGCTGCGCACGAAGGGCCGGGCCGTGGAGGCGTACGACAGCAAGAGCGGCACCCCGCGCTGGACGTACACGCGCGAAGGGCGGCGCCCCGTCACGCTCCTGCCCGCACCCGGGCACGCCTTCACGCTCTGGAGCGACGGCCTGGTCACCGACACCGCGCGCGCCGACGGCAGCTCCGTGCGCTGGCACCGCGCCATCCCGGCGAGCGCCGACTGGCTGCGCACCCCGGCGGCCCGCGACGGCGCCGGAGTCCTCCAGCCGCTCACCCCGGGCGCCCGCATGCTGGCCGTCGTCACTCCGCACCGCATCGCCGCCTACCGCACCGCGGACGGCGACCTGCGCTGGGTACTGCCCGCCCGCCCCGGCTGCGCGTTCGAACCCGCACGCTCCGTGCGCCGCGGCGGGGCCCTCCTGGTCGCGCAGCCCTGCGCGGGCCCGGCCACCCCCTGGACCGCCCAGGTCATCGCGGTCGACGACTACGGACGAATCGTTCCCGGCCGCACTCCACTGGGCAACGGGGACACCGAGCACGGCGCCCGGCGCGGCGGCGCCCAGAAAAACTAGTTGCGGTGGCCCGTTAGACTGGCTGCCATGGCAGCTCCTCTTCTCAGTTGGACGGCATAGACACCGGTCCCGAGCACCTCAGTCGTCCCTCTCGCCGTCCACTCTGTCTCAGGAGTACCCCGTGATCACCGCTTCCGGCATCGAGCTGCGCGCCGGCGCCCGCATCCTCATCGAGAACGCCACCTTCCGTATCGCGAAGGGCGACCGCATCGGCCTCGTCGGCCGCAATGGCGCGGGCAAGACCACCCTCACCAAGTGCCTGGCGGGCGAGGGCATGCCCGCCGCCGGCACGATCGCCCGCTCCGGAGAGGTCGGTTACCTCCCGCAGGACCCCCGCACCGGTGACCTCGACGTGCTCGCCCGCGACCGCATCCTCTCCGCGCGCGGCCTCGACGTACTGATCCGCAAGATGCGGGAGAACGAAGAGCGCATCGCTTCCGGCAAGGGCTCCACCCGCGAGAAGGCCCTCAAGCAGTACGAGCGCCAGGAGACGGAGTTCCTCACCAAGGGTGGGTACGCCGCCGAGGCCGAGGCCGCCACCATCGCCGCCGCGCTCAACCTCCCCGACCGTGTGCTCGGCCAGCCCCTGCACACGCTCTCCGGTGGTCAGCGCCGCCGCATCGAGCTGGCCCGCATCCTCTTCTCGGACGCCGACACGCTCCTCCTGGACGAGCCGACCAACCACCTCGACGCCGACTCGATCGTCTGGCTGCGGGACTACCTGAAGACGTACCGCGGCGGCTTCATCGTGATCTCCCACGACGTCGACCTCGTCGAGACGGTCGTCAACAAGGTCTTCTACCTGGACGCCAACCGCTCCGCGATCGACGTCTACAACATGGGCTGGAAGCTCTACCAGCAGCAGCGCGAGTCCGACGAGAAGCGCCGCAAGCGCGAGCGTCAGAACGCCGAGAAGAAGGCCGCGGCGCTGCACTCGCAGGCCGACAAGATGCGGGCCAAGGCCACCAAGACCGTCGCCGCGCAGAACATGGCGCGCCGCGCCGACAAGCTCCTCGCGGGCCTGGAGGAGGTGCGCCAGAGCGACAAGGTCGCCAAGCTGCGCTTCCCCGAGCCCTCGCCGTGCGGCAAGACGCCGCTCATGGCCGAGGGGCTCTCGAAGTCGTACGGCTCCCTGGAGATCTTCACCGACGTCGACCTGGCCATCGACAAGGGCTCGCGCGTCGTCATCCTCGGCCTCAACGGCGCGGGCAAGACCACCCTGCTGCGGCTCCTCGGCGGCGCCGAGAAGCCCGACACCGGCCAGGTCATCGAGGGCCACGGCCTCAAGCTCGGCTACTACGCCCAGGAGCACGAGACCCTCGACCCCGAGCGCACGGTCCTGGAGAACATGCGCTCGGCCGCCCCCGACCTCGACCTCGTCGAGGTCCGCAAGACGCTCGGCTCGTTCCTCTTCTCCGGAGACGACGTCGACAAGCCGGCGGGTGTGCTCTCCGGCGGTGAGAAGACCCGGCTCGCGCTCGCGACCCTGGTCGTCTCCTCGGCCAACGTCCTCCTGCTCGACGAGCCCACCAACAACCTCGACCCGGCGAGCCGCGAGGAGATCCTCGGCGCCCTGCGCACCTACAAGGGCGCGGTCGTCCTCGTCACGCACGACGAGGGCGCGGTCGAGGCCCTCCAGCCGGAGCGGATCATCCTGCTGCCGGACGGCGTCGAGGACCTGTGGGGCCAGGACTACGCCGATCTCGTCGCGCTCGCCTGAGGCCAGGGACCGCCCGGGACCGCCGGGCGGGAACGGCGGCGGTGACGTCCATGTTGCTTGATCGAACCACTGATCCACTGCGTATGGATCATTCGGCCGATCCGTGATCCCTCATCTGTGTGAGCTGTCCTCGTACCGAGGTGTGTCATACACGGATTTTGGCGCCGAGCTGCGATGAGGCTTGCCTCATCGCCCGCCACGGCGCTGACCTGGCACTTCGTCGCGCAACCCGTTCGGCCGTATGTAAATCCGCGTGCGGAATCGTTAATTCCGCTCGTGATGGCCGCTTCTGGAGAGGCAAACCCAGTCGTACGGACCTTGCCGAATGGGTGGCCAGGAAGCCCATGAGGGGTGATCATGAGAAGTCCAGAGCGCACTTCCCATGAGGAGGCACGGGTGGCCGAGACTCTGAAGAAGGGCAGCCGGGTTACCGGCGCCGCGCGCGACAAGCTCGCGGCAGACCTGAAGAAGAAGTACGACGGCGGTGCGAGCATCCGGGCGTTGGCCGAAGAGACCGGCCGCTCGTACGGTTTTGTGCACCGGATGCTCAGCGAGTCCGGAGTCACGCTGCGGGGACGCGGCGGGGCGACGCGCGGCAAGAAGGCCGCCGCCGGCTGACAGCAGGCGGCACGCTGTCCAGTGGGTCCGATGGTGACCACCCGGTCGGAAGGCTGATCGGCCGGGTGGTTACTGTGCAGTCACTTACGGGCGCTTCCATGCGTCCGGTCCGACTGCATCCCATCGGAGGCACCCATGGCTTCGTCCGACAGCGAGCTCGCACCGGTTCTCGACAAGGACGGCGTACGCCTCACCATCGACGAGGCCGTCGCCACGGTGACGCTGACCAATCCGGCCAAGCGCAACGCCCAATCTCCCGCGCTGTGGAGGGCGTTGACCGAGGCAGGCCAGCTGTTGCCCGGCAGTGTCCGCGTCGTGGTGCTGCGCGGTGAGGGCAAGTCCTTCTCCGCGGGCCTCGACCGGCAGGCGTTCACGCCCGAGGGCTTCGACGGCGAGCCGTCCTTCATCGATTTGGCACGCGGCGAGGACGACGTTCTCGACGCGACCATCGCCGAGTACCAAGCGGCGTTCACCTGGTGGCGGCGCAGCGACATCGTGTCCGTCGCCGCCGTCCAGGGCCATGCCATCGGTGCGGGGTTCCAGCTCGCGTTGGCCTGTGATCTGCGGATCGCCGCCGACGACGTGCAGTTCGCCATGCGCGAGACCAGCCTGGGCCTGGTCCCCGACCTCACCGGCACGCATCCGCTCGTGGGGCTCGTCGGCTACGCCCGCGCGCTGGAGATCTGCGCCACCGGGCGCTTCGTCCACGCGGACGAGGCCGAGCGTGTGGGCCTCGCCAACCTCGTCGTGCCCACGGACCAACTCGACGCCGCCGCCAAGGACTTGGCCGCCGCGCTCGTCGCCGCGCCCCGAGACGCGGTCATCGAGACCAAGGCGCTGCTCCAGGGCGCCACGGGCCGTTCCTACGAAGACCAGCGCGTCGCCGAGCGCGCCGCCCAGGGCCGACGCCTGCGCGACCTCGCGGGGCTCGGCGACTGACGTACGGGAAAGACCCTCGGCGACCGACGTACGGGAAAGATCTAGTCCAGCGCGGTGACGAGCACGGCCACCGAAGGGTGGTCCCGCAGGGCGTCACCGACCGCCGCGCGGACCGCGAGCGCCACGTCCAGGGTGCGGTGCCCGCGGTCCGCCGCGAGCTCCACGCGCGCGTGGCGGCGCGGCAGCGTGTCCGTCGCCGGATGCCGCTCGATGTGTACGGCCCGGCCGAGTACCCCGGTCAGCCGGGTCACACCCGGCACCGACAGGGCGGCCCGCGCGGCGCGCGCCTCGTCGTCGTCGCCCTCGGGCGTCTCTGCCGCCTCCGCCTCCTGCGTGCGGCTTTCCCCCGGGTGGACGTCCTTGAGGGCTTCGCCCTCGTCGAGCAGGGCCGTCACCCGCAGGTCCACGTCGTCGACCACGAGGCCGAGCCGGACCGCGGCGCCCACCAGCGCGGCGCGCAGCCGGTCCGCCGCCGCGGGCAGCGGCTCGGTGGTGGCGGCCTCGAAGCCCGCGGTGATCCGCAGCGGTCCGGGCGGCAGCGCGCTCGGCGGTGCCGGCACGGCCGCGACGTACATCCCCTCGGGATCGGCCAGGGCGATGCGCACCGTGCCCAGGCGCACGCCGGTGAGCTGTCGCACCGCATGGCGCAACGCTGTGTCCGCCGCCGACTCCGTCACCCATGTGCCGTCTCCCGCGCCGCCCAGTGGCAGCACCCGCCCCAGGCCGAGCTGTCGGCGCACCGCCTGGGTCCAACCCTCACCCGTCATGGCTCCAGCCTGCCGCATCCCTGGCGCGCTGCCGAGCAACCGCACTTAGTGTGGGCAAAGGAGCAGCTCCTCTCGAAGGAGAAGATCCCCTTTCGAAAGGCACGGGACGGCGATGACCGACACCGGACAGCGGAAGACGTCTCAGACGCTGGAGAAGGAGTCCCCGGACGAGACCGCGGCGAAGACCGCGACCCGGCGGGGCGGCGGTGACCCCGGGAGCCGGGGCCGCACCACCATCGCGGACGGCGTGGTCGAGAAGATCGCAGGGCTCGCCGCACGCGACGTCGTCGGCGTGCACGCCATGGGCGGCGGCCTCGCGCGGACCTTCGGCGCCGTGCGCGACCGGGTCCCCGGCGGCTCGAAGTCCGTGACGCGCGGCGTGAAGGCCGAGGTCGGCGAGGTGCAGACCGCGCTCGACCTGGAGATCGTCGTCGAGTACGGCGTGTCGATCGCCGATGTCACGCAGGACGTACGGGAAAACGTGATCGCGGCCGTCGAGCGCATGACCGGGCTCGAGGTCGTCGAGGTCAACATCGCCGTGAGCGATGTGAAACTGCCCGACGAGGACGACGACGAGCCTCAGGGACGCCTCCAGTAGGACGTCTCGCCAAAGCGCTAAGGAGCGCACGATGAGCATGGCCGTGATCGGCATGGTGGCCGGAATGGCACTTGGCTTCGCCGGATACTTCGGTGGATTCGGGGCGTTCCTGCTGGTGGCCGCCCTGGGCGCCATCGGTTTCGTGGCCGGCAGGTTCCTCGAGGGGGACCTGGAACCCGGCGACTTCTTCCGCGCCCGCGGCGACCGGCGGCGGTGAGCGGTGGCGGCACAGGTCGCGCCCGGGGAGCGCGGCGCGACCCGGATCGCCGACCGGGTCGTCGCGAAGATCGCCGCACGGGCGGCGCGCGAGGCCGTGGCGGCCGTGCCGGTCGACGGCTCCCCGCCGCACGCCACCGTCTCCGTCCACCATGAGACCGCCCGCGTCCGCATCAGCCTGGAGCTCGACTACCCCTGCGACATCGGCGGCCAGTGCGGCGCCGTGCGTCGCCATGTCGCCCAGCGGGTAAAGGCGTTGGCGGGGATGGACGTGCCCGAGGTGGCCGTCCAGGTGGAGCGGCTGCACTCGGCGCAGGTACGCGCCGCGGCACAGGGGAGGACACGGTGAGCGAACCCCAAGGGGGCGGCGGCACCCAACCGCTGCCGGTCATCGAACAGGCGGAGAGCGAGTTCGGTCAGTCGGCCTCCGCGGCCGCCTACCAGCCGTTGCCCACTCTGACGCAGGACGACGACAAGTCCGGCCGCTTCTGGTCGCCGCGCCGCGTACCGGCGGCGCTCATCTCACTGGTGGTCCTCGGCGGCGCGGGACTTCTGCTGTACGACGTCGTCGCCGTGCGCGCCGACCACCCCGCGATGCGGTGGCGGCGCGAACTGGCCCACCAGCTCGGCGAGCGGCCCCTCGACGACACCGCCGTCCTCGCGGGAGCGGCCGTCGCCGCCCTCGCCGGGGTGTGGCTCCTCGTGCTCGCCGCGACGCCCGGACAGCGCGCGATCCTGCCCATGCGGCGCA
Organism: Streptomyces sp. NPDC041068; assembly: GCF_040647455.1. NCBI lineage: Bacteria > Bacillati > Actinomycetota > Actinomycetes > Kitasatosporales > Streptomycetaceae > Streptomyces > Streptomyces sp. NPDC041068. Next base: position 352,221 of record NZ_JBEZCG010000010.1, read on the forward strand.
CCCACTCCGACGTACGCGCCGGTCTGCACCGGGGCGCCGCCGCCATGGTGCTGCGCGACCGGGCCATGGACGTGTCCGGAGTGCAGTCCGTAAGGGTCCGCATGACGCGCTCCAAGGTGGACGTGCGTGCCGTGTCCCACTTCCGTGAACTCGACGACGTACGCGGCGACCTGGACGCGACGCTGGCCGACGGCATCCGCGATCTGGGCCTCGCCCGCGCCCCCGGACTCTCGGTCCATGTGGCGCGGCCGGGGAAGAAGGGGTGAGCGCGATGCTGCGGACCGTGAACCGCGTGGTGCTCGGCCTGGCGGGGCTCGCGCTGCTCGTCCTCGGCGGTTCGGTGCTCGCCGTCGGGCTCGGTGTCTCCCCGCCCTCGTGGTGGATCCACGACGGGCGGCACGACGTGCTGGTCAGCGCCGCGGACCGGGCGCGCCGGCGCGACGACGGATGGTTCTGGCCGACCGTCATCGGCGGCCTCGCCGTGACCGTACTGCTCGCGCTGTGGTGGCTCTCCGCGCAGCTGCGCAGGCGCCGCCTCACCGAGGTCCTGGTGGAGACCGGGGACGGCGAGGGCGCGTTGCTGCGCGGGCGCGCCATGGAGAACGTACTGACCGGCGAGGCCGAGACGCTGGAGGGCGTCGAGCGCGCCCAGGTCGTCCTGACCGGACGGCGCAGCACGCCGCAGGCGCGCGTGGAGCTCGTCCTCGAACCCCACGCCACGCCGTCCGACGCGCTGCACCGGCTCTCCGCGGAGGCCCTCGCGCACGCCCGTGACTCGGCGGGCCTGGCGAGCCTGCCCGCCACGGTGCGGCTGCGCGGGGTCAAGCACCGCGCCGAACGCGTGAGTTGAGCCGTGCCGCCGAGGCCTGCGGTGGCGTCAGAAGCCGCCGCGCGCCCCGCCGTCCACCGGCACCATGATCCCCGTCAGGTACGAGGCCGCGGGCGAGAGCAGGAACGCGGCCGTGCGGCCGAACTCCTCCGGCGTGCCGTAGCGGCGCAGCGGAATGCCGGCCTCGTTGGCGGCGCGGGTGGCGTCCGGGTCGGGGGAGAGGCCGTCCAGCTGGCGCATGCGGTCGGTGCCGATCCGGCCGGGGAGCACGCCGAGCACGCGGATGCCGCGCGGGCCGAGCTCGTCCGCGAGGGACTTGGCGAACCCGGCGAGGCCGGGCCGCAGGCCGTTCGAGATCGTCAGGCCCGCGATCGGCTCGTAGACCGAACCGGAGAGCACGAAGCCGATGACGCCGCCCTCGCCGAGCTCGGCGGCGGCGGAGCGGGCGAGCCGCACGGCGCCGAGGAACACCGACTCGAAGGCCGACTGCCACTGCTCGTCGGTGTTGTCCGCGACGAAGCCGGGGGCGGGCCCGCCGACGCTGATCAGTACGCCGTCGAAGCCGCCGAAGTGCTCGCGCGCCGCGGCGATCAGCCGGTCCGCGACGGCCGGGTCGGCGTTGTCGGCGGCGACGCCCACCGCGTTCGGCCCGAGCTCGGCGGCCGCCTCGGCGACGGTCTTCTCGTCGCGGCCCGTGACCACGACCTTCGCGCCGTCCGCGACCAGCTCGCGGGCGGTGGCGTTGCCGAGGCCACGGGTGGCGCCGGTGACTACGTAGACACGGTCTTTCAGTCCAAGATCCATGGCCCCTATCCTCCCGCGTCCGTGCCGAAGAGCGCGAGGGCGGTATTGACCAGCCCGATATGGCTGAATGCCTGCGGGAAGTTGCCCAGCTGGCGTTCGGCCACGGCGTCGTACTCCTCCGCGAGCAGCCCCACGTCGTTGCGCAGCTCGACCAGGCGCTCGAACAGCTCGCGCGCCTCCTTCGTGCGGCCCGTCATGTGCAGGGCGTCCGCCAGCCAGAACGAGCAGACGACGAAGGTGCCCTCCTGTCCCGGCAGGCCGTCGATCTCCCTCTCGTCCCCGCTGTAGCGGCGCAGGAATCCATGGCGGCCGAGGTCGGCGCGGACCGCGTCGATCGTGCCGATGACGCGCGGGTCGTCGGGCGGCAGGAAGCCCAGGCGCGGGATGAGCAGCAGCGAGGCGTCCAGTTCGGTGGAGCCGTAGGACTGCGTGAAGGTGTTGCGCTCCGCGTCGTAGCCGCGCTCGCACACCTCGCGGTGGACCTCGTCCCGCAGCTCGCGCCAGCGCTCCACGTCGCCGCCCAGCTCAGGGTCCGCCTCCAGGGAGCGCACGGTGCGGTCGGCGGCGACCCACACCATCACCTTCGAGTACACGAAGTGGCGGCGCCCGCCGCGCACCTCCCACAGGCCCTGGTCCGGCTCCTGCCACTTCTTGCGCAGGAACTCCAGCAGGCACAGCTGGAGGTTCCAGGCGTGCGGGCGGCGGGCGAGGCCCGAACGGTGCGCGAGGGCAAGGGAGTCGACGACCTCGCCGTACACGTCGAGCTGCAGCTGTTCCACGGCTTCGTTGCCGACGCGGACCGGAGCGGAGTCCGCGTAGCCGGACAGCCACGGAAGCTCGTGCTCGGCGAGGCGCCGCTCTCCGGAGAGGCCGTACACGATCTGGAGGTCGTCCGGGTTGCCCGCGACCGCGCGCAGCAGCCAGTCGCGCCACGCCTCGGCCTCCGCCAGATACCCGGCCGAGACCAGCGCGCCCAGGGTGAGCGTGGCGTCCCGCAGCCAGCAGTAGCGGTAGTCCCAGTTGCGTACGCCGCCGATCTCCTCCGGCAGCGAGGTGGTGGGGGCGGCCACGATGCCGCCGGTCGGGGCGTAGGTGAGGGCCTTGAGGGTGATGAGGGAGCGGACGACCGCGTCGCGGTGCGGCCCTTCGTAGGTGCAGTGGGCCGCCCAGGCGCGCCAGTCCGCCACGCTGTCGCGCAGCGAGTCGTACGGGTCGACGAGCGGAGGGCGCGGCTCGTGCGAGGGGTGCCAGGTGAGGACGAACGCGACCTTCTCGCCCTCCTCGACGGTGAACTCGGAGTGGGTGCCGAAGGCATGGCCCCAGGTGTGCACCTGTGGCTCGCTCCGCAGCCAGACGGAGTCGGGGCCCGCGACGGCGACCCGGTGGCCGTCCTGTCTGCGCATCCAGGGCACGACCGAGCCGTAGTCGAAGCGGAGCCTGAGCGTGCTGCGGACGGTGACGCTGCCCTTGAGGCCTTCGACGATGCGTACGACGTCGGGGGTGCGGTCACGCTGCGGCATGAAGTCGGTGACGCGGACGGAGCCGTTCTCGGTGTCCCACTCGGAGTCGAGGACGAGGGTGTCGGGGCGGTAGGCGCGGCGGGTGCAGGGGCCCGCGTCCGTGGGGGCGACGCGCCAGTGGCCGTTCTCCTCGTCGCCGAGCAGCGCGGCGAAGCAGGCCGCGGAGTCGAACCGGGGCAGACAGAGCCAGTCCAGGGAGCCGTCCCTGCCGATCAGGGCGGCGGTCTGGTGGTCGCCGATGAGGGCGTAGTCCTCGATGGGGTGGTGATGCACGGTGGACGGGTTCCCGGAGTGGGACTTCGTCAATCGGGCCCCCGTCAGGCCGCTGCCGGCGCTGCTTCCTGCTCGGGCGCCTTCGCCGCCTCCGCCCGGTCGCGGACCTCCCTGCGGACCAGGACCACCCAGCCGATCGGCACCCCCGCGGCGAACAGCCACCACTGCACGGCGTACGCCATGTGGGCGCCGATGCCGCTGTGGTCGGGCTCGCCGATGAGTTCGGGGGAGTCGCTCTCGGGCGAGGTCAGCTCGATGTAGCCGCCGAGGACCTGCTTGCCGAGGGCGTCGGCCTGCTGGCCGCTGCTGATCAGCATGATCTGACGGTCGGGCAGGCCGCGGACGTCCTTGATGCCGCTGGCCGCGGACGTCTCGTCGGCCATCAGACGGCCGGTGACGGTGACTTCGCCCTTCGGGGGCGCGGGGATCTTCGGGAAGGCGGTCTGCGGGCCGTCCGCGGGGATCCAGCCGCGGTTGACGAGCAGGACCTTGCCGTCGTCGAGGACGAAGGGGGTCAGGACGTGGAAGCCGACCTCGTCGTCGGAGTTGGTGCGGCGCCGCACGACGACCTCGTCCTTGGTGTCGAACGTCCCCTTGGCGCTCACCCGGCGGTACAGATCCGTCCTCGGCACCTCGTGGCCGGGCGAGGTGAGCTTCTCGGCCGGGACGGGGGGCGCGGCCAGCGCGTCGGAGATCCGCTGGTTCTGCGCGACACGGTGCTGATGGCGATGCAGCTGCCAGAAACCCAGCTCGACCATCACGGGGATGAGAACGAGGCCGATGAGGGTGAGGATCACCCACTGCCGGGTCAACAGGAAGCGGTACACCCCACGACGGTACAACTAGGGCCGTGGGGTGTCCGAGGGTGGGGTCGGGTGAGCGAGCGGATCGAGTCGGACCTGGTCGCAGGGCCGGGCCGGAGCCGGTCGCCGGGCCCGGGCAGACCGTGTCGCCGGGCCGGGTCAGACCTTGTCGACGATGCCCACCCGCCCCTCCGCGCGCGAGCAGTGGGCGCCGCAGTACCAGTGCCCCTCGACCTCGACGCCCTGGCCGATGATGCGGCACCGGCAGTGCTCGCAGATGGGCGCCATGCGGTGGATGGCGCAGGAGAAGCAGTCGAAGACGTGCACCGCGCCCTGCGCGTGCACCTCGAAGGACATGCCGTAGTCGTTTCCGCAGACCTCGCAACGTGCCATGCGCCACAGGGTGGGACGCCGCGGCGGTGCGGGGCGAGCGGGCGGCGGGCGAGTCGTGCGGCAATCACCCGTCTGACGGTTACGACTCCGTCGACGGTTACGACTCCGTGGCCGGTGCCACGTCCTGGAGGAGCTGCCCGAAGGCCGCCTCGTCGATGACCGGGGTGCCGAACGAGCGCGCCTTGACGGTCTTGGACGTGCCGGAGTCCGGGTCGTTCGTGACGAGGAGGCTGGTGAGGCGGGACACGCTCGTCGCGATGTGCAGCCCGGCCTCCATGGCCCGGTCCTCCAGGAGCTCCCGCTCCACGGAGGTGTCTCCGGAGAACGCGACGCGCATGCCCTGCTTGAGCGGTTTGCCCGGTTCGTAACGCCCCGGGTTCGGGTACGGGCACGCGGGGCGCTTGCGCGAGGGGCGCCAACTCCCCGGCCGGTACGAGGCGGCGGGCGTCGGGCCCGTCGGCTGGCGGACGATGCGGGGCGCGCCGTCCGACCACTCGGTGAGGGGGCGGCACTCCAGGAGCGGCAGGCGGACGTTGCCCCCGGCCGCCGCGTGCAGGCTGGGGCGGAAGGCCTCGGCGAGCACGCGCGCGTCGTCCAGGGCGTTGTGCGCGTGGCGCTGCTCGACGCCGAAGTGCGCGGCCAGGGACTCCAGCTTGTGGTTGGGCAGCGGCAGGTCGAGCTCCTTGGAGAGCGCGATGGTGCACAGGCGCTGGCGGACGGGAGCGGTGCGCTCCGCGCGTGCGTACTCCCTGGCGATCATCGACCAGTCGAAGACGGCGTTGTGCGCGACGAGGACGCGGCCGTCGAGGCGGCTCGCGAACTCCTCGGCGATGTCCTTGAACAGCGGCGCGTCCGCGAGCATCTCGGTGGTGAGGCCGTGGATCCAGACCGGTCCGGGGTCGCGCTGGGGGTTGACCAGCGTGTACCAGTGGTCCTCGATCTCGCCCTGGGCGTCCACGCGGTAGACGGCGGCCGACACTATGCGGTCGTCGCGGGCCAGGCCGGTGGTCTCCACGTCGACGACCGCGTACCCCGTTGGATACGCGGCCGGCCAGGGGGCTGCGGACGCTGCGGTCGTGCGGTCTTCGAGCATGGTCCATGAGGATACGGGCCGCGACTGACAGTCATGTCCCTGGGCCGAGTGACAGTCATGTCCCCGGGCCGAGAAGGCCGGAAACCAGCGCCTTGACAGAGGTGGTGAAGACGGCGTCCGCGTCGACGGGTCTGGCCAGTGCGCGGGCGAGCGCCGGGTCCTGCTCGGCGTTCCGCGCCGTCCACAGCTCGTCCTCGGCGGGACGCTGCGCGGGCGCGCGCTCGCGGTTGCGCTCGACCAGGACATGGCCGACGACATGCACCTGGACGGCGCGCACGGCGTCGGCCGCGCGGGCGCCGCGCAGGCCCGCCGCGTGCACCTCGTGCACCAGGGCCAGCTGGGCGGGCAGGAACATCCGTTCCGTGAGGCCCCGTTCGTGGACCATCGCGACGAGGTGGGGATGGTCCCGCAGCTGGCGGCGCAGGGCGCGGGCCACGGAGACCACGCGCTGCGCGGGGGTGCTTCCGGTGGCGCGGATCTCGCCGAGGTCGGCGACAGTGCGCTCGACCAGGGCGTCCAGAAGCGACTCGCGGTTGCCGACGTGCCAGTAGATGGAGGTCACCGCGGTGCCGAGCTCGGCGGCGAGCTTGCGCATCGTCAGGGCCTGCGGGCCGTGCTGCTTGACGAGGCCCGCCGCGGCGTCGAGGACCTGCTCCCGGTCCAGATGCGTACGCGTCTCTTTACCCTTCACGGGTCCTGTTGTAACTGTGTTACAGAACCGCCGCAAGTCCCGGCCGCGGACCCCGCTCCGCGCTGACGAAGGGTGGTACGACATGGCACGCGTACGCTACGGAGCGCGCTCCGATGCGGAGATCACCGCCGCACGCTCCGCGAGTTCCAAGCTCCCCGACATCTGGTCCACGGGCGTGGTGGCCGTCTGGGAGACCGATCCGGACGCGGTCGCGGCGGTGCTTCCGCCGCCGCTGAAACCCACCGGGCGGCCCCTGGTGCGGGCGAACATCAGCAAGGTCGACCTGCCGGGCTATCCGCTGGGCGCGGGCTCGGTCGCCGTCGCCGCCGAGCACGGGGGAGTGACGGGCTGGTATCCGCTGGTGATGCCGATGACCCACGAGCGGGCGTTGATCGGCGGGCGCGAGGTCTTCGGGGAGCCCAAGAAGCTCGGCGAGGTCGAGGTGGAGCGCGACGGGCTTGTGGTGTCGGCCCGCCTCGCCCGGCACGGCATCGCCTTCGTGGAGGTGCGCGGCGCGGTCAGCGGCACCCTGCCGCTGCCGGAGCCGACGCGGAAGACCGACTTCTACTTCAAGTTTCTTCCCGCGGTCGACGGTTCGGGCTTCGACGCGGACCCGGTGCTCGTGCACTGCGTACGCAACGAGAAGGTGCGCAAGCTGGAGGCCGTCACCGGGGACGTGGTCCTGCGCGAGTCGATGTACGACCCCGTGGCCGATCTTCCGGTGCACGCCCTCGTCGAGATCACCATCGGCGAGAAGACCACCGACCAGCAGGGCCGCGTCGTCGAGCGCGTCAGCGCGCAGGCCCTGCTGCCCTACATCCACCAGCGCTACGACGACCCCGCGCAGATCCTCGACGGGCCGCCCGAGGGGAGCGTCTGAGATGGAGCTGCGCGAAGGGCAGGTCGCCGTCGTCACGGGCGCGGCGAGCGGCATCGGACTGGCCATGGCGCGACGCTTCGCGGCGGACGGCCTGAAGGTGGTCCTCGCCGACGTCGAGGAGGGCGCCCTGGAGAAGGCGGCCGCCTCGCTGCGCGAGGACGGGGCGACGGTGCACGCGCGCGTGGTCGACGTCGGCGCGCGCGAGCAGGTCTTCGCCCTTGCCGAGGAGACGTACGAGAAGTTCGGCGCCGTCCATGTGCTGTGCAACAACGCGGGCGTCGGCTCGGGCGCCGAGGGCCGGATGTGGGAGCACGAGCCGAACGACTGGAAGTGGGCCTTCGAGGTCAACGTCTGGGGCGTCTTCCACGGCATCCAGGCCTTCGTGCCCCGGATGATCGCGGGCGGCGGCCCGGGGCACGTCGTCAACACCTCCTCCTCGGACGGCGGCATCGCGCCGCTGCCCACCGCCTCCGTGTACGCGGTCACCAAGGCGGCCGTGGTGACGATGACCGAGTCCCTGTACGCCCATCTGAAGGCGGAGCACGCGCGCGTGGGCGCCTCCGTGCTCTTCCCCGGGCCCCACATGCTGCGCACCGGGCTGTGGGAGTCGCACCGCAACCGCCCCGAGCGGTACGCCAAGTCCCGCCCCCGCAGAACCCCTTACCGCAGCCTCGACCAGTGGGAGGCCGCGATGAAGGAGGCGGGGCAGGAGGTGGAGTTCACGCCCGTCGAGCAGGTGGCGGACTTCGTGGCCGAGGGCATCGCGGCAGGCCGCTTCTGGCTGCTTCCTCCGGGCGAGCACAGCGACCGGCAGATCGAGGCGAGGTCGCGCTCGATGCTGGAGCGGTCCGACCCGGCGTACCTCGAGAACTTCATCCTGGACTGAAGGGAGCCCATCGATGACCGCCCAGGACGACCCCTACCTGATCATCTCCTCCGACTGCCACGCCGGGCTCCCCACCGAGGAGTACCGGCCCTACCTCGACAGCCGTTTCCACCGGGCCTTCGACGACTTCCTCGGCGAGCGCGGCGCCCGCCGCGAGGAGGCGACCCGGCTCGGCATCCGCAACGACGCGTTCGCCGCCAAGTGGTTCCAGGACAACGAGGAGGGGCTGCGCGGCGGTTGGGACACCGCACAGCGCCTCAAGGAGCTGGACGGCGACGGAGTGGCCGCCGAGGTGGTCTTCCCCGACGCGGACGCCGTGGACAGCCGGACGGCCGCGCCCTTCGGCGTGGGCCTCGGCCTCTCCGGCGACCAGGACCCGGACCTCGGCATGGCGGGCGCGCAGGCGCACAACCGCTGGCTCGCCGACTTCGTGTCCGAGCGCCCCGAACGGCACTGCGGCGTCGCCCTGTTGCCCATCACGGGCGAGGTCGACCGCGTCGTCGCCGAGGTGCACCGCGCCAAGGCGTCGGGGCTCGGCGCGCTGATGATCCCCTCCATGTGGGTCGACAAGGCGCCCTACCACGACCGGCGTTACGACCCCGTGTGGGCGGCGGCGGCCGAGTGCGCGATGCCGGTGGTCACCCACTCCGGAGCGGCGCCCCGCCACGAGTACGGCGACCACCTCGGGATCTACGTCTCCGAAGTGACGTGGTGGCCCGCGCGGCCGCTGTGGTTCATGCTTTGGTCCGGTGTCTTCGAGCGCCACCCGGGGCTGAGGTTCGGCGTCGCGGAGTCGGGCTGCTGGTGGCTGCCGAACCTCCTGTGGTTCATGGACCGCCTCTATCTGGGCGCGCACGGCGGCAAGAAGCTCTCCCCGTTCGAGGAGCTGAAGCGCCCGCCGCACGAGTACCTGGACCGGCAGATCTTCGTCTGCGCCACCAACACCAAGCGCCGCGAGCTCGCCCAGCGCTACGAGATCGGCGTCGACAACATCCTGTGGGGAAGCGACTTCCCGCACCCCGAGGGCACCTGGCCCGACACGCGCGCGTGGCTGAAGAAGACCTTCCACGACATCCCCGTGGCGGAGACCCGCCGCATGCTGGGCCTCGCCGCAGCCGAGGTCTTCGGTTTCGACACGGAGAAGCTCGCGCCGCTGGCCCGTCGCATCGGCCCCGCGCCGGCCGACCTCGGCCAGGACGCCGACCAGACCGCCGTGGAGGCCTCCTGGGCGCGCTCGCGCGAGGTGGGCCGCCACTGGCTGACCGACCACGACTTCCCGACGCTAGGGGTGACCCCATGACAGAGGACCGCTACACCGTCATCTCCGCGGACTGCCACGCGGGCGCCGATCTCCTGGACTACAAGCCCTACTTGGAGTCCCGCCACCACGACGCGTTCGACGCGTGGGCCGCCACCTACGTCAATCCGTACGAGGACCTCCTCGCCGACACCGCCGACCGCAACTGGAACTCGGACCGCCGCGTCGCCGAGCTCGAAGAGGACGGCATCGTCGCCGAGGTCGTCTTCCCGAACACCATCCCGCCGTTCTTCCCCTCGGCCTCGCTGATGGCCCCGGCGCCGACCCGCGAGGAGTTCGAGCAGCGCTGGGCGGGGCTGCGCGCCCACAACCGCTGGCTCGCCGACTTCTGCGCGGCGGCTCCCGGACGCAGGGCGGGTGTCTTCCAGATCCTCCTGAACGACATCGACCAGGCCGTCGGCGAGATCCGCTGGGCGGCGAAGGCGGGCCTGACGGGCGGTCTCATGCTGCCCGGCACACCGCCGGGCTCGGGCCTTCCCGAGCTCTACTCGTCGGCGTACGACCCGATCTGGGCGGCCTGCGCCGAGCTGGGCGTGCCGGTCAACCACCACGCGGGTTCGGCCTCGCCGCCGCTGGGCGAGGAGCCGGCCGCGCGCGCGGTGTTCATGGTCGAGACGACGTGGTTCTCGCACCGCGCGCTGTGGCACCTCGTCTTCGGCGGGGCCTTCCGCCGCCACCCGGACCTGAAGCTGGTCCTCACCGAGCAGGGCTCGGGCTGGATCCCCGGGGTGCTCGACATGCTGGACTACTACCACGGGCGCCTGGTCGCGGCGGCGACGCAGAAGGACGCCGCGGGGACGGCCGAGTCGAAGTTCGGCGCGGGCCTCGCCGAGGCGATGGGCAAGGGCCCCTCCCAGGTGTGGCGGGACAACTGCTTCGTGGGCGCCAGTTTCATGCGCCCCCACGAGGCGGCCCTGCGCGAGCGCATCGGCCTCGACAAGATCATGTGGGGCAGCGACTACCCGCACGACGAAGGCACCCACCCCTACTCGCGCGAAGGCCTGCGCATCGCCTACGCGGGCCTGCCCAGGGACGAGATCGCGGCCATGGTCGGCGGCAACGCGGCCCGCGTCTACGGCTTCGACCTGGAGCGGCTCGGGCAGATCGCCGCGCGCGTGGGACCCACGGTCCAGGAACTGGACGAACCCCTCAAGGAGGCACCCGCCGGCGCCACGAGCCCGGTGTTCGCGCCGGGAGGGTCGGTCCGCGTCTGGTGACTTCCGCGGTGCGATGCTCCCTGCGTGACTGAAGCGACACATGACGAAACCGAAGCGACGCACGACGAAGCGCACGGCGGCGCCCTCGGCTCCCGGCTCAACTGGCTGCGGGCCGCCGTGCTCGGGGCCAACGACGGCATCGTGTCCACCGCGGGCCTCGTCGTCGGTGTCGCGGGTGCCACGGGCGACCGCAGCACCCTGCTGACGGCGGGCCTGGCCGGGCTGCTCGCCGGGTCCATGTCCATGGCGGCCGGCGAGTACGTCTCCGTGTCGACGCAGCGCGACTCGGAGAAGGCCGCCCTGGCCATGGAGAGGCGCGAGCTGCGCGAGCAGCCCGAGGCGGAACTGGCCGAGCTGACCGACCTGTTGGAGGAGCGCGGGCTCAGCCGCGAGGTGGCCCGCGAGGCCGCCGAACAGCTCACCGAGCGGGACGCGCTGCGGGCCCATGCGCGCGTGGAGCTCGGTATCGACCCGGACGACCTGACCAACCCCTGGCACGCCGCCTGGGCCAGCTTCGTCGCGTTCACCGTCGGCGCGCTCCTGCCGCTCCTCGCGATCGTGCTGCCGCCCGCCGACTGGCGGCTCGGCGTCACGGTCGTGTCCGTCCTCGGGGCCCTCGCCCTCACGGGCTGGAGCAGCGCCCGCCTGGGCGCGGCGGACGTGCGCCGTGCCGTGGTGCGGAACATGGCGGGCGGCGCGCTCGCGATGGCGGTGACGTACGGGGCGGGCGCGTTGCTGGGGGCGGTTGGTGTTTGACGCCGGGTCTTTGGCGAGGATCACCAACAACTGCTCCCGTACCCCGGGTAATACTTGTCGGTAACAACCCCTAGTCGCGGGCGACCTGCCGTTCTACGGTGCACGCATGTCCCCGAACCTGCCCGATGTCGTGCTGTGGTCCATCCCGGCGTTCGTGCTGCTCACCGTCGTCGAGATCGTGAGCCACCGGATCCATCCCGACGAGGACGCCGCGGGGTACGAGACCAAGGACGCCGCCACCAGCATCACCATGGGGCTCGGCAGCCTCGTCTTCGACTTCCTGTGGAAGATCCCCATCGTCGCGATCTACTCGGGCGTCTATGCGCTGACGCCGCTGCGCGTGCCCGTCCTGTGGTGGACGATCCCGCTGATGCTCCTCGCGCAGGACTTCTTCTACTACTGGTCGCACCGGGGCCACCACGTCATCCGCATCCTGTGGGCCTGCCACGTGGTGCACCACTCCAGCCGCAAGTTCAACCTCACCACGGCGCTGCGCCAGCCCTGGACGAGCCTCACGGTGTGGCCGTTCTACCTGCCGCTCATCGCCTGCGGCGTGCACCCGGCGGCACTCGCGTTCTGCTCGGCGACCAACCTGGTCTACCAGTTCTGGATCCACACCGAACGCATCGGGAAGCTGCCCCGCCCCTTCGAGTACGTCTTCAACACGCCCTCGCACCACCGCGTGCACCACGCCTCCCAGGGCGGCTACCTGGACCGCAACTTCGGCGGCATCCTCATCATCTGGGACCGCATGTTCGGCTCCTGGGTCGCCGAGACCGACCGGCCCGTGTACGGCCTGACGAAGAACATCAGCACGTACAACCCGCTGCGCGTGGCCACCCATGAGTACGCCGCCATCGCCAAGGACCTGAGGGCGGCCGCCAGTTGGCGCGAGCGCGCCGGACGCGTCTTCCGCGGCCCGGGGTGGCAGCCGCAGGCCCCCGAGGCGTCCACGGCACCCACGGCGCCCGTGCGGGCCTCGGACGCGACGGTCCCGGAGCGGGCGGCATGACGGGGTCGGGCGGCACGACGAGGCGGCCGTCCCCGAGGCTGCTCCTCGGCGCCTTCGGCGTCGCCGCACTCGGCGACCTGGTCGCGCTCCTCGCGGACTCCGGGCCCGGCCACGCCGTCTTCAAGCCGCTGCTCATGCCGCTCCTCGCGGCGTACGTCGCCACGCGGCGGGGTCCGCGGCTGCTGATCGCCGCCCTCCTCTTCGGCTGGGGCGGCGACACCTTCCTGCTCTTCGACGCCGAACTCGCCTTCCTCGCGGGGATGGGCTCCTTCGCGGTGGGGCACGTCTGCTACCTCGTGCTCTTCAAGCGGTACGGGGACACCAACAGGTACGCGCGCGTGGGTGGTTCCCCACGCGCGCGGGGGACCGCCCTCGTCGCCGTGTACGCTCTCGCGCTCGCCGTCACCGTGGCGCTGCTCTGGCCGGACCTGCCGGCCGACATGCGGGGCCCCGTCGCGGGCTACAGCCTGCTGCTCACCACCATGGCGTTCGGCGCGACCACGCTCGGCCTCACGGCGGCCGCCGGAGGCGCGCTGTTCCTGCTGTCGGACACCCTCATCGCGACCGGAGTCGCCGAGTGGCCGCAGCTGCCGAGGCCCGACTTCGCGGTCATGCTCACCTACATCGCGGCGCAGTTCCTGCTGGCCAAGGGCGTGCTGGCGACGGCCGACGCGCAGCCGGAGCCCGCTCGCACCACGGCGCCGGAGGTCACCAGCGGATCGGCACCGGCACCGCGGTGAGCAGCGCCGAGACCACCACGACGAGGCCCAGCGCGATCACTTCCCCGCGCGCGGGAACGTACGCCGAGACGCGGTCCCCCGTACCGCGCAGCCGACGGCGAGCCTGCAGCGCGAGCACCGCGACGACGGCCACGAGCAGCACCTTGGCCACCAGGGTGCGGCCGTAGGCCGTCTCGGTGAGCTGGTCGAGCACCGTGCTCGGCGGCATCCGGCGCAGCGTGCTGAGCGTTCCGGTCACCGTGATCGCGGCGAACAGGACGGCGGCCACGCGCGCGTAGAGCCCCAGTACGGCGGCGCCCTCCTCCGGAGAGGACGTCCGCCACCGCCGCAGCATGCGCAGGACGGCCAGCAGCCCGCCCGCCCACAATGCCCCGCACGTCAGATGCACCAGCGTGAGACCGCTGCCGACGAGCGGGGAGTCCTCCACCGGAGGGTGGGCCCGCAGCGCCTCCGCGACGATCACCGCGGCCAGCGGGAGCACGGCGGACGCCGGGCGCCGCGAGCGCGCGCACAGGGCCGCCACGATGAAGGCGTTGACCTCCAGGAGGGCGAGCCGGCCGTCCCGGGTGTCGTACAGCCGCCCGATGTCCAGATCGGAGAGCTCCTGCGGGACCAGGTTGCCGTTCGCCACGACCGCGGCGAGCGCCAGCGCGGCGACGCACCCCGCCCATGCCGCGTACGCCGCCCAACTGCGCGGCGTCCGGTCAAGGGGCGCCCCCGGCACCCGGCGGGCGAGCCGGGTGGCGAACACCTCGCCCAACTGCACGCACAGCGCGGCGAACACGACCGCGCGCAGGGCCGTGATGCCGGCCGTGCCGGGCGCCTGGGCCTCACCGGTGCCGCGCAGCGCGGCCGACGGGCCGAGCAGCGGGATCAGCGCGGCGACGGCCACGAGGACGAGGACGGCCACCGCGCGTCCCACGGGCGGACGGCGGCGCGGGGCGCGGTGCGAGACGGGGGCGGTGGTCGGTATGCCGGTCGTGGCATCGCCTCCGGGCTCTGCGGACGGTCTCATGGAGCTCACCACAAGATCTTCACCAGGGCGTCCCGATACGGGCAAGTCCTGGTGGACAACTGGCGCAAAGGCGTTCCGATCGGACTGACCCGCTCAATATCGGTCGTCAATACCGGTCGTCGATACCGGTTGTTCCGCTCGGACCGATCCGCTCGGCATCGGTCGTTCCGGCAGCCCGATCGCCTCAGCGCCACACCGGCGAGTCGGTGCCCCACCGTCCGGGCGGGGACGCCCAGTTGACGGGCCCGTCGGCGAAGGAGACCGGCGGCAGGGCATGCCGGAGGCGGCCGAGGGGACTGTCCGTCTCGGCGAGCCAGGGCGAGGGATCGGCGTACGCCTCCCCGACGTCGTACGCCTTCTCGACGTCGTACGCCTTCTCGACGCCGTACGCCTCCCCGACGTCGTACGCCTTCTCGACGCCGTACGTCTCCTTGACGTCGTACGCCTTCTCGACGTTGTACGTCTCCTCGACGTCGTACGTCTCCGCGCCCCGGGCACCGTCTTCGGCCCCGATCCCGTCCGTCAGCCACGCCGCCGTCCGCGCCAGGGCGAGCCGCACGTGCCCGGTCCCGCCCCGCTCCGCCCGCTCGGTCAGCGTGCGCAGGACGGCCGCGGCCAGCAGATAGCCGGTGCCGTGGTCCAGCGCCTGCGCGGGCAGCGCGCCCGGCCGCTCGGGCGCCCCCTCGACGGCGGCGATCCCGGTGGCGACCTGCACCAGGCTGTCGAAGCCCCGCCGCTGAGCCCACGGTCCGTGGTCGCCCCACGCCGACAGCTGGGCCAGGACGACGCCGGGCCTGCGCTCGGCCAGCGCCTCGGCGCCGAGGCCGAACCGGTCGAGGGCGCCCGGCCGGTAGCCGGTGACGACCACGTCGGCGAGGTCGAGGAGCGCGTCGAAGGCACGCCGGTCCGCGCGGTCGTCGAGGTCCAGCGCGGCGGACCGCTTCCCGAAGCCCGTGTCCGTGTGCTGGTCGGTGATCTCCGGCAGTCGGGGCGAGTCGACCCGCAGCACGTCCGCGCCGAGCAGCGCCAGGGTCCGGGTCGCGACCGGGCCCGCGATGACCCGGGTCAGATCGAGGACGCGCAGCCCTTCGGCGGGCCGCGACGGACTTCCGGTGAGCGGCGGCAGCGGTCGCCCGGAAGGCCCGTCGGCACCGATCCGCTCGCGCCGCACCAGCGGCCGCGCGGCGACCGCGGCGCCCTGCGGATGCGCGGCCCACTCCTCGGGCGAGCGCAGCGCGACGGCGAGCCCTCCGGCCGCGTACACCGCGTCCTCCACGTCCGGGGCGGACCGCTCGGCGAGGCGCGCGGCCACGGAGTCGACGGACGCGTCCGCGGGGAGCCCCAGGGAGGCCGTCAACGCGGCCCGGTGGTGCGGGTAGTTGGCGTGTGTGCGCACCCAGCCGTCCGCGGTGCGCCAGAAGCGGGACAGCGGCGCGAAGGCGACCGGCGCGCGCCCGTCCACCAGCAGGTGCCGCTCGCTGGTGAAGGCGGTCGCCACGGCCCCGTCGTCGACCCGCACCCGGGGCACATCGCGCCCGGTGCGCGCCGTGGCGAGCTCCGCCGCGGCCAGCGCGCAGACACCCACGCAGGAGCGGGCGAGCCCGATCACAGGCAGCCGGGCGGGCAGGGCGTCCTCGCGCACGACGGACGAGACGCGGGAGAGCAGCGCGGGGTCGCCGCCGAGCGCGGCCCAGGCGGCACGTGCGGCGTTCACGAGGACGCCGTGTGATCGGGGGCCGACGCCGCGGACCACCAGAGTCTGACCGACTCACCCGGAGTGGAGGGCCGCAGCTCCCACCCCCGGTCGGCCGCCGCCCGGACGACGTAGTGCCCGCCGCAGCCGCGGTAGTCGCGCCGGAAGATCTCGCACTCGGTGGGCGGCAGCGGCTTCTTTGGCACGCGCGGCGCCGACGCCCGCTCCGTCCACCGGGCGAGTTCCTTGTCGACCCGCGCGCGGTAGTAGTCGGCGTCCCCTTCGTGCCGCATCTCGGCCCAGAGCACGCACCAGCGGGGGAGTGTGGTGATCCGGCGCATCGCCCCGTCCATGAACTCGTCGAAGGCCTTCTCGTACGAGGAACTCACCGCGGCGATCACCTCGGTGACCAGGCCGATGGCGAGGGTGCCGAGGAAGACGGCGATCCCGAAGACGATCCAGAACGGCATGAACAGCACCGTGAGGACGAACCGGATCACCAGCTGCCACCGGGGCCGGGCGGGCCACGCCACCCACTGCTCCGTGCCGGAGACGACGAACTCGGAGTTTCTGTACTCGTACATGACACGGGATCCTCTCGCGCGCCGACGGGAAAGGGCCGGGCGGCCCCCAAGCCGCCCGGCCCAACCCACCGCATTTCGGTGCTACTTGCGCACGGCGTCGCTACTTGTGCACGACGTCGCTACTTGCGCACGGCGTCCAGCGCGTCGGCCATGCCCACGCCGTAGAAGCCGTTCCTGTTCTTGCCGCCCTCGCAGACCGCGTCGACCTTGCCGTCACCGTCGAAGTCGTACGGATCGGTGCACGCCATCGCGTCCGCCTGGCGGTACAGGAGCGCCTTGATCCGCGCCGGCGAGGCGTGCGGGTGCGTCGACTTGAGCAGTGCGGCCACGCCCGCGGCGTGCGGCGACGCCATCGACGTACCGCCCTTGTAGCCGAACTTGCCGCCCGGCAGCGTCGACAGGATCCTGCCGTCCTCGGCCGGCGCTTCGGGCGCCTGGTACTTGGTGGAGTCGCCGCCCGGCGCCGCGATGTCGATGACGCCGTTGCCGTAGTTCGAGTACGACGCCTTGATGCCCTTCGCCCCGGTCGCGGAGACCGTCACGACACCCGGCAGCTGCGACGGAAGGTCGAGGCAGTCCTTGGTGTTGATGGTCCGCGGCACCGGAGTGGTGTCGTTCGGGCTCGACTCGTCGAGGATCTCGTCCTGGGCGAGGTCGGTCTTCGCGTTGCCCGCGGCCGCGACGTTCACCGCGCCCTTGCGCTCCGCGTACCTCGCGGCCCGCCCGACGGCGTCGACGAGCGCCTTCTGGTCGTCGTCCGTCGTGCAGGCGAACAGCCACGGGTCGGTGTAGTAGCTGTTGTTGGTGACGTCGACGCCGTGGTCGGCCGCCCACACGAAGCCGCAGACCACGGCCTCCGCGTAGTACATGCGGCTCTTGGGCTCGGCCACCTTCAGGCTCGCCACCTTCACGCCGGGCGCGACGCCCGTGACACCGGTGCCGTTCTTCGCGGCGGCGATCGTGCCCGCCACGTGCATGCCGTGGTCGCTCTCGCCGGCCACCGGACGCCACGCGTTGTCCTTCTGGACGGGCACGCCGCCCACACAGCTCGCGGACGCCTCGCGGTCGAAGTTCGGCGCGATGTCGGGGTGCGTGTCGTCGACCCCGGAGTCCAGGACGCCGACGGTGACTTTGCGGCTGCCGAGCGAGATCTCGTGCGCCTTGTCCGCCTTCATGGCGGGCAGGTCCCACTGCAGCGGCTCCAGCTCGTCCTGGCCGGCCGACGCCTTGCCCGCCGCGGCCTTCGCCTCGGCGGCGGTCAGCGGCCGCTCGGACTCCAGGGCGTCGTCGGCCTGCGCGGACAGCGGGGCCGTCCGTGTCGCGCCCGCCGACTGGACGCCCTTCACCTTGCGGATCGTCTTCGCGAAGTCGGGGTTCGCCGAGTGGACGACGATGACGCCGATCTTGTCGTACGCGATGACGACATCGCCGCCCGCCTTGGTGATGGCCTTCTTCGCGTACGCCGAACTCCCCTTGCCGGGGCGGACGTTCACGACGTAGCTCATGGAGGCGGCATCCGACGCGGACGCCGACGCCGGGGCGTCGGGCACCGCGGCGGGCCGCGCCGACGCCGTCCCCGGAAGGAACGCGACGGCCGAGACCAGCGCGACGCCGAGCGGCAGGGCGAGCACCCGGCGGGAGCGCAGGAAGCCGGCGGCAGTTCTGTGGTGCTTGGTCACGTTCGGTCTCCCCGTCACTTCTTCTTCACGGCGTCGAGCGCGTCGACGAGCCCGCTGCCGTAGAAGCCGTTCTTGTCCTTGCCGCCGCTCTGGCACACCGCGTCGACGTCGCCGTCACCGTCGGGGTCGTAAGGACCGTCCGGGCACTCCAGGCGGTCGGCCTGCTTCTTCAGGAGCCGCTGCAGCTCGGCGGGGCCCGCCTTGGGGTGCGTGGACTTGAGCAGCGCGGCGACGCCCGAGGCGTGCGGCGCGGCCATCGACGTACCGCGCAGCCAGCCGTACTCGCCGCCCGGCATGGTGGAGAGGATGTTGCCGTTCTTCGACGGGGTGTCGGTCGGCAGCTGGTACTTGTCGCCGCCCGGCGCGGTCACGTCGACGACGCCCTTGCCGTAGCTGGAGTACGACGACTTGAGGTTCTTGACGCCCGTCGCGCTGGTGGTCACGACACCCGGCAACTGGGTCGGCACGTCGAGGCACTCGTGCGGGTCGATGGTACGGGTCACCGGCGTGGAGTCGTCCGGGCTGGAGTCGTCGACGATCGCGTCCGAGTCCAGGTCGTGGTTGGAGTTGCCCGCCGATGCGATGTTGAGGGTGCCCTTGCGCTGGGCGTACAGCTGAGCGCGGTTGACCGCGTCGAGGATCGCCCGCTGGTCCGGGTCGTCCTTGCAGTTGTACAGCCACGGGTCCACGTAGTAGCTGTTGTTGGTGATCTCGACGCTGTGCTCGGCGGCGAACACGAAGGCGCAGACCACGTTCTCCGGGTAGAACAGCTCGTCGACCGGGTCGGCCACCTTGATGCCCGCGATCTTCACGCCGGGCGCCACGCCCGCGACGCCGACGCCGTTGCGCGCGGCACCGATCTCACCGGCCACGTGCGTGCCGTGGTAATGGTCCTTCTTGGCCGGACGCCAGGCCCCGTCGGAGGTGTCCGCCTTGCCGCCGACACAGCTCGCGGACTGCGCGGGCGAGAAGTTGGGGGCGAGGTCCGGGTGGGTGTCGTCGACGCCGGTGTCGATCACGGCGACGGTGACCTTCTTGCTGCCCGGGTTGATCTTCGCGGCCTTGTCGGCGCCGATCGCCCGCAGGTCCCACTGGTCGGCCTCCATCGGCTCGGCGCCCGGAGCGGCGCTCTGCTCCAGGGACTTGGCCTCTGCCTTGGAGAGCGGCTCCGCCTTGCCGTCGTCGGTGGTGGCGGCCGACTTCAGCGGCGCGGTGTGGGACGCGCCGGCGGACTGGACGCCGCGGACCTTGCGTATCTGCTTGCCGAAGTCCGGATCCGCCGAGTGGGCGACGATGACGCCGATCTTCTTGTGCGTGACGACGACGGAGCCGCCGGCCTTGGCTATCGCCTTCTCGACGGACGCGATCGTCTTGTGGTCCGTACGGGTATTGACGACGAACGCGAAGACGGGGGCGTCCTTCGCGGTCTGCGCCGACACGGGGGCGGGCGACTCGTTCGGGGCCGCGGTGGCGGCGCCCGGCACGAAGCCGACCGAGGCGGCGAGCGCGATGCCGAGCGGCACGATGAGCGCCGTACGGCGTCTGGAACGCAGATGAGCCATGGGATCTCCACATCATCCGGAGACGGAAACCGCACGCGGAATCGCATACGGAACTGCCCGAACACAAGTGGTGCTCGGGCAGGTACATGACGGGCCGTTCAGGGTGAAGCTAACCCTGAAACTCCCAGGCCAGCAATGAAATCCCGAAGAAAGCGGGGAGTTGGGCGACGACGGGCGTGCCGTCGTGACGTTGAGCAGACAACGGAAGCAACATCAACCCCCTGTCGGATCACGTCCCGTGGCCTTAGCATCGCCAACCGTGGTTCACGTGATCCGCATCACGCCGGAATACGAGACCAGAGAGCCCCATGGAACAACTGTCTGTCCCCACCCCACCCGCACCACGAGGAGACTCCGTGGCCACCGACGCACCGCCCCCTTCGAAGGGTGGCGCAGGAGCAGCACCCGATTCCCAAGCGCCCTCCACGGAGGAGTTCATCCAGGTGCAGGAGAGCGCGGAGTTCGGTGAACTGCGCCGCGCGCACCGCTCGTTCGCCTTCCCGCTCACCGTCGCCTTCATCGCCTGGTACCTCGTGTACGTCCTGCTCTCCAACTACGCGGGCGACTTCATGGGCACCAAGCTCTTCGGCAACATCAACGTCGCCCTGGTGCTCGGCCTCGGGCAGTTCCTGACCACCTTCCTGATCGCCTGGTTCTACTCGCGCCACGCCGCGGCGAAGCTCGACCCGAAGGCCGAGGCGATCAAGGCCCGCATGGAGACCCGCATGGAGACCCGCACGGAGGGCGACGCATGAGCCCCGCGCACACCGCCGTCATCGACCTGGCGGCCGCGTCCGACGCCTCCGAGCACCGGACGCTGATCATCAGCCTCTTCGCGGCCTTCGTCGTCGCGACGCTCTTCATCACCGTCTGGGCCGGGCGGCAGACCAAGAGCGCCGCCGACTTCTACGCGGGCGGCCGCCAGTTCACCGGCTTCCAGAACGGCCTGGCGATCTCCGGCGACTACATGTCCGCCGCGTCCTTCCTCGGCATCGCGGGCGCCATCGCCCTCTTCGGGTACGACGGCTTCCTCTACTCCATCGGCTTCCTGGTCGCCTGGCTGGTGGCGCTGCTCCTGGTCGCCGAGCCGCTGCGCAACTCCGGCCGGTACACGATGGGCGACGTCCTCGCGTACCGCATGCGCCAGCGCCCGGTCCGCACGGCCGCGGGCACCTCCACCATCGTCGTCTCGATCTTCTACCTGCTCGCGCAGATGGCGGGCGCGGGCGTGCTGGTCTCGCTGCTCCTCGGCATCACCTCCGACGCGGGCAAGATCCTCATCGTCGCCCTCGTCGGCGTCCTGATGATCGTCTACGTCACCATCGGCGGCATGAAGGGCACCACGTGGGTGCAGATGGTCAAGGCCGTCCTGCTCATCGCGGGCACGGTGCTCATCACCTTCCTGATCCTGCTGAAGTTCAACTTCAACGTCTCCGACCTGCTCGGCACCGCCGCCTCCAACAGCGGCAAGGGCTCGGCGTTCCTGGAGCCCGGCCTCAAGTACGGCGCGAGCGGCACGTCGAAGCTGGACTTCATCTCGCTCGGCATCGCCCTGGTCCTCGGCACCGCGGGACTGCCGCACATTCTGATCCGCTTCTACACCGTGCCCACGGCCAAGGCCGCCCGTAAGTCCGTGAACTGGGCGATCGGCATCATCGGCGCCTTCTACCTGATGACGATCGTGCTCGGCTTCGGCGCAGCCGCCCTGCTCAAGCCCGGCGACATCATCGCCTCCAACAAGGCGGGCAACACGGCGGCACCGCTCGCCGCCCTGGAGATCGGCGGCGGTGGCGACTCGACCGGCGGCGCGATCCTGCTCGCGGTGATCTCCGCGGTCGCCTTCGCCACGATCCTCGCGGTCGTCGCGGGCCTCACCCTGGCCTCGTCGTCGTCGTTCGCCCACGACATCTACGCGAACGTGATCCGCAAGGGCAAGGCCACCGAGAAGGAGGAGATGAAGGCGGCCCGCTGGGCGACCGTCTTCATCGGCATCGTCTCCATCGCGCTCGGCGCCCTGGCCCGCGACCTGAACGTGGCCGGCCTGGTCGCCCTCGCCTTCGCGGTCGCGGCCTCCGCGAACCTGCCGACGATCCTGTACAGCCTCTTCTGGAAGAGGTTCACCACCCAGGGCGCCCTGTGGTCCATCTACGGCGGTCTGGCCGCGGCCGTCGGCCTGGTGCTGTTCTCGCCGGTGGTCTCCGGCAAGCCCACCTCGATGTTCCCCGACGCGAACTTCGACTTCTTCCCGCTGGAGAATCCGGGCCTCATCTCCATCCCGCTGGGCTTCCTGCTCGGCTGGCTCGGCTCGATCCTCTCCAAGGAGGAGCCGGACAAGGACAAGTACGCCGAGCTCGAGGTCAAGTCCCTCACCGGCGTCGGAGCCCACTGACCGGGAAACGTTCACACGCCTGTAGCGGCCGCGTCGTAGAGTCCTACGACGCGGCCGCGGTGTTCCTCGTGGCAAATGGCCCATGGCGTTGTCAGACGTCTGACGTAAGGTCGAAAGCAGTCGGGAACATCCAGCCGGGAACATCAACACCCAATCGCCGGGGAGGGGCCGCAGTGCTCATCGACACCTATGGCCGTGTAGCCACTGACCTGCGCGTATCACTGACCGACCGCTGCAATCTGCGCTGCACGTACTGCATGCCGGAAGAGGGCCTGCAGTGGCTGGCCAAGCCGGACCTGCTGACCGACGACGAGATCGTCCGCCTCGTGCGCATCGCCGTCACCCGGCTCGGCGTCACCGAGGTCCGCTTCACCGGCGGCGAGCCGCTCCTGCGCCCCGGCCTCGTCGGGATCGTCGAGCGCTGCGCCCAGCTGGAGCCGCGCCCGAAGATGTCCCTGACGACGAACGGCATCGGCCTCAAGCGCACCGCTCAGGCCCTCAAGGCGGCAGGCCTCGACCGGGTCAACGTCTCCCTGGACACCCTCCGCCCCGACGTCTTCAAGACGCTCACGCGCCGTGACCGCCACAAGGACGTCCTCGAAGGCCTCGAGGCGGCACGCGACGCGGGCCTGACCCCGGTCAAGGTCAACACCGTCCTGATGCCGGGCCTGAACGACGACGAGGCCCCGGACCTGCTGGCCTGGGCCGTCGAGAACGACTACGAACTGCGTTTCATCGAGCAGATGCCCCTGGACGCCCAGCACGGCTGGAAGCGCGACGGCATGATCACCGCCGGTGACATCCTGCAGTCCCTGCGTACGCGCTTCGAGCTCACCGAGGAGGGCTCCGGCGAGCGCGGCTCGGCACCCGCCGAGCGCTGGATCGTCGACGGCGGCCCGCACCGCGTCGGCGTCATCGCCTCCGTCACCCGCCCGTTCTGCTCGGCCTGCGACCGTACGAGGCTGACGGCCGACGGCCAGGTGCGCACCTGCCTGTTCGCCACCGAGGAGACCGACCTGCGCGGCGCCCTGCGCGCGGCCCCCGAGGACAGCACGGACGGCTCGGACGAGGCCATCGCCCGCATATGGAAGCTCGCGATGTGGGGCAAGAAGGCGGGCTCGGGCCTGGACGACCCCTCGTTCCTCCAGCCGGACCGCCCGATGTCGGCGATCGGCGGCTGAGGTCCTGCGGACTGCCCGGCAGAGGCAATGACAATGACGCGGAGGAGTTAACCCGAGGCGCCGTGCGCTGTAGTATTCCCCCGTCGTGGACCGGTATTCACCGCCCACGACGAAGGGCCCCGCTCCGGCAAGAGCGAGACCCTTCGCGCAGTAGTCACGAGCCCGGTCGTCTATGACTCGACCGGGCTCGCTGCGTGCGCAGCGCCGGTCACGACCGTCTCATGGGTGGGCGCCCTACTGGACGAACTGTCCCACGCATCCGGTGATCGCTACGAGTAGGCCGAGCAATCCGATCAAGACCTGCCACTTCTCGGGGCCGGTCCAGCGCTTGCGCGACTGCCGTTGGCGATCATTCATTTATCCACCCCCTTCACCTCACCGCGGGGACGCTCCGGCGGGGGTTGCGGAGCGCGATCGGCAGTATGGCACGAGGGACCCGGAGCGGTGCACCGGAACTGCACGATTGATCTGAGCTTTTCTTGAGCTTCCCCAACTGGCCCTGCATGGAGGGGAGTTGGAGGGAGCGCAGGGCGTCAGCGGTGCTCCGCCGCGCCGCCGTCGCGGCCATTCCACTCGGTCAGTGTCACGACTTCCTTCAACATGCCGCGTACGCCGAGGAATTGAGAGAGGTGCTCGCGATGTTCACCGCATGCGAGCCACGTCTTGCGTCGCTCCGGGGTATGGATCTTCGGGTTGTTCCAGGCGAGCACCCAGACGGCGTCGACGCGGCAGCCCTTGGCGGAACAGATCGGCGTTTCGTCACTCACGGTCGCGTCCAAGTGCCTTCGCGGTTGTGCCCAAGTGGTCGCAGAACAAGGCGACGCCGAGCAGCCACGGGGGGAGCTGCCCGGCGTCGGTCTGTCGCTCCGACGGGGGATGCGGAGCGCGTACGAAGTATGTCATGGGGGACCCGGTGACTGGCACCGGAACTACATGATTGATCTGAGGTTTTCTTGAGCTTGGCGGAACGTCGACGGTCGGCTCCGCTAGCGCGAACCGCCGCGCCGCTGGTCGTACGAGGACCCCAGGGGATCTTCCGGGACGGATTCCGCCGGTCCCGCCGGGGCGGGCGGCGCGAGCATTGGCCGAGAAGGGGCGGGTACGAAGGTCGACGGAAGCGAGGGGTTGCTCTCCCGGCCGGCGTTGGCGATGACCACGGAGATGTACGGCAGGAGAACTCCGAGCACCAGTGCGACGAGCGCGACGTGCCGCTCCACGTTCCACAACACGGCGGCGGCCACGACCGACACCGTCCTGACCGACATCGAGATCACATAGCGTCGCTGCCTGCCACGCACGTCCTCGGCGAGACCCTGCCGGGCCCCCGTGATCCGGAAGACCTGGCCGCTGCTCTGCTTCCGCATCACGTTCCACCACCCTGTCCGCTGTGCCGGACTCTCCCTGATATCTGCCCCGGTCCGACCCGCTCCACGTTACGCCGCGGCTGCGCAGCCTACGAGACCGGGGCAGGCATCGACTCGGTGTCCCACCTGCGCTGTGCCACGTATGGGGGCGCCCGACATGCGCCGTATGGCGGACAGGCCGACACTGACCGTAACGCTCATGTGGAGCCGTACGAGGAGGCAGCTATGGGCTGGTTGTGGGCGATCATCGTCGGATTCGTGCTGGGGCTGATTGCCAAGGCGATCCTGCCCGGGAAGCAGCACAGTCCGCTCTGGCTCACCACGGTGTTCGGCATCATCGGAGCCGTCGTGGGCAACTCGCTCGCCGCGGCGATGGGTATCGACGAGACCAAGGGCATCGACTGGGGCAGGCACGCCCTGCAGATCGTGGCGGCGCTGATCATCGTCGGCGTCGGTGACATGGCGTACAAGGCGATCAAGGGCAACAAACAGTCGGCGTAGGCGCATCGCGCGCGGGCATGCGTTGAGGGGCCGGTCCGCACGGACCGGCCCCTCTCGCGTTCGTGCGGGTCAGGCCGCCGTGACCTCGACCGCGGCCAGGTTCTTCTTGCCGCGGCGCAGCACCAGCCAGCGCCCGTGCAGCAGATCCTCACGGGCCGGCACGGCGTCCTCGGCGGCGACCTTGACGTTGTTCACGTAGGCACCGCCTTCCTTGACCGTGCGCCGGGCGGCGGACTTGCTCGCCACCAGGCCGACCTCGGCGAGCAGGTCCACGACCGGACCGAGCTCGGCGACCTGGATGTGCGGCAGCTCGGAGAGCGCCGCGGCCAGCGTCGCCTCGTCCAGCTCGGCGAGGTCGCCCTGGCCGAAGAGCGCCTTGGACGCGGCGATGACCGCGGCGCACTGGTCGGCGCCGTGCACCAGCGTCGTCAGCTCCTCGGCGAGCGCACGCTGCGCGGCACGCGCCTGCGGACGCTCCTCGGTCTGCTTCTCGATCTCCTCGAGCTCCTCGCGGGACTTGAAGCTGAGGATGCGCATGTACGTCGAGATGTCCCGGTCGTCCACGTTCAGCCAGAACTGGTAGAACGCGTACGGCGTGGTCATCTCCGGGTCGAGCCAGACGGCCCCGCCCTCGGTCTTGCCGAACTTGGTGCCGTCCGCCTTGACCATGAGCGGCGTCGCCAGGCAGTGCGCCGACGCCTCCGGCTCCAGGCGGTGGATCAGGTCGAGCCCCGCGGTGAGGTTGCCCCACTGGTCGGAACCGCCCAGCTGCAGGGTGCACCCATGGCGCCGGTAGAGCTCCAGGAAGTCCATGCCCTGCAGGAGCTGGTAGCTGAACTCCGTGTAACTGATGCCCTCCTGGGACTCCAGGCGCCGGGCCACGGAGTCCTTGGTCAGCATCTTGTTGACGCGGAAGTGCTTGCCGATCTCGCGCAGGAACTCGATGGCCGACATCGGGGCCGTCCAGTCCAGGTTGTTCACCATGACCGCGGCGTTCTCGCCGTCGAAGGTCAGGAACGGCTCGATCTGCCCGCGCAGCCGGGACACCCAGTTCGCGATCGTCTCAGGCGAGTTCAGGGTGCGCTCGGCCGTCGGGCGCGGGTCGCCGATCTGGCCCGTCGCGCCGCCGACCAGGGCGAGCGGGCGGTGGCCCGCTCGCTGGAGGCGGCGCATGGTCAGGACCTGCACCAGGTGGCCGACGTGCAGCGAGGCCGCGGTCGGGTCGAAGCCGATATAAAACGTGACAGGACCGTCCGCGAGCGTCTTGCGCAATGCGTCCTCGTCAGTGGACTGGGCGAACAGCCCGCGCCACTTCAGCTCGTCGACGATGTCCGTCACGGTTCTGTGTCTCCTCGTACGTACCTGGTGATCGGTCCCTGCCAGTCTATGGGCGTCACACGCCCTGGCTGACCGAGCTCATGTTGAAGTCCGGCACCCGCAGGGCCGGCATGGCAGCTCTAGTGAACCAGTCGCCCCACTCGCGCGGCAGCGTCTTTTCCGTGCGCCCGGCCTCCGTGGCCCGGCCCAGCAGGTCCACCGGCGACTCGTTGAACCGGAAGTTGTTCACCTCGCCCACGACCTCGCCGTTCTCGACGAGATAGACGCCGTCGCGGGTCAGGCCCGTCAGGAGCAGCGTGGCCGGGTCGACCTCGCGGATGTACCAGAGGCAGGTGAGCAGCAGCCCGCGCTCGGTGGCCGCGACCATCTCCTCCAGGGAGCGGTCGCCGCCGCCGTCCAGGACGAGGTTGTCGACGGCGGGCGTCACCGGGAGCCCGGTCAGGGCGGCGCTGTGCCGGGTGGTGGCCAGGTGAGCGAGCTCACCCGCGCGGATCCACTCGGTGGCGGTGAGCGGCAGGCCGTTGTCGAAGACGGACGCGTCGCCGCCGGAGGCGTGGGCCAGCACGAACGGCGCCGACTCCAGGCCCGGCTCGTGCGGATCGCTGCGCAGCGTCAGCGGCAGCTCGGCGAGCTTCTCGCCCAGCCGGGTCGCGCCGCCCGGCTTGGAGAACACCGTGCGGCCCTCGGCGGCGTCGCGGGCCGAGGACGACCACAGCTGGTAGATCAGCAGGTCCGCGACGGCGGTCGGCGGCAGCAGCGTCTCGTACCGCCCGGCCGGCAGGTCGATGCGGCGCTGCGCCCACCCGAGGCGCTGGGCGAGCTCGGCGTCCAGCGCCGCGGGGTCGACGTCCTTGAAGTCACGGGTGGCCCGCCCCGCCCACGCGGACTTGGTGCGGTCCGGGGACTTGGCGTTGAGTTCGAGGGTGCCGTTGGGCTGGTCGTGCCGCAGCCGGAGCCCCGTCGACGTCCCCAGATAGCTGGTCACGAACTCGTGGTTCGCGAAGCCGTACAGCTCGCGTCCGCCCGCGCGGGCCCTGGCGAACGCCTCGCCGAGCGCGGGGGCGAAGTCCGCGAACACCGCGGAGGACGTCTCCACGGGGGCCTCGGTGAAGTCGGGGGAGGCCGCGGTGCCGGTGACCAGCGGCTGCGCGTCCTCGGCGGGACCGGCCCCGCGCGCGGCCTCCTCGGCGGCCCGCACCAGCGGCTCCAGGTCGTCCGCGGTCACGGCCGAGCGCGAGACCACTCCGGACGCGGTGCCCTCCTTGCCGTCGACGGTCGCGACGACGGTGAGGGTGCGGCCGCGGGTGACGCCGTTGGTGGTGAGCGCGTTGCCGGCCCAGCGCAGGTTCGCCGACGACTCCTCGTCGGCGATCACGACGCAGCCGTCGGCGGTGGACAGTTCGAGGGCCCGCTCGACGATCTCGTGCGGCTTGGTGGCGCTGCGGCTCATCGACCGGCCTCCTGCGTGGTGTTCAGAATGTTCACGCCCCGGAACAGGGCGGACGGGCAGCCGTGCGAGACGGCGGCGACCTGGCCGGGCTGGGCCTTGCCGCAGTTGAACGCGCCGCCCAGGACATACGTCTGCGGGCCGCCGACCGCGGCCATCGAGCCCCAGAAGTCGGTGGTCGTCGCCTGGTAGGCGACGTCGCGCAGCTGACCGGCGAGCCGCCCGTTCTCGATCCGGTAGAAGCGCTGGCCCGTGAACTGGAAGTTGTAGCGCTGCATGTCGATCGACCAGGACCGGTCGCCGACCACGTAGATGCCGCGGTCGACGCCCGCGATCAGGTCCTCGGTGGAGAGCCCGCCCGGGTCCGGCTGCAGCGACACGTTCGCCATGCGCTGCACCGGCACATGGCCGGGGGAGTCCGCGTACGCGCAGCCGTTGGACCGCTCGAAGCCGGTGAGCTTCGCGATGCGCCGGTCCAGTTGATAGCCGACCAGGGTGCCGTCCTTGACCAGGTCCCAGGACTGCCCGGCGACGCCCTCGTCGTCGTACCCGATGGTCGCGAGCCCGTGCTCGGCGGTCCTGTCGCCCGTCACGTTCATCAGCGAGGAGCCGTAGGCGAGCTTGCCGAGCTGGTCGAAGGTGGCGAACGACGTGCCCGCGTACGCCGCCTCGTAGCCGAGGGCGCGGTCCAGCTCGGTGGCGTGGCCGATGGACTCGTGGATGGTCAGCCAGAGGTTCGACGGGTCGACGACGAGGTCGTACGAGCCCGCCTGAACGCTGGGCGCCCGCATCTTCTCGGCCAATAGCTCGGGAATCCGCGCGAGCTCGCTCTCCCAGTCCCAGCCGGTCCCGGTGAGGTACTCCCAGCCCCGCCCGACCGGCGGCGCGATCGTCCGCATCGAGTCGAACTCACCGCTCGATCCGTCGACGGCGACCGCGGTCAGCTGCGGGTGCAGACGGACCCGCTGCTGCGTGGTCACCGTCCCCGCCGTGTCGGCGTAGAACTTGTTCTCGTGCACCGTGAGCAGCGAGGCGTCCACGTGCGCGACGCCGTCCGCCGCGAGCAGCCGCGCGCTCCAGTCGGCGAGCAGCCCCGCCTTCTCCTCGTCCGGCACGGAGAAGGGATCGATCTCGTACGAGGAGACCCACGTCTTGTCCGCGTGCACTGGCTCGTCGGCGAGCTCCACCCTCCCCCACTGCCCGAAAGGCGTGGGAGGTGCCCCCTCGTTCGACCCCGCGGCCTTGATGACCTGCGCCGACAGCTTCGCCATCGCCACGGCTTGGGACGCGACCTTCGCCGCCGCGTCCATCGTCATGTCCACACCCGAGGCGAAGCCCCACGTACCTCCGTGCACCACACGGACCGCGTACCCGAGGTCCGTGGTGTCCGTGCTGCCGGCCGGCTTGGCGTCGCGCAGCAGCCAGGACGCGCTGCGCACCCGCTCCAGGCGGAAGTCCGCGTGGTCCGCGCCGAGCGCACGCGCGCGGGCGAGCGCGGCGTCGGCGAGAGCCCGCAGCGGCAGCGCCGTGAAGGCTTCATCGATGGAATGAGGCACGGATGTCTCCCTGCTGTCGGCACCGGTCAGTCCCGATCATGTCCTGAGCGACGGCTCCGGTGCCAGACCTTTCCGCGGGGCCTTTCTGTAGGGACCCGACAGCGAGTCCTCTGCGCCACTGTCGGTCGCCGATTCTCCGTATCGCGGAAGGTACCGATAGGTTTCCGAGGTACCAGACCGCTATCGAAAGGGTGATCCGTTGAGCCGCTCGGTTCTCGTCACCGGAGGAAACCGGGGCATCGGCCTCGCCATCGCCCGCGCCTTCGCCGACGCCGGCGACAAGGTCGCGATCACCTACCGCTCGGGTGAGCCGCCGCAGGCCCTCACCGACGCCGGGGTCCTCGCCGTCAAGTGCGACATCACGGACGCCGAGCAGGTGGAGCAGGCCTACAAGGAGATCGAGGACAAGCACGGGAACGTCGAGGTCCTCGTCGCCAACGCGGGCATCACCAAGGACCAGCTCCTGATGCGGATGTCCGAGGAGGACTTCACGTCCGTCCTGGACACCAACCTCACCGGCACCTTCCGTGTCGTCAAGCGCGCCAACCGCGGCATGCTGCGCGCCAGGAAGGGCCGCGTCGTGCTGATCTCCTCGGTCGTGGGTCTCATGGGCGGCCCGGGGCAGGCGAACTACGCCGCCTCCAAGGCGGGTCTGGTCGGCTTCGCGCGCTCGCTCGCCCGCGAGCTCGGGTCGCGCAATCTCACCTTCAACGTCGTCGCCCCCGGTTTTGTCGACACCGACATGACCAAGGTGCTCTCGGACGAGCAGCGCGGGAGCATCGTCTCCCAGGTGCCGCTCGGCCGTTACGCGCAGCCCGAGGAGATCGCCGCAGCGGTGAAGTTCCTCGCGTCCGACGACGCCTCGTACATCACTGGAGCCGTCATCCCCGTTGACGGCGGATTGGGCATGGGTCACTGATCACCATGAGCGGAATTCTCGACGGCAAGCGCATCCTCGTCACCGGTGTGCTGACGGAGGCCTCCATCGCCTTCCACGCGGCCAAGGTCGCCCAGGAGCAGGGCGCCGAGGTCATCCTGACCGCGTTCCCGCGGCCCACGCTCACCGAGCGCATCGCCAAGAAGCTCCCCAAGCCCGCCAAGGTCATCGAGCTCGACGTGACCAACCAGGAGCACCTGGACGGTCTCGCGGGCGTCGTGAAGGAGGAGCTCGGCGGCCTCGACGGCATCGTGCACTCCATCGGCTTCGCGCCGCAGGGCGCCTTCAACTTCCTCGAGGCGAGTTTCGAGGACGTCTCGACGGCGATGCACGTCTCCGCGTACTCCCTGAAGTCGCTCACCATGGCCTGCCGCCCGCTGTTCGAGGGCGGCGCCTCGGTCGTCGGCCTCACCTTCGACGCGCAGTACGCCTGGCCCAAGTACGACTGGATGGGCCCGGCCAAGGCCGCCCTGGAGGCCACCAGCCGTTACCTCGCCCGTGACCTGGGCA
Source organism: Streptomyces sp. NPDC041068 (assembly GCF_040647455.1). Taxonomy (NCBI): domain Bacteria; kingdom Bacillati; phylum Actinomycetota; class Actinomycetes; order Kitasatosporales; family Streptomycetaceae; genus Streptomyces; species Streptomyces sp. NPDC041068. The sequence goes on from NZ_JBEZCG010000010.1 coordinate 383,192, forward strand.
AGGAGGACATCCGCTGCAACCTCATCTCCGCGGGCCCGCTCGGCTCCATGGCGGCCAAGTCCATCCCGGGCTTCGAAGAGCTCGCGGACGTCTGGAACTCCCGCTCCCCGCTGGAGTGGGACATGGGGGACCCGGAGCCCGCGGGCCGCGGCATCGTCGCGCTGCTCTCGGACTTCTTCCCGAAGACCACCGGCGAGATCATCCACGTCGACGGCGGCGTGCACATGATGGGTGCCTGACCAGGTATTTCGTACGTTGCTTCGTACGCCTTCGAGGCCCCGTCCCCCGCACAGTGCGGGAGGCGGGGCCTCGCCCGTTCGGCCCCCTTGCCGGGCGGCGGCGGGGCAGTACCGCGCACCCTGAAGTGTGCGTCTTACCGGTGCGGTGCTCGTCGCTCTCGCTCTTGTGGTCGTCGCGCCGAGCGGCGTGCCGCAGGAAACCCCGCACGCGCGCGTGAAGGCGGAAGAGCCCCGGCCGTTCGGCTCGGAGTGCCGTACCGAGGTCGCAGGATCGCGGGCGGTCGCGCACTGCCACAACCCCTATCCCGAGACCGACCGGGTCCGCCTCCACGTGGAGTGCGACCGGTGGTGGGACATCGACGTCGACGGCGCTCCCGTCGAGGCGGGGCCCGCCCAGACCGTGCGGCTCACCGGGCGGTGCTGGAAAGAGATCCGCTCGGTCTGGGTCAGCCACGAGAAGTGACGTGCCGGGAAGCGGGCGCGGGCCCGGCGGCGGTAGGGGGCCTCAGCCCCGGCCGCGGGCCTCGGTGAACCGCTCCGGGCGGCACATGAAGGGGTAGCCCGCCGCCTCGGCCGCGGCCGCCTCCGCGTCCCCCGCGCGGATCGCGTCGACGAGCCGGGTGTGGTCCATGTGCGACTCGGGGGTCAGGTCCTTGCCGATGTCCTCGCGCAGCCAGTCGCGCAGGACCTCGCCGAGATCCGCGTACATCGCCGTCATGACGTCGTTGTGCGACGCGGCGACGACGGCCATGTGGAACGTCGCGTCGGCGCTCACGAAGGCCTCCGCGTCCCCGGAGGCCCAGGCCTCCTCGCGGCGCGCCAGCAGGGCGTCGAGCTGCTTGAGGTCCCGCTCGGTGCGGCGCTGGGCGGCGAGCTTCGCCGCGCTCGACTCCAGGGTGCTGCGCAGCTCCGCGATGTGCCGGGGCTCGGCGTCGGCGAACCTGCGCTGCATCACGCCCGCGAGCTCGCTGGTCGCCACCACGTAGGTGCCCGAGCCCTGCCGGATGTCGAGCAGGCCGTTGTGCGCGAGGGCGCGCACGGCCTCCCTGACCGTGTTCCTGGCCACACCCAGCTGCTCGACCAGCTCGGGCTCGGTGGGGATGCGGGAGCCGACCGGCCACTCGCCCGAAGAGATCTGGTTGCGCAGCTCGGAGATGACCTGTTCGGAGAGGGCCGAACGGCGAGGAGTGGTCAGCGGCATGACGTTCCTTCGTGCGTGTCATGGGGGCGGGCGGCGGTGGTGCGGGCCGGGTCGTGTGCCTGAGTGTGACGCAATCGGATTGGACAGCCAATCATCCCATGATTCTATGATGGCTCCATGGCTAGTGAGGAAACCGGGACGATGACACCGACAGCGACACCCCCCGTCCGTAGCGAGACCGCGGAGAAACAGGCCCCCACGCGCGCGTGGGCGACGCGGCTCGTCATCGTCGGCATCGTCCTCGCGGCCCTCAACCTCCGCCCGGCCATCACCAGCCTCGGCGCCCTCCTCGAAGAGGTGCGCGACGGACTCGGCATGAGCGGCACCCTCGCGGGGCTGCTCACCTCCGTGCCGCCGCTCTGCTTCGCCGTCTTCGGCGTGATGGCACCGCGCTTCGCCCGCCGCTTCGGCCCCAGCGCGGTGGTCTGCGTCGGGATGGCCGCGATCGCCGCGGGCCTGGTGATCCGCCCCTTCGTCGGCGGTACGGCCGGCTTCCTCGCCGCCACCGCGCTCGCCCTCATGGGCATCGCGGTCAGCAACGTCCTGATGCCGGTGATCGTCAAGCGCTGGTTCCCCGACCGCGTCGGCTCGATGACCGGCCTGTACTCGATGGCGCTCGCGCTCGGCACCTCCCTCGCCGCGGCCCTCACGGTCCCGATGACCGACGCGCTCGGCGGGCGCTGGCAGACCGGGCTCGCCGTGTGGGCCGCGCTCGCCGTCGTCGCCGTGGTGCCGTGGATCCCGCTCGTCCGTGACCGGGGGACCGCCACCGCCGCTGCGCCCGAGCACGTCAGCACCGCCGTGCGGCAGGAGGACGACGCGCTCCGCATCACCCGCAGCCGCACCGCCTGGGCGCTCGCCGTGTTCTTCGGGCTCCAGGCCACGGCCGCGTACATCACGATGGGCTGGATGCCGCAGATCTTCCGCGACGCGGGCGTTCCCGCGAGCGAGGCCGGTGTGCTGCTCGCCGTCACGATGGCCATGGGCGTGCCGCTCGCGTTCGTGATCCCGAGGGTCGCCACGCGCCTGACCAACCAGGGCCCCGTCGTGATCGTCCTCGGCGCGTGCGGCCTCATGGGGTACGCGGGTCTCTACCTCGCCCCGGCCGCCGGCGCGTGGGCCTGGGCGCTGCTGCTCGGCATCTCCAACTGCGCCTTCCCGCTCGCCCTCACGATGGTCGGGATGCGGGCCAAGAGCAGCGTGGGCGTGGCCAAGCTGTCCGCCTTCGCGCAGAGCACCGGCTATCTGATCTCGATCCCGGGACCGCTCCTGGTGGGTGTGCTCTACCAGCACAGCGGTGGCTGGGGGCTGCCGATCGCGCTCATGGCGGGCCTGATGGTGCCGCAGATCGTCATCGGCACCCTGGCGGGCCGCAACCGCACGATCGAGGACGAGGTGGCGGCGAAGGCCGAGACGGCCTGACCCCGCCGGAGGGGGGACGGGTAAAGGGTGCGAGACTGGCCGTATGCCCGTCCTCGACCCGAACCCCCAGAACGGCCAGAAGAAGCTGCTCATCGTGCTCGGCGCGATGCTGGCCATCACCGTGATCATCGGCATCGTCGCCTCCGTCGCCTCGCCGTGACCCCGTCGTGAACCGGTCCCCGGCGGTGCGTCGGCGGGGCGTCGGTGGGGCTAGCCCCCCTATCCCCTAGGGGGCCAGTGTCAGGGTCAAGTGGGTGGATCTCCGGATGGGTTGAGGGTCGCCGATCACCTAACTTCGAGTTGTGCCCGCGAAGACGCGGCGCGGATGGCTCGAGGACCACGGAGGCGGCATGTCGGCCCGAACGCACACCCGGCGAGACCCGGCGGACTCGGGCAGCGTCGAGATCCAGCTCCCGTGGTGGGCCATCGCCCTCCCCGCCGTCGCCTTCGCGGCCCTGCTCCTGCTGATCATGAACCCCGTGGACGCGCACGCCGCGACCAGCGAGCCCGTCATCACCAACCTCCTGGAGCACATACGGGCGATCGTCCTGCGCACGGCCCCGTGAGCCCCTCTCCGCCGATGCCGTCACCCGTGCCGGGGGACCACGCCAACTCCCAGCGCCCAATGGCGCGTTTCGTGCGAAGCTGGGATGCATGAGCGTCGCAGAACCCCGCAGGATTGTCCTCTTCCGGCATGCGAAGGCCGACTGGCCGCAGGTGTCCGACCACGAGCGGCCACTCGCGGAGCGAGGCCGCAGGGACGCCCCGGTCGCCGGGCGCAAGCTGGCCGACAGCGGTATCCCCTTCGACCTGGCCCTCTGCTCGACCGCGGCCCGGACCCGCGAGACCTGGAAGCTCGCCGTCCAGGAGCTCCCGCAGCGGCCGAAGACCGTCTACGAGGAGCGGTTGTACGAAGCCTCTCCCGGCGAGCTGATCGCCGTGCTCAACGAAACCCCGGACGACGTGCGCAACCTCGTCCTGATCGGCCACAACCCCGGAGTCCAGGGCCTGACCGACGTCCTCGCAGGCGAGGACGAGGGGGACGCGCGGGTACGGCTGAACCGCCGCGGCTTCCCGACCGCGACCTTCGCCGTCCTGACGTACTCCGGCTCGTGGAAGGCGCTCGAGCCGGGCGTTGCCACCCTCGTCGACTACTGGGCGCCGTCCGAGTAGCCCTTCTTCCGTCCATCGTGAGGGGGCCCGGCACCGAAGCGGTGCCGGGCCCCCTCGACGTATGTGACGTGTGCGACGTACGCGTGGTGTGCGGTGCCGTCAGTCGGTGTGGGTGTCCGCCGCCTCGACCTCTTCGCGGGTGATGCCGAGGAGATACAGGACGGTGTCCAGGAAGGGGACGTTGACCGCGGTGTGCGCGGCCTCGCGGACCACGGGCTTGGCGTTGAAGGCCACGCCGAGGCCTGCCGCGTTCAGCATGTCGAGGTCGTTCGCGCCGTCGCCGATCGCGACGGTCTGCTCCAGCGGGACCCCGGCCTCCGCGGCGAAGCGGCGCAGGAGACGCGCCTTGCCCGCGCGGTCGACGATCTCGCCGGTCACCTTGCCGGTGAGCCTGCCGTCGGCGATCTCCAGGGTGTTGGCGTGGGCGAAGTCGAGGCCGAGACGTTCCTTCAGGTCGTCGGTGACCTGAGTGAACCCGCCCGATACGACGCCCACTTGATAGCCGAGGCGCTTGAGGGTACGGATCAGGGTGCGGGCGCCCGGGGTGAGCCTGACCTCGGAGCGGACCTTGTCCACGACCGATGCGTCCAGGCCCGCCAGGAGCTCGACGCGCGCGTGCAGCGACTGCTCGAAGTCCAGCTCGCCGCGCATCGCGGCCGCCGTCACCTCGGCGACCTTGTCCTCGCAACCGGCGTGCGCGGCGAAGAGTTCGATGACCTCGTCCTGGATGAGCGTCGAGTCGACGTCCATCACGACCAGGCGCTGGGCGCGGCGGTGCAGGCCCGCGGCGACGACGGCGACGTCCACGCCGAGCCGTGCGGCCTCTATGGCGAGGGCGGTGCGCAGCGGCTCCGTCTCGGTGCCGGACACCGCGAACTCGACGGCGGTGACCGGGTACTTGGCGAGCCGGAAGATGCGGTCGATGTTGCCGCCGGTGGCGGTGATGCTGGCGGCGATCGCGGCCGTCGACTCCGAGGTCAGAGGGTGGCCGAGCACGGTCACGAGCGAACGCCCGAGGCCGCGGGGCCGGTTGTCGCCGATGCCGGAGATGATCTCGGCCTGCATCTTCATGGAGTCCGCCCAGCTGTGGACGGTGGAACGCAGGTCGCCCTCCAGGCCGGCGGGCGGCTCGGTCACGAGCGCGCACAGCACGATCCGGCCACGGGTGACGACCTGCTCGATGTCGACGACGTCGACGGAGTAGGCGGCGAGGGTGTCGAAGAGCCCGGCGGTGATGCCGGGGCGGTCCTTGCCGAAGATCTTGACGAGGAGCGTCGGGATGTCGGCGGGCTGAGGGGGCTGCGAAGCACTCATGGTGCCGCTTACGGTATCCGGCGCCGCCGGGTGGGTGCCGGGGCGGTCCGCGTGGCGGACACCTTTGCCGCCGCTTCGCGGCGATCTTCTCCCACCCACCCGCCCGATTGCCCTGCGGTGGCAAGGCGAGGCAGGGGCCCTGCTGTCCCGTCGTCCTCCCTGTCGTGGGCAGGCGTTCCGCACGGCGGAACGGGTGGGCACGACCCGTGGCTGCCGGGGCACCGTTCAAAGAGGCATCACTTCAGCGAGGCCGACGGGGAGGCCCCTTCTCCGGAGGAGGCGGCGGAGGGGGCGGCGGGGGAGGCCAGTCGCCCGAGCGGGAGCCGGGCCGCAGCCGCGGCGGCACCACCGGCCCCGCCACGGTCGGCGCTCCGGAGACATCCCGCGGTGCCTTCCGCTCCGTATCCCTCGGCTCCCTCGGCGGCGGCCGCAGATAAGGATTCGTGTCGGGATTCGGCGGCCGGTACGGCACCCCCGGCTCGTACGGCCCCGCCCCGGAGGGGTCACCGACCTCGGCCGAAGCCTCCGTCCCGCCGCCACCGCCCCGCGCGAACGGCGAAGCCGAGCCCCCCGCCGCCCCCGAAGCCACGGCAAGCAACGCTCCCACGACCCCCGCCCCGAACCCCCACCCGGCCCCCAGCAGCACCGCCATCCCCAGCTGCCCGTGCAGCTCGATGCCCGCCCCGAACGCATCGAAGCCGAAGACGGAGAGCGACGCGTCGGCGGACACCCCGGTCAGCCACACCAGCAGCGGAAGTCCCAGCGCCGTCACGCCCCCGAGCCGCACCCCGCACCGCCCCGCGAACCCGATGACGGACACCGCATCACGTACAAAAGGAGTCCGTACGGCGGCCAGCACCCCTGCGAACAGCATCATCACCACAGCCGCGACACCCAACAGCCAGACCCTGCCGTCGAGTTCCGCGAGCCGCCCGAGCGTGAGCGGTTTGTCGGACGACCCCGCGAGCAGGTCGTCCACAGGATCCGGCAGGAACCGCGTGAGCGCTCCCGTGGCCTTGCCGTCGAACGGCACGAAGAGCCCGACGGGTATCCCGAGCCACACACCGTTCGGCGCCCCGAGCAGCGCGGCACCCGCGATCCGCCGGGGGTGCTCGTCGCCGACCATCGCGTACGCCGCCGCGGCGAGCCCCGCGACGACCGCCATCAGGACGACCGCGACCAGTGAGGAGGCGGCGGGCCGCACCACCCGGTGCGCGGCGTCGAGCGCGCGCGGCAGCGGCGTGCGCCGCGATGCGAGCAGCGCGACGACCAGGACGCCGGCCACCCAGACCGTCCCGCCGAGCAGCGTCGGCGCGGTGTCCACCGTGAAGCCGACCGAGGCCTTCGCCTCCACCAGGTCGCCGAGCCGGTCGGGCAGGAGCCCGCCGATGTCCCCGATCCCGCCGGGGAGCTTGTCGCCGATGCCGCCCGGCAGCTGGTCGAGCCCTTCCTCGATGCCCTTGTCGATGCCGAGCTGCTCGCCGTCGATCGTGATGACGTCGTGCCCCACCCAGGCGAGCCCCGCGAGCATCGCGAGGAAGAGGGCGATCACCGCGCCCGCGCGCGCGACGAGTTCGGCGGCCCCGATGACAACTCCCGCCCCGCGCAAGGAGCGGAGGAAGAAGTGGGCGAGCAGCAACGCGCCCACGAGGGCGACACCGAGTGGCGCGATGTCGATCGCGGTGGTCGCCTCGGCTCCCTCCAGGCCGAACGCCGAGACGTCGCCGGACGGCGTGACCGACCCACCCACGCCGAGCGCGACCGTCGCCGCCGTCATCGGTCCGAGCGAGCCCACCGCGTCCGCGTCCAGCAGATGCAGTCCGAGTGCGGCGGTCCCCGCCATGCCGATCAGTGCCCAGCTCACCGCGGCGATCGCGGAGAGCAGCACGTCACCCCATCGCACGCCGCGACGTTCGCCGTTGAATTCGTCGGCCTCCATGAGGACCCCCCGAGCCGCAGCGCTTTGCCCCAAAAAGCACCCAATGCAATGAACACGCACATTGTGATCAATGAGATCGATGAGATGAATGCGACCAATGAGCGTGATCCGTATGCACTGATGGGTGCTTACTACTCTCCGGGGCGGTTTCTTCCGCGTCAACGGGGCAACCCTTCACCCCCGTACGCAGTCTTCACAAGGCCCGACTTTCGGTCAGAGCCCTCCGCCTGAAATAGTTCCTCCCGATGTTCGACATCCCTAGACTCCCCATCGATGGGGGCTAGCTCGGGGGACAACTCAGTGGGGCATGGAGTGCCGGAACTCGTACTGGAATTGAATGGCAGGACCTGGACGCTGGACGCGTCCAGGCCGTACACCCTCGGACGTGATCCGCAGGGGGATATCTCGCTCGACGACGCCAGGGTGTCCTGGCGGCACGCGACGATCAGCTGGAGCGGGCGCAGTTGGGTCATTGAGGACCACGGCAGCACCAATGGCACCTTCGTGCAGGGCCAGCGGATCCACCAGATGGAAATCGGCCCCGGTTCGGCCGTGCACCTCGGCAACGCGACCGACGGTCCGCTGCTGAACGTGTCCGGCAGCGCCGCGGGCGCGGCCGCCGCGGCGGTCTCCGCGCCGCAGCAGCACGCCCAGCAGCAGGCCGCGCCGCAGCACGCGCCTCAGCAGCCCCAGCAGGAGGCGCCGGGCTGGGCCGCACAGGCCCCGCACCAGCAGGCACCCCAGCAGCAGGCCCCGTACCAGGCGCAGCAGCAGGGCTGGCAGCAACAGCAGCCCCAGCAGCACCAGCCGCACGTGCCCCCGCAGCAGGGCGGCCCGTCCGAGCAGTACGTGCAGAAGGCTCCGGGTTCCGGCGGCGTCGCGGGGGCCCCGCCGGTCTACGGCGATCGCAGCCCGACGACGTTCCACCAGCTGGCGCTCGGCCGCAAGATGCGGATCGGTCGTGCCCTGGAGAACGAGCTGGTCGTCTCCGACCTGCAGGTCTCGCGCCACCACGCGGAGTTCACGGCGACGCCCGACGGGCGCTTCGAGATCCACGACCTCGGCTCGCACAACGGCACGTACGTCAACGGTCAGCCGATCGCGAAGTCCTCGACGGTGCTGATCGGCCCGAACGACATCGTCGGCGTCGGTCACTCCACCTTCCGCCTGGTCGGCGGGCAGCTCGAGGAGTTCGTCGACACCGGTGACGTCTCCTTCTCGGCCCGTCACCTCACGGTCACGGTCGACGGCGGCAAGCAGATCCTCAAGGACGTCTCCTTCGGCGTCCCGGAGAAGTCGCTCATCGCGGTCATCGGCCCCTCGGGCTCCGGAAAGTCCACCCTGCTCAAGGCGCTCACCGGTTACCGGCCCGCCAACCAGGGCGACGTCCTCTACGACAACCGGAACCTGTACAAGCAGTTCGCCGAGCTGCGCCAGCGCATCGGTCTGGTCCCGCAGGACGACATCCTGCACAAGGAGCTGACCGTCAAGAAGGCCCTCAAGTACGCGGCCAAGCTCCGCTTCCCCGCGGACACCACGGAGGCCGAGCGCGAGTCCCGTATCGACGAGGTCCTGCGCGAGCTCAAGCTGGACATCCACAAGGAGAAGAAGGTCACCTCCCTCTCCGGTGGCCAGCGCAAGCGCGTCTCGGTGGCCCTCGAGCTCCTGACCAAGCCCTCGCTGATCTTCCTGGACGAGCCGACCTCCGGCCTCGACCCGGGCATGGACCGCGACGTCATGCAGCTCCTGCGCGGCCTCGCCGACGACGGCCGCACGGTCCTCGTCGTCACGCACTCGGTCGCCGAGCTGGCGATCTGCGACAAGCTCCTGGTCATGGCGCCGGGCGGCTCGGTGGCGTACTTCGGCCCGCCGGAGGAAGCGCTCAACTTCTTCGGCTACAGCACCTGGGCCGACGTCTTCTCGGCGTTCGAGAACTACCGCGACTACGACTGGGCGGGCCGCTGGAAGGGCTCGCAGCACTACCAGATGTACGCCGCGGACATCGACGCCGTCGCCGCGCAGTCCGTACAGATGCCGCCGCCGCAGGCGGTCAGGCCGCCGAAACCGCAGGGCTGGGGCTCCCAGCTGTGGACCCTGATCCGCCGCTATGTGTCGGTGATCGCCTCCGACAAGGGCTTCATGGGTCTGATGGTGATCCTGCCCGCGGTCCTCGGCGTCGTCAGCGTCGTGATCCCGGCCGACTTCGGCCTCGCGCCACCGAAACCGCCGGTCAAGTTCAACGGCGACGCCGGCACGATCATGCTGATCCTCGCGGTCGGCATGTGCTTCTCGGGCGCCGCCAACTCCGTACGTGAGTTGATCAAGGAACGGGTCATCTACGAACGGGAACGGGCGACCGGCCTGTCCCGCTCGGCGTACCTGATGTCCAAGGTCATCGTCCTCGGCGTCATCACGGCCATCCAGGGCGTCATCATCTGCGCCATCGGCTTCGCCCCGCGCGACCTGCCGAAGGAGGGCCTGATCATGCCGCCCGCCGCGGAGATCTGCCTGACGATCATCGCGCTCGGCTTCACGTCGATGATGTTCGGCCTGGTCATCTCCTCGCTGGTGAAGACCTCCGAGAAGACCATGCCGCTCCTGGTGATGTTCGCGATCGTCCAGGTCGTCTTCACCGGCGTCCTCTTCCAGGTCTACGGCTCGCCGGGCCTGGAGCAGTTCGCCTGGCTGATGCCGTCCCGCTGGGCCATCGCCGGCGCGGGCTCCACGCTGGACCTCGCGCACCTGATGCCGCCGTGGGACCCGAAGAACCCCACCGACCTGGACCCGCTGTGGGAGCACTCGGCGAGCCAGTGGGGCATCAACATCACGGTTCTGCTCGCGCTCGGCGTCATCTGCGGCATCGCCGTCGCGCGCCTGCTGCGCCGGCACGAGCCCGAGGTCATGCGCAAGTGACCCCTGTGCCTCCGGGCACACGAGAAGGGCGGCACCCCGCACGGGGTGCCGCCCTTCGGCGTCTGTGGGCCTTGCCTTCGGCTGAAGAGGTCCGTTGATCAGGCGATCAAGGCTCAGTAGGCGCCGTTCACGTTGTCCATCGAGCCGTACTTGTCGGCAGCGTAGTTGGCCGCGGCGACGATGTTGGCGACCGGGTCGTAGATGTTCGTCGAGGTGCCCTCGACGTGGTAAGCGTCGAACGTCGGCTGGATGACCTGGAGCAGGCCGATCGACGGGGTGCCGTTCTGGGCGTTGATGTCCCAGCCGTTCATGGCGTTCGGGTTGCCCGTGGACTCGCGCATGATGTTGCGGTGCAGGCCCTCGTAGGAACCGGGGATGCCCTTGGACTTCATGATGTCCAGGGACTGGCGGATCCAGCCGTCGAGGTTGTTGGCGTAGACGGGCTTGCGGGCGGCGGCGCGGCTGGCGGCCTCCTTGGCCTTGCGCTCGTCCTCGGCCTTCTTCTTCGCGGCGGCCTCGTCGGCGGCCTTCTTGTCGGCGGCGGCCTTCGCGGCGGCGTCCTTGGCCTGCTTGTCGGCGTTGGACTGCTGCTTGGTGACGCTCGCGTGGACCGCCTGCTGCGCGTCGGCGGACGCGGCGAAGGCCACGGGGGAGACGTCGGCGGCCTGGGAGGTGGCCTCGGTGCCCGGCACGAGGGAGAACGCGAGGGCGGCGGCACCGAGCGTGGCGACACCGGCGATCGAGAACTTCTGGGTCTTGGTCAGAGCGTTGCGACTATGACCAGGGGTGCTGTGCTTGGACATGCGAGTGGACCTCTTCGAATAGCGGAGGTCGCTCTGGTCCGGCGGGGACAGGTTGCTTCTCCGGCACAAACGCCGCGGTGCGAGGACCGCGGCGCCGAGCGACGGGAGCAATTCTTAGCGGCAGCAAAATTCCGTGGCAAAGGTGTGACGTACGATCCCGGGTAGTGGATCAGGGGGTGAGCAGACGCCTGATACGGCCGCGCACCCCCCGTACATAAAGGGATTCTTTATCCACTAGGGACCTTCGTACGTGATGTGCGTCCTATGCGCGGGCTCACATCGGACGCGTAACAGTCTCACCAACAGTTGCCTCAGCAACGCTCTCAGTGAGGAGAGTCCTCCCGGAGGATGAGGTGGACGTCGCCGAACTCGTGCCACAGGTAGAGATGGCGTACCGCCTCCGCATAACCCCGCTCGACCGCCGCACGGCCCGCGACTGCCTCCAGCATCAGCAGATGCGAGGCCTGCGGCTCATGGAGCCCGGTCAGCAGCCCGTCCACCACCCGCACCCCGCGCTCCGGCGTCACCACGAGATCGGTCCTGCCGGACGCCGCCCGCACCACGCCGTCGGCCCCCGTGGCGGACTCGACCGCCCGCACGGCCGTCGTACCGACCGCGACGACCCGGCCGCCCCCTGCCCGTGCGGCGTTGATCAGCCGCGCCGACGTCTCCGGCACCTCGAAGAGCTCCGGGTACGGCGGCTCGTGCGCCTCCTGCGAGGCGACACCGGTGTGCAGCGTGACGGGCGCGAACTGCACCCCCCTGCTCACCAGCTCCGCCACCATCGCCGCCGTGAACGGCCGCCCCGCGCTCGGCATCTCCGCACTGCCCGCTCCATCCGCCGACGGCAGCGCGAACACGGTCTGGTGCGCGGAGAGCGGCTGGTCCCTCTCTGTATAGGGGTAACGAATGGGACGCCCGTGCCGCCGCAGCAGCTCCGGCACATCCACCGACACCCGCACCCACCACAGCCGCGGGCTCTCCGGTGCCATCGGCTCCTCATATACGAGGCGTACGTTTCCGGGGAGCCGCACGACGGAACTGGCGGGGCCACCGGCACGCGCGCGCGTGGTGCCCTTCCCGTCCGGATCGCGCAGCTCGACCGTCCAGCGTCCGTCCTCGCCCCGTGTGGAGAAGTGCACCACCACGCGCGCGTGCCCGAGCCGCCCGTCCACCGCCGCGGGCAGCGTCCGCGACGTATTGACGACGAGCAGGTCGCCGGCCCGCAGCAGGGCGGGCAGCTCCATGAACGCGTGGTGCGCGACCTCGGTGCCGTGCGACACGAGCAGCCGCACGGCGTCCCTGCCGAGCCCGGGGCCCCGCTGCTCGACGGGCACCCGGGCGGTCAGCGAGTCCGGCACGCACAGCCGCGTGCCGAGAACGCTCACCGGGCGTCCCGGGTGTCCTGGGCGTCGCGGGCGTCCTGAAGAAGAGCGGGTGCCGTGTAGCGGCCACTGGCGGGCCGCTCGGCGAGCATCCGCAGGAACGCGGGCACCACGGTCTCCGGCAGCGGCCGCCCCGACACGTCGTCCAAGGGCACGGCCGCCTGATACAGATCCGTCCGCATGTCCCCGGGATCGACGGCCCACACCCGGATCCCCGGCTCCTCCTCGGCGAGGACCGCGGAGAGGTGGTCGAGGGCGGCCTTCGAAGCGCCGTACCCGCCCCATGTCTCGTACGCCTCGACGGCCGCGTCGGAGCTGACGTCGATGACCGCCCCCGCGGACTCCCGCAGCAGGGGCAACGCCTCCTGCACGAGCCCCAGGGCCGCCACCACGTTCGTCTCCAGTGCCGCCCGCAGCCCGTCGAGCGCGAGCCCGTCCAGACGTACGAGAGGCTCCGCGCCCAGCGCGCTGGCGTTGTTCACCAGCAGATCCAGGCCGCCGAGCCGCCGCGCCGCCGCCACCAGGTCCGCGCGGTGCCCCGCGTCGGTGACGTCGCCCGCGAGCGCCTCCACGCGCGTGCCGTGCTTGCCCAGCTCCCGTGCCGACTCCGCGAGGGCGGGAGCGGTCCTCGCGTCGAGCACGAGGTCCCAGCCGCTCTCCGCGAGCGCCGCGCCCAGCGCGCGCCCCAGCCCCTTCGAAGCCCCCGTGATGATCGCTACCGGCATGTCATCCGTCCCCTCGGGTCGTCTGGCCGTCCGTCCATCCGCCCGGCAGACGCATCGGCCCTCCCGCCGGGTGATCCCACCGTAGGAACGGCGCGGTGGCGCACACCTCATGCGCGAGCCGCAACTCCCGAGGTCCCTTCGCCCTAGTCCCGGCCTGCGGCCCTAGGCCCCTGGCCCTAGTCGGAGGCCGCCACAGGTCGGATACGCGCTGTCACAGCTCGCCGGTACGGTGTGGCCATGAGTCAAGGACCCCGATCCGGCCTGAACGCGGTGAGCGCCGCGCTCCTCGCCATGAGCAGGCACCTGGAGGTGCGCGACGTCCTCAAGACGATCGTCGCCTCGGCCCGCGAACTGCTCGACGCCGAGTACGCCGCGCTCGGAGTCCCGGACGACCACGGAGGCTTCGCCCAGTTCGTCGTCGACGGCGTCAGCGACGAGCAGTGGAAGGCCATCGGACCACTGCCCCGCCAGCACGGCATCCTCGCCGCGATGCTGCAGAGGGCCGAGCCCGAGCGCCTCGCCGACGTGCGCGAGGACCCCCGCTTCGGCGGCTGGCCCTCGGCCCACCCGGACATGTCCGACTTCCTCGGCCTCCCCATCCGCTACGGCGACGAGACCCTCGGCGCGCTCTTCCTCGCCAACAAGAACTGCACCAAGGTCCAGGGCAGTTGCGGCTTCACCGCGGACGACGAGGAGCTCCTCTCCATCCTCGCCCAGCACGCCGCCATCGCCCTGACCAACGCCCGGCTCTACGAGCGCAGCCGCGAGCTGACCATCGCCGAGGAGCGCTCCCGACTCGCCCACGAACTGCACGACGCCGTCAGCCAGAAGCTCTTCTCGCTGCGCCTGACGGCCCAGGCCGCGGCCGCCCTCGTGGACCGCGACCCGTCCCGGGCCAAGGGCGAACTGCAGCAGGTGGCGGTGCTCGCGGCCGAGGCGGCGGACGAACTGCGGGCCGCCGTCGTGGAGTTGCGCCCCGCGGCCCTCGACGAGGACGGCCTGGTGGCCACGCTGCGTACGCACACGCAGGTGCTCCACCGCGCGCACTCCGCACAGGTCACCTTCGAGAGCAACGGCGTACGGGCGCTGCCGGCCTCCCAGGAGGAAGCCATGCTGCGGGTCGCCCAGGAGGCCCTGCACAACGCCCTGCGCCACTCGGGCGCCGAGTGCGTCGCGGTGGTCCTGGACAAGCGTGGCGCGGGAGCCGTGCTGCGCGTCGTCGACGACGGCTCGGGCTTCGACCCGAAGGCCATACGGCGCGCGGGGCGGCACTTGGGCCTGGTCTCCATGCGGGACCGGGCGAGCGGGGTCGGCGGACGGCTGACCGTGGAATCGGAGCCCGGCAAGGGCACGACGATCGAGATGGAGGTCCCCGGTGGCTGACGCCGCGCTCAACGCGAAGACAGGGATTCGGGTGCTGCTGGTCGACGACCACCAGGTGGTCCGCCGCGGTCTGCGTACGTTCCTCGAGATCCAGGACGACATCGAGGTCGTAGGCGAGGCCTCCGACGGCGCCGAAGGAGTCGCGCAGGCCGAGGAGTTGAAGCCGGACGTCGTCCTCATGGACGTCAAGATGCCCGGCATGGACGGCGTCGAGGCGCTGCGCAAGCTCCGTGAACTGGCCAACCCCGCGCGCGTGCTCATCGTCACGAGCTTCACCGAGCAGCGCACGGTGGTCCCGGCCCTGCGTGCGGGCGCCGCGGGGTACGTCTACAAGGACGTCGACCCCGACGCCCTCGCCGGAGCCATCCGCTCCGTGCACGCGGGGCACGTCCTGCTGCAGCCCGAGGTCGCGGGCGCGCTGCTCTCCCAGGAGGAGCAGGGCGGCAGCCAGGGCAGGGCCGGTTCGCTCACCGAGCGCGAGCGCGAGGTCCTCGGCCTGATCGCCGACGGCCGCTCGAACCGCGAGATCGCCCGCGCCCTCGTCCTGTCCGAGAAGACCGTCAAGACACATGTCTCGAACATCCTGATGAAGCTGGACCTCGCCGACCGCACCCAGGCCGCGCTCTGGGCGGTGCGGCACGGCGTGACCGGCTGATCAGAGCGCCGGCGGGCGGCTCCGGCGCATGTCCGCCGGAGTCAGAGCGGACCGTCGCCTTCCGGGCTGAGATTCATACCGTCGTGTGAGTGTCACCCGGGCGGCGCATCCTGTGGCCCGCCCGGCCGTTCTCCAATGCGTGCTGCGACGGCTGGTCGCAGCGATCGCAAGGAGGGTCCAGAAGTGAAGAACCTGAAGAAGGCCGCGGCCGTCACGCTCGTAGCGGGTGGCCTCGTCGCCGCCGGTGCCGGTATGGCGTCCGCCACGGGCGGTGCCGACGCGCACGGCAAGGCCGTCAAGTCGCCGGGTGTCGGCTCGGGCAACCTCGTTCAGGCGCCGGTGCACGTCCCCGTGAACGCCGTCGGCAACACCGCGACCGTCATCGGTGGCCTCAACCCGACCTTCGCGAACGACGGCTTCAACGGCTGACGAACGCCCCAGGTCCAGCAGTGACCACCGGCCCCCCGGGTACTCCCCGGGGGGCCGGTCCGTGTTTTCCCCGGCCCTTCGCGCGGAACCCCGTAACGCTTCACACGCCCGCAAGTTCCGCAGATCGTCGGCCTATTGATCCAAACGGGGGCATCGCTGCCCCGCCCCGTGTCATCCGGACGGCCCAGGCGTTTCTCAGCGTGCGACCCCGCGGCTGGGGTCGCTACGAATCAGCAGGAGGAACACTTCCCATGAACATCGCCAAGAAGGCCGCCCTGGCCGTCGCCGTCGCCGGTCTCGCCGCGGGCGCCTCTGCGGGTGCCGCGTTCGCCGACTCGGACGCCAACGGCTCGGCCACGCAGTCTCCGGGCGTCGGCTCCGGCAACCACGCGCAGGTCCCCGTGCACGTTCCCGTCAACGCCACGGGCAACAGCGCCAACGTGATCGGCGCCCTCAACCCGACCTTCGACAACGAGTCGTCGAACGGCTGACGCACCGCCTCTCCAGGCACGGAAGGCCCCGCGGACCACATGGTCCGCGGGGCCTTCCCCCTTTGCGGGGCCTTCCCCTGCGGGGGAGCCCCGGTTCAGTGCCGCTCCCGCTCCTCCACGTATGCGTTGTACGCGGCCACTTGGGCCCGCCGAGCGGTCCGTTCCACCGGACGCAGGGCCTGACCCCGCGCCGCCATCTCCGAGGCGCTGACGGCCCCGCCGTGGCCGTTCTCGTACGCGAGGGAAATCAGCAGCCCGACCCGCTGCGCCAGCTCCAACACCCGTACCGCACGCGGCGGATACCCGGGGGCGAGCACCTCGCGCCCCCGCTCGGCACGCGCGCGGTACGCGTCGACCGCGGCCTCCGCGACCGGGCCCGAGCCTGCGACGTCGAGGCGGGACAGGATCTCCGTCGCGTCCCGCAGCGCCTCCGCCAGCTCACGCTCCGCCTCGCCCAGCGAGGGCACGTCGGCGGGCGGCGCCTCGCGCACGGGCAGGCAGTGCCAGACGACCTCCACATGCACATCGCCCTCGGGTCCCGCCTCGTACACCTCGGGAACGAGCCCGTAGGGAGCGCCGAACGCGACGACCGCCTCCTCCGCCTCCAGGGCGCGCGCGTTGAACTCCGGAGGGCCGCTCAGCCCGAGCGGATGCCCCGGCGCGGGCAGCGCCACCCGAAGGCCCGTCACCCCGAGTCTGCGCAAGCGCCCCATCGCGAGCGTGAGTCCGACCGGGCCGGCCTCCCCGGGAAGGCCTTCGACCCGGTGCACCGCGTCCTCGCCGACCATCGCGAGCACCGCGTCATCCGGGGAAACAAGTCCGGCCAATAGGGCATTTCCCCATGCGGCCAGGCGTCCTGAGCGTGGTTCCGAGAGCATGCACACAGCCTAAGGACCGGGCTCACGACAGGAACGGTCGGCCGGTGGCGTAGGTTTTATTCGGGGACCGCGTCCACCGACGCGAGCGACGACCGAGACTGCAATGGGAGACAGCGCGCTCATGAGCGATGTACTGGAGCTTGAGGACGTATCCGTGGTCCGCGAGGGCCGGGCTCTGGTGGACCAGGTCTCCTGGTCGGTCAAGGAGGGGGAGCGCTGGGTCATCCTCGGCCCGAACGGCGCCGGCAAGACCACGCTCCTCAACGTCGCGTCCAGCTACCTCTTCCCGAGCACCGGCACTGCCACCGTCCTCGGCGAGACCCTCGGCAAGCCCGGCACCGACGTCTTCGAGCTCCGCCCGCGCATCGGCGTCGCCGGCATCGCGATGGCGGAGAAGCTGCCCAAGCGCCAGACCGTCCTGCAGACGGTGCTCACCGCCGCGTACGGCATGACCGCCGGCTGGCACGAGGACTACGAGGACGTGGACGAACAGCGCGCCCGCGCCTTCCTCGACCGCCTCGGCATGAGCGACTACCTGGACCGCAAGTTCGGCACCCTCTCCGAGGGCGAGCGCAAGCGCACCCTGATCGCCCGCGCCCTGATGACCGACCCCGAGCTGCTGCTCCTCGACGAGCCCGCCGCCGGCCTCGACCTGGGCGGCCGCGAAGACCTCGTACGCCGCCTCGGCCGCCTCGCCCGCGACCCGATCGCCCCCTCGATGATCATGGTCACGCACCACGTCGAGGAGATCGCCCCCGGCTTCACCCACGTCCTGATGATCCGCCAGGGCAAGGTCCTCGCCGCGGGCCCGCTGGAGCTCGAGCTCACCTCGCGCAACCTCTCCCTCTGCTTCGGCCTTCCGCTGGTCGTCGAGCAGAAGAACGACCGCTGGACGGCCACGGGGCTCCCGCTCAGCTGATCCGCGCCCTGTCCCCGAGGGGACCGCGGTCCTACCATGACCATGTGGACATCGACGCATGGGTGTGGTGGCTGATCGGCGCCGCCGCGCTCGGAATCCCGCTCGTACTGACCGCGATGCCGGAGCTCGGCATGCTCGCCGTGGGCGCCGTCGCGGGCGCCGTGACCGCGGGCCTCGGGGGTGGCACGGTGCTCCAGGTCGCCGTCTTCGCCGCGGTCTCGGTCGCGCTGATCGCCGTGGTGCGGCCCATCGCGGCCAGGCACCGGGCCCAGCGCCCCGAACTGGCCACCGGCGTCGAGGCGTTGAAGGGCAGGACGGCCGTCGTCCTCGAACGGGTCGACGCGGGAGGCGGGCGCATCAAGCTCGCGGGCGAGATCTGGTCGGCCCGCGCGCTCGACACCGACCGCACCTACGAGGCCGGCCAGGAAGTGGACGTCGTCGAGATCGACGGAGCGACGGCCGTCGTCATGTGAATGCCCCACGGGCCGTGCGGCGGTCTGACAGACTCGACCAGCAAGATCTTCGCCGAGGCATGAAGGGTACGGGGAACCGCGATGGAACCAATCATCATCGTCCTGATCATTCTGGTGGTGCTGGTCTTCATCGCCCTGATCAAGACCATCCAGGTCATCCCACAGGCCAGCGCGGCCATCGTCGAACGCTTCGGCCGCTACACGAGAACGCTGAACGCGGGCCTGAACATCGTCGTCCCGTTCATCGACTCCATCCGCAACCGCATCGACCTGCGTGAACAGGTCGTGCCGTTCCCGCCCCAGCCGGTGATCACCCAGGACAACCTGGTGGTCAACATCGACACCGTCATCTACTACCAGGTGACCGACGCCAGGGCCGCGACGTACGAAGTCGCCAGCTACATCCAGGCGATCGAGCAGCTCACCGTCACCACCCTGCGCAACATCATCGGTGGCATGGACCTGGAGCGGACCCTGACCTCCCGCGAGGAGATCAACGCCGCGCTCCGCGGCGTCCTCGACGAGGCCACCGGCAAGTGGGGCATCCGCGTCAACCGCGTCGAGCTCAAGGCGATCGAGCCGCCGACCTCCATCCAGGACTCGATGGAGAAGCAGATGCGCGCCGACCGCGACAAGCGCGCCGCGATCCTGCAGGCCGAAGGTGTCCGGCAGTCGGAGATCCTGCGCGCCGAGGGCGAGAAGCAGTCCGCGATCCTTCGCGCCGAAGGTGAGGCCAAGGCCGCCGCGCTGAAGGCCGAGGGCGAGGCCCAGGCGATCCGTACGGTCTTCGAGTCCATCCACGCGGGCGACGCGGACCAGAAGCTCCTCGCGTACCAGTACCTCCAGATGCTCCCGAAGATCGCCGAAGGCGACGCGAACAAGCTCTGGATCGTGCCCAGCGAAATCGGCGACGCGCTCAAGGGCCTGTCCGGCGCCATGGGCAACTTCGGCCCGATGGGCGGCGGCCCGGCCGCCGCGGAGCGCCGCGAGCAGCCGCCGATCGACTGAAGGAGCGCCCCCAAAGGGGCGCGGGGAACTGCGCGCCCGGCGCGGGTCCGCCCCCCCGCACCACCCCCGCCGAGTGTGTAATCGGGGCCGTGCC
>NZ_JBEZCG010000011.1:0-374978 GCF_040647455.1 Streptomyces sp. NPDC041068
GCGATCAGCAGCCCGCCCATCATCGGCAGGATCCGCACACCGGTGCCGAACGCGTCGTGCCCGAGGACGGCCTGGAGGCGTGCGTGGTGCGATGCGTCAACCTAGGCTGGTCCGGACCAGCCGTCAATAGGTCTGTACCAAAGGGGAGTTGACGGTGTGGGGGCAGGTGTCGGGGCGGCTCAGCCGTCCACCGGGAGGCCCTTCGGTTCCTTGATCCGCTTCATGATGATCTGGGAGTTGACCTCCGTGACCCCCGCGAGCGCCGTCAGCCGTTCGATCCACAGCCTCTCGTACGCGGCGAGGTCCGCGACGGCGATGCGCAGCAGGCAGCCGGGGCTCCCGAACAGCCGGTGCGCCTCGATCACGTCGGGGATGTCCTGCAGCGCCTCCTCGAACGCCTCGACCGTCTCGCGGTCGCGCCGCACCTCGATCGAGACGAGCACCTCGAAGCCGCGGCCGACGGTCGCCGGGTCGACGACCGCGCGGTACCCCTGGATCACCCCGTCCAGCTCCAGCTGGCGCACCCGTCGCATGCACGGCGACGCGCTCAGGCCCACCCGCTGGGCCAGCTCCTGATTGGTCAGCCGCCCATCCTTCTGTAGCTCGCGCAAGATGTTGCGGTCAATGTCGTCCATGGCGCAATTATCCACCACGCCTATTGCGACGGCGCCAGATCTTGGCAAGCACATTGCGCCGTGTTCGATCTATCGTTGCGTTGAGGCCGGCCGCCACTCGGGGGGCTGATGGGCCTCGGGATTCCTGGGAGGTACGCAGACGTGGGAGCGCAGGCGCGACGGATCGTCGTCATCAGCACCGGCGGGACGATCGCGAGCCGCTGGCAGGGCACCGGCTTCGCCGCCGACGCCCCCGGCCGCGAGGTGCTCGCCACGGCCGCGATGCCCCAGGGCATAGCCTCGGAGGTCATCGACCTGTTCAACGTGAACAGCCCGCGTCTGACCTCCGCCCAGCAGCTCACCCTCCTGCGCACCGTGCACGAGGTGCTCGCCGACCCCGGTGTCGACGGCATCGTCGTCACCCACGGCACGGACACCCTGGAGGAGTCCGCCTTCCTGCTCGACCTCCACCACGACGACCCCCGCCCCGTGGTCTTCACCGGGGCCCAGAAGCCGCTCGGCGCCGAGGACGGCGACGGACCCGGCAACCTCTACGACGCGCTGCTCACCGCCGCGACCGTCCGCGACATCGGCGTACTCGTCGTCTTCGACGGCAAGGTGCACGCCGCGCGCGGCACCGTGAAGACCCAGACCCTGGCCGCCGACGCCTTCGCCGACCCCTCCGGGCCGCGCGTCGGCAAGGTCGGCTTCGGCAAGGTCTCGGTACTGCACCGCCCGGAGCGCCCCGCGCCGCTGCCGCTGCCCGCCGCCGACGCGACCCTGCCGCGCATCGACATGGTCATGCACCACGTGGACGCCGACCCGCTGTTCGTGGAGACGGCCGTCGAGGCGGGCGCCCGGGGCATCGTTCTCGTCGCCACCGGCGCGGGCAACGCGACCCCCGAGTTCGTCGGCGCCGTCACCGCCGCGATCGAGAAGGGCGTCCTGGTCGCCCTCACCACCCGGGTCCAGGCCGGTCCCGTCACCGAGATCTACACGCACGGCGGGGCGGTCGACCTCGCCGCGGCCGGAGCGGTTCTTACCGGCACGTTGCGTGCCGGTCAGGCACGTACCGCGGTGCTTGCGGCGTTGCTCTCGGCCTCCGGCCCGGGGGAGCGGATCGAAGCCTTGCGCCATGTCGTCGGTGCGGCGGTGGCTTTGGATGAGGCCGCTGCCGCCTGAGTGTGTTCCTCTGCGGGCTGGTTGTGGCTGGTCGCGCAGTTCCCCGCGCCCCTGAAGGGGCGCCTCACAGTCTCCGGAAGAGAACAAGTAAGCACCATGAGCGCCGCCCCTGTCTCCGCCCTTCGCCGTGAACACGATCTGCTCGGTGATCGTGATGTCCCCGCTGATGCCTACTGGGGCATCCACTCGCTGCGGGCCACCGAGAACTTTCCCATCACCGGTATCCCGATCTCCGTGTACCCGCAGCTGATCGACGCGCTCGCCGCCGTCAAGGAGGCCGCCGCCCGCGCCAACGAGGAGCTCGGTCTGCTCCCGAAGGCCAAGGCCGACGCCATCGCGGCCGCCTGCCGGGAGATCCGCGAGGGGCGGCTGCACGACCAGTTCGTCGTCGACGTCATCCAGGGCGGCGCGGGAACCTCCACCAACATGAACGCCAACGAGGTCGTCGCCAACCGGGCGTTGGAACTCCTCGGGCACCCCAAGGGCGCCTACGAGCACCTGCACCCCAACGAGGACGTCAACCTCAGCCAGTCCACCAACGACGTCTACCCGACCGCCGTGAAGATCGCGACGATCAGCGCGGTGCACGGGCTGCTGCGCGCGATGTCGGTGGTGCAGGACGCGTTCGCGGCGAAGGCCCTGGAGTTCCGCGACGTCCTGAAGATGGGCCGCACCCAGCTCCAGGACGCGGTGCCGATGACGCTCGGCCAGGAGTTCTCCGCGTACGCCGTGATGCTCGACGAGGACCGCATGCGCCTCGCCGAGGCCGTCGAGCTGATCCACGAGATCAACCTCGGCGCCACCGCGATCGGCACGGGCCTCAACGCCCCCGCCGGATACGCGGAGACCGCCCGCCGCCACCTCGCCGAGATCACCGGCATGCCGCTGGTGACGGCCGCCAACCTGGTCGAGGCCACGCAGGACTGCGGCGCCTTCGTGCACCTGTCCGGCGTCCTGAAGCGGATCGCCGTCAAGCTCTCCAAGAGCTGCAACGACCTGCGGCTGCTGTCCTCGGGCCCGCGCGCGGGGCTCAACGAGATCAACCTGCCGCCGGTGCAGGCCGGTTCGAGCATCATGCCGGGCAAGGTCAACCCGGTCATCCCCGAGGTGGTCAACCAGGTCGCCTTCGAGGTGATCGGCAACGACGTCACCATCACCATGGCCGCAGAGGCGGGCCAGCTCCAGCTCAACGCCTTCGAGCCGATCATCCTGCACTCGCTCGCCAAGAGCATCACCTCGCTGCGCGCGGCCTGCCACACCCTCGCCGAGCGCTGCGTCTCGGGCATCACCGCCAACACCGAGGTGCTGCGCGCCTCGGTGGAGACGTCCATCGGCCTCGTGACCGCGCTCAATCCGCACATCGGCTACACCGCGGCGACGGAGATCGCGCAGGAGGCCTTGAGTACGGGTAGGGGCGTTGCCGAACTGGTGCTTGAGAAGGGGCTGTTGCCCCCCGAGCGGCTTGCGGAGCTGCTGACGCCCGAGAGGGTGGCGGGCGCGGCCTGAGCGGTTCGGCGCCGGTTCCTGTCCGCGGGTTCGTTGTGGCTGGGCGCGCGGTTGCCCGCGCCCCTGACGGGGCACCCCCTAGCGGCGCCCCAGCGCGTCCAGCGCTGCTTGTGCCGTGAACTCGCCGTGGCCGCCCCGGAACAGCGGTTTTGCCGCAGCGAATGCCGCGTCATCGGCGTGGGCGGCCACGTAAGGGATCGCCACACACCGCATCCCGGCCGCCCGCGCGGCCTCCGCTCCCGGCGCCGCGTCCTCGAAGACCACACAGTCCTTCGGCTCGGCGCCAAGGAGCGCCGCCGCGGCGAGGAACACGTCCGGCGCCGGCTTGCCGCGCGGGACCTCCTCGGCCGAGACGAACGTGGTCAGCTGGGCGTCCAGGCCTGTGCCCGCCAGGATCGCCTCGATGGCCGCGCGCGAGGAACCGGACGCCACGGCCATCGGTACGCCCGCCTCGTGCAGCCGCTCGACGAGCTTCCGCATCTCCGGGTAGACGTGCGTCTCGGCGCGGGCCAGCGCCAGATAGCGGCGGTCGAGGTCGGCGAGCAGTTCGGCGTGCGACGCCTCGATCCCGTACTCCTTCTTCCACGTCGCGAGCGTCTCGTGGGAGCTGATGCCGACGTAACTCTCGTTGTCGGCCCAGGTGTACTCGCGGCCCGTGTACTCGGCGAGCAGAGCCCGCGAGGCCTCGAAGTAGTTGGGCTCGCTGTCCACGAGTGTGCCGTCGAGATCGAAGATGACCGAGGTGGTGCCGAAGTTGCTCATGCCTCCAGCATGCCAAAGGCCCAGCTCACACCCCGCGCGGCTGCCGTCGGGACCGGCTCACGACCGCGCGGCCGTCGCCCTGCCCACCGACTCGACCAGCGGCAGCAGACGGTGCGGCACCCGCTCCCGCAGCGCCATCTCCGTACGCGTACGGACCACGCCCGGCAGCTTGATCAGCTGCTGGATGACGTCCTCAAGGTGGCCGTTGTCCCGTGCCGCGACGCGGGTCAGCAGGTCGCCGCCGCCCGTGATCGAGTGCGCCTCGATGATCTCGGGCACGGCGGCGAGCGCGTCCCCCACGTCGTCCAGGTGTCCCTGCGTGACCTCGATGTGCACGAAGGCGAGCACGGGGTGGCCGAGCGCCGCGGGGGAGAGGAAGGGGCCCGTGCCGGTGATCACGCCGTCCCGCTCCAGGCGGTCGAGCCTGGCCTGCAGGGTGCCGCGGGCGATGCCGAGGACGCGCGCGTACTCGCGCAGGCTGGTGCGGGGCTGTTCGAGGAGCAGCCGCAGGATGCGGGTGTCGAGTTCGTCGACGGCCATGGTCCGAGGTTCTCCCAGGTGGGCGGGGCTGAACGGTGGTGACTGTAGCCGCTGGCCACGGAGTTACGGCTGTGCCTGGGCCGCGATGAACTCGTCCCAGGTGGCGACCGCGCCGGCCGGCGGCGCGGAGATCCGGGGCACGGCGCCGAAGTCCGAGTACTCCTCGTTGATCTCCTCGCGGCCCTTCTTGCCCGTGCCGGTCTCGCGGGACTTGAGGACGAGGTCGTCCTTGCCGACCCACATGTCGATGACGACCGAGCTCATGCCCTGCTTCTTCGCGAGGCCGACGTACATGTCCCGCAGGTCCTTGGACAGGGCGGGGCCCCGGTACTTCGCGAGCTCGTCGAGGACGACCTTCCCGCGGTAGTGGTCGGCGGGGCGGCCACCGACCTTCTCCTCGGCGACCCACTCCGTGGACTTCGTCGCGGCGAGCGCGCCCGTGAACTCCGCGACGTAGCCCGCCGCCCGCGGCGCGCCCTCCTTGTGGCTCCCGGATCCGCCGACGTCCATGCTGTACCAGCTCTTGCCGGGCACCTTGGCCGTCTTGACGTACGTGACGCCGCCCGCGGAGAGCATGTGGCTGGTGCCGTCGGGGTTGGCCGCGGACTTGCCCACCTCGGCCTTGACGACCGTGGCTGCGGGCTTCTTCTGGTAGAGCATCTCGGACCGGTCGGAGCCGCCCTTGCCGGTCTGGATCGTCTTGTACGAGGGCTGCGCACCGGTCTTCTTCGCCGCGGCGAGCAGCACCTCGCGGGCGTCGGTGCGGTCGTCGCGCGACGCTCCGCCCTTGTCGCGGGCCGCGCCGCCGGGGTCGTCCCCGCCGCCGTCCGAGCCGCATCCCGCCAACGTCATCGTGAGCGCCGCCCCCACGGCCGCCATCACGATGCCCCTCCCCATGACCTGCACTGTTCTTGTTTCCTCTGGGTCGTACCGACTCGGCGGCGCCGAATGTGGGGTGATCCTAACCGGGGGAGCTCGTACGTGCGTGCCCCTATTCGAATGGGTGCCTTTCCGCCGAAATCGTGACGTATATGATTTCTCGGGGAAACCTCCACTTCAACCCCCGGCGATCCAGGGGTGATTCACCTTCCACGGAGGTACGCATGCAACGGCGCAGAACCCTGCCCGGACGGACCGGGCGGCACCTCGCCGCCGCGGGAGTGCTGGGGGCGGTGTGCGCGACCACGGCCGTCACCCCACAGGCGGCGGCCGTACCGCTCCCGCCGATGGTCCACTACACGGGACCGCTCCAGGCCGAGTACAACGCCCCGACCAAGGTGTCGGC
Source organism: Streptomyces sp. NPDC041068 (assembly GCF_040647455.1). NCBI lineage: Bacteria > Bacillati > Actinomycetota > Actinomycetes > Kitasatosporales > Streptomycetaceae > Streptomyces > Streptomyces sp. NPDC041068. The sequence continues at coordinate 5,890 of NZ_JBEZCG010000011.1, forward strand.
CAGGTTCACCGCGAACGGCGGCGGGATCTCCGGGGCGAAGGCCACGTTCAGCGTGGGGGAGGGAGCGTGCACGGCCACCACCGGCGCCGGCGGCACCGCGTCGTGCACGCTGCACCCTCGCGGCAAGCCCGGGCGGCACGGGGTGAGCGTGCGCGTGGAGAGCGAGAAGGGCAACGTCGGCACCTCGCGGGCGTTCCGGATCACCAGGGCGACGACCAAGCTCGACTACACCGGCACCAAGCACCTCGCCAACGACGAACCCGCCCGCCTCGCCGCGTCGTTGACGGACGGTGCGGGCCAGGCGGTCCCGACCCGCCCGGTCAGCTTCGGGCTCGGCGCGGGCGAGCACCGGCAGGGCTGCACCGGCGAGAGCGACGCCAAGGGCACCGCGGCCTGCACCGTCGACAAGGTGGACCAGCCGCTGAACGACAAGGGCACGGTGCCCGTCGACGCGGCCTTCGCCGGAGACACGTACTACAAGCCGTCCCGGGCCGAGGCGACCGCCCTCCTGCAGTACGCCACCGGCCGCGCCTACGGAGTCATGGGCCGGGTGAACCTGCTTCTCGCCAAGCTCGACCTGCCGCCGCAGCCCGACACCGGCAAGATCCGCACCGCGCGGGCCACCACCACCGCACCGCCGTGCAGCGCCGAGGTGCGCACGCTCGTCCTGGACGCCGACGCCGTGTGCGCCGAGGTCGTCACGAGCCTCGCCCCTGGCAAGTCGACGGCGACGACGACCACCACGGGGGTACGGATCGGGCTGCCGGGAGTGCCCGTCATCGAGGCCGCCGGGATCGAGGCGGTCTCCACCAGCACCTGCGAGGGCACCAGCGGCCGCGCCCGCCTGACGTTGAAGATCGCGGGCAAGGAGGTCGTCGTCGCCGAACCGAACACCGAGATCGACCTGGGCCTCGCCAGGCTCGTCGTCGACGAGCGGCTGCCCGTGCCGGGCGCGGATCACGGTCTGACCGTCAACGCCCTGCACCTCAAGGACCGTCTCGGACTGATCGACGTCGTGCTCGGCTCCGCCACGAGCGACGCCCACCACTGCAAGCCGAAGGGCCATCGATGAGCAAGCGCAGCAACCGTCACGGGCCGCGCGCCGCGCTGTGCGCCACGGCCCTCGTCGCCGCGGGCGCCCTCGCCGCCGCCACGGCCCCTGCCCCGGCGGCCGCGTCGCCAGCCCCCGCCGCGAACACGGCGGGGATCAGACTCACCGGCCCCGACGCGGGCGGGTTCCGCCTGGTGAAGCAGCACAGGCTGAGCCCGGACACGTACGTCAGTGAATGGCGCGGCGGCGGGACGACCGTGCGCACGGCCACCCGCAGGGGCGCGGAGGTCCACATCGACGCGGGAGCGCGCGACCTCCGGGTCGACGTCAGCCAGTCCACCCCGCTGCGCGGCAAGTCCGACGCCCAGCTGCGCGCGGCCTACCGTGACCGAGTCGCCACGGCCGCCGAGCAGGTCATCGCCATGGGCGCCGATCCCGCTCAGGCACGCAAGGAGTTCGGCGACGGCAGGGCGGCCGAGATCATCGACAGCTGGTGCGTCGACTACGACGCCGAGGACGGGGCGATCGACTCGCGCGGCTGCGCGGTCCGCAAGCTCGACCAGGACAGCCCCCAGCACGGCCGCTACATCGTCGACGAGATGACGCATTCCGCCGTGGGCAAGGAGACCACGTGGCTGACGTACCGGATGGCCCGGGTGGAGACCTCCGTCAAGTACACGGGCACCCAGAACGTCGTGAAATGGGAGCCCGCGGACGATGCGGACCTGAAGGGCAGTTGCGCCACGGTCAACGTCGGCCTCACCGGCACCAGCGGCCAGACCTTCGGCGTACAGAAGGAGATCTGCGGCGACACCCACGGCCCGGCGCAGCTCCCCGACGCCAAGGACATGACGTTCAAGTTCGCCTGGAGCGGCACCTCCAAGGTGAACCACTACGTCAAGGCCATCGGCACCACGCTGGTGAAGCAGGGGAACAAGGAGGACAGAAGCCACACCACGCTGAGCACCCACGTGTGGTGGACGTGGCGCTTCCTGATCTGAGGCGCCCGCGCCTGCCCTCCTCGCGCTCCCCGCGCGCTACTTGGGCGTGACCCACACCTGTCGCTTGTTCGTGTTCGCCGTGTACAGCTGGACCTTGGTGCCGTTGGCGGTGGAGCCGCCCGTCACATCGAGGACCTTGCCGGACGCGGCGTGCACGATCTGGCCCTTGGCATTGACCGACCAGCGCTGCGACGCCCCGCCGTTGCAGTCGTAGAGGCTGATCTTGTTGCCGTTGGTGCTCTTGTTGCGGTAGTTGTCCAGGCACTTTCCCAGGGCGCGGAAGGTGCCGTCCTTCTGCAGGATCCAGGACTGCCCCGAGCCCTTGTTGCAGGTGTAGAGCTGGATCTGCGTGCCGTTGGCCGCCTTGCCGCCCTTGACGTCCAGGCACTTGGTGGCGATGCCGGTCACCCTGCCCTGCGGGGGAACCGCCGCGCCGCCGCCGCGGGCCAGGTGCCGCAGGCCCTGCACGTCGTACTGCTGGACGTAGGTGCCCGCGCGCTTGTCCTGGTAGGCGTTGGTGGGCGTGCACATCACCGGGAACTGGCCGGAGTCGGTGCCCTTGACGCAGTCGCCGCGCGCCGCGCTGCGGTTGGCGTGCGCGAGGCCCATCGTGTGGCCGAGCTCGTGGCTGATGTGGTTGCGCAGATACGTCGCGCCCATGGACGGCGCGGGCTTGCCGTCCGCGGTGAAGAACTCGTCGTCGATGTAGGCGTGCCCGCTGGTCACCGTGGAGGCGACGGACGAGGAGTAGAAGCCGCAGCTCAGGTTCTTGCTGCCGGAGCCGTCACGGACGACCTTCCAGCCCTGCGAGCCGCCGTCGGCGGGCGGCACGCAGGGGCGGTGCAGCAGACCGATGACGATCTCGCCCTTGGGGCGGACGTGGTCCCAGCCGACCGGATCGGTGTCGACGGTCACCGGCAGGGCGGTCACGCGTCGCAGGTCGGCCGCGGACGCCTTCACATAGGGGGCCAGCCAGTCGGCGGCCTTCTTGTCGTAGAACTTGATGGTGTAGCCGGTGGCGAGGTACTTGGAGGCGCCGCCCGACACCCAGCCCTCGCCGTGCGGGGCAGCGGCGGCGGCGCGCCGGGCCGAGGCCGCCGAGCGCGTGGACTTCAGCGTCATGACCCCGTCCGCGAAGGCCGTTCCGTCCGGGCCCGAGGTGCCGAAGTCCTCCCTCTCGGCGTGGGCCGCCGCCGCGGGCGCGGCGGCCGGGCGCGTGGCCCGCGGCTCCTCGTCGCCGCCGGTGCCGAACGCGGCGGGCGACAGCTGGATTCCCGCCACGACGGCCGCCGCGGCTCCCACGGCGGCCATCGCCATGCGGCGCTTGCGGGCGCCGCGCTTGCGTATGGAACTCACGTCCCCGTTGTCCTCTCGCTGCAGAGCATGTGTGGACCCCGGGGACCGCTCCGGTGGGGAACGGGAATCCGGGGTCGCACAGATGATAGGCGTGAAGTGAGGGACGGGTGTTGCCAGTTGGGGTTGTCGCGCTTCGGAAGGCGCCGCTTCGGAACGCGCCGCTTCGGAACGCGCTGCGTCAGTTCGGAACGCGCCGCGTCAGTGCGCGTTCTCCGTCGGGCGCAGCCCCTTGGGGATCTTCGCCCAGGTGAGCGCCGCGGCGGCCAGTGGCAGCGCGGCCGCCATCAGGAACGTAGGCGTCATCCCGGAGGTGAACGCGTCGCCGGCCCGCGCAAGCAGGGCGGCGCCTGCCGGGCCCGTGAGCTCGGCGGCCACCCGCGCGGCCTCGCCGATCGAGTCGCTCACGGCCGACGCGGTGTCGGCGCCGAGGCCCAGGTCGGGCAGGTTCACGCGGTACAGCGCGGTGGCGATGCTGCCGAGGACGGCCACGCCCATGGCGGCGCCGAGTTCGTAGCAGGTCTCCTCGACGGCCGCGGCGCCACTGACGTGCTCGGCCGGGGTGGCGGCCATCAGCGTCACGGACGCGGCGGTCGTCGCGATGCCGACGCCGCAGCCGATGACCGCGAGCGCGACGGCCATCTGGCCGTAGCCGAGCGGCCCCGACAGCTGGAGCAGCCACGGCAGGGCGAGGCCCGTCGTCATCAGGACCAGACCGCCGCCCATGACGTGGCGGATCGGCAGGCGGTGCATCAGGGCCGGAGTGAACAGCGAGGTCAGGACCAGGCCCAGCGGCGCGGGCAGCAGCCGGATGCCCGCCTCCAGCGGGGTGTAGCCCTGTCCGTACTGGAACCACTGGGTGATCAGGAACAGGGCGGAGCCCAGCGCGATCATGCCGAGGAAGATCGAGGCGGCGGCGATGGCGAACGGACGGGACGCGAAGAGACGTACCTGCAGAAGCGGGTGGTCCAGGCGCAGCTGGCGGCGGACGAAGACCGTCAGCGTCACCGCGGCGACGACGAGCAGGGTCCAGGCCATGGGGTCGGCGGGGCCGCCCTTGCCGAGCTGCTTGATGCCGCCCGCGAGGGCGAGCATGCCGACGACGGACTGACCGACGCCCCACCAGTCCCAGCGCCCCTCACGGGGCTGGTGGGACTCGGGCAGGATCCACAGGCCGAGCGCGATGATCACCAGCGCGACGGGGATGTTGATCAGGAACGCGGACTGCCAGCCGTTGTGCTCGACGAGGAGACCGCCGACGACCGGGCCGAGCGCCATGCCGCCACCGAAGACGGCGGCCCACACGGCGTAGGCGAGGGCGCGCTCGCGGGCGTCGGTGAAGACCTTCCGCAGGATCGACAGCGTGGCCGGCATGATCGCGGCGCCGCCCGCGCCGAGCAGCGCGCGCGCCGCGATGACCTGCCAGGCGGCCGTCGCGAAGACGGCGAGCAGCGAGGCCAGGGCGAAGACGCCGAAGCCGATCATGAGCAACCGCTTGCGGCCCCACCGGTCGCCGAGCGCACCCGCGGTGACCAGCAGGCCGGAGAGCACGAGGGCGTAGACGTCGATGATCCACAGCTGCTGTACGGAGCTGGGCCGCAGATCGGAGACCAGGGAAGGGAAGGCGACGTTCAGGATCGTGGTGTCCATGGCGATCAGCAGGAGGCTGCCGGAGAGGATCGCGAGGACGGCCCAGCGCCGTGGATCACGTTGCGGGGTCATGGCTGTAACACCTCAATTTCGAATGAGACATAAATGTCTCACATGAAACAAGGAGGTGTCCAACGGGGTGGCGTCCGCCCGCGGCCGCCCCGGACGGTCACCGCACCCGCCCTGGACCGTCACAGCGGCCGCCCCGGACCGTCACCGCACCCGCTGCAGCGCCTCCGGCGTCAGGTCCGCGAGCGTCGGGTAGCCGTCGACGGCCATCAGCAGATCCGCCTCGGCGAGCAGCGAGCGCAGGACGTGCGTGACGCCGTCGGCCCCGCCGATGCCGAGCCCGTACGCGTACGGACGGCCCACGCCGACGGCGGTGGCGCCGAGCGCGACGGCCTTGACGATGTCCGAGCCGTTGCGCACCCCCGAGTCGAAGAGAACCGGCAGCCCGCCGGCCGCCTCGACGACCGCGGGGAGCACGTCGAGGGCGGGCAGCCCGCCGTTGGCCTGGCGGCCGCCGTGGTTGGAGCAGTAGATGCCGTCCACCCCGCCGTCCCTGGCGCGGCGCACGTCCTCGGGGTGGCACAGGCCCTTCACGATCAGCGGCAGCGAGGTCAGGGAGCGCAGCCACGGAAGGTCGTCCCAGGTGAGCGGGTTGCCGAAGACCTGCACCCACTTCAGGACCGCGGACTGCGGATCCTGCTCGGGCGCGGCGGGCAGCAGTCCGCGGAAGACCGGGTCGCTGGTGTAGTTGGCCAGGCAGTGGCCGCGCAGCTGGGGGAAGTTGGAGGTGGCGAGGTCGCGCGGGCGCCACCCGGTGATCCAGGTGTCCAGCGTGACGACGATCGCCTTGAACCCGGACTTCTCGGCCCGCCGTACCAGGCTCTCGGCGAGTCCTCGGTCGGTCGGGGTGTACAGCTGGAAGAAGCCGGGCGTCTCACCGAGCTCGGCGGCGACCTCCTCCATCGGGTCGGCGGACAGAGTGGAGGCGATCATCGGAACGCCGGTCCGCGCGGCCGCCCGCGCGGTGGCGAGATCGCCGTGGCCGTCCTGAGCGCAGATGCCGAGGACGCCGATGGGCGCCATGAACAGAGGGGAGGGCAGCGTCATGCCGAACAGGTCCACGGACAGGTCGCGCCGGGTCGCGCCGACGAACATCCGCGGAATGAGCCCCCAGTGGTCGAACGCGGTGACGTTGGCGTTCTGCGTCCGCTCGTCCCCGGCGCCGCCCGCCACGTACGAGATGACGGAGGGCGGCAGCGCGGCGTGGGCGCGGGACTCCAACTCGGCGAACGTCATGGGGTACTTGGGGACGACGCCGCGCAGCCCGTCGAGGTAGATCTCGTCCTGGTAGTCCTTGTGGGGGCGGGGCGTCGGGTTCATGGGGAAGCCTCTCTGGGAGGGGGAGGAAACGCCCAGTTTTCTTTGAAGTCGATGTCAAGGTCAATGCGCCGCGGTCACGGGAACCGCCGGGGCCGGACGGGTGGTTCGCGGACGCATATGCGGCGCCTGGGCCCGGTGCAGTAGGGGCCGGGTGGACGGGCTGATTGGCGATCACTCGGCGCGGGCATCACCGTGGGGCAGGACCGGTCGCGCAAGACAGGCCGCGACCCCGGTGGCGACAGTGATCGCGGGTGGACGCCGGTTGTCCCAGGGAGGGGAAGTGAGTTGCCATGCGTGCGCATCAGCGCGCCCATCGGCCTACCGCACGGGTTGAGTACGCACTGCCGCAGGAGCCCGCTTCGGCGGGCCGGGCAAGGAAGTTGACCTCGGCGTTCCTCGCCAGGTCCCATCGCCGCACGGCGTCGGCGGACGCCGACCCCGCCGATCCCGTGGACGCGGAGCGGGTGGACGACGCCACGCTGATCGTCTCCGAGCTCGTGTCCAACGCGGTGCGGCACGCGCACGGCGGCTGCCGCCTGAGGGTGGAGGTCTCCGGCGGCCGCGTGACCGTCGAGGTGTACGACGCCAGTCCCGTACGCCCTCGGCTCCTGACGCCGAGCGCCGACAGGGAGAGCGGCCGTGGCCTTGTCATGGTCCGCCAACTCGCCGAGCGCCTGGAGGTCGTGGGCGCGCACCGGGGCGGCAAGACGGTGCGGGCCGTACTGGCCTGAGGGCTGAGCCCCCGGGCCCCGGGCTGTGGGGCGCGGGGCGCGCGGGGTGGGGGGTGCCGGCTCAGGGGATCTCGGGTGCGAACTCGCCGTGCCTGTCGGGCCGTTCGTCGAGCGGCGGCCCCGAGCGAAGGGCCCGCACCGTCCGGGCCCCGCTCACCACGGCGAGCGTGGCCGCGAGCACCGCGACCGCGACGAGGAGCCACCCTGCGTCGGGCACGAACAGCAGGATCTGCGCGAGGTCCACGCCCGTGATCTGCCGGGGCAGCGGGTAAACGGCCACGTACGCGAGGAGCAGCAGGCCCGCGGCCGAGACGACGCCACGGGTGACGATCCACCGCTTCCCACGCGCCTTTGCCGTATGCACCTTTGGCGTACGCGCCTTTGGCGTACGCGGCCGGATCAGCCGGAACACCGACCAGCCGAGCGTGAGTGCCAGCACGAGTACGGCGCCGGTGAGGACCGTCAGCATGGTGGCGAGCATCGGATCGGCGGGCGCGGGCTCGGGCTGCCCGCCCAGCAGGATGCGCATCGCGCCGAACGCGGTGGAGTTGAGCTCCTCGTCGCGCAGCGGGTTGTAGGCGTTGTGCTGCACGACGACCGCGAGGTCCCGGTCGGGCGCGAGGACGACGGTGCCGTGGAAGCCGGGGGTCGCGCCGCCGTGCCACACGATGCGCTCGCCCAGGTCGTCGAAGGCGTCGTCGCGCCAGCCCAGGCCGTAGCGGTGGGAGGACCCGGCCTTGACGGTGCCCTTGTGCAGCTCCCGCAGCCCCTGCGGCGAGACCACGCCGCGCGCCGCCGCGCCGCCGCGGCCGAGATGGGCCAGGGCGAACCGGCTCAGGTCGTCGATGTCGGCGCCGACGTATCCGTAGGGCACGCCGGAGGTGTCGAAGGGCGAGTCGAAGGTCTTCGGGTGGCCGAAGAAGTAGCGGTGCCCCGGGGCGAGTTGGCGTCGTTGGGCGTCGCGGGCGTCGACGATCGCGCCGTCCATGCCCAGCGGTCGCAGCACCTCTGCCCGCAGCCACCGCTCGAAGGGCTGCCCGGTGACCCGCTCCACCACCGCGCCGAGCAGCATGTAGTTGGCGTTGCTGTACTGGTGGCGCTCGCCGGGAGGTGTGACGGTGCGGACGTGGGCGAGGCTGCGGGCCACACGCCCCACCCCGCCCGGGTCGTTGTCGAACCGGTCGGCGCGCGTCAGGCCGTCCAGCTCGGTCAAGCCGCTTGTCTGGTTCAGCAGATGACGGATCGTCATGCTCCGCGCCGAGGTGCCCGAGGGCTCGAACCACGGCAGATAGCGGCGTACGGGGGCGTCGAGCTCCACCTCGCCCGCCTCGGCCAGGTGCATCACGGCGGTCGCCGTGATCGGCTTGGACAGGGAACCGACGAGGAACGGGGTCCGGCGGGTCACCGGATCGCCGTTGCCGTCCTTGCTCCAGGTCCGCCGGTGGACCACGTCGTCGCCCTCGACGACCGCGAGCGCCATGCCGGGGACGCGCATATGCTCGCGCCGCTCCTCGGCGTAGGCGTCGACGCGGTCCATCAGGTCGGACGACGAAGCGGCGGACGACGAAGCGGCGGACGACGAAGCGGCGGACGCCGCATCGCGTTCGGCCCACGCCGGGGACGTCGCCGACCCCATGACGGCGGCGACCGCCAAGCACACCGCGCCGAACCTTCGCACCCACGTGTGCGGCCCGCTCCGTAAGCCTCTGGACATGCCTGTGCTCATGACGCCTCCCCATAACCATATGGACGTACGGTTATGACGTTACCGTATGGCGGTATGGTCAACCCATGCCTCGCGTCGCTGATCACCAAGAGCGCCGTCACCAAGTAGCCGCGGCGGTGGGACGGATCATCGCCGCCGACGGCCTGAACGCGGTCACGGTCGCCAAGACCGCCGCCGAGGCCGGTATTTCGGTCGGGCTCGTCCAGCACTACTTCCGCAGCAAGGACGAGATGCTGCTGTTCGCGTACGGCCACGTCCTGGAGCGCTTCGAGCAGCGCGTGACCGCCCTCATCGGGAGCGCCGAGGTCGCGGGGGCGCGCATCGAGCACATGGTCCTCGACGCGCTGGCCGAGAGCATGCCGCTGGACGCCGAGCGCAGACAGGACTGGCGCGTCGCGCTCGCCTTCACGGGGCGCGCGGCCGACGACCCGCGCCTCGGCGAACTCAAGACCGCCGCGCTGGCCCGCACCCGCGCCCACATCGCCCAGGCGATCGTGAACGCCAAGGAGTGCGGCGAGGTCCCGTCCGAGGTGGACGAGCACGTCCAGGCGGCCCGCATCGCCGCGTACACCGAGGGGCTGACCGCCCACCTCTACGCGGACCCGGACGGCCTGCCGCCCGATGCCGCCCTGTCCGCGCTCGCCGACCACCTCGCGGGAGTCTTCACCGGCGTCTGCACCCTGCGCGACCGGGAGCCGGGGGAGCGTCCCGCCGACGGATAGCCGCCGAGCGCGCACGGCCGCCGAGCGGGCACCGCCGCCGCGCCGTACGCTCGACCGCATGGCGCGGAGTGCGGCGGAGACGGTGGACGACTACCTCGCGGAGGTGTCCGACGAGGCGCGCGGACGAGCGCTCGCGCGGCTGCGCGAGCTGTGCCGCGCCGAACTCCCGGACCACACCGAGGTGATGGCGTACGGCATGCCCGTCTACGAACGGGGCGGCGCCGCCGAGATCGCCTTCGCGAACCAGAAGCAGTACATGTCCTTCTATCTGATGCGCAGCGACATCAGGGACGCCTTCGAGGAACGCCTCGCCGGCCACGACATGGGCAAGGGCTGTCTGCGCTTCCGCAGACCGGAGTCGATCGACTTCACGCTCGTACGCGATCTGTTGAGGGCCACGGCGGCCGGTCCCGGCACGGTCTGCTGAGCCCGGCACGGCGTGGCGAGCCCGCGAAAACTCCGTTGCGAGGCGGGCCCCCGGCCCCGGACAGTGGAGTCATGACCACCTCTCTCCGGCCGCCCGCGGGCCTGACCGTGCGCCCGGCCACGCCCGATGACGCGCCGGCGGTGTGCGCGCTGCTCAACGAAGTCGACCTGCTGGAGATAGGCCGCGCCGACACGGACTTGTCGGACGTCGAGGTCGACCTCAAGCACCCCGAGGTGGACCTGGAGCGGGACTCCTGGCTGCTCTTCGAAGGCGACCGACTCGTCGGTTACGCCCTGCTGTGGGACGAGTCGGGCGGCGAGCGCATCGACGCCGACCACTACGTCCTGCCGGGCCGCCCGGAAGGCTCCCTGCACCTGTTCGACCTGCTGGAGACCCGCGCCGCGGAGCGGGCCGCGGCCAACGGCGCGCGACGCGCGGTCGTCCACCTGCACCTCAACACCGCACCCACCACGGACCCGGCGGAACTGCGCGCCCGCGGCTGGCGCACCGTGCGCCGCTATAACGTGATGGAGCGTCAACTCTCGTCCACGTCAGACCAGTTGCCGACTCCGGTGCCCGGCGTGACGCTGCGCACCTGCCTCGCCGACGAGGACCGCAGGCGCGCCCACCTCCTCCTCCAGGAGTGCTTCGCCGAGCACTTCGACCACCAGCCGCGCACGTACACCCAGTGGTTCCACGACATCGACGGCGAGCGCGCCGACTGGTCGCTGATCTGGATCGCGCACGTCGAGGGGGTCGGCGACGCGGCCGTGCTTCGCACCCACAACGACCGTCCGTCGATGGCCTGGATCGGCAACCTCGGCGTCCGATCCGAGGTCCGCGGGCGCGGCCTCGGCAGCCACCTCCTGCGCCACGCCTTCGGGCACTACGCCGCGCTGGGCCGCGACCGCATCGGCCTCGGTGTGGACACCGACAACAGCAGCGGCGCCCTCGCCCTGTACGAACGGCACGGCATGACCCTCGACCACGCCGTGGATACATGGGAGTTGATCCGCCCGGTCTGAGACCTCCTACGGGGGGAGGCCTCAGGCCGGGCCCCGCCCGGCGCCCGCGCGTCTAGCGCAGGGTCCTGCCGAAGAGGGCGGCGGTGTCCGGGGCCCCGACGTCCTTGGGGCCGAAGGCGAGGGAGCCCGTGGCCGTCAGGCCCGACGCCGTGCCGCGCAGCGACCAGACGGCACCGGCCTGCGCGTTCTCCGCGGTGGACGACGCCGCGAGGTCGCCGCGGCCGTCTCCGGTGACGTCGAGGAGCGCCACGGCCGCACCGAACGCGTCGTTCTTCTCGGCGACCCCGGGAACGCCCGCCGTGTCCTGGTGGAAGGCCTGGGCCCCGGTGCCCGTCACACCGTCCTTGCCGCCGCGCACCAGGACGACCGCGCCCGCGTCGGCGACGGTGCGGACGTCCTCGCCGGGGACGCCGACCGCGATGTCCGCGTAACCGTCGCCCGTCACATCGCCGACGGCAACCGACTCGCCGAAGCGGTCGCCGCTCTCCTCGGCGCCCGGCACGCCCGGCAGGTCCTGGTCGAACTTCTGCACCTCGTCCTTGAGGCCGGCCGCCGAGCCGTACGCGACGGTCACCTTGTCCGGGTCCTCGTCGGAGAAGTCGCCGCCGCCGGCCACCAGGTCGTCGTAGCTGTCGCCGTTTACGTCGCCGACGCCCAGCGCGCCGCGCGAGCCCGGCGCGGAACCCCGCTCGAAGCCGGTGGCGCTGCCGTACAGGACGGCGTTCCCCCACGAGCCGTCGCCGTGGTAGTCGTTCATGGCGATGTCGGCGCGGCCGTCGCCGTTGATGTCGCCGACCGCCCTCGGGACCACCGGGCCCTGCACGGAGAGCGGGCCGTCGACGCAGATCTCGGGCTTCTCGCGGCAGGAGAGATCGGGGCGCTCCTCGTTCTCGTAGCTCCACCACTGCGACTTGTCCATGAAGTCGAGCGTCTTGGCCGGGGTTCCGGCGCGCGTGAGAGGCCCCTTCCAGAGGCGGGCGTTCTGGTTGACGGGGTCGTCGCCGTGCGAGCCCGAGCGGGCGAACAGGGCCAGGTCGGTGGTGCCGTCGCCGTCGAAGTCCCCTGCCTGTGGCGCGAATCCGAAGGTGTCGATCTTCGTGCCGCCGGTGAGGCCGGACGCGGAACCCCACAGGATCACCGCGCCCGCGCTCGCGCCGGTACCCGTCGAACCGATCACCAGGTCGGCGTATCCGTCGTGGTCCAGGTCGCCCTTGGCGAACGTGGCGCCGAACTCCTGCGCGGCGGTGGCCGCGCCGGGCACACCGGCGGTGGAGCGGCTGACGATCTTCTTGTCGGCGGGGTCGAGGCCGTCCTTCGACCCGTACGTCACCACCACGTACCCGGCCTTCTTCTTGCCGGAGACCGTGCCGCCCGGGGCGCCGACGACGAGGTCGGCGTAGCCGTCGCCGTCGAAGTCGTCCGTCGCCCGCACGGCGGCGTCCGCGCGGGCACTGCCCTGCCCCAGCGTCAGGGTCGCAAGGCCGCTGCCCACCAACAGCGACGCGGCGATCAGGGGCATGGTGCGACGGACTCTGCGGCCGGCGAGCGACATACGACTTCCTCTGTTCCCTTGTTCCCTGGACGGTCATGACCGATCAGTTGACCGGCCCCGGCCGCCGAAGGTTGTACGGCGCCCCGGCGGGGACTACTGCGGAACGTTCAGGACGAAGTCGAAGTCGGCCTCCTTCGCGTTTCCGACGTTGCGTACGTTCATGAGGAGCCGCGCGTCGAAGATCGGGTCCGTGTTGTTGCGCGGCTCACCGGGGAAGTACAGCTGGGTCGTGAGGATGGGGCGGCCGGGGGCCTGCACCTTGACGTGCAGGTGCCGGGTGCGCCCCGGATACAGGCCGGGCACGATCGTGGTGAGCTTGAACGCGCCGTTGGCGTCGGTGAATTGGTGCCCGCGGAAGCGGTAGCCCGCGTTGTCGTACGTGCCGTAGGTGTCGGCCTGCCAGAAGTCGAGCAGGGCCCGGGGGATCGGCTTGCAGCGGAGTCCGAAGACGTAACCGGTGACGGTGAGCCGCACGCCCGGGGTGCCGGGCTGGACGAGCGAGGAGCGCTGCGGGGAGTTGGGCTTGAAGTAGGGGCCCTCCATCTGCGGGATGGTCGGGTCGTCGCCGTCGTCGCAGGACGGGGTCGCCTCCACGGCGTCGCCCCGCGCGCCGGCGGTCCTGGCGAGGGCGGGCACGCCCATGAGGGTCACGGGCACGGCCATGCCCACCGCGGCGGCGGCCCTCAGGACGGTCTTGCGGCTGGGTCCCCTGCGGGTGCCGTTGACGTCGCCGACGCCTTCGGTCCCGTCGGACTTGTCGGGGCCGTCTCCGGCCGGGGTGCCGATCTCGTGGTCCATCGCTCCTCCTGGGGCTGCGGGGATGGGTGGGTTCCGGATCGGCTATGAAGCTATGCGGAGGAGCGGGGGCGGGCGATGGACTCGAGCCGGTGGTCGTGGTGAATATCTCCACCGCCGCGGCGGAAGTCCCCGGGGCTCGCCCCGGTCTCGCGGCGGAAGAAGCGGCAGAAGTAGGCCGGGTCCCCGAAACCGACCCGCCCCGCGATCTGACGGACCGACAACTCGGTGCGCAGCAGCAGGCGTTTGGCCTCGTGCACACGGGCCTGCCGGATCAGTTCGCCGGGGGTGCGGCCGGTGGAGGACTTCACCACCTCGCTGAGGTAGCTCACCGAGACACCGAGCCGGTCCGCGCACGACCGCACGGACTCCAGGGCGCCTTCCGGCGTGCCGAGCAGCGTCGTGAACTCCGCGGCCATCGAACCCGGCCGCGAGCGGGGTCCGGGCGACGGCTCGGGCAGCACCGTCTGCGCCGCCGCCTGATGGTGGGCGGGCAGCCGCGCCGCCCGCACGATCAGGACGTGCAGCAGGGCGCGCAGCACGCTCTGGAAGCCGTCGGCCCCCGACCGGTACTCCCCGTCCAGCTCGGCGACGAGGCGCGCGGCCCACTCCGCCGCGTCGTCGGGCAGATCGAGCCAGGACCGTCGGCCGAGCACCCGCAGGACGTACCGGTCGGCGGGGTGGTCGACGAGGAAGTCGTCGGTGAACAGGATGACGTACCCCTCCAGACCGATCACGTCCTCCCAGTGGTGGACCTGGCCGGGGGTGAGGAAGCACAGGTTCGGCGGCCGCAGGGCGAACCGGCTGAGGTCGACGACGTGCCCGCCGGTGCCGCCGGTGACGAGGACGATCTCGTGGAAGGTGTGCCGGTGCGGGAACGTGGCACGCGACATGGCGCCGATCGTGTCGAACGTACCGATCGCGAACGGCAGGGAGTTGGGCATCGGCACCTGCAGCCGATGGGTCGGCATGCCGTCCTCGCCCGGCTCGCCGTTGTTCCCCTCACCGGGCAGGACCGTTGTGCCGCGCATGGGCTTGCTCCTCGTCGGGGCTTGTCGTGCTCCATCGGCCGATCGCCTCGCAGGACCGGGAAGCGGTCCGGGAGTTGGTCCGGACGTTGGTCCGGACCAGAGGCGTCCCACGATGGCACGTGGGCCACGGCCGGACAGCGGCGCGAACCGGCCACGGCGTCGGGTGGCTCACCAGGGGGTGGCCGGTCACCAGGGGGGCGGACGGTTCTCCTGCCGTGATGCCGTAGCGGCGTGGGGGTCGTGCCGCGGCACGGTCGCCGACGCTGTCGTAGTGGGCGGCGAGCAGTTCGGGCGCGTCGGGTGCGCCGCTGTCGACGGCTTCGTGGAGCAACGACCGTGCCGGAGAACGGAGAACGGCTGTCCGCATGCAGACGGGCCAGGGCGAGAAGGGCACGCCCCTCGCCCTGGTCGCGGGTGCGTTCGTACGAGGCGATCGCCTCGGCGCACAGCCCTTGCCTTTCGCGCGGCTCCCCGGCGCTCAGCGGAATCGACGTGTCGCGCACGGTCTGCAACGCCCGGCCGAACCGCGCGGTACCACCCTTCAGCGCGTACGCGGCCGGTCGGCAAGTAGGCGGCAGTATCCGGTACTTGGGCGTCTCCCACGGGCCACTCGACCTCGACCGCTTCGATTGTTCGGACAGGCAGGCAGGGCGATCCCGCCGATGATCCGCCGCCGTCGCCCCGATGGGGTCGGTCAGGGCGCGGAAGCCGACCGGTCCGCGCGGACGACCCCGAACGCGTCCGCCATGCGCAGGGCCGCCTCCAGGTCCCCGTCGACCGTGATGACCTCGGCGCTCAGCGCGTCCTCGAGTGGCAGGGAACCCGCGCCCAGTTGGAGCAGGGTGCCCAGGTCGGTGACGAGTGTGGCGGCCGCGTCCGGGGCGGGGCCGAGGTCCGTCTCGACGGTGCCGTCGTCGACGCGGGCGTGGAAGACGAGGTCGTCGACCACGAACTCGTAGATCTCGCGCACGCCGCGGGCGCGGTCGGGGCGGAAGGTGGAGCCGACCGCGCCGACGATGCCGTGGCGTCCGTCCGTGGCCTCGAGATGCGTGCCGAGGATCCCGATCGCCCGTGCGGCGGCGGGGAGTTCACCCTCGAGGCGGGCCAGGCCGCGCGCCACGGCGTCCTCGACGTCCACGAGTCTGGCGCCGACGGCGAGGAGCGTGCCGAGGTCGGTCGTGAGGGTGCAGACGGCGTCCGCGGCGCCGCCGTGCCGGATGTCGAGAGTGCCGTCGTCGACCCGGAGGTGGAACGTGCTGTCGTCCACCCGGAATTCGTACGTCTCCCGCACGCCGCGGGCCTGTTCGGGCCGGAAGCTGGCCCGCAGGCAGCCGAGCATCCAGCTGAGACGGAAGGTGTCGCCGGGCCGGGACGGCGCCGGGAGCCGCATGCCCCAGCGCGTGAGTTCGTCGAGCAACGGCCGCATGGCGGCGCCGAGTTCCGTCAGCTCGTACACCGTCGACGCCGCCGGGGGCTCCAGTCTGGTCCGCCCGACGACGCCCGCGTCGCGCAGCTCGCGCAGCCGCTCCGCCAGGACGTTGGGTCCGATGCCGGGCAGGCCCTCGACGAGGTCCGTGTAGCGCCGCGGGCCGAGCAGCAGCTCGCGCACGATCAGCAGCGACCATCGGCCGCCGACGACGTCCAGGGCGCGGGCCGCGGGACAGGACTGGTCGTAGCTGCGGGTCATGTGGGAGCGGCCGCCTTCCCCGGTTTCGATAGTGGGTACTTAGTTTTTCCATAGTGCGTGCCTGGTGTCGAGCCCTGAGCCGCCTGTCCCGATGCCTCGATCTGTCCCGACGGGCCATGTGTCCCATTGGGACACTTTGAGGAGTACAGTCGAAGACATGAGCACCACGCAGGGCCGTCGGACCCGCAAGGTCCAGGAGAGCCGGGAGGCCATGGCGAACGCCGCCGTGGACCTGGTCCTCGCCCACGGCATCGACCAGGTCACCGTCGAGACGATCAGCGAACGCGCCGACGTCTCCCGCCGCACCTTCTCCCGGTACTTCTCCGGCAAGGAGGACGCCGTGGTCGACGCGCTGCGCGCCGACTTCGCGCGGATCAACGCGGCGCTCGCCGCCCGCCCCGCCGAGGAGAGCCCGCTCACGGCCTACTACCGCGCCCTGCGGAGCTGGCTGGACGACGAACCGACGGCCTGGCACCGCCTGCCCCGCTCGCGCGACCTGCTGCGGCTGCTCCACGAGGAGCAGTCACCGCTGCCCGCCTACCTGCGGGTGCAGGACGAGGCCCAGAGCGAGTCGGTGGCGATCGTCGCCCGGCGGCTCGGCCTGGACGCCGAGCGCGATCTGCGCCCCGCCCTTGCCGTCTCGCTCGCGGTCGGCGCGTTCGGCACCGCCGTGCGGTTCTGGCTCGCGCCCGGCGAGAGCGCCTCGCTGCCGCGGCTCATCGACGCGGCCTTCGCGGCCGTGGCCGACGAACCCGCACCCCGTACCACCACCAAGTGAAACCAGGCACCACCATGAGCACCAGCACCAGCACCAGCATGAGCACCAGCACCAGCATGAGCACCAGCACCAGCATGAGCACCATTACGGACACCGCTGCCTCGGCCCCCGCCCCTGCGGAGTTCGCCGGGAAGACCGCCCTCGTCACCGGAGCGGCCTCCGGTATCGGCCTGGCGATCGCCCGCCGGCTCGCGGCGGCGGGCGCGGCCGTCGTCGTCGCCGACTACGACGAACAGGGCGCGCGGGACGTCGCCCGGTCGCTCACCGAGGCCGGCGGCCGGGCCGCCGCCGTGCGGGTCGACGTCACCGACCCCGCATCGGTGCGCCAGGCCGTCGACTTCACCGTCGAGACCTTCGGCGGCCTCCACCTGGCCGTCAACAACGCGGGCATCGCCGGAGCCTCCGCCCCGACCGGCGAGTACGCGGTCGAGGACTGGCAGCGTGTGATCGACACGAACCTCAACGGCGTCTTCTACTCGCTCCGTTACGAGCTCCCGCAGATCCTCGCCGCGGGCGGCGGCGCCGTCGTCAACATGTCCTCGATCCTCGGCACCAACGGCTTCGCGGGTTCCGCGGCCTACTCCGCCGCCAAGCACGCGGTCGTCGGCCTGACCAAGACCGCCGCCGTGGAGTACGCCTCCCGGGGCGTCCGCGTGAACGCCGTCGCCCCCGGATTCATCGACACCCCGCTGCTCAAGGGCGACGAGGCCCAGCGCGAACAGCTGGTCGCGCTCCACCCGCAGGGCCGCCTGGGCACCGCCGACGAGGTCGCCGAGCTCACGCTGTTCCTGCTCTCGGACCGCGCCTCGTTCGTCAACGGCAGCTACCACCTGGTCGACGGCGGCTACGCGGCCCGCTGACCCGGCGAAACCCACACGGAGCAGCGCACAAGGCAGAAGAGAAGAGGCACCCCATGTCAGGTCGAGAACTCCCGGGCCTGCCCGCCCGGATGAAGGCCGTCCAGTACCGCACCGTCGGCGCCGCCCCCGAGGTGGTCACCGTCCCGCGCCCCGAACCGGGTCCGGGGCAGGTGCTGTTGAAGGTCACCGCCGCCGGCGTCTGCCACTCCGACATCGCCGTGATGACCATGCCCGCCGAGGCACTGAAGTTCCCGCTGCCCCTCACCCTCGGCCACGAGGGAGCGGGGACCGTCGCGGCCCTCGGCGAGGGCGTCACGGGCTTCGGCCTCGGCGACTCCGTGGCCGTGTACGGGCCGTGGGGCTGCGGCACCTGTCTGATGTGCGCGCAGGGCAAGGAGAACTACTGCACGTCGGCCGCCGACCTCGGCATCCGCCCGCCCGGTCTGGGGGCGCCCGGCGCCATCGCCGAGTACATGATCGTGGACGCGGCGCGCCACCTGGTGCCGCTCGGCGACCTCGACCCGGTGACCGCCGTGCCGCTCACCGACGCGGGGCTGACCCCGTACCACGCGGTGAAGACGTCGCTGCCGAAGCTGACCCCCGGCTCCACCGCCGTGGTCATCGGCACCGGCGGCCTGGGCCACGTCGCCATCCAGCTGCTGCGGGCGCTCACCCCGGCCCGCGTGATCGCCCTGGACGTGACGGAGGAGAAGCTGCGGCTCGCCCGCGAGGTCGGCGCCCACGAGGCCGTCCTGTCGGACGCGTCGGCGGCAGGCAAGGTCCGCGAACTGACCGGCGGTCAGGGCGCGGAGGCGGTGTTCGACTTCGTCGGCGCCCCGCCCACCGCCGCCACGGCGACGGCCTGCGCCGCGGTGGAGGGGGACGTCGCCATCGTCGGCCTCGGCGGCGGCGCCGCGTCCGTCGGCTTCGGCACGACCCCCTACGACGTGGCGGTCCGCTCCCCGTACTGGGGCAGCAGGTCCGAACTGATCGAGGTCCTCGACCTGGCCAGGGCCGGCGCGATCGACGTCCATGTGGAGACGTACGCGTTGGACGACGCCCCCACGGCGTACGAGCACCTGCACGAGGGGCGCGTCAACGGCCGGGCGGTCATCCTGCCGAACGGCTGAGGGCTCGGCCGCGCTCCGCGCCTCACCCCCGGCGGAGGATGTCGGGCCGCCCGGCAACTGCTGCGGTCTGCGGATGACTTCAGTAAGTGTGGGCGGCCTTGTGGCCTGTGCCGTCCGGCGGGCCAGAGGCGCGCTGGACACCGTGACAGGAGCGGCGGACGCGCTCACGCGCGTGCTGATCGGCGCGGTTCTCGACCGGATCGACCTGGACGCCCTCGTGTCCCGTGTCGACGCCGAGCGGATCGCCGAGCGGATCGACGTGAACCGGATCGCCGAGCGGGTGGACGTCAACCGGGTCGCCGACCGGGTCGACGTCGACGCGGTGATCGCCCGGATCGATCTGGTGGGCCTCACCCGAGACGTGCTCAACGAGATCGATCTCGGGAGGATCGTCCGGGACACCGGGGGCGGGATGACCGCGGACACCGTCGACGGGATCCGGCTGCTCGGACAGCGCGGCGACCGGAGCGTGAACCGGTTCGCCGACCGGCTGCTCCGCCGGGCGGCCGCGGCACAGGACGACGGCGCGGGTCCACCGGAACGGGGGCCGAGGTGACCGCCCGCCGTGGCAGAGCCGGGACCGGATCCGATTCCGGATCCGATTCCGGATCCGACCCCGGATCCGATTCCGCCGGGATCGTCTCGCGCGGCATCGCGGCGGTGCTCGACGCACTGGTCCTCGCCGCGACCGGCCTCGCGGTCCAAGTCGGCGCGGGCTGTGCGCGGTTGCTCGTGACCGGGCCCCCTTTCCGGTTCCCGGATCTCCCGCTCTGGCTCACCGGGCCCGTCGCCTGGATCTTCGCTGTCCTCTACCTCGGTGGGGCCTGGGCCGCGATCGGGCACACGGCAGGCGGCCGGCTGATGGGGCTGCGTGTGACCGACCGCGCCGGACAACTGCTGAGACTGCCGCGCTCCCTGGCACGGGCCGCCCTGTCCGTGACGTTCCCGCTGGGGCTGTGCTGGGTCCTGATCAGTGCGCGCCGGGCGTCGCTCCAGGACCTGGTCGTCGCCAGCGAGGTGCGCTACGAACGGAGTTGAGGTGCGCCACGAACGGAGTTGACGGTGGCGTGCGCGGGCTAGCCGCGCCGCGCGGGGGCCGGTGTCCGAGGCAGCTTCGCCGCCGCGCCGAGGCCGCCGAGCCCGACGACCGCGAGCAGTACGAGCGCGGCGGCGTACGGCCCCATGGCCGGGTCGGCCACCAGGATGGTGCCCGCGAGTGCGGTGCCCACCGAGGAACCGAGGTTGGACACACTGCGCGACAGGCCGGAGATCTCGCCCTGGAGCTCCTCGGGGAAGCTCGACTGCACCACGTTCACCGAAGGCGTCAGCATCACTCCGACTCCCAGCCCGATCAGGAGCAGCCCGGGGGTGAGGACCCAGGCGCTCGGTGAAACAGGGGCCAGCGCGAGCAGGACGCCGAGGCCGCAGACCGTCACGGCGAAGCCGGCCATCACCAGCGTCCGTTGCTCGCGCCGCCTGGCGAAGCGTTCGGCGCCCAGCGAACTGGCGAGCAGGCCCACCGTGGACGCGGTGAAGATCACGCCGGTGCCGATCGCGTCGTAACCCCGTACGACCTGGAGGTAGGTGGCGACGACGAACGACACCCCCATGAGCAGCAGCCACTGGGTGTGCTGGGTGATCAGACCGAGGTTGGACGTGCGGTTGCGGAACAGCTCGGTGGGCAGCAGGGGTACGGCGCCCGCGCGCTCCTTGGCCCGCACCCAGCGGAAGAAGGCCACCAGGACCAGGGTGCCGACCAGCAGCAGACCGGCCATCAGCCAGACGTTGTCGTCCGCCGCGAGGATTCCCATGACGACCAGGACGAGGCCGGTGGCCGACAGGATCGCGCCGACGGTGTCGAAGGAGCGGCCGGGGTCCGCCGGGCGCGGATCGTCGATGTGCCGGCTCAGCACGATGATCACCGCGACCACCGCGGCCTGGAACACGAAGGCGGCCCGCCAGCTGATGGCCGAGGTGATGAGCCCGCCGAGCAGCGGGCCCGCTGCGGCGCCGATGCCGCCCATCGCCATGATCGCCCCGAACGCGCGGGCCCGGTCGGTCACTTCGGTGAACAGGAGGGTGGTGAGGATGTACACGGGAGGGATGAGCAGGGCCGTGCCGACCCCCTCCAGGATCGAGTTGCCCAGGATGAGCACACCGAGGCCGGGCGCGACCGCACTGAGCAGGGCACCGATCCCGTAGATCGCGAGTCCGACGATGAGACACCGCTTGCGGCCGTAGCGTTCGGTGAGGATGCCGCCGGGAATCATCAGCGCCGCCATCACCAGCAGGAAAGTGGTGATCGCGATCTGCACGCCCTGCACGGAGGTGTCCAGGTCCTCGCTGATGTCCTGGATCATGACCGTCATGTTCGAGCCGGCGAAGCTGCAGATGAACTGGGCCAGTGCCAGCGGCGCAAGAACCTTTCGAGGCCATGGGCGGCTGTTGTTGTGGTCGTCTGCTCCGCCTGAAGTGGACGGCACGGTCATCGCCTCGCCTCTGTCTCGGCCCGGACGAGCGCCAGACTCCTGGACGAGGCGCCCTGCGGCGTCACCCTCGGGGGGTGACGACCCGGTCCCTGCGCGGGCGCGAGACTCGCCCCCACTCAGCGGTGCAATCGGCACCCTGCTCAACCATGGGGGTCCTGTCATGGCCACCACGACCACTCCGCACCAACGCTCGGGCACCGCAAGGGCTGCCGCCGGCGGGCTGACGATCTTCGCTGCGGTGATGCTGTTCATCTCCGGCTCCATGGACTTCTGCCGGGGCCTCATGGCCGTCCTCGACGACAAGGTGTTCCTCACCACGCCCGAGTACGTCTTCGAGTTCGACCTGACCAGCTGGGGCTGGATCCACATGATCCTCGGCACGGTCGCGGTGATCGTCGCCCTCGGCCTGCTCGCCACCGCGAAGTGGGCCCGGATCCTGGGCATCGTCATCGCGAGCCTGATGATCATCGCCAACTTCCTCTCGATCCCGTACCACCCCTTCTGGTCCCTCACGCTGATCGCCATGGGCGGGTTCATCATCTGGGGTCTGTGCGTCGTGGACCGGGAAACCCTGGGCTAGTCGGGGTGCCTCATGGCGGACGGACGGGCGCGCACGAGGGACGAAAGAGCCAAGCGGATCGCCGAGTTCATCGCCCCTCTGCGGGTCGAGCCCGGTTCGAAGGTGAACCTGTCCAGGGACTTCGACCCCGCCCACAAGGCGGGCGTCAGGAACAAGAAGGAAGGAGAGGAACTGCTCCGCGGCGGCGTCCTGCTGCTGGCCGACCACCAGCGCAAGCTGGCTGCCGAGGGCAGTCACGGAGTGCTGCTGTGCCTTCAGGCGCTGGACGCCGGGGGCAAGGACGGCACGATTCGCCACGTCATGAGCGGAGTCAACCCGCAAGGCGTGCACGTGGCCAACTTCAAGGTGCCATCGGCCGAGGAACTCGGCCATGACTACCTCTGGCGCTACGCCTGCCGGCTGCCGCGCCGCGGGGAGATCGGCATCTTCAACCGGTCGCACTACGAGGAGGTCCTGGTGGTGCGCGTGCACCCCGAACTCCTCGCCCGCCAACGGCTGCCCGGGAAGGCCAAGGGCAAGAAGGCGTTCTGGCGCCGGCGGTACCGGGAGATCAACGACTGGGAGCGGTATCTGACGGACAACGGCTTCCGCGTCGTCAAGCTGTTCCTGAACCTGTCCAAGGAGGAACAGCGCGTCCGCTTCCTCAAGCGGATCGACGTCCCGGAGCGGAACTGGAAGTTCTCGGCGGCGGACGCCCGCGAGCGCTCCTCGTGGGACGCGTACCAGGCGGCGTTCTCCGACATGCTGTCCGCCACGAGTACGCCGTGGGCGCCCTGGTACGTGGTGCCCGCGGACCGCAAGTGGTTCGCCCGGATCTGCGCGGCCGCCGTACTCGCGCACACCCTGATCGACATCGATCCGCGCTATCCGGACATCGGTGACAAGGCGCGTCACGAACTGGAGCTGGAGAAAAGGCAGTTGGAGGACGAGGCGCCGACCGGCGCGGCGGCCGACCCCTGGGTGGCCGCCGCCGAAGGCCGGGGCCGCCACGGCAGGGGAAGGCGGGCACGATGACCGCACCGGCACCCGGGCACGACGCCCCCGCGGCGTCACCCGCCCATGCCTGGTACGCACGCCCGGCCCACTCGGTGGCCGAGGAGCTCGGCGTCGATCCGGCGCTCGGCCTCAGCGCCGCGCAGGTGGCCACACGGCTCGCCGAGGACGGGCCCAACACCCTGCCGGAGGAGCAGTCGACGTCGGCTCTGGTCCGCTTCCTCGGGCAGTTCACCTCGTACATGCAGATCATCCTCGTCGCCTCCGCCCTGGTGTCGCTCCTCATCCAGGAATGGGGCACCGCCGTGGTGCTGATGGCCCTGACCGTGCTGAACGCGGTCATCGGGATACGGCAGGAGGGCAAGGCCGAGAGCGCCATGAACGCCCTGAAGGCGATGACGAAGGCCACCGCCCGGGTGCGGCGCGAGGGAAGGGTGGTCGAGATCGACGCGGCGGACGTCGTCGTCGGGGACGTCGTCCTGCTGGCCGCGGGCGACGAAGTGCCCGCCGACGGGCGGCTCCTGGCGGCGAGTGCCCTGCAGATCGACGAGTCCGCGCTCACCGGTGAGAGCGTCCCCGTCGCCAAGGACACCGCCCCCGTGCGGGGCGTGGGCCTCGGGCCGGTGGACCAGACGGACATGGCGTTCATGAACACGCCGGTCACGCACGGCAGCGGGGTCCTCCTCGTCACGGCCACCGCCGCCGCCACCGAACTGGGCAGGATCTCCGGGATGCTGTCGGCGACCCGGCGCGAAATGTCCCCGCTCACCCGTGAGTTGAACCGGCTCACGCTGTGGATCGTCGGCGCGGCCGGGGTGACCATGGTCGTGATGTTCACGCTGGGGCGCGGGCGCGGCGAGCCGTGGGACGCGCTGTTCGTCAGTGCCGTCTCGCTGGCCATCGCCGCCGTTCCCGAGGCGCTGCCCACGGTGACCCAGACGATCCTCTCGCTCGGCGGTCTCGACCTCGCACGGCGCCACGCGATCGTCAAGGACCTGCCCTCGGTGGAGACCCTGGGCTTCACCTCGGCCGTCAACTCCGACAAGACCGGCACGCTGACGATGAACCAGATGACCGTCGTCGAAGTGGTCGACCCCTTCGACCGGTACACGGTCTCGGGCAGCGGCTACTCCCTCGACGGCAGGATCCACCACGCCGCGGGCACCTCGCCGCGCATCGACGACGCGATCCTGCCGTACCTCGTGGCGAGCGACGCCTCACTGGTGGACGGGCGTGTGGTGGGCGATCCCACCGAGGGCGCCCTGCTCGTCCTCGGCCACAAGGCCGGTCTGGACGTGGACGCCACCCGCGAACGGCTGCCCCGGCTCGCGACCCTGCCCTTCGACCCGGCCTACAAGCTGATGGCCACCTTCCACGAGGCCACGGACGACAAGGGCCACCCCGTCGTGCGCTGCTTCGTCAAAGGAGCGGCGCCGGCCGTCCTCGCGCGCACCACCACGGCCCTGTCGCAGGGCGCGGGCATCCCCTTCGACGCCGCGCTGCACGACCGTGCCGAGCGCGAGGTCGAGCGGATGGAGCGCGCGGGCCGCCGTGTGATGGCCGCCGCCACCCGTGACCTCGACCCGGCGGCGTTCGTGCCGGGCGGCGATCTCCTCGCGCAGGTCGACGAGTTGCGGGTGACCAGCCTCGTCGGCATGGTCGATCCGCCGCGCGAGGTGTCCAAGGACGCCGTGGCCGCCGCCCAGGCCGCGCACATCCGCGTACGCATGGTGACCGGTGACGACGTCATCACGGGCGCCGCGGTCGCCGAGCAGGTCGGCATCGGCGGCGAGGCGATCCTCGGCGCCGACTTCGCGGCCCTGTCCGAACAGGAGCGGCTCGACCGGGTCGACGCCATCGGAGTGGTCGGCCGGGTGGCCCCCGAGCACAAGGTCCTGCTGGCCGAGACCCTCAAGAAGAAGGGCGACGTGGTCGCCATGACCGGCGACGGCGTCAACGACGCACCGGCCATCAAGTCCGCCGACATCGGCATCGCCATGGGATCCGGCACGGAGGTGGCCAAGAACGCCGCGCGGATGATCCTGTCCGACGACGACTTCGCCACGATCGTCCACGCCGTGGAGCAGGGTCGCAAGATCTACGACAACCTCACCAAGTACATCCGCTTCGTGCTCGTCCTGCTCGTCGTCTTCGTGCTCAGCTTCCTCGGCGCCGCCCTGTTCGACATCGCCGACGGCGAACCGTTCACGCCCGCGCAGGTGCTGTGGATCCACTTCGTCGTCAACGCGGCCTTCGGCTTCTCGCTCGGCTTCGACCGGGTCAGGAGCGACCTCATGACCCGGCGCCCGCGCCCCCGCGGGCAGCCGGTGATGACCCCCGGTCTGATGGTCACGGTCGGCCTGGCGGGGTTGACCGTCGCGGTCGGGCTGCTCGGCATGATCGAGCTGGGCGAGGCCCGGTACGACAGCGTCCGTGTCGGCAACTCCATCGCCTTCGCGTCGTTCGCGCTCTGCCTGATCGTGGCCGCCCTCGAATGCCGCAGTCAGACGGGGACGGTCCTCACGGCCGACACCTTCGACAGCAAGCAGCTGAACTGGACGATGCTGGGGGAGTTCGTGCTCGTCGTCCTGGTGGTCCAGACGGACGTGTTCAACCGGCTGCTCGACACCACCCCCCTCGGCGCGGGTCAGTTCGGCTGGGCCTTCCTTCCGCCTCTCGCCCTGCTGGCGCTGTGGGAGTCGGGCAAGCTCGTGGCCCGCCGCCGCGCGCGGCCCGCCGGCCCCGGACGGCGGTGAGGCACGGGTGCCCGGGGAGCCGCCCGGCCTCAGGGCGCTGCGGACCTACCGCCGGAAGTGGCTGGCCAAGGACATCGTCGCCGGCATCGTCCTGAGCACGCTCCTGGTGCCGCAGGGCATGGCGTACGCGGAACTGGCCGGACTGCCGCCGATCACCGGCCTGTACACGTCCGTGCTCTGTCTGCTGGCGTACGCCGTGGCAGGCCCGTCCCGCATCCTGGTGCTCGGGCCCGACTCCTCGCTCGGCCCCATGATCGCCGCGACCGTCCTGCCGCTGGTCGCCTCCGGCGGCGACAGCGCACGGGCGGTCGCGCTCGCCTCGGCCCTGGCCCTGATGGTCGGGGCGATCACGCTCCTCGCGGGTGTGGCGCGCCTCGGTTTCGTCGCCGATCTGATCTCCAAGCCCACCATGATCGGCTACATGAACGGGCTTGCCCTCACCATCCTCGTCGGTCAGTTGCCCAAACTCTTCGGGTTCTCCACGGACGCCGACGGGCTGATCGAGGAAGTCGGCGCGTTCGTGGAGGGGGTGGCCGACGGACAGGCGGTGTCCGCCGCCGTCGCCGTGGGCGCGGGCTGCATCGCCGTGATCCTGCTTCTGCAACGCCTGTTGCCGAAGGTCCCCGCCGTCCTCGTCATGGTGGTGCTCGCCATCGGCGCCTCCGTCCTGCTCGACCTGGAGGAGCGCGGGGTGCGGATGGTCGGCGAGCTGCCCGAGGGGCTGCCGCCGTTCACCGTCCCCGACATCCGGTGGGACGACCTCGGCCCGCTGTTCGTCGGCGCGCTGGGCATCGCCCTGGTGTCCCTGGCCGACACGATCTCCAACGCGTCGGCCTTCGCCGCCCGCACCGGCCAGGAGATCCGCGGCAACGACGAGATGATCGCGATCGGCACGGCGAACGCGGCCGCCGGTCTCTTCCAGGGCTTCCCCGTGAGTACGAGCGGTTCACGGACGGCCGTCGCCGAACGGGCCGGTGCCAGGAGCCAGCTCACCGGGGTGGTCGGGGCGGCGCTGATCGTCCTCATGCTCGTGCTGCTGCCGGGGCTGTTCCGCGATCTGCCGCAGCCCGCGCTCGCCGCTGTGGTCCTCACGGCGTCGCTGTCGCTGGCCGACGGCAAGGGCACGGCGCGGCTGTGGCGGCAGCGCAAGGCGGAGTTCCTGCTGTGCATCGCGGCCTTCCTCGGAGTGGCGCTGCTCGGGGTGCTGCCGGGGATCGGTGTCGCGGTGGGGCTGTCCATCCTGAACGTCTTCCGGCGCGCGTGGTGGCCCTACAGCACGGTGCTCGGGCGCGTGCCCGGCCTCCCCGGCTACCACGACGTGCGCTCGTACCCGGGGGCCGAGGAACTGCAGGGCCTGGTGATCATGCGCTTCGACGCGCCGCTGTTCTTCGCCAACGCCAAGTCGTTCCGTGACGAGGTCCTGCGGTGCGTGCGCACCGAGCCGTCGCCGCGGTGCGTGCTGATCGCGGCAGAGCCGGTGACCGACGTCGACACGACCGCCGCCGACGTGCTGGAAGAGCTGGACGAGACGCTTCAGAAGCGGGGTATCGACCTCGTCTTCGCGGAGCTCAAGGATCCGGTGCGCGGCAAGGTCGAGCGTTACGGCCTGACCCGCGCCTTCGACGCGGGTCGCTTCTTCCCGACGGTGGAGAGCGCCGTCGACGCGTTCCGGGCGCGGAGCGGTGCGCGGTGGGCCGCGGTGCGGCGACAGGGCACCGAAGACTAGCCAGACCCAGACAGGGCGCCGAAGACCAGCCGGCAGGGCATCGAAGACCAGCTACTCGTACTCGACCGGCTCGACCAGTCAGGCGGGACCGGCTAGGCGGTCGTGGCCCGCGTCGCCGAGGCGGACAGCAGGTGTGTGCCCCACGGTGGCAGATCCACGTACAGACCGCTGCCCAGCAGCTCCGCACCGGAGCGGCCGTAGCGGTCGGAGTGCAGCAGATCCGTCAACTCCCAGGTGTCCGGACCGAGTTCGGTCCAGGGGAGGCGGACACGCGCCTGCGCCTGATGCTCGGAGAGGTTCACCACGGTCAGGAACCTGCCCGCGGGCCCCGACCAGCACGAGGCGATCAGATTCCGGGCGGAGTCGTTGTCCGGCCAGCCCGCGCAGTCCAGGAGCCGCCACTGCCCCGTACGGATGCCGTTGCCGTGGACGCGCGACAGGAGCTGTTCGTGGAACGACCGCAAAGCCGGGTCCGACGGCTCGTCGGGGCGACGGTCGAGGAACACCGGCAGGTGGACGCGGCGCCCGGTGAACTGCCCCTCGTGCCACAGCGTGGCGCCGGGCAGCGTGGCGATCAGCACGGCCGCGGCCCGCTCCTTGGCCGGGTGCAGCGTCTGCGCGGCACGCGGCTCGTCGTGGTTCTCCAGGAACCGGATGAGCCGCCGCTGGTACTGCTCTTCGGCCCGCAGGTGCGAACGCACGGATTCGGCGGGCTCGTTGAGCACCCGGTCGTAGAGGCGCTTGTCGTAGCAGAAGTCGAACCCCTGCTGCTGCAGGGCCCATTCGAGGTCCCAGTACGCCTCCGCCACGAAGACCATCCGAGGGTGCTCGCGGCGGACGGCCGTCAGGACCTCGGCCCAGAAGTCCTCCTGGGGCGGGGCTCCCACGCGCTCGCCCCACGTCCGTGCGAAGACCTCGTTCAGCAGGAGCATCGCCATGTCGCAGCGCACCCCGTCGCAGACCCGGCCGATGTCGACGAGCACCTCGGCGGTCGCCCGCCGCAGGGCCGGCGCGAAGGCGTTCAGCTGCACCACGTCCGGCCAGGGCGGGAAGAAGGGGTCGCGGCCCCGCGCCAGCACGGCCCGCCCGGTGTCGAGGAACCCGGCCGGATCGCGCAGGACGTCCTGCGCGTCGCCCCGGACGAAGTACTCCGGGTGCTCGCCGACCCAGGGGCTGTCGGGGGCCACGTGGTTGGGCACGTAGTCGAGCAGCAACCCGACGCCCCTGCGCTGGAGTTCGGCCCGCGCGGCGGCGAGCCCCGCGGCCCCGCCGAGCGCCGCGTCGACCTCGTAGCGACGTATGCAGTACGGCGATCCCGCGATGTCCCTCTCGTCGATGTCGGGGACGGCCCCGGTGAAGGCGGTGCGCAGCGCCGGGTTGTCCAGGGCGATCGCCCGCCCCTGGGGGCTGCGTTCCCACACCCCCATCAGCCACACGGCGTCGATCCCCGTCGGCGTGATCTCGTCCCAGACGTCCTTGGGCACCTCCGCGAGACCGGTGGTCGCACGGCCGGTGCGCAGCGCGGTCTCCCGCAGCCACACCCGCGTGTTGACCTCGTGGACGACGGGCTGTGCGGGCAGCTCGGTCATCGGCTCTGCCTCCTCGTGGACCCGGGCCGGAAGTCGTCCGGGCCGAGTGTGCCGAACACCTTCATCAGGGCGGCGATCAGACCGGTCCAGCCGGTCTGATGGGCGGCGCCGATGCCCGCGCCGTTGTCGCCGTGGAAGTACTCGAAGAACGAGATCAGGTCCCGCCAGTGCGGATCGTCGCGGAACTTGGGCTGCCCGCCGTACACCGGCCGCCGTCCCTCGTCGTCGCGCAGGAAGATCTTGCCGAGCCTCGTGCTGATCTCCTCGGCGACCTCGTAGAGGTTCTTCCGCACCCCCGAGCCGGTCGGGCACTCGACGGTGAGGTCGTCGCCGTAGAAGCCGTACAGGTTGAGCAGGGCGCGCACGACCAGGGTGTTCATCGGCAGCCACACCGGGCCGCGCCAGTTGGAGTTGCCGCCGAACATGCCGGTGTCCGACTCGGCGGGCAGGTAGGAGACCTGGTACTCCTGGCCGTCCACCCAGAACGTGTACGGGTGCTCCGCGTGATGGCGGGAGAGCGCCCTGATCCCGTACGGGCTGAGGAACTCGTCCTCCGACAGGAGGTGGCCGAGCACCCGCGTCAGCTTCTTCTCGTCCACGACGGACAGCAGCCGCGGACCGCCCGCCGTACCCGCCTGCGCCGCCGTCATCGACACGGACAGCGAGGGGTGGCGCTCGGCGAACCGCTGCAGCCGCTCCGTGAGGCCGGAAAGGCGCTCCAGCTGCCGTGGCTGGAAGACGGTCGACGCGCACAGCGGTAGAAGTCCCACCATGGAGCGGACCTTCAGCCGGACGGCCTGCCCGTCGGGCAGGCGCAGCACGTCGTAGAAGAACCCGTCCTCCTCGTCCCACAGCTCGTCACCGAGGTTCCCGAGCCTGTCCATCGAGGCGGCGATCCACAGGTAGTGCTCGACGAACTTCAGGACCAACTCCTCGTATGCGGGGTTGTGTTCGACGAGCTCCACCGCGATCTGCAGCATGGACTGGCAGTACAGCGCCATCCAGGCGGTGCCGTCCGCCTGCTCCAGGGTGCCCCCGGTGGGCAGCGGCGCGCTGCGGTCGAAGACGCCGATGTTGTCGAGGCCGAGGAAGCCGCCCTGGAAGACGTTGCGGCCGGTGGGGTCCTTGCGGTTGACCCACCAGGTGAAGTTCGTGAGCAGCTTCTGGAAGGTGCGCTCCAGGAAGTCGTGGTCGGCGACGCCGGTCGTGCCCTTCTCCACCGTGTACACGAAGTACGCGGCCCAGGCGTGCACCGGCGGGTTCACGTCGCCGAAGTTCCACTCGTAGGCCGGGATCTGGCCGTTGGGGTGCAAGTAGGTGTCGCGCAGCAGCAGTTCGAGCTGCTCCTTGGCGAAGTCGACGTCGACGACCGAGAGCGCCACGGCGTGGAAGGCGAGGTCCCAGGCGGCGAACCAGGGGTACTCCCACTTGTCCGGCATCGAGACGACGTCGTCACTGACCATGTGGAACCACTCGCGGTTGCGGATGCCGGGCCGCGGCGGGCTCCATGGGGTGAGGTCGTGCTCGGCGAGCCATGTCTCCAGGTCGTACGCGTAGTACTGCTTGGACCAGAGCATCCCGGCGAGGGCCTGGCGCAGCACGCGTGCCTCGTCCTCGCTCGCCCCCTCGGGTGTCAACTGCCGGTAGAAGTCGTCCGCCTCGGCGACCCGGCTCTTGAACACCGTGTCGAACCCCCGGCCGGTCAGCGGAAGTTGGGCACCGGCGGGGCCGAGGCGCAGCCGCAACGTCTCGGAGCCGCCGGCAGGAACGGTGAGTGTGTGGTGCGCGGCCGCCTTGGTGCCCTGCCGCTCGGGGTTGACGGCGCCGGCCTCGCCCTCGACGACGTAGCGGCCGATGCCGTCCTTGACGTAGGGGGAGGCGCTGGGCGAGCCGAACAGCCGCTCGTTGTTGGTCTCGTTCTCCGTGAACAGCAGCTCCGCCGCGTCGGCGCAGCGCAGGTCGTAGCTGCCGAGCTCCGGGTGGTCGGCCCTGATGGTGGCGGCCCCGCGCGGACCGTCCACCGCCCGCAGCCGCGGTTTGTTCTCCTGGTCGTGGTGTTCGCCCCACGACCAGGTGTTGCGGAACCACAGCGTCGGCAGCACGTGCAGCGTCGCCTCGTCGGGGCCGCGGTTGTCGACGGTGATCCGCATCAGTACGTCGTCGTGGTCGGCCTTGGCGTACTCCACCGTCACGTCGAAGTACCGGTCGTCGTCGAAGATCCCGGTGTCGAGGAGCTCGTACTCGAACTCCTGCCGTGTACGGGCTCCGTTGACCGCCACGAGATCGCCGTACGGGAAGGCGGCCTGCGGGTACTTGTACAGATAGCGCATGTAGGAGTGGCTGGGTGTGCTGTCGAGGTAGAAGTAGTACTCCTTGACGTCCTCGCCGTGGTTGCCCTCGCCGTTGGTGAGGCCGAAGGCCCGCTCCTTGAGGATGGCGTCGCGGCCGTTCCACAGGGTCAGCGCCAGGCACAGCCGCTGCTTCTCGTCGCAGATGCCGCCGAGGCCGTCCTCGCCCCAGCGGTAGGCGCGCGAGCGTGCGTGGTCGTGCGGGAAGTAGGACCAGGCGTCACCGCCGGGGCTGTAGTCCTCGCGGACCGTACCCCACTGGCGTTCGCTGAGGTACGGGCCCCACAGACGGGACCGTCCGCTCGCGTCGCCGGCCTTCGACCGGCCGGTGTGCGTCTGCCTCTTCATGCGCAGTCTCCCTGCCTCGGCCCGGCCGTTCAGCCAGGGGCGCCAGTCTTTGCGGGGGTCCGGGGGCCCGCCTCACCTTCTGGGGGTGAGGCTCCTGTCCGGGCGACCAGGGTGATCGCGAGTTCGTACGCGGCCAGCAGGACGCCGACCACGAGCAGGGCGGTCCACGACGAGAGCAGCAGGGCCACCAGGGCAGCGACGACGACGCCGGACACCCGCAGCACATCGGCGTGCCGGGCCAGCCAGGGCCGCACCGAGGACTCCTTCGTGCCGATCCGGTCGGCGGACTTCGCCAGGAAGTGGCCCGTTGCCCGGGTACCCTGCGCCACGAGCCTGCGCAACAGCACCGGCAGGCGCCCCGGCCCCACCAGATAGGCGATGACGGCGATGGCGACGCCGAGCCACAGCAACTGGTCGCCCCGCTCGCGCAGGGTCGTGAAGACCGTCCACAGCGCGGAACGCACGCCCTCGCGGTAGACCCCGGACGGCACCTGGTCGAGCAGCTGGTCGCGCACCGCCCTTAGGACGCTCGACAGCACGGTGACCGTCACGACCAGCCACAGACCGAGTTGCAGCAGGGTGCGCCGACGGTTGGGTGATACCCACAGGGCGAGGCCGAGGAGCACCGGCACGCCGATCAGCAGGCCCACCACCGCGCGCTTGAACACCAGGACGGCCTCCTGGAGTTGACCCAGCTCGTGCCGGTCGTAGAGCCGGATCTGCGCGAAGTCCTCGGGCAGGTCGACGTTCAGTGCCTTCTCGACGCGTTCGTGCAGGCCGGGCGGGATCTCGCCCGAGGACAGGGGCGGCAGGTCGAGCTTCTTGCCGAAGAGCGTGGGCAGTTGGTCCTCCAGGGACCGCAGCAGGTTGTTGACCATCGGCAGCAGGTTGAGGGTGACCGTGTCGCCCTCGACCCGTACGTTCTTGTTGCTCTTCTCCAGGACCGCGACGATCCGCGCATGGGCGAACTCGTTCGTCGCGCGCCACAGCTCCTGGAACTGGTCCGTGGCGATGAGCTTGGAGATCGAGTCCCGCACATAGTCGTGGACGGCTCCGGTGACCGGCGCCGCCAGGAAGGACGCGCGAGGCGGCAGTGCCTCGGACAGCCGCTGCTCGACGTCCAGTTGATCGAAGATCTCGTTCGTCAGATACGCCGAGACGGCGGCGTTCACCTCGGGGTCCTCGGGCAGCGGGCCCACCGTGGCGATCCAGCGGTCGGTGTTCAGCGTGGTGCGCGAACCCCACACGCCCACCACCGACGTCACGGCAAGGACGGCGACCAGCGCGATCAGCACCGCCGCGAGCGCGTGCCGGAGCATCAACGTGCGGGCGTGGCGCCGCCGTTCGGTCCCGGCGCGGTCGCGCAGGCGCGCGTTCTCGGCCCGCAGGCGCTCCAGTTCACGGTCCGGTGACTCGCTGTCTTCGTGGTGCGGTGTCACGCCGTCGTCGCGGCCCGGTGTCTCGTCGGCCATCGGTGTCCCACCTCCTCGGCCCACTGTCGCCGCCTCTCGTGCCCGGGTCCCTCACCTGCGGCGGGTGACGCGCCACGGCACGTCCGACGCTCTGATGACGCTCGTGACGGAGGTTCCGCTGAAGGGAGGCACCATGGCTGACATCGGGCCGGTTCAGCTCCTGACGATCGGCTTCGGTCCGGACGCCAAGTTCGAGGGCAGGATCATCGAGGAGCTGGCGGTCCTGGAGTCGAACGAACAGATCCACGTCCTCGACCTGCTCTTCGTCGCCAGGGAGTCCAGCGGGGAGCTCTTCACCCTCGACTTCCAGGCGGAGGGCATGGGCGACACCGTCGCCGCGCTGCTGGGCATCTCTGCCGAGCGGCTCAGGGGGGCGGAGGACGTCTTTCCGAGCGTGGCCGAGGGCAATGCCTTCGGACTTTCCCTCACCCAGATCAGGGAGATGGCCGAGTCCCTCGATCCCGGGACCGCGGCGGCCTTCGTCCTGCTGGAGCACGTCTGGGCGAAGTACCTGCGCAAGGCGGTCCGTGACGCCGGAGGCGTGCCGCTCGCGGAGGGCTTCCTCACCGAGGAGGCACTGGCACCGGTCGCCGCCCAACTCATCAGGGCGGCACAGCGGTCGGGCGAACCGGTCCCGAACGGATCGGAGCCGGACCAGACGAAACGCAACAACCACAGGAGGACCTGATGGCCGATCTCGTTGTGCTCGGATTCTCGGACAAGGAGAAGGCGGAGGCCGTGCTGCGGCTCGCCGGGGACCTGTCCAAGCAGGAACTGCTCGACCTGGGGGACGCGGCGCTCGCCTGGCGCACCATGGACGGCAAGATCCACGTACGGCAGACCTTCAGCACCACGGGCACCGGCGCGGCCGGCGGTGCGCTCTGGGGTTCACTGTTCGGACTGCTCTTCCTGATGCCGGTGTTCGGTGCCGCGGTCGGGGCCGCCACCGGCGCCGTCGCCGGCAAGCTCACCGATGTGGGGATCAAGGACCCCTTCATCAAGGAGATAGCGGCCACCCTCGAACCGGGCCGTGCCGCGGTCTTCGCGCTCGTCCGGCGTTCCACCCCCGACCGGGTGCGCGACGCGTTGCGTCCCTTCAACCCGACCGTGATCCGTACCTCGTTGACCAAGGACAGGGAGGAGGAACTGGTCGAGGCCCTGCGGGACAAGTGACTCCTGTGGGGGAAGTGACCGAGGAACGGCATGGTCCGCCCAGGGCCGGCCGTCCTCCGCGTGCGCCGTCTCGCGCCGGAACTTCACCCGGGTGAGATGGCGCCCGCCCCGTACTCCGCCCGAGCCGTGGGCACCACACTTGCCTGTGTCACACCGCACATGCCTGCGCCGCACCGCCGCACCGCAGTTCGGAAGCGAGGTGCCGACCATGGACGAGCGGTCACGCCCACGGGACACGGGTCCGGACAGCGGGGCCGTCGGCACGGTACCCGCGCTGCCCACCTGGCTCGTCCCCAGGCCCCGCCTCACGTCCCGGCTGGCCAGGGGCGTCCTCGGTCAGCTGACTGTGGTCGTCGGCCCCGTCGGGGCGGGCAAGACGGCCCTCACCCTGGAGTGGGCGCACACGCGACGCCTGCCCGGACCGCTGGCCTGGGTCAGCTGTGACGGCAGGGCGGAGCAGCCCTGCGTGTTCTGGCCGCGTGTGGTCGGTGCGCTGCGTCAGGCGGGCGTGGACCTGTCGGAGGCGGTCGTGCGAGCGGAGGGCCCCGCGCTCGTGGCGGCGCTCTCGGGCGAACTGAACGAGCGCGGCGAGCCGTTGGTGCTGGTCCTCGACGACTTCCAGCCCGCACCCGGCTCCCCGATCGCGGAGGGGGTCACCAGCCTGCTGCGGCACACCGCGGGCGTACTGCGCCTGGTGGTGGTCTCGCGCCGGGACCCACCCCTGCATCTGCACCGTGAACGGCTCACCAGCGACCTCACCGAGCTGCGCACCGACGACCTCGCGTTCGACGACAGGGAGACGGTGGCCCTGCTCGCCCAGCACGGGATCGACGTGCCCCGGCAGACGGTGAGCGCGCTGCGCCGCCGTACGGACGGCTGGGCGGCCGGGCTGCGGCTTGCCGCGATGTCCCTGGAGAAGCAGAGCGATCCCGAGCGGTACGTGGCCCAGTTCGCCGGCGACGACGAGGCGATCGTCAGCTACCTCGTCGAGGAGGTGCTCGACCTGCAGTCGGCCGGCATGCGTCGGCTGCTGCTCACCACGAGCGTGCTGGACCGGATGAACGCGGAACTGGCCGCCGAGCTCTCGGGCGAGGAGGCAGGCGGGCACTTCGCCGCCCTCGTCCGGGACAACTCCTTCCTGCAACCCGTCGGCCAGGGCTGGTACCGCTGCCACCAGATGTTCGCCGACGTGCTGCGGATGTGCCTGCGCCACGAGGCACCCGGACTCGTCTGCCCCCTGCACCGCAGGGCCGCCGCCTGGCTGGGCCGGCACGGTCTGCTCGCCGAGGCCGTGCGGCATCTGCTGGCCGCGGGCGACTGGGACGAGACCGGCCGGCTGATCGTGCGGCGCCTGGTGATCGGCCAGGTGCTCGGCCTGACCAGGGCCCGCCTTTCGGCGGAGCTGACCCGGCAGGTGCCCGCGGACGTGCCGACGGACGAGCCCGAACCCGTGCTGCTCGCCGCGGCCGTGGCCCACGCGTGCGGCGACGACCAGGCGTACACGCGGTACATGGAGCGCTCGGTGCTGCTCCTCGAACAGCTGCCGGACGAGGAAGGCGACCGCGGTGCCCGGTGCCGACTGGCCCACGCCGTGATCGGCATGGACCGGCTGCGCACCGGCAGTCCGCAGGAGGCGCGGGCGGCCGCGGCCGAAGCGGAGGCGGTCACGTCGCAGCTCCCGCAGGCCGCTCTGGCGCAGCATCCCGAGATTCCCGCGCTCATCCTGGCGATCCGGGGCAGCAGCGAGCTGCGGTCCGGTGGTCTGAAGGCCGCCGAGACGTCCCTCACCGGCGCCCTGAGGGCCGCGGGCGCCGCCGGCAACGGCACGCTGCGCCGGGACTGCCTCGCCGAACTCGCGCTCCTGCAGGCGCTGCGCGGACGCTTCAGGGACGCCGACGAGCTCACCACCCAGGCCGCCCAGCCGCCCCTGCCTGCCTGGTCCCGGTCGGGGCCTCCGCAGGCCGCTCTCCACATGGCGCGCGCCTGGGTCGAACTGGCCCGCGGAGACGCGGTCATGGCCCGGCGTGAACTCGGGGACGGCGAGGCCGCGTTGAGGGCTCATCCCGACGCGTTCCTCTCCGCGGTGGGCGCTCTGGTGGCCGGGCTCGTCCGTGCGGCGGAGAACAGCGCTCCGCAGACCGTGCCGATCGGCGACCTGGTGTCCGGGTCGCAGCTGCCCCGAGCGGTGCTGCGGACCGTGGTGCCCGCGTGCGCCGCCCTGCTCGGGCCCGCCCGCCCGGGTCGCGGGGCGAACCGCGCGGTACCGCAGGCCGAGGCGGGACCGCCGGACGTCACCGAGCGGCTCAGCGCACGCGAGCGCGACGTCCTGGTCCGGCTCGCGCAGATGATGACCACCGAGGAGATCGCCGAGGAGCTGTACCTCTCGGTCAACACGGTGAAGACCCATCTCAAGAGCGTGTACCGCAAATTGGCCGTGACCCGCAGGTCGGCCGCCGTGCGCAGGGCGCGCGAGCTCCAGCTCCTGTGACGGCCTCCTTGGGGGCGGCCTTCTTGGGGACGGCCTCCATGGGGACGGCCCTTTACACGATCCCCAACTCCCGTGCCCGCAGCACCGCTTCGGCGCGGGAACCGGCACCCAGCTTGCGGTACACGGCTCGGGCGTGACTCTTGACGGTGTTGTACGAGACGTACATCTCGTCGGCGATCTGCCGCAGCGACGCCTCCTCCTGCAGCCTCAGGAGCACCGCCAGTTGACGGCCCGTCAAGGGGGCGGCGGGCGACGGCGCGACGGCGGCGGGCGCGGGCGCCGAGGCCAGGACGGCCGACGCCTCGTCGACCAGCGCTCCCGCGCTGTGCGGATCGGCCACGTCCACGGCGACCGTCACCAGGACGTCTGCGACCCACATCAGACAGGTCATCACTATCGTGTCGACGGCTTCGTCGGCTTCCTCGCCGCCCAGCGAGCGCAAGCGCCCGTGCAGGACGGCCACCCGTCCTGCGGCCGGAGAACGGTCCGCTGGAGACCGGCCCCCCGGCTCCGTGAACAGAGCTGTGGACATGCCCCTCACCTCCCCATGTGCAGGGCATTTCCCCTCCACAGTGCGGAGGGGGCGCCGAGGCTGTGAAGGGACTTGTCGGCCCTGTTTGACGGAGGCTTTACCTCCTGGCCCTGTCCGTCCGGCCCGGTCTAGACCGTGTCGCGGGGGCCGGGCAGCCGGCGCACCTCCAGCAGTTCGAGCCCCAGGGCCTGGATGCGGTCGAGGATCCCGTACAAGGCGGCCTGGTCGAGCCCGGAGCCCAGCAACACCGTCTCGGCCGGGCGCAGTACGACCGTCAGCTCGCCGAACGCCGACCGGAAGGCCTCACCGAACCTGCCCCGCACCCGGATCTCGAAGTCGCCACGGCCGGGCGGTGTCCCGGCCGCGCCCGCCTGTGCCCCGCCCATGGCGTCACCTCCGTACCTCCGTGCGACGACCTGGCCTGGGCCGCCATTCTCGTGGTGCCACGGCCGTCGGCATCACCTTGCGCGGGTGACGGCGCGGCAGGAGGCCGCCGGGGGCCGGGGTTCATCCTCAGCGGGTGAACCGGCGGGGCCGGGCGGGGCGGGACGCTCCGTGGGTTCTCCGAGGAGGAGGTTCGCCATGACTGATCAGGTCTCATCGGGACAGCCCCGTTCCGGTGCGCCGCAACAGGAGCGCCACGTCGGTCCGGTCGCCCTCGGCGGAGTCGTCTTCGCCGTGTGTGTGATGGGCATCATCGGCGCCTACCACGCGATCGCGGGACTCGCCGGGATTCTCGACGACAACTTCTACCAGTCGCAGAGCGACTACCCCTACGACTTCGACGCCAACATCCGCGGCTGGGTCCAGATGATCTCCGGAGTGGTGGTCCTCGCGGCGGCGCTCAACCTCTTCTCCGGGCGCACCTGGGCCCGTGCGATCGGCATCATGGTCGCAGGGTTCAGCGCGCTGGAGAACTTCTTCTTCACCCCGTACCACCCGGTGTGGTCGGCGATGATCATCTTCCTGGACATCGCGGTGATCTGGTCGCTCACCATGTACGGACACCGCGAGGCCCACAAGGTCTACGGGGCGCCGTTGTGAGCACCGTTGTGAGCACCGGGGACGGTGCTCCGGCGGCCCGATGCGAGGCCGAGCCTGCCGATCAGGCGCCAGTCGAGCTGCGGGCGCTCCCGGTACGCCCCCGGCCGCCGCCGCGGCACGACCACCCGCAGTGCCCCGGGCCGCACCTCGCACCGCACGGGGGTGCGCAGACGCACCGCCTCCCCGTCGAGACCGGCCGGGATCCACTCCTGGTCGGCCTCGACGACCACGGTGCGCGCGAGGGCTCGGACCAGTCCGGCGGACCGCCTGCCGCGCAGCAGTCCCGCGGCCTGCGCGGCACTCGTGACCCGCACGCCGACGCAGCCGAGCACCCCGCCGTCCAGGCGCGTCCGGCGCCCTAGTCCCGCGATGTCGCGCGACCCGTAGGGGTTGTTGCTCACCAGCAGGGCCTGCGGATCCGAGAAGGCGCGCTCCTCGGCCCGTGCGGTCAGCCGCGCGCCCTGGTGGCCCACGAGGAGGTCGGGCAGGAGCTGGAGGGTGGTGCGGGTCTTGCCGTCCCGATAGGACGGGCTCTGCACCACCTCCGCGTACGCGCCGAACGACACGTTGTTGACGAAGGGGCGTCCGCCCGCCCGGCCGAGGTCCACTCTCAGCTCCACCCCGTCCCGCAGGGCGTCCAGCGCCTTCGAGGGGTCGTCGCGGTCCAGGCCCAGGTCCAGTGCGAAGTGGTTGCGAGTACCCGCGGGAATCACCAGGAAGGGCAGATCGAGGGCGGCGGCGACGTCGGCGACCAGTGCCTGCGTCCCGTCCCCGCCCGCCACCCCGAGCAGGTCGGCGCCCTCGGCCGCGCACGTGCGGGCAAGAGCCGCCACATCGGTCGAGTCCCGCCATTCCAGGAGCACCACCTGAGCGCCCAGCGCCTGTGCCTGCTCACGGAGTTCGAAGCGGCGGACCTTGCCCCCGCCCGAACGCGGATTCATGATCAGAACCGGGTGGTGCGGCCTCGGCGCCGCCCGTTCGGGCATCGGCGCCGGAGACGAGTGCCCGCCGAGAGCCGCCCGGCCCGTGCCCGCCGCGAGGAGCCACAGCCCTCCCGACAGAAGGGCGACCCACACCAGGTGCGCCCTCGCGTACTCGACCAGGACCCAGATGGGCGCGGCGAGCGCGAGCACGAGGGCGAGCACCCGCAGCACCCCCCGCCTGCTGATGGTCCACCAGACCGCGGCGGCCGTGACCACCAGACCCGCGATCCCCACCCCGAGCAGCCCGAGGGTCCGTACCCCCGCGAACACCCCGAGGACCAGTACCGCGGCCGCCGCGGAGGCCAGGGACGCACGAGCCAGCCACCGCTGTCCCCGCAGTCCGTCCGGTCCGCTCGGTCCACGCGTCGTCGGTTCCATGCCCCGCAGTCTGCGGCCGCGGCACGCGCTCGGGCCTCACCCCTGGAAGGCGACCTCACACCGATGGGGTGACGCGGGACGGCCCGGCGGGTCCCAGAGTCCACACCGTCGGGAGGGAGCGCGTCATGACCGAGACCACGAGCCGTCACCTCACGCCCCAGGAACGGGCGACGCGGGGCAGGGCCGCACGGTCCGCGGCCCCGCGGTCCAGCCACGGCGACTTCGCCGCCGCGAAGGACCGGCCGGATCCGATCGACGTGATCGAACGGCAGTCGGCGAGCAGGCTCCCGGATCTGGTGCCGATCCGCTACGCACGCATGCTCGAATCACCCTTCCGTTTCTACCGGGGGGCGGCCGCGATCATGGCCTCCGACCTGGTGGCCACGCCGTCCAGCGGCATCCGGGTCCAACTCTGCGGAGACGCGCACATGTTGAACTTCCGACTCCTCGCCTCGCCGGAGCGGCGCCTGATGTTCGACGTCAACGACTTCGACGAGACGCTTCCCGGGCCGTGGGAGTGGGACGTGAAGCGCCTCGCCGCCAGTCTCGTCGTCGCCGGGCGCGCCAACGGCTTCGGCCGGGCGGAGCGTGCCCGAGTGGTGCGCGGGACGGTCCGTTCGTACCGGACGTCGATGGAGGGGTTCGCCGCCATGCGGACGATCGACGTGTGGTACTCGCGGATCGACGCGGAGGACCTGTTCGCCACGTTGTCCGCCCAACTCGGCTCGCGGGCGCGGCAGCGGATGTCCCGCACGCTCAAGAAGGCCCGCACCCGCGATCACCTGCAGGCGCTGGGCAAGCTCGCCGGAGTGGTCGACGGCGCGCTGCGCATCACCCCCGACCCGCCCCTGATCACTCCGCTCGACGCCCTGCTGCCCGGCGTCGAGCGCGAGAACCTGGAACGGCAGCTGAGGGAACTGATCGAGCGCTACGCCCTCACCCTGCCCGCCGACCGCAGGGCGCTGCTGGCCCAGTACCGGGTGGTCGACATGGCCCGCAAGGTGGTCGGCGTGGGGAGCGTGGGCACCCGCTGCTGGATCGTCCTGCTGCTCGGCCGTGACGACGGGGACCCCCTGCTGCTGCAGGCGAAGGAGGCGCAGCAGTCGGTGCTCGCGGAGTTCGCGGGGGCCAGCGGTCACGCAAACCAGGGGGAGCGGGTCGTCGCGGGCCAGCGACTGATGCAGGCGACCAGTGACATGTTCCTCGGCTGGGAGCGGGTCGAGGGGCTCGACGGCCGCGAACGCGACTTCTATCTGCGGCAGTTGCACGACTGGAAGGCCATCCCGCAGGCCGATCTGATGACCCCGGACGTCATGAGGCTCTTCGGCCGGGTGTGCGGAGCGACGCTGGCCCGCGCCCACGCGCGGTCCGGCGACCGGATCGCCATCGCCGCCTACCTGGGCCGCTCCGACGTCTTCGACCGGGCCCTCGTGAACTTCGCCGAGGCGTACGCCGACCAGAACGAGCGCGACCACGAGGCGCTGGCCGCGGCGGTGAAGGACGGCAGGGTGACCGCGGAGCCGGGGTGACCGTCACGACGACGTGAACGGTGACCGACGACATGGACGGTGACCGTCACGACGACGTGGGCGTGGACGTGGAGCCGGCGGGCCGCGGTGTGCGCTCCGTCCCGCCGAGGCGATGCCGCAGGAACTCCTCCTGGCCGAGCGTCCGGCCGACGGCGACACCGAACACGACGGTGGTGAAGAACAGGATGAGCCAGGAGAGCATGGTGAACACCGAGCCGAGCGCCCCGTAGCGTCCCTCGCTCATCCGCAGGGCGCGCGGCAGCCACAGCCCTGACACGGTGCAGAACGTGACCACCCCCGCACCGGACAGCAGGGCCCCCGGCAGCAGCAAGAGCCAGGAGACCCGCCCGGCCAGCAGGAGATGCTGGGTCCACCACCACATCAGGACCGCGGCCACCAGCTGCAGCGGGACCCCGAGGACGGGGCCCGCCCCGAAGGCCCGGTGCAGCATGCCCTGCACGATCAGCATCGCGGCCCACACCAGGAGCCACACGGCCCAGCGCCAGGCGACCAGTCGGACCGTCGCACGCGGCAGATCCCAGGAGCGTTCGCACAGCCGCTGCAGGGCACGGGTGAACGCCGTGGCCGACAGCAGCGCGACGAGCACGCCCGCCGCGCCCCAGCTGTGCAGCGCGGTGTCCCCGCCCGCGCCCAGCTCCTCGGTCTGCGCCACCACGGGCCCACTCGTACCGAAGAGGGTGCGCAACGAGCGCAGCAGCTCGCGCCGGACGGCCTCCGGGCAGAACGAGGCCACGGCGATGAGCATCGGCAGGGCCGCGAGAAAGGCCTGGGCCGCAAGTCGCGTCGCCATGTCGAGGATGTTGACGTGGACGAGCTGCTGGACGACACGGGCCGCCAGCGGCCGAACGGCACCGGCGATCGGCATGACGGCGTCCTCTCGTGACGGCCTTGGTTCCTACCGGTCACGGTGATGGCCCGAGGCCCGCGGCACGTCGCCCGCCGCGGGTGACGATCCCGGGCGGGGCGGGGCCCGGCGGGCAGGGGAGTTGTGAAAAATTCGCGCACGCTTCTGGGGATTCGGTCACGGGGGCGGAAAACTCAGAGGGCTCACTGGGCGCTTTCGAAACAGGTCGGGCGCCGACCCATGTGAGCCGACCTATGTGATGGGAGACCGATCAACGATGTTCACTCTGGTGCGGAGCAGAGTGCGGACGGCCGCGCTCGCGCTCTCGGCCGTCGCGGCCCTCGCCTTCGGCACGACCGCCACGACCGGCGCGGCAGCGGCCCCCGCTCCCGCTCCCACGAAACAGGGGCCGACCTCGGTGGCGTACGTCGAGGTGAACGACAACAGCATGCTCAACGTCGGCAAGTACACGCTCGCGGGCGGCGGCGGCAACGTCTTCGACGTCGCCGTGATCTTCGCGGCGAACATCAACTACGACACGAGCAAGAAGGAGGCGTACCTGCACTTCAACGAGAACGTGCAGCGCGTCCTCGACAACGCCGCCACACAGATACGGCCGTTGCAGCAGAAGGGCATCAAGGTCGTCCTCTCCGTCCTCGGCAACCACCAGGGCGCGGGCTTCGCCAACTTCCCGTCCCAGCGGGCGGCTTCGGCGTTCGCGAAGCAACTGTCGGACACCGTGGGCAAGTACGGTCTCGACGGCATCGACTTCGACGACGAGTACGCCGAGTACGGCAACAACGGCACCGGTCAGCCCAACGCCAGTTCGTTCGTGCACCTGGTGACGGCGCTGCGCGCGAACATGCCCGACAAGATCATCAGCCTCTACAACATCGGCCCGGCCGCCTCGCGCCTCTCCTACGGCGGCGTCGACGTCTCGTCCAAGTTCGACTACGCCTGGAACCCGTACTACGGCACCTGGCAGGTCCCCGGCATCGCCCTGCCCAAGTCGAAGCTGTCGCCGGCGGCCGTCGAGATCGGCCGGACCTCGCAGAGCACGGCCGCGAACCTGGCCCGCCGCACCGTCGGCGAGGGGTACGGCGTCTACCTCACGTACAACCTCGACGGCACCGACCGCAGCGCCGATGTCTCCGCGTTCACAAGGGAGTTGTACGGCAGTGACGCCGTCTACACGCCGTAAGGAGACCGGAAGCCCCGGCGCGCGGCGCTCTCCCGGGGCTCGCCGCATCCCGTAGGGCTGTGAACCGTACCGGCCACGTCTCCGACAACGATGTCGGAGGCATGGCCGGTTCTGGCTCAACCGCGGCGCCGCACTCGGCCGAGCCGGTGCAGGCCGCCGCCGCTGGACGGTGGGAGGCGCACCGCTACCCCGTGAAAGCAAGCGCTATTCGGCGAAGGGTGCCCGAGAACTCGCCATCCTCCACGCGCGGTTGATACGGCTGAGGTGTGGGTGAAACCTCTTCGGTTTTCGGCCAAAGCATGGTCCTGGAGCCCTTGACAGCGGCACTCCTCGGGTCGAAAAGGAGCTCGATGCCTTGAGGTTTCGCAGGACGGCCGTTCTCCTGATTTCAGCCATGATCTTCGGGGCTTCACGGCCTTGTCACCTCGCTGTTATGTTCTTGCGCGCGCCGACTCCGGGTGAGTGGAGGCAGTGGCGCGGGCAGTACTGGCGACATCACTCATGACCGGAGGGGTGGCACGGTGGTCCGGAGGGGGAGACTGCACGCCTGGCGCGTGCGCCACACGCGCGGTCACATGCCCGGCTTACGGAGAGCAACCACACGCCACGCTGGCCGGATTGTGTCTGCGAGAGGTGAGGCACCCCTGTCCCACAGGAGCGGCGCAACCCCAGGACCGTATCCGGGTGTTCATTCCAGCCCCTGACCACGGTGGGACCGCCAGGGTCCATATGCGGCCACGAGGCAGGGCGCTCGACGCCGGGATCCGCGCGGCCGCGGTGAATCCGCCCACCGGTCGACAACCCATCGGGGGCAGCGCATCGGAGAAGACAACCAGTCCTCGTACACGGCCAGACGCGGCCCCACCCCAGGCAGCCTCCGGGCGTGGGCGCATGTCGTCACAGCTCGAAAGGGGTCAGAAGAATGCTCGACGAACCGGACTCTGAGATCCACATAGTGCCCGTTGCGACCCTCCTGCCGGCGGACTCACCGCGTCTCGGG
This sequence comes from Streptomyces sp. NPDC041068, assembly GCF_040647455.1. Lineage (NCBI taxonomy): Bacteria > Bacillati > Actinomycetota > Actinomycetes > Kitasatosporales > Streptomycetaceae > Streptomyces > Streptomyces sp. NPDC041068. Next base: position 50,292 of record NZ_JBEZCG010000011.1, read on the forward strand.
GGAATTTGTCACGACCATGCTCAGCTGCTGGCCGAGAGCGTCAAGGAACTCGAACCGATCCTCGTGCACAGGGCCACCGGCCGCGTGGTCGACGGCATGCACCGGCTGCGCGCCGCGATGCTGCGCGGCGCCCGCGACCTCCCCGTCCGCTATGTCGAGGGCTCATCGGCCGACCTGTTCGTCCACTCCGTGGCGGCCAACACCCGCCATGGACTGCCCTTGACCCTCAAGGATCGCAGAGCGGCCGTCGTCCGTATCCTCGCCTCCCATCCGCACTGGTCGGACCGGGCCATCGCGGCGGTCAGCGGGGTCTCGCCCAAGACCGTGGGAGCCGCCAGGAAACGACGTTCGAGTGAGGATTTTCCTCACTCGAACGAGGGCGACGACGGGGGCAAGGAGACCGCTCGCGTCGGCAGGGACGGCAGGGTCCGCCCCCTCGACATGCCGCAGCGCCGCGAGAAGGCACGCCTCCTGCTCGCGGAACACCCGCAGGCCACGCTCCGGGACGTCGCGGAGGAGGCGGGCGTCTCCATCAGTACGGTGCACCGGCTGCGCCGCGCGGCATCGGCCCAACCCCCCGACACGGGCCGGGGCCGAGAGAGCCTGCCGCCCCTCTCGGCGGAGGCCGCGCCGAGAGCGGGGGACCGGATCGGCACCGTGGTGGTCGCCTGCGAGGAACGTTCTCTGCGGAGCATCTCCGAACGGGCCGAGCCCCAGGCGGAGAGCGCGCGCGCCCAGCCACGGGCCGCCGACTCCCTCTACCGCGACCCCTCGATCCGCTTCACGGACCGGGGGCGTGCGTTGCTGCGCTGGATCAACGGCCAGAACGGGGAACTGGCCGCGGGCAAGCGCTTGTTGGAGTCGGTACCGCCGCACTGCATGCGGGCCGCCGCCGAGGTCGCACGGCACTACGCCAAGGAGTGGGAGCGGCTCGCCGACGCCCTCCAGCACACCGAGCGGCTCAACAACAATCTGCAGGAGGCCCAGTGAGCCTTCCGTCAGAGGCGGCGTTCACCGGCGACACCGTTTCCCTCACACCGTTTGTCCTGGCGGTCGCCGGAGTCCTCTTCCACCAGGTCAGCCGGTTGTGGGAGCAAGGGCTCTCCGGGGTGGCCTACCACTACGCACCCGTCCTCGTGGTGCGGCTGCCCCGCTGGGCGACCGCGGTGGCCCAACTGCTCGCGCTCCCGGCCGCGCTGGCGCTCGCCCTTGCCTCGCAGTCGCTCGCGGCGCGCACCGTCGCGGTCGCGCTGCTCGTCCTGTGGATGGTGTCCACTCAGAGGCGTCTCGCCGACCACGCCCTGCTCGGGGTCGTGGCAGCGGCGCTGTTCGCGTTCGTGCCGTCGGAGCTGCACGCGGCGGTCGCCCGCGATCTGCTCATCGGTGTCTATCTCTCGGCGGCGCTGCTCAAGATGAACGAGGAGTATCTGGCCAGCGAGCGCAGCGCCGGCCGCGTCGTGACGGCGCACTACCTCGGGCTGTTGGGGCTCGAGCCGTCCGCCCGGCTCCTTCGCCTCGCCCCCTACGGGGTGATCGCCGTCGAACTCGGGGTCGGCGCGGCGCTGTTGGCGCCGGGCTTTGAGACATGGGGCCTGTGCGTCGCGATCCTGATGCACGGAGCGTTCGGGGTGTCCGGGAACTTTCCGTTCTCCGTCCTCGCCCTCGCCCTGTGGGTGATCGCCCTCACGCCACGGGACTCGGCGGCCATCGACCCCGGCGGCGGGCCGCTCCTGTGGGCGGCCGTCGCCGGCAGTGCCGTGCTCGCCCTCGCGCTCGGCAGAACCGCCTCAGGACGCCGCTCCGTCAGTTATCTCGGCAAGGACCTCTTCCAGGGCCTGGTCTACGGATACCTGTGCGGCCTCGTCCTGAGCGCCCAGCCTTTCGCGGCCCCGCCGACCGGCACCGGGGCCCTGGTCACCCACCTGCTCCTCGGGGGCGCCTTCCTGCTGAACGTCGCGCTGGTGCCGGCCGGCCTGAAGCTGGAGTGGAGTTTCGCGATGTTCTCCAGCCTGCGCCCCTTCGGGCGGTCCTGGCTGGAGCGCAGGCCGCTGATCGACCTCCCGCGCTACTACTCCCTCACGCTCCCCGCGCGCATCCCCCAGACGCTGCTGCGCGAGGTGGAGCCCCGATTCATCTTCCTGGCGACCCGCGACGAGAACGTCGTCCACGAGTCCGTGGCCTTCTGTCTGGAGGAGTCCGCGCGCAAGTGCCGTACGAGTTTCACGCCACGCCTCATGACGTTCTCGGAGGGCGCCAGGGAACTCGCGCCCGTCGGCGCCGCGGGCGACGAAACACCGCCGCGGCGGCGCCTTCTCACCTATCCCGCGGTCGTTCCGAAAAGCCTTGACCGGCGTTACCTCGCGTGAATTGAAACCATTTCCTTGCCAGGAGCTCGATCTAGGCAGAAGTTGAATCTCTCGCTAATGTCTATTCCGGCTCGTGAGAGCGGGCTGCACTTCCCTACCTGAGATTGGGAGACAGATATGCAGCAGGAAATGACGCAGGAGACCGTCAGCGCGACCGAGGAGATCACGGCGGAGGACTTCGAGAGGCTCTTCGGCGAGACCCCGCTGACCATCACCGACAGCGAAGTCAAGAACTGACTCACTGCGCCAGTGATGGATAACACCGCTTGACGGGTGTGGCGGTCCAGCCGAGGCCGCCACACCCCGGCGTTACTTACCGGAGGTTCCCCTGAGCTCGCACAGTGGAAGGTTCGTCCATTCCGAGGGCTATTCTCTCGACTACATGGTGAGTGTGCCCGAAAAGATCACAAGCCCTTATCTGCATGTTCTCTTCCACGGCTTCAGCGTGATCGAGAAACATGTTCCTCCGGTATTCGCACGCCGCCAGTGGGACGAGGCAGAGAACTCCGTCTGCCTCCTCGTCTCCGACCCGATCCACAATTACACGAAGGAATCCAGCTGTGGCTGGTTCCTGCTCGGCGAGGACGAGTTCCTGCCCCGGGTACTCGAACTGCGCGCCTCGCTCCTCCAGCAGTGGGACCTGCGCGGCACGGTCTGGCACGGCCTTTCCTCCGGCGGCTACGCGGCCATCAAGCACTGCATGCGCGGTGGACAGGACGACCTCGCCTTCGTCGTGTCACCGCACAACGACCCCCTGATCCTGCCCCAGTGGACCCGCGAGGCAGAGCCCTTCAGCGCCTTGCCCGCCATGGCGCACCCGCGCCCCACCACGGAGAACATCCGTGACTGGGCAGCCCCCGGCAGCGCCCGCCTCCTGCATGTCGTGATCCCCGAGAAGGACTCCTACTTCGCCCTCGAGCACCTGCGGCCGATCATGGAACACCTCGGCGGGCACCCGAGCCTGCGCGCCGTCATGCTGCGCGACGGACGCGGCCACGGCTTCATCGCCAACAGTGACTACACCGACCAACTCCGTCAGGCCATCGACCGCTGGGAGCGCCACCGGGCCGACATGGGTTCGGCCGTGCGCGCGGTAGGGGCGGCGCACGATGACTGAGGGATCAGCGCCCCGCCGCATCCGCCCCGCGGTGCCCGACGACGCCGACGCGCTCCAGCGCATCTACGAGGAGGACGGCCAGGGCGACTTCGCCACGCTCCTCGCTCAGGGCGGGACCCCGGGCACCACCCACTACGTAGTGGAGGGCGAAGGCCGGGTCGTGGCCGCCTTCACCCTCACCCGGCTCGGTCGGCTGCGGCCCGACGGTGCCCCGCGCGTCTTCCTGCACGAGATCAAGCTGAGCCCCATCCACCGCGGTGTCGGCCTGACGGATGACGTCTTCGCCTGGCTGCGCAGCGACATGGGAGCCGGTCGCGACATCGAGGTCCTCGCCCTGACCTCCGAGGGGCAGGAGCCCTCGTGCATGGCCCACTTCGGCCTCGCCCGCTCCCACAACGTGTTCAAGTGGCCGATCACCCCGACGCAGGAGATCCCATGAGCAGCGCCCCGCACCTGGTGGACAGCCCCGAGTTCACCACCTGGCTCGACGGATTCCGCACCTGGGCGGCGGGCGCCGCCGAGGACGAGCGGGCGTGGAAGTCGGCCGGTGCCCAGGGCCTGTTCTCGCTGCCCTTGTCCGCCGAGCGGGGCGGCACCGGCGCCGGCTTCCTCGCCGGCTGCATCGCGTTGGAGGCGATGGCCGACGCCACCGGCCGCTCCGGGCTGCCGTTCGCCTTCTCCGCCCACATGTGGGCCTGCCAGGAACCGGTCGCGGCGTTCGGCGACGCCGCACAGCGGAGCACCTGGCTGACGCCGCTCGCGGCCGGGACCGCGGTGGGCGCGTTCGCCGCCACCGAGTACGACGCCGGGTCCGACCTGCTCTCCCTCGCCACCCGTGCCACCCCGCGAGACGACGGCGGGTGGACCCTCGACGGCGCGAAGACCTTCGTGACCAACGGCCCGGTCGCCGACGTCTTCGTCGTCCTCGCTCGCACCGCGGAGGGCAGCGCGCTGTCCGGTCTGAGCGCCTTCTTGATCCCGCGCACGACCGAGGGCCTCGGCGTCGGCCCCGCCTTCGAGAAGGCCGGGCTGCCGGGCGCTCACGTCGGCTCGCTGCGCCTGGACGACTGCTCGGTGCCCGCATCCGCCGTACTCGGTCCGGTGGGCGGCGGCTACGCGGTCCTCATGCGCGCGATGCGCTACGAGCGTGCCTTCATCCTCGCGCCGGTGCTCGGCCTGATGTCCCACGCCCTGCGCAAGGCCGTCGAACATGTCCGCACGCGCAGCCAGTTCGGCTCCACCCTGAGCACCTACGAGACGATCCGGCAGCGCCTCGTACGCATGCACCTGAGTCTCACCAGCGCCCGGGAGGTCCTCGTCGCGACCGCGCGCGCGGCCGATCGCGGTGAACTCGACCATGCGCGCGCCTCGTTGACGAAGCTCCACGTCAGCAACGAGTTCAACGCCTTCTGCCAGGAGCTTCCCGACGTCTACGGCGGATACGCGCTGTTGCCCGAGACCGGTGCCGCCCACCTCATGTCGGACGCGATAGCCAGCCGGTACTACTCGGGCACCTCCGACATGCAAATGAAGATCATCGCTGAAGGGCTGGGTGTGTGATGGCGCAGGATTCCGTGCTGGCCACCGTGCGGAGCATTGTCCAAGAGACGGCGTCCGGTCGGGAGGTGACGGACGAGACCCCCCTCATCGCGCACAGGATCATCGACTCCCTCTCGCTCCTGACGGTCGTGTCCCGGCTGGAGGACTCGTTCGGCATCAGCATCGACGACACGGAGGTGCTGCCGAACCACTTCGAGACCATCACGGCGATCCGCTCCTTCCTGAGCGCGAAGGGGCACTGATGGGCGTCGGCACCTCGCTCAGCGACGACCTGCGGGCCGCGGCCAAGCTGCATGCCGACCGTCCCGCCGTGATCGACGGCGAGGTGACCCTCAGCTACGCCGAGCTGGACGACGCGGCGGAGGCTGTCGCGCTCGCCCTGCGCGACCTCGGGGTGCGCGACGGCGACTGCGTGGTGTGGCACGGCCGCAAGTCGTCCGCCGGTGTCGCGACGGTGCACGGCATCCTGCGCTCGGGCGGCGGATATGTGCCCCTCGACCCGGACGGGCCGATCGCCCGCGCCGACCTCATCACCCGCGCCTGCGCTCCCCGCGCCGTCGTGGCCGACGGCACGGCCCGCGCCCAGTGGGAGGAGCTGACACCCGGCCTGAACTGGAGCCCGCTGCCCGCGCCGCCCGGCGCCGACGACAGGCTGTGGGCCCACCTGTGCGAGGGCGACCCGCGCCCGCCGGTGGACGACCTCGCCTACGTCCTGCACACCTCCGGGAGCACCGGTATCCCCAAGGGTGTCGTCCACACCCACGCGAGCGCCTCGGCGTTCGTCGATTGGGCCGTGGCGGAACTGGCCCTCACGCCCGAGGACGTCATCGTCAACTCCGCCCCGCTCCACTTCGACCCCACCACCCTGCACCTCTTCGCCGCCGTCAGGTCGGGCGCCGCGGTGGCCTTGATGCCCGCCACCGCGGCGCCCTTCCCCGCCGCGTACGTCGACTTCTGCCGACGCTCCGGCGGCACCGTCCTGTACGCGGTGACGTCCACCCTCGTCTGGCTGGTGCGGCACGGCACCTCTCTGCTGCCCCGCCTCTCCGGGCTCCGTACGTTCGTCACCGGCGGCGAAATCCTGCATCCCGTCGACGTCGACACCCTGCACGAGGCCCTGCCGACGCTGCGACTGCTGAACGTGTACGGCCCCACCGAGAGCAATGTGTGCACCTTCCACGAGATCAAGCCCCCCTTGGGGCCCGAGGGCGAGGTACTCATCGGGCGCGTACTGCCCGGCGCGGAGATCCTGGTCGTGGACGACGAGCTGAACGCCGTGACACCGGGAGAGCCGGGTCAACTCCTCGTGCGGGGCGCCATGTTGATGACCGGCTACCTCGACGCCTCGCAGACCGCACGGTCGATGGTGCACACCGCGGACGGCCGCGAGTGGTACGCGAGCGGGGACCAGGTCTGCGAGAACCCGGACGGAGATCTGCGGTTCATCGGACGGATGGACGCGCAGATCAAGTCGCGCGGCTACCGCGTGGAGCTCGGCGAGGTGGAAAAGGCCGTACGCCGCTGCGCGGGCGTCCACGAGGCGGTGGCCGTCGCCACCCCGGACCCCGTCTTCTCCAACTTGATCACGGTATTCGTCACCGCCGACATCGAAGCGGCCCGCGCGCTCTGCGGATTGCTGCCCGAATACCTGCCGCCCTACATGCTCCCGCGCCATGTCGTGCACGTCGACGGCGAGCTCCCCAGGCTCAGCAACGGGAAAGTCGACCGGAAATCGCTCTCTGGTCTGGCGAGTTCACCGCACCTGCCCACAATGAGTGGCTTCACGATCTTCGGCTAGGAGAAGAGAGCGCTCTTGTGGTGACCACCGAGGAACAGTCCGAATCCGAGTCCGAAGTCCTTCGGATACCCGGCTTCAGACGACTGTGGGGAGCGAACGGGTTCCGGTTCTCCGCGGCCGAGGTCGCCGGCTTCGCCCTCCCCATCACGGCAGTGACGTCGTTGCACGCGAACCCGTTCGAAGTCGGTCTGATCTTCGTCTTCAGCCGCCTGGGCTATCTGCTGGTCGGGCTGCCCGCCGGAGTCTGGGTCGACCGCTGGAACCGCAAGTCCGTCCTGCTCTGGGCGGACGCGATCTACGCGGTCGGCTTCGTGAGCATCCCGCTCGCCTACGCTCTCGACGCGTTGACCGTGCCCCAGCTCATCGTCGTGGCCTTCATCGGCAGCGTGAGCGGTGTGTTCTTCGACGTCGCGCACAACAGCGTCCTGCCCGAACTGCTGCCCAAGCGCCGGATAGCCGACGCCAACGCCCGGCTGCAGACCTCCTCCACCACGATCATGGCGGTCTCGCCCGGAGCGGCCGGCCTGGCGACCCGGGCCGTTCCCGCGCCCCTCCTGTACCTGTTCGCCGTCGTCTGCCATCTCGTATCCCTTCTGATGATCAAGGGCATCGAGCCCGCGGAGACGGACCGGCCTCCCGTCGAGAAGCGCGACTTCCGCCGCGAGATCGTCGAAGGCATCACCTTCCTCTTCAAGCACCCCCTGCTCCGCCTGATCGTCTGTCAGGCCGCCCTGAACAACCTCGGCGCGGGCATCATGCTCGCGATGCTGCCGGTCTTCCTCCTCGACGAGGTCGGCGTCTCCTCCTGGGTCTTCGGCCTGCTGTCCACCCTGGGCGCCGTCGCCGGTGTCGTCGCCTCGCTGATGTGCCCGCGGCTGCGGCGCCGGTTCGGCGAGATCCGGATGACGATCGTGTTCTCCGCGCTCGCGCCGTTCGCCCTCGTCGCCGCACCCTTCGCCGCTGTCTTCCGCGACGCGGCCGTCCCCCTCGTCGCCGCCGCCCAGATCCTCATCGGCTTCGTCGTGGTCGGCCGGGCCGTCGCCGTCGCCGGACTGCGGGCCCGTGCCACCCCGCTCGCCTACATGGGACGCGTCTCCGCCGCCAACGGCGTCGTCACGCAGGGCGCCACCCCGCTCGGCGGACTGATCGGCGGCGTCCTCGCCGGCACCTGGTCGACCACGGTCGCCCTCTGGGTCGGTGTGGTCGTCACGGCCGTCCCCGTCGTCATCCTGCTGCGTTCACCGATCCGTAGGCACCGGACCCTTCCCTCGGAGTGGGAGGCCTGACGGGCTCGAAAGAGGCCCGCGGTGTCCCGCCTCCCTCGCCCTGCGACCGGCCCCGTCCTCGCCCTGCAACCGACCCCATCACGCGGGAGAATCACCGTGAGTGTTCACTCCACCCTCGATCTCGTCACCGGCGGGGACCCCTTCGGCGACGCCGTCCGTGAGGCCTGGGAGGCAGGTGCCCGACCGGGCGTCGCCTACGAGATCATCGAGCGCGACGACGGCCTGATCACGGCCAACGACGTCCACCGGTACTTCGCGCCGTACGCCGAGTGGGCCCCGCTCGAACAACAGCTCTGCGAGCGGGCCGGACAGCGGGTCCTCGACGTCGGGTGCGGGCCCGGCCGACACGCGACTCACCTGCAGGAACAGGGCCACCAGGTGCTCGGCGTCGAGTCCTCGCCCGGCGCCGCCGACATCGCCCGTCTGCGGGGCGTGGAGACGCTCACCACCACCGTCGAGACCCTCACGCCCGACATCGGCGGCTTCGACACCGTGCTGCTCGGCGGCCAGAACATCGGGCTCCTGGGCAACCGCGACAAGGCCGGGGACATTCTGCGACGCCTGGCCGCCGTGACCCGGCCCGGCGGCTCGCTCCTCGGCGTGAGCGTCGACCCGAACGCGCTGTCGAGCGCTTGGAACCGCGCCTACCGGGAACGCAATCTCGCCGCGGGCCGACTGGCAGGCCAGCAGCGGCTGCGCATCAGGGACGGCGTGACGTCCACGCCCTGGTTCGACTACCTCTACGCGTCCGCGGAGGAACTCGAATCACTGGCGGACGGGACAGCGTGGCGAGTCCACGAACTGGTGCGGCACGGAAAGCAGTACCTGGCACATCTCACGAGGAGCTGACAGATGCACACACTCAACCGGCGTGTCCTTGAGAAGGCCGCGGCGGAATACCAGGACCAGGGTTTCGCCATCATCCGTGACGTCCTGCCGCCGGATCTCCTGGAAGAGGCACGCGGCCACGTCGAGTGGCTGATCCGAAAGTACCCGGACCTGCGCCCCGAGCACTTCCACCATCCCCTGATACGCAACGACGCCTTCTGGGCGCGCCTGGTCTCGGAGCCGCTGCTCGTGGACATCGGGGAGTTCTTCCTCGGCGAGAACCTGGCCTGCTTCACCGCCCACTACATCTGCAAGCCGCCCCACGACGGCCAGCCCGTCCTGTGGCACCAGGACGGCGCCTACTGGACGTTGAGCCCGATGGAAGCCCTCACGGTGTGGCTCGCCATCGACGAGAGCACCACGGAGAACGGCTGCCTGCGCATGATCCCCGGCAGCCACCGACTGCCGCTGCACAAGCCGTCGGTGCGGACCGACAAGGACAACATGCTGTTCTCCACGGCCGACGAGACCGTGGTGCGGGAGTGGGCCGACGAGCGTGGCGTCGTGGACATCGAGCTCCAGCCGGGCGACGTCTCGATCCACCACCCGAACCTGTTGCACTGCTCGGAAGCGAACACCTCCGCGAAGCGCCGCTGCGGCCTCGACATCGGCTACATCTCCACCAGCACGCGGATCCACAGCGAGGGCCTCTACCTCGACCCGCTGCTCGTCCGGGGGAGCGACCCCGCAGCCCTCAACTCTTACCGCCCCTTCCCCGCCTACCAGGAGGGCGAGACGATCCCCTTCGCGGGCCGCGAGGAATGGAACGCGACGGTGGAACTGCGCAACAAGGAACTGCCGCAGAGCCGCGCCGCTGCCCGCGACGACAGCCCGGTCGAGATGACGCGGCACATGATCGACCGGCTGCGTGCGGGCACGGTGAAGCGCTGAGCGCCTGCCGCGCGCCCGTCGTGCGGCACCCTCGAACGTCCGATGGCCCAGCGCACACGCGCTGGGCCATCGGACGTTCGATGCCTTCGAGGCCGGAGTCAGCCGCCGGACGGGCGCGGGGCGGCGGCCCGGAACGACGCGGCGAGTTCGGCTGCCAGGGCGCGGGGGTCCTCGCCGGCCAGGGACTTCTGGAGGCCGGTGATCAGGTCGGCGAGGCGGTCCACAGCCGCGTCGTGCCCGGGGCCGTCGGGCGCCGACACCCCGTACGCGAACTCCCGCCAGTCGGCTGCTTCGAGCAGTCGCTCCTCCAGAGCGCCGCTGAACACGCGGCCCCAGTGCGGTCCCTTGACCACGAGGTTCAGCTGCATGCAGGCACCGGTCGAGTACGTCTCGTGCCACCAGCCGCGTGGCAGGAACAGCAGCCCGCCGGCCTCCATCGTGACCTCACGTGCGTCGTCCGGCATGCGCTCGGGCAACGGGGCGTGCGCATAGGTGAGTTGGCGGTCGTCCGCCTGCTTGCGGTCGCGCGCGAAGCACATCTTCGTCTGGTTCTCGATGCTCGTGTTCGGGGCGAGGCGCCACCGCTTGGAGCCGGACAGGAGGAGCGCGAAGTTCACGTCGAAGTCGCTGTGCAGGGGCACACCGCTCCGGTCCGCCGAGCAGAAGATCTCGCAGGAGATGCAGTCGGGCGGCAGTCCCAGCCGCGACCCCGCATCGTCGATGAGCTCGGCCAGGCCGACGAACTCCCGCTCCACGTGGCGCATGTAGCAGGTGAACCCCGCCCGGTACATCGGCAGCGCGTCGCTGCCGCGCGGCACGCGCGCATGCGGGCCGTTGCGCTGGATGAGGGAGACGGTGCCGCCGAAGGACCTCAGCACCGCCTCGGCGCTGCCCAGTTCGGGTACCGCGTCGAGGAGCCGCTCGGGGAGCGCGGCGGGCGGTCCCGCGTACGGGGCGTCGGGCCAGTGGTCCGAGAAGAACTGCTCCGGAGTGAGCGGAGCGATGAATTCTGCGAACACCAGTAATTTTCCTCCAAAACAGAGTCAGACGCGCTGAGTACGTCATTCCGGCCTGCCAGAGGCATCACATTGTTGGTCTACCCGTCCCGCGCCCATGTGTCCAGTTGCGTCAAAGGACGTATGTCAAGCGGTTTGGAATCCCTTCGATTCTCCGGCACTTGGCGGTACGGTCCCGATTGCAGGGCGGTTGATCGCATCAGCAAGAGATTGGACGGTCAGTGGCAATTCAGGGCCGGAACACCGATGTCGTGCGTCAGCCGCACCCGGAAAACAGGACCGTCCCCGTCGCCGTCATCGGTATGGCCTGCCGTTTTCCCGGAGCGAGGAATGCCGACGAATTCTGGCGCAACCTGGTCGAGGGCCGTGACGCGGTCACCCGCGTGACCGGCCCGCGCGGCATCGCGGCGCGCGGACTCCTCGACGATCCCGAGCGCTTCGACGCCGACTACTTCGGCATGTCCCCGCGCGAGGCCCGCCTCGTCAATCCGCAGCACCGGGCCTTCCTGGAGTGCGCGGTGGAGGCCCTGGAGAACGCGGGCGTGGACGCGGCCCGCCACCCGGGGACCGTCGGCGTGTACGGGGGCGGCAGCGACAACGCCTACGCGCACGTCCTCGCCGCCCGACGGGCACAGAAGTCACCGGTGTCGGCGTACGAGATCCGGATGGGCAACGGCGCCGACTTCCTGTGCAGCCGCGTCGCCTACAAGCTCGGCCTGCGCGGCCCCACCGTGGCCGTCCAGGCGGGCTGCGCCACCTCCCTGGTCTCCGTGCACCTGGCGGTACAGGGCCTGCTCGCGGGCGACTGCGACCTGGCGCTCGCCGGGGGAGCGACGGTGCGCTTCCCGTTCGTGCCGGACGAGGCGACCGAGGCGGGCATTCAGGCGCCGGACGGCGTCTGCCGCGCGTTCGACGCCGAAGCGGGCGGGGCGGTGGGAGCCGACGGTGTCGGTCTCGTCGTACTGAAACGCCTCGACCGGGCGCTGGCCGACGGGGACCGGATCGACGCGGTCGTCCTGGGCAGCGCGGTCAACAACGACGGCGCCGACCGCATGGGGTTCGCCGCCCCGGGCGTCGAAGGACAGGCCGCCGTGATCGAGGCCGCCCAGCGCGCCGCCGACATCGATCCGGCCACCTGCACCTATGTGGAGGCGCACGGCACCGGTACGCCGCTGGGCGACCCCGTCGAGATCGCGGCGCTCACCAAGGCGTTCCGGCGCGGCGGTGAGCGCGGCGCCCCCTGCGCAATCGGCTCGGTGAAGACCGGCATCGGACACACGGACGCCGCGGCCGGTGCCGCCGGGCTGATCAAGACGGTCCTGGCCCTCAAGCACGGCCTGCTGCCACCGAGCCTGCACTTCACCACCCCCAACCCGCACATCGACTTCGGGGCGAGCCCCTTCCGCGTCGTCACGCAGCTGCGGGAGTGGCGGCCCGAGGGAATGCCGCGCCGCGCCGGAGTCAGCTCCTTCAGCCTCGGCGGCACCAACGCGCATGTCGTCCTGGAGCAGCCCCCCACCCGGGAGACCGCGCCGCCGCCCGGCCGCTCCTGGCACATCCTCCCGCTGTCGGCGAAGACCCCGGCCGCGCTCGAACAGAGCGTCGCCCGTCTCGCGGAGCATCTGCGGGTGCTCCCCGGGACGCCGGCCGCAGGTCTGGCCTGGACGCTCCAGACAGGGCGTACGGAGCACCCACGACGGCGGTTCGCGGTCGTGGACGGTGTCGACGACGCCGTACGCGTGCTCTCCGGAGAGCTGCCGGAACGGCTCGTCGGCACTGCCGACACCGACACAGAAACCGGAGTTGGCGCGCCGAAGCCGGTGGTCTTCCGGTGCACGCCGGTGACCGGCGCCGACGCGGCGCGGGAGCGGGACGCCGCCGCCCAGTTGTACGCGGCCGAGCCGACGTTCCGGAGCGCCGTGGACGCGTGTGCGGTCGGCGACGTCTTCGAGGGGGCCGCCCCCGCGCGGATCGTCGGGTTCGCCACTCGGTACGCGCTCGCCCAGCTGTGGCGGCGGCGCGGCGTCGCACCTGCCTCGGTTTCCGGCGAGGGCGTGGCCGGGGTGTTGGCGGCGGCCGTGGTGGCCGGGGTGTTCGACGCGGCGGAGGCGGGACGACTGCTGGCGAAAACAGCGGAGAAGCCGCAGCAGTTGGAGGAGTCGGTCCAGCTGGTCGGCCCCCGGGCGCCCGAACTGCCGCTCTGGGTCGCGCGGGAGGGGATGCCGGCGCGGGTCACGTCGGACGAGGCGGTCGATCCCGCGTACTGGGCCACGCTCCTGGGCAGGCCCGACACCTCAGGAGACGAGCAGGATTCGTACGGTGCGCAGGATTCGTACGGTATGGAGGCCTCGTCCGGTGTGAAGGACTCGTCCGGTGTGGAGGCCCCGTACAGCGTGGAGCACCGGACCGGCGCGCGCGGTCCGCGCGGCATCGCCCTCGACCTGTGCGTCGAGCGGACCCCCACCGACGAACGGGCCGCGCTCGACGCCGTCGGACGCCTGTGGCTCGCGGGCGCCCCCGTCGACTGGGCAGCACTGCACGACGCCACGCCCGAGCGCGTCGCGCTCCCGGCCTATCCCTTCGCGGGAGAGCGCTACACGGTGGAGACGGACGACGCCTTTCCGGCCACCGCGCAGCGGCCCGGCCCGTCTCCCGCCACGTCCCCGGAGCCGCTACAAGAGACGACACCGGCATCGGCACCGACCCCGACAGGTGACAGCGGCAACGTCGACCAGGTGGCCGCCCTCTTCGCGGAGATCCTCGAACTGCCCTGCGTGGAGCCGGACGAGAGCTTCTTCGACCTCGGCGGTGACTCCCTCATCGCCGCCAAGCTCGTCGCGCGCGCCCACGAGGTCTTCTCCGTGGAACTGGTGCCCCGCACCCTGTTCCAGGCCCCGACCGCCCAGCAGCTCGCCGCGCTCATAGCGGAGCGCCTGACCGCACAGAGCGCCCGATGAGCGCCTGGACGGTGCGCAGGCACCGCCGACCGGACGCCGCCGTCTCCCTCTTCTGCTTCCCGCACGCCGGCGGATCGCCCGGGGAGTACGTGCGCTGGGCCGACGACCTGCCGGACGTACAGGTCTGGGGAGTCCATCTGCCCGGCCGCACCACCCGCCAGGACGAACCACCCTTCTCGCACGTCGGCCCGCTGGTCGACGCCCTGGTGACCGCCGTCCCCTTCGACGGCGACGGACCGTTCGTCCTCTTCGGGCACAGCCTCGGTGCGCTGCTCGCCTTCGAGACGGCGCAGGAGTTGCGCCGCCGCGGCCGACGAGGCCCCGACCGCCTCATCGTCTCCTCGTGCCCGGCGCCACCCCTGCCGGTGTTCGGCGAGCCCGTCCATCTGCTGCCCGACGAAGCGCTCCTGAGCGAGATCGAACGGCGCTGGGGCGAGCCCCTCGACCATCTGCGCGCCCACCCGGACCTGAGGGCCGACGCCCTCAACAGCTTCCGCACCGACTTCGCGCTCCTGGGGAGTTACCTGCCCACCGCGGACGCCCCGCTGACCTGCCCGGTCACCGCGTTCGCCGGGACGGACGAGCCGGGCGCCGACACCATCGGCGGCTGGTCCCGGCACACCACGGGGCCCACCGACATCCGGCTCGTGCCGGGCGGTCACTTCTACTTCCGCGACAGCCGGACCGAGGCCCTGAGCCTGGTCCGGGAGACCGTCCTGACGCGTTCCGGAGCACTTCTCGACGAGACGAATGGAGGCACGGAGTGGAGCGAATAGGCGTCGTGGGCGCCGGCACCATGGGCCGTGGAGTCGCGCAGCTCTTCGCCGAGCAGGGGCACCACATCGTTCTGGTGGACGTCGTGGACGAGGTCCTCGACTCCGCGCGGACCGAGATCGGCCGGGACGTCCGCTTCACGCGGATGCTGCGCCCCGGGACACCGACCCGGGCGCCGGAGGAGGTCGTGGGGCGGATCACGTTCACCACGGACCTGAAGGAGGTGCGGGGCGTCGACTTCCTCTTCGAGAACACCACCGAGAACTGGGACCTCAAGCGTTCTCTCTACGGCGAACTCGACTCCCTGTGCGCACCCGACGTGCCCTTCGGCGTCAACACCTCCGCGATCCCCATCACCCGGGTCGCCTCCGCCACCGGGCGGCCCGACCGGGTGATCGGTACGCACTTCATGAACCCGGCGCCCACCAAGCCCACCGTGGAGCTGATCCGCGGTCACCACACCTCCGACGAGACCCTGGCGCGCACCCAGGACCTCCTGGATCGCGTGGGGAAACGGCACATCGTCGTCGCGGACTCACCGGGTTTCGTGACCAACCGGGTCCTGATGCTCACCGTCAACGAGGCGATCTTCCTGCTCCACGAAGGCGTCGCGGGAGCCGCCGAGATCGACCGTCTGTTCACGGAGTGCTTCGGGCACGCCATGGGGCCGCTGGCGACCGCCGACCTCATCGGCCTCGACACGGTGCTGTTCTCGCTCGACGTCCTGGTCGACAGCTTCGACGACCCCAAGTACCGCCCGTCCCCGCTGCTGCGCAAGCTGGTCGACGCGGGGCTCCTCGGCAGGAAGACGGGCAGGGGCTTCCACCGCTACGACACCCCCAGAGCCATGAGTCCCAAGAGTTCCGAGAGTCGCAAGAGTTCCGAGAGTTCCGACGAGTCGGGAGAACGACGGCATGACTGAGGACGACAAGCAACTGATCCGCGCGTTCATCGGCCTGCACGTCGGCGAGCAGCCCGTGGACGACGACGTGGACCTCTTCGCGAGCGGATACGCGACCTCGCTCTTCGCCGTCCAGCTCGTCATGTGGGTCGAGGAGACCTTCGACCTGGTGGTCAGCGGTGAGGACCTCGACTTCGTGAACTTCTCGTCGATCGATGCCGTCGCGGCGTACGTGGACGGCAAGCGCGCGGGCGTCGGAGGTGGGGCGTGGACTTCGAACTGAGCCCGGAGCAGCGCCGGTTGCGCAAGGACGTCATCGCCTTCGCCGAGCGGGAGCTCGGCAAGGACACCCCGGCCGACGACCGCGACGCCCGCTTCCCGCGCGCCGACTGGGAGCGCTGCGCCGCGTTCGGCGTGCTCGGCTGGCCCGTGCCGAAGGAGTACGGAGGCGGCGGCCTCGACCCGCTGACCACGATGATCGCCCTGGAGGCACTCGGCTACGGATGCCGGGACAACGGCCTCGTCTTCGCCGTCAACAACCACCTGTGGGCCTGCACCATTCATCTGCTGCTCCACGGCAGCGAGGAGGTGAAGCGCGCCTACCTGCCGTCGCTGTGCGCCGGTACCCTCATCGGCGCCCAGGCGCTGTCCGAACCCGAGGCCGGCTCCGACCTGCTCGACATCACCACCACGGCGCGCCGCGACGGCGACGTGTACCGGCTCACGGGCACCAAGTGCTTCATCAGCAACGGACCGGTGGCCGACGTCTTCGTCGTCCTCGCCCGCACCGGCGACGACGGCAGGAAGCAGGACCAGCTCACCGCGTTCGTCGTCACCGCCGACCTGCCCGGCGTCGTCAAGAAGGCCGAACTGTCCAAGATGGGCCTGCGGTCCACACCGATGGGCGTGATCGAGTTCGACGGGACGCCGGTGCCCGCCGCGAACGTCCTCGGCCGGGTGGGAGGCGGATACGGCGTCTTCACCTCGTCCATCGAGTGGGAGCGTTCGTTCATGTTCGCGCCGCAGATCGGAGTCATGGAGCGGCTCCTCGACGCCTCCGTGCGCCATGCCAACTCCCGCGAGCAGTTCGGACGTTCGATCGGAAACTTCCAGGCCGTCTCCCACGAGATAGCCGACATGAAGATCCGTCTCGAACTGGCGCGGATGCTCCTGTACAAGGTCGGCTGGCTGAAGCGCGAGGGGCGTCTCGCGCTCCTGGACGCCACCATGGCCAAGATCTTCGTCAGTGAGAGCCTGGTGCGGACCGCCATGGCGGCCGTCGAGGTGCACGGCGCCCGCGGCTACCTCACCGAGGAGGGCTTCGAGCGGGAACTGCGCGACGCGCTGGCCGGACCCATCTACGCAGGGACCAACGCCGTGCAGCGCGGCATCCTCGGTGAACTCATCGGTGTACGCGGCGCGTTGTCGACCCGGGAGCCGCGATGACCCTGATACCGCTCGACGCCCCGGTCCCCGCCGCACTCGCCGACGAACTGGCCAAGCGGGTCTACTTCGTCTCCGACCGGATCACCGACTTCACGCTGATCCGCTCCGGGGACACCGTCACCGCGGTCGACGTCACCACCCAGGACGCGGCGACGGCCGACCTCGACGCCCTCACCCGTAAGCTCCATCTGGTCGTCGCCAACGACGTCCTGAGCCAGCGTCAGGTACGGCCGAAGGTGGTGTGGCGCTCCGCCGAGGGCGGCCCGGTCCGGGACGTCTTCCCCGAACTCCTGGCGCGGGGCGTCGCCGCCGAGCTGGGGGAGGGGCAGATCGCGCTCGGCGAACCCGTCCTGTCCCTGATGGACCACCTCGACGCCGAGATACGCGCCCTCGTCCTGGAGGAGTTCGACGCCCACGAGTTCCGCTACCCGACCCTGATGTCCGCCCCCGCGCTGCGCCGGACCGGCTACTTCGACTCCTTCCCCCAACTCCTCATGCTGGTCTCGCGATTGCACGGCGACGTCGACACCTACCGCGCCTTTCGGGACACGCTGACCCAAGGGGACGGTGGCGGTGAAGACGCCGCTCTCGCCGCGGCCCTGAGCGAGCACACCGGCACCGTCGACCACGTCCTGCCGCCCACCATGTGCTTCCACACCTACCACCAGTACGCCGACGGCCCGCCGCCAGGACCGAACACGGTGGTCACCTCCCGCGGCAAGTCGTTCCGGTACGAGTCCCGCTACCGCCGCTCCCTGGAACGGCTCTGGGACTTCACCATCCGCGAGATCGTCTTCCTCGGCACCCCCGGCTTCGTCCTCGCCTCCCGGGCCCGGCTGATGGAACGCGCGTACGCCTTGACGGAGTCCCTCGGGCTCGGCGGCCGGTGCGAGGTCGCGGGGGACCCGTTCTTCCTCCACGAGTCCGCGGCCGTCCGTGCCTGGTCCCAGCGGCTCCTGGAGATGAAGTACGAACTGCGGCTGCCCCTGGACGACGAACGGGACGTGGCCGTCGGCTCCTTCAACTACCACGAGCAGTTCTTCGGGACGTCGTTCGGCATCCACGACGCGGACCAGCAGCCCGTGTTCACCGGTTGCGCCGGGTTCGGCCTCGAACGCCTCACCTACGCTTTCCTCTGCCGCCACGGCGTCGACCCCGCCCGCTGGCCCGCCCATGTCCGCAAGGCGGTGGCCCGATGAGCGGACCGCCCCGCCTGCTGATCCTCACCTCACCGACACCGGACGCCCTCGAACGGGCCAGCGACGCACTCGCCGACCAGCTCGACACCCTGGAGGACGGCGCCGCCGCCCCCGCCGCGGACCTCCCCGCGGCCGCGGCGCCCCCGGGAACCGTACGCCGCGTGCTCGTCGCCACCTCGGCGGCCGACGCGGCACGGTGGCTGCGCCGACGCGACCCCCGCCGCGTGTTCACCGCGGGCCCCGGAGCCCGCGCCTCCCGCGTCTTCCTGTTCTCCGGGGTCGGCGACCAGTACCCGGGCCTGGGCGCCGACCTGTACCGGTGCGTGCCCGCCTTCCGCCGTGAACTCGACCGCTGTCTGCGGCTGCTCGCCACCGACCACGACCTCGACCTGCGCCCCGCGCTCTTCCCGCCGGAGGCCGACACGACGGCCGTCGACGCACGCCCCGACCTCGCGGCCCTCTTCGAACGGCGCGAGAAGCCCCAGGAGATCCAACGCACGGTCGTCGCCCAGCCGTTGCTCTTCGCGATGCAGTACGCGCTGTCGCGGGCCCTGTCGGACCTCGGCGCCGAGCCGACCGCGCTGGCCGGGTACAGCGTCGGCGAGTACGTCGCCGCCTGCGTCGCCGGGATCTTCTCCCTCGAGGACGCGCTGCACCTGGTCGCGAGCCGCGCCCGGCTCGTGGATGAGCTGCCGCACGGGGCGATGCTCGCCGTCACGGCCGGGGCCGACGAGGTCACCCCGCACCTCGCGCCCGAGGTGTCGCTCGCCGCGCTCAACAGCGCCGAACAGACCGTGCTCTCCGGCCCGGTCGAGGCCGTCGAGGAGAGCGCCAAGGCCCTCACCGCACAAGGGGTGGCGTGCCGCCGCCTCGCGACCACCCACGCCTTCCACTCCACGATGACCCGGCCCCTGACCGAACCCCTCGAAGCCCTCATCGCGACGATGCCGATCGTGGCGCCCCGCCTGCCCGTGCTCTCCAACGCCACCGGCACCTGGCTGCGCGCCGACGAGGCCACCGACCCGGGCTACTGGGCCCGGCAGCTGAGCCGCACCATCCGGTTCGCCGATCAACTGGCCGAGGTGTGGCGGCTGCCCGACCCGATGCTGGTCGAACTGGGGCCGGGCCAGGCGCTCTCCCGCCTCGCGCTCGCCCATCCCGGGCGCCCCGCGGATGCCGCCGCCCTGGTGGTGCAGACGATGCCCGGCCAGTTCGAGAGCCGTGGGGAAAGCGAGCTGCTGCTCGGCGCGGCAGGCCGGTTGTGGGCCGCCGGAGTCGAGATCGATTGGAGTGCCGTGCGATGGGAGTGAAGGACCGTGCGCCGCAGGAAGCCGAAGGGGCAGAAGAGTCAGAAGAGACAGAAGGTGTAGAAGGGGCAAGGGGGAGCGCACCAGTGAGCGGTCGGACCACACGCACCGACAGTGGGACCACACGCACCGAGAGTCGCACCACACGCACCGACAGGTCGGCGCCCGCGTTCCGCACCGGCCCCCACCCGGACCCCGTTCCGCTGTCGCGCTCGCAGGAGCGACTCTGGTTCCTGCTGCACCTCAACCGGGGCATGCGCGCCTATCAGTTCCAGGCGACCTTCGAACTGAACGGAGCGCTCGACGCCACCGCCCTCGCGCAAGCGCTCACCGAGGTGGTCAGGCGCCACGAGGTCTACCGCACGACCTTCGCCGACGGCCGGGACGGGCCTCGGCAGATCGTCCACCCGCCGTTCCCCGTCGAGCTGCCCGTCGAGGACCTGTGCGATGCCGCCGACCCCGAGGAAGCCGCCCGCGCGGTGGTGCGCGAGGCCGTCCGCGTCGACATCCCCTTCGACCGGCTCCCGCTGGTCAACTGGCGGCTGCTGCGCACCGGGTCCGACCGGCACGTCCTGCTCCACCTCGAACACCACCTGATCCACGACGGCTGGGGCTTCAACGTCTTCGTCGAGGAACTGTGCGCCCTGTACGGGGCCTACGCGCAGGGCCTGCCGTCGCCGCTGCCCGAACCCGCCCTCCAGTTCGCCGACTACGCCGTCTGGCAGCGCGAGTGGCTCCAGTCGGCGGACGCCGAGCGGCAACGGGCGTTCTGGACCCAGCAACTCGACGGCGTACCGCCCTACTTCGACCTGCCCACCGACCGGCCGCGCACCGCCCGCCGCCGGTTCACCGGCGACACCCTGCGCGTCACCGTCCCGGCCCGCGTCGCCGACGAGGTCCGCGACCTCGCCCGCCGCGAACGCGTCTCCCTGTTCACGGTGATGCTCGCCGCCTTCCAGGTCCTGCTGCACGGCTGGTCCGGCAAGGACGACTTCTGTCTGGGGACCGGCATCGCGGGCCGCGGCCGCCCCGAGACCCAGAACCTCCTCGGCATGCTCGTGAACACCGTCGCGCTCCGGGCCGACCTCCGCGACGCCCTCACGTTCCGGGAAGTGCTCACCCGCGTACGCGCGACCACGCTCGGCGCGGTCCAGCACCAGGAGCTCCCCTTCGACCAGGTGGTCGCGGCACTGCGGCCGCCCCGCGTCCCGGGCCGACAGCCGCTGTCCGAGGTCATGTTCGCCTTCCACGACTCGCCGCTGGGTGCCATGACGATGCCGGGACTCGACGTCTCGGTGACCGTCGGCGTCTCCAACGGCAGCGCCAAGTTCGACCTCAGCGTCGTCGCGATCCCGAGGGCCGAGCAGGCGGTGGGCAAGGCCGAGAACACCGAGCGGGACATCGAGCTCGTCTGGGAGTACGACCACGAGTTGTTCGACGCCGAGACCGTCGCGTGGGCGGCCCGCCGCTACGAGGAACTCCTGGCCGCCGTGGCCGCCGACCCGCACCTGCGCCTCGCCGCCTTGACCGCGCCACCGGAGGAACGATGACCGAGGACGACACCCTGCGCGTGGTGCGCGACGCCTGGGCCGAGACCCTGGTGGTCGATCCCGACGACGTACCGCTGGACGTGGGCTTCTTCGAGGCCGGCGGGAACTCGCTGCTCCTGGTGATGCTCTCCGAGCAGCTCGAGGACGTCGTGGGGCGCCCGCTGCCGGTCGCGGACCTCTTCCAGCACCCGACCGTGCGCGCTCAGGCGGAGCTCCTCGCGGGGGACCGGTGAACAGCGTCCTTCACCCCGTGAGCAGCCACCTTCATCCGGCGAGCGGCACCCTGTACGAGGTGTTCGCCGATACCGCCGAGCGCCTGCCGGACGCGCCGGCCGTCGAACTGCCCGGCCGCACCCTCACCTACGGCGAGCTGCGACAGGCCGCCGACGCCCTCGCGCTGCGGATCAGGACCCTGGGGCCGACCACCGCGCGCGTGGGGCTCCTCGCCACCCGCAGCGCGGTCGCCTTCGTCGGCTATCTGGCCACGCTCCGGCTCGGCGCGGCCGTCGTGCCCCTCAACCCCGAGCACCCCGACGACCGGCTCGCCCGCGTCAGGGAACAGGCCGCCGTGGACGTCGTCGTGGCCGACCCCGCCGTGCGCCGAGGCGACCACGCGTGGGCCGACGGCCTCCCGGTCCTGTCGCTCACCGACGACGACGCGCTGGCCGCCGCGCCGGGCGGCACGCTGCCGCCGTACCGCCCCGACCCCGACGCCACCGCTTATGTCCTGTTCACCTCCGGCACCACCGGACGCCCCAAGGGCATGCCGCTGCGGCACCGGCACGTCCTGCCCTTCGTCCGCGAGTGCCTCGCCCGCTTCGAGGTCGGACCCGGATGCCGCATGTCGCACACCTTCGATCTGAGCTTCGACCCGTCCGTGTACGACCTCTTCGTCACCTGGGCCGGCGGCGCCGTCCTGGTCGTGCCCGACCGCGGCGAGATGTTCAGCCCCGTCGACTACGTGGCGCGGCGTGCCCTGACCCACTGGTTCTCCGTGCCGTCCGCCGTCTCCGTCAGCGCCCAGCTCGGCCGGCTGCCCACCGGGCCGACCACCGGGGCCGCCCCGCCCGGTGAGATCACCCCGCCAGGTGAGATCACCACCCTGCGCTTCAGCGCCTTCGGCGGCGAGCAGTTCACCCTCGACCAGGCGCGCGCCTGGCATGCCGTCGCCCCCGGCTCCCGTATCGACAACGTCTACGGGCCGAGCGAGACCGCCGTCGCCTGCGCCGCCTACCGGCTGCCCCGCGACCCCGCCCAGTGGCCCCGTACCTCCAACGGCACCGTCCCCATCGGCCAGGTCTTCGACCACCTGGAGCCACTGCACGACGCGGCCACCGGTGAGTTGTGCGTACGCGGCCCCCAGCGCTTCGACGGCTACGTGGACCCCCGGGACGACACCGGACGCTTCCTCGGCCCGGGGGACGGCGGACGCCCGGGACCCGAGCACTTCTTCCGCACCGGCGACCGGGTCGCCTTCGAGGACGGCCAACTCGTCCACCTGGCACGCCTGGACGACCAGGTGAAGATCCGCGGCCTGCGCGTGGAACCCGGCGACGTGGAGGCGGCCATGCGCCGACTGCCCCAGATCCAGGACGTCGTCGTGACCGCGGTGCGCCGCTCCGACATCGCCGAACTGGTCGCCTGCTACACCGGCGAGGCCGTACCGCCCCGCGATCTGGTCCGCGCCCTGCGGGCGAGTCTCCCGGTCCATCTCGTGCCCCGGCGCTTCCTGCACCTGGCGACCCTTCCCCTCAACACCAATGGCAAGACCGATCGTCGGGCGCTGAGGGCCCTGGCCCTTCGGGCCGCGCGTACCGGTACGCCGTGAACCCCGCCCCCGGTACGTCCTGAACCCCGTACCCCGGCCGACCGGGACCGGAGCGACCACCCGAACCAGCAACTGGAGGAGCTGACATGGCCCTGCTGCGTGGCGCCGCGACCCCCTACCCCGCGGACTCGACCATCCCCGAGCGCTTCGCCGAACACGTGCGGGCCCGCCCCGACGAGGTGGCCGTCGTGGACGGCGCGCACTCCCTCACCTACGCCGAACTCGACCGGCGCTCCGACCGGATCGCCCGCCTGCTGCGCGAGCGGGGCGTCGGCGACGAGAGCCGGGTGGGCGTCCTCCTCGACCGGGGCCATGAGATGGTCACCGCCTTCCTCGCCGTGCTCAAGGCCGGGGGCGCCTACGTCCCCGTCAATCCCGCATACCCGCGTCGCCGTCAGGAGGACATGCTGGTCGACGCGGGCGCGAGCGTCGTCGTGCGCGCGCAGGACGTCCGGGCAGCCGTCGCGGGGGGCACGGACGGTGGCGTCGAGCCGGTGGCGGGGCCGCGTTCCCTCGCGTACGTCCTGTTCACCTCGGGATCCACCGGCAGGCCCAAGGGCGTGATGGTCGAACACCGGTCCGTGCTGCGGCTCGTCTGCGAAGGCGACGTCGCCCCCCTCGGCCCCGACGAGCGCATCGCGCAGGTGGCGGACCCGTCCTTCGACGCCTTCACCTACGAGATCTGGGGAGCCCTCCTCAACGGCGCCACCCTCGTCGTCGTCCCCCGCGAGGTGGTCCTCGCGCCCGGCGAGCTGAAGCGGACGCTGGACACGCACCGCGTCACCACCCTGGTCCTGACCTCGGCCCTGTTCACCGAGGTCATGGCCGACCGGCCGGACAGCTTCGGCGGCCTGCGCAACCTCGTCGTGGGCGGCGACGTGCTCAACGTCGCCCGTGCCCGCCAGCTCGCCTCAAGGGCCCCCGCCGACCGGCCCGACCGCTTCGTCAACGGCTACGGCCCCACCGAGACGACCGTCTTCGCGGTATGCGGCCCGGTCGACACCGTCCCCGACGACGCGACGTCCGTACCCATCGGCGGACCGATCGCGAACACCTCCTGCTACGTCCTCGGCGAGGACCTGGAGCCGGTGTCCGAGGGCACGGTGGGCGAACTCTTCATCGGCGGCCCCGGCGTCGGCAGGGGTTACGTGGGGCGTCCCGACGAGACCCGGGAACGCTTCCTGTCCGACCCCTTCGCCGACGAGGACGAATCCGTGATGTACCGAACCGGCGACCTGGTCAGGGCCCGCGCCGACGGAACCCTCGACTTCGTCGGACGCGTCGACAACCAGGTCAAGATCCGCGGCTACCGCGTCGAGCCCGGCGAAGTGGAAGCCGTCCTCGCCACCCACCCCGGCATCCGGCAGGCGGCGGTCACCGTGGACGAGTCCACCGGTGACCGCCGCCTGGTGGCCCACACCGTGCCCGCCGCGGCCGACGGCACCCTCGACGGACTGCGCGAGTTCCTCGCGGGCGTGCTGCCCGAGTGGATGATCCCGTCCGTCTTCCTCCGCACGCCCCAACTGCCCCTGACCTCCGCAGGAAAGATCGACCGTCTCGCCCTCCAGGCGCTGCCGGTGGCCGCCCCCGACACCGACACCGGCGCCGAAGCACCTCGCACCGACCTCGAGCGCCGCCTCGTGGCGACCACCGCCGACATCCTGGGCCTCGCGTCCGTCGGCCTGACCGACGACTTCTTCTCGCTCGGCGGGCACTCGCTGCTCGCCATGCGGCTGGTGTCCCGGATCAACGACACGTTCGACGCGGATGTGGACCTCGGGACGTTCCTCTACGACCCGACCGTGCTCACCTTGGCCGCCGAGGTCTCCCGTGAACGATGACCACGAAGTCTCGCACGCCCAAAGGAAGTTGTGGATCATCGACAGGTTCCGGCCAGGAACGGCTGTCTACAACGTCCCCCTGATCTACGCAGTGGACGGCGACCTCGACGTCGCGGCGCTGGAGGGTGCCCTGAGCGAGGTGGTCCGCAGGCACGAGGTGCTGCGGACCGTCTACCGGATACGGGCGGGCACCGTGCGCCAGGTCGTCCGCCCCGCCGAGACGGTGAACGTCCCCGTCGAGGACGTCTCGGGGCACGCGGACCCGGGCACGACCCCGGACGCGGACCGGGAGGCGGACCCGGACGCGGAGGCGCGCCGCCGGGCCGTCGCGGAGGGCAGGCGTCCGTTCGACCTGGCGGCGGGACCGGTCATCAGGCCGTTGCTCCTGCGCACTGCCCCCACCCGACATCATCTGTGCCTGACTCTCCATCACATCGCCTGCGACGGCGGGTCGTTGCAGATCCTGGAACGCGAACTGTCGGCCTGCTACCGGGCGGCACGGCGAGGGGAACCGTCCGGGCTCAGCCCCCTCGACGAGCAGTACGCCGACTTCGCCGCGTGGCAGACGGCCCGACTGACCCGGACGAGAACCGGACCGCTGATCGATCACTGGCGCGCTCACCTCGCGGGAGTTCCTGCCCCCGCGACCCTCCCGGCCGACCGCGAACGCCCCGCCTTCCAGGGGGTGTTCGGCGGGCATGTGCGCTTCACCGTCGAGCCGGAGGTGACGGATCGGATGGTGACGCTCGCCAAGGCGTGCCGGGCGACGCCGTTCGCCGTGCTGCTGGCGGTGTACGCGGCCCTCGTGCGGCTGCGCGGCGGCACCGACGCGGTGATCGGGGTGCCGGTGACGTCCCGGCAGCGCGAGAGCCACCACCGGATGATCGGCATGTTCGTGAACACCCTCGTCCACCGCGTCGACGTGACGGGGCACCCCACCTTCGAGGAACTCGTGCACCGGGCCCGTGACGAGAGCCGCCGCGCGATGGCCCACCAGGCCGTGCCGTTCGACCTGCTGGTGGACGAGCTGAAGCCGGTACGCGACCCGGCCTTCAACCCCGTATTCCAACTGATGCTGGGCTACCAGGAGATGGCCCAGGAGGAGGGGGCGGCCCAGGCGGACGGCGGCGCGGGGCGTGGCCTCACCCTGTCCGGCTGCGCGGTGCGCGGTGAGTTCGGCGACACCGCAACGGCGAAGGCCGACCTCTCCTTGACCGTCACGCGCTCGGGCAAGGGCTGCTCGGGACGCCTCGAATACAACGCCGACCTCTTCGAGGCGGCGACGGCACGGGACATCGCCGAACAGTTCCGCGGGATCCTCGCCACGGGCACCGCCGACCCACAGTTCAGGCTGTGGGAGCCGGGCCGGGCCTAGGCGGCGGGAGCGGTGCGCCGGAACTCGTAGAGCACGTACACCAAAGACGTGAGGCCGTCGCCCTCGCCGTCGCCGCTGCGGGGACCCGCGTAGTCGGCGGGGAGGTCGAACGTGTCCCTGCGGTACACGGACGCGGTGAACCCCGACCGCGCGGCCAACTCGTGGAGGCGCTGCGGATTTCCGAGGGTCTCGCTGAAGCCCAGGAAGACACGCGTGGTCTCGGACATGTGCCGCTCGAGGGCGGCGAAGAACGCCTCGTGCATCTTGTAGTCGGCGTCGAAGGCCGCGTAATCGATCTGGCTTCGGTACTCGTGCTCGACCGGTGCCTCGACGAACGGTGAGTTCCAGTAGATGAGGTCGAACGTCGTGCCTTCGTCGAGCGCGGAGAACAGATCGCTGGTCAGCGTGGTGACCTTGTCGCCCACACCATGCCGCGTCGCGTTCAGTTGGGCCGTCTCGGCCGCCGCCGGATTGATGTCGAGGGCACAGACCCGCGAACAGCCCCGCATCGCGGCGATGACGGCCGTCACGCCGGCACCGCAGCCGACCTCGAGGAAACTGTCGACCTCCGAGTAGGGCAGCCAGGACGTGAAGAGCTTCGTGGCGACCGCGTTCCCCGGCCATACGTCGGGGAGCAGATGCCATTCCAGGTCGAAGGCCGTGAAGGTGTCCTGCGGCGGGCGCTCCCGGAAGCGAGAGATGTCCCACTGCCCCAAGTCGTAACTGAACTCATTGAGCATGAGAACTCCTGTCGGGTCTCGAGGCCGGCCGGGCACGCGTCACGACGTCCGACGCGGCTCCAACGGATCATCCACGCCACCGAAACCTCCGTCAACGGCGTTCCCAGTTGCTGCCGGGCACCTGAAAAAGCCCCCACAGGGGGCGCTGGTGGGTAGTTACGGCCATGGCCCGGGGCGGCGATCGACCCCCCAGTCCGGTGACCGTTGGGGCAACGATCCTCGTCCTCCGGCCCCTGGTCGGGGGGAAAAAGGGCCGCCGCCCAGCCGATAGGGGGCCGCCACCGCCCGTGTACGGGCCCTCTCCGGCGGCGTCGGAGGGAGGCAGGCGGCGCAGGACGGGCAGGCGCCGGCTCCCGGCGCGGGGGCATTTTGTGCGGGGCGGTCGGCGGGCAAGCGCCGTCGGTGGGGCAGCGGCAACTGCCCCGTGGAAGAGACCCTCTGGATCTGGCCCACGGCCCGGTGGGTGGGGTGGAGTGGTGGCCGAAACCACCTCGCGAACAGGGACGACATGCACAGTCACGAACGGCCTGAGCAGGACCGGGACGACCTCCCGGCGCCGGGTGACGCGCTGCCCGGCAGCGCGCAATGGGTGCGCCGGGTGCTGGCGGCGGGCTGGGGCGAGCCCTGGGCGGGGTTGCCCGTCCGCCCGTTCTCGGCCGACGGCGCCGCGCCGCTCACCCACACCGCCGGTCTGTGGCACGTGGACCTGCCCGGCAACAGCCATGTCCTCAAGGTGCAGTTGAACCCCGACGCCGCCCGGCAGCGCCGCTTCTACCCGCTCAAGGAGCGGATCGCGGCGCACTGCCGGAACCTGGGCGTGCCCGTCCCGGAGGCCGTGCCCGCGCTGAACGGCGCCACCAGCGTGTGGTGCCAGGGCCTGGTCTGCGAGCTCAACCCCCGCCTGGACGGCTCCTCCGCCGTGTGGTTCACCGCCGCCCAGGCCCAGCAGGTGGTACGCGCCGGGCTGGATCTGCGTACCGCCCTGGACCAGTTGCCGTCACCGGTGGCACGGGAGCTTGCGCGGATACCGCTGCCCCGGCTGGTCGAGGAGGAGCACTGGCCGACGGCCCTCAAGGACGCCGAGGAACGGCTGCTCCCGCTGGCCGAGCAGGGCGAGGACGACTGGCACCGTGCGGCGGCCACGGCGCTGCGCGAGACGGTCGCGGGCGGGCACCTGCTGCGTCACACCGGTGTCCCCGCCGTGGGGGAGCCCGTCGCCAGGCCCGCGGTCGTCCACAGCGACCTGCATTATCACCACTTCCTGCTCACCGACGACGGCCCCACCGGTGAGCCGCGCGTCCGAGGAGTCCTCGACTTCGACAACGTCCACCTCGGCGACCGGCTCCTGGACCTGGCCTGGCTGGCCGAGGCGGCCGGACGGGTGGCCGACCCCGACCGGCGGCGCCGCTCGCTCGCCGCCTTCCGGGGTGCCGCGACGGCCCGCGGCCTCCTGCGGCCGGGTGAGGAACGGCTGTTGATGCCGCTGCTCATGGCCCACGCGCTACCCGTGATCGTCGATATCGCCAAGGACATCCTGGAACGGAACATCCTCAGCCCCGTGTGGCTGGGCTACTTCGACCTCCTGTCACCGGCGCGCAGGCTGGAGATCCACCACCTGCTCACCGCTCCGGACGCCTCCGCGCCCGCGTCGTGTAGGGCGTCCGGCCCGTCCCCGTACGAAATCTGACGACTCGTCAGCTTCTTTCGTCGCCGGTGTATCAACCTTCGTTGATCACTCCTTCCCGCACAGAGAGAGTTCCCGCATGACCGCAAAGGAGACCGCGGCGTCGCCGTGGCCGACCGACCTGTCCGCCTACTGCTTCGAGGTCCCCCACTCCGAGGACTCCCTCCTCTTCACCTCCGCCAAGGGCGTCCGCCTGACCGCCGCGGACGGCCGCGGCTACCTGGACGCCATGTCGGGTGTGTTCGTGACCTGCTTCGGCTACGACTGCGGGCCCATCGCCCAGGCCGTCCAGCAGCAGCTGCACACCCTGCCGTTCAACCCCCCGCTGCACGGCGCCAACCAAGCCGCCCTCGACCTCGCCCAGGCCCTGGTGGACCTGGCGCCCGACGGCATCACCGCCGCCAAGCTGGTCAACGGCGGCTCGGAGAGCGTCGAGGCCGCCATCCGGCTGGCCCGGCTGTACCACCGCTCGCACGGCAACCCCGACAAGGTCAAGGTGCTCAGCCACTACCACGGCTACCATGGCGCCACCTTCGGCTCGCTGAGCCTCACCGGCCGCCCCGACGTCAGCCGCTTCGGCCCCGGCCTGCCCGGCGTCGTCCACGTCTGGCCGCCGGACTGCCTGGAGGAGTTCTGGGGTGTGGAGGCCGACCGGTCCGCCGCGCTGGCCGCCGAGATGATCGAGCGGACCATCGAAGCCGAGGGGCCCGACTCGGTGGCCGCCCTGGTCATCGAACCGGTGATCCACCTGCGGGGCATGGCCATCCCCTCGGCCGACTACCTCGGCCGCCTCCGCGAGATCTGCGACCGGCACAACGTCCTGCTCGTCTTCGACGAGATCGTCACCGGCTTCGGCCGCACCGGCCACCCCTTCGCCGCTCAGGCCTTCGGCGTCACCCCGGACCTGATGTGCGTCGGCAAGGGCATCTCCGGCGGCTACGCGCCGCTGGCCGCCGTCCTGATCGGCGAGCACGTCGCCGCCGTCCTCGGCGACGCCGACGGGCCGCGCTCCTTCGCCCCCTCCCACACCTACGCCGCCAACCCCCTGGCCTCGGCCGCGGGCCTGGCCGCGGTGACTTTGTTCAACGACGGCGACTACCTCACCAAGGTGCGGAACCTGTCCCAGTACATCGAGCCCCGGCTGCGACGACTGGTCGACGGGCGCGGCACCCTGCGCGCCATCGGCCTGCTGTACGGCGCCAAGCTCACCGGCCCCGACGGCGGCACCGGGCAGGGCCCGATCGGCGAGCGGGTCGCCCGGGCCTGCCTCAAGCGGGGCCTGATCCTGCGCGGCCAGGACGACTGGATCACGCTGGCCCCCGCGTTCGTGACCACCGAGGCCGAGGCGGACGAAACGCTGCGGATTCTG
This sequence comes from Streptomyces sp. NPDC041068, assembly GCF_040647455.1. Taxonomy (NCBI): domain Bacteria; kingdom Bacillati; phylum Actinomycetota; class Actinomycetes; order Kitasatosporales; family Streptomycetaceae; genus Streptomyces; species Streptomyces sp. NPDC041068. The sequence goes on from NZ_JBEZCG010000011.1 coordinate 80,185, forward strand.
GGCGAAGCCCTGGACGAGGTCTGCGGGGCGGCCCGATGAGCGCGCTGCGCACCCTCATCGAGGGCCCGGCCACCGCCGCGCTGCCCCGTCTGACCGAGCAGGAGAGCGCCGTGGTGCGCCGCGAGCTCGCCGAGCTCGAAGCGGGCGCCTACAGCGGCCCTCTGCTGGAGAGCATGCGCAAACTGGCCGCCGCCGTACCCGAGAGGCTCTACGGCGACAGCGCGCGGGTGCTGCTGCGGATGCACGAGATAGCCGGGTCCGGCAACTACCAGAGCAACCTGTCCTCCCTGCCGATGGTGCAAGCCTGCTTCGAGCTGGGCCTGGTACCCGAGGACGGACCCGCCCCGGCCGAACTCATCGTCGGGCGCGGGCACATCGCCCCCGCCTTCTACGCCGAGCGCTACGTCCGTGGCGACTTACCGTTCGCGCCGCTGGCCACCCTCCACCAAGGCGGCCTGACCGGCGTCGTCCATCAGGACCTCGGCTTCACCAACACCATGCGCTACAGCCTGGGGGTCGGCGTGGCCCAGGCCGTCAGCCTCGCCTGGGACCTCGCCCGCCGTGGCGAGGACCGCAAGGTGGTCTGCCTGGCCGGCGACGGCGAGTTGCAAGAAGGCGTGGTCTTCGAGTGCCTGCGCTTCGCCCACGAGGCGGACCTGAACAATTTGATCCTCGTCGTCGACACCAACGACAAGGGCATCGAGCCGCTGCTGAAACCGCTCAGCCGTGGCTACCTGGCCAGCTACCTCGGCCGGGTCGAGGAAGTCGACGGCCTGAACAGCGCAACCGTCCGCGGCTCCCTGAGCGAGCTGCTGGCCGCGCCGACCTCCGCCGCGCTGGTGTGCCGTACCCGCAAGGGCGATCACAGCTTCAAGCCCGCCGCCTCTGCCGCACCGGCCACCAGCCGTCCGGCGAAGGTGTCCTTCGCCAACACCGCCGGCACGGCCCTGGCCGCCCATCAGGAGCGCACCGGCCGCGAACTGGCCGTGTTCACCGCCGACATGGCGGCCCGCTTCGGCCTGCGCGGCAAGGTCCCCTACACCAACACCGGGCTCGCCGAGACGCTCAGCCTGGGGCTGACCCTGGCCCTGCCCGAGGAGACCGTCAAGGTCGTCGCCACCGACGCGATGTACTACATGGACTCCCTGAGCATGCTCACCGAGGCCACCACCGGCGTCCGCAACCTGCTGGTGCTGGCCGGGCGGAGCTGGGGAGCGTGGGGCGGCGCCCACAACGCCACCAACCTGCTGGGCCAGCTGCTGAACACCCGGGTGTACGAGCCGGTCACCGCGGCCGAGTTCGCCGCCTGCCTGGACCGCCTGCACCAGCACCCGGACACCACCCATGTGATCAGCGCCGTCGACGCCAAGTTCGACCCGCCCGCGGCCGACTGTGCCGCCGACGTGGACGGCGGCACCTGGCTCACCCCGCCCGGCGACGAGCAGCCGCAGGCGGCCGTGGTCACCTTCGGCTACGCCGGGGTCCTCATCGCCGAGGCCAACCGCGAGCTGGGCATCCCGCATCTGCACTGCGCCGCCCTCGACCCCGACCTGGACAGCGCCACCCTGGCCCGACTCGGCGGCTGCCGACGCCTGTTGACGGTCGAGTACAACGGCGCCCACGGCGGCTTCGGCGAGCGGCTGCGCACCAAGTACCTGCTCCCCGCCCAGGTGCACGGCGTACGCCAGGACATCGCCAACAGCGTGCACGACCGGCAGCTGCGGCTGCACGGCATGAGCTCCGAGCAGCTCGGCGAGCTGCTGCGCGGCCTGGGGGAGTGGCCCGACGGCGCCGAGCTCACCGCGGCCGACGGCATCGAGGAGGGCGCGCATGCGACTGCACACGCATGACTACCGCGCCCCGGACACCGACGGCATCGTCGACGGCGCCATCCTGATGCACCGTGAGATGGCCGAGCTGCTGACCCGCCGCCAGCCCGTGACCTGGCACGACCTGGCCCAGGGGCCGGACAGCGTCGCCTCCGCCGGGCCGGGCGACGTGGTCTACGCCGGGTCGGGGCCGTACGCCTTCCTCTACCACCTCTGGCGGCAGCGCACCGGCGGCCGGTTCAGGATCGTCCGCGAGGTGCACACCGCGCTGTGGTCGGGCTACTGGGCGCAGGAAGAGCTGTGCGCGCCGCTGGTCCGCCCCGGCGACCTGGCGCTCTTTCCCACCGAGTACACCCGCCGCCTGTACATCCGCCACTTCGCCTCCGTCACCGAGGAGAACTCGGCGGTGGCCTACCCGATGCTGGACCGGCTGCCCCGCAGCGAGCCCGCCCCCGCCCCGGGGCCGGGGGAGACCCTGCGCATCGGCTACCTCGGCGCGCTGTCGCTGGCCAAGAACTTCGACCAGGTGCTGAACGTGTTCGCCCGCTGCCATCGCGACAGCGGCGGCCGGGCGAGCCTGGTGTGCGCGGGCAAGCCCAACCACGCCCGCTGGGAGGCGGACGCGGTGCGGGCGGCCCTGGGGGAGCAGGGCGTCGAGCCCGGCGCCGTCGAACTGCTCGGCATCCTCGGCCAACACCAGCTCGCCGACTTCTTCGCCCGCATCGACGTGCTGCTCTTCCCCAGCACGGCCTCCCGGGAGACCCTGGGGCGGGTGGTGCTGGAGGCGCTGGCCCACGGCGTTCCGGTGCTGGCCGCCGACATCGGCCCCGCTGTGGAACTGCTGCCCGCCCGCAACCTGGTGCCCACCGAACTCGACACCGCCGGCGAGTTCACCATGAGCCGGGTCGGGCCGCTGGGCCGGGTCGACGAGGACGTACTTGCGGCCAAGCTGCTCGACCGCGACTACGACCCGGCCGCCCTGCGCAGCGTGGCGCCCTTCCAGGACGAAGCGTTCCTGCGCGCCCTGTCCGGTGACGTGGACGAACACGCCCTGGCCTACGACACCACGCTGCCCCAGGCCCTGCGCGTGCCCGCCCGCACCGGCTTCGACCCGCAGCGGACCCTGGAGCGGGCCGAGCGGCTGTTCACCGACTTCTTCGGCCGCCGCGACCAGGCCGTGCACCGCGCCCTGGACGCCTGCGCCACGCGGACCGGCCACGGAGACCAGGACCGTGGGGAACGGGCCGCGCTGCACGACCTGGTGGACCGGCCCGGCCGCAACCTCGCCGACTACCGGGCCTTCCCCCGCCTCTTGGACGCCCTGGTACTGCCGCCGCTGACCTATCGCCTCGCGCCCCAACCGGTGGGCGCGGGCGCCGGAAAGGAATGAGAGACATGGACTTCGCAACAGGTTTCGCCGACAAGGTGGCGCTGGTCGTCGGCGGCGGCCGGGGCATCGGCTCGGCCGTGGTGGAAGAGCTCGCCCGGCGCGGCGCACGCGTCGTGGTGGCCGACACCGACAAGCTGCCCTCGCAGTTCAATCACTACCAGTCCACTCAGGTCACCGGATTCGCCGACGCCCAGAAGCTCGCCGCCCGGCTGACCGAGGAAGGGCTCAAGGTCGGCGCGGCCCAGGCCGACGCCACCGACGAGGAGCAGGTGCGCACGCTGTACGCGGACCTGGCCGAGGACGCCGGGCGCCTGGACGTGGTGGTCAACGCCTTCGGCGTCACCCACGTCTGCCCGGTGGAGAAGATGGAACTGACCGAGTTCCAGCACGTGGTGGCCGGCAACCTCGACGGGGTCTTCCTGTCCTCCAAGAACGCCCTGCCTCTGCTGCGCGCCTCCGGTGGCGGCGCCATCGTCAACTTCTCCTCGGTGTCGGGCCGTTCTGGCTTCGCCAAGGTCGCGCACTACTGCGCCGCCAAGTTCGGGGTGGTCGGCTTCACCGCCGCGCTCGCCCAGGAAGTGGCCCGCGACGGCATCCGCGTCAATGCCGTCTGCCCCGGCATCGTCCGCTCCAACATGTGGCGCTACCTGCTCTCGGAGTTCGTCCGCCCCGGCGAGAGCGAGGACGAGTGCTGGGAGCGGATGCGCTCGATGATCCCCCAGCGCGAGTTCCAGACCCCCAAGGACATCGCGGAGCTGGTGGTCTACCTGGCCGCGGCGACCAAGGTCACCGGGCAGGCCATCAGCGTCGACGGCGGGATGACAGCCCCATGACGCGATGTGCCGACGCGCCCTGGCCCGGCGACGGAGCCGACGCCCCCAGCCCCTGGCGGTGGCAGGGCCAACCGCAGTCCTGGTCCCGCGCCGGAGACTCGCTGCGCATCGAAGCGCCGGGGGGAGCGGACCTCTACAACCTGCCCGGCTCGTACGAGGCAGATTCCCTGCCGCTGCTGCGGCGGCCCGTCGAGGGAGACTTCACCGCCTGGACGCGGATCACCGTCGAGGGCTCGGCGTTCGGGGACGCGGCGGGCCTGGCCCTGCACGGCGAGGACGGCTGGCTGAAGGTGTGCGTGGAGCGGACCAGGGCGGGGGGCTGGGCGGTGGTCACCGTCCTGTCCCGCCCTGCGTCCGACGAGGCGATGGGACCCGCGCTGGACGGCCCCGCCGCCGACCTGCTGGTGACCCGCGAAGGCCGTCGGCACGCGGTCTTCTACCGCCAACAGCCGCAGGAGGACTGGCGGTTCGTCCGTACCTTCCTCGGCTTCACGGCACCGCAGCTCCAGCTCGGCGCGTTCGTCCAGGCACCCTTCTCCCCGTCCGCCGCGGCCCGGTTCGCCCCGCTGCGCCTGAGCCCCGTCCCCCTGGGCGACCGCCGGTGACCGGGCGCACACCGGCAGCCGGGCCCGGCCCGCTGATCGCGGCGGCGCTGGCGCTGTCCCTGCTCCTCGGTGTGGTCACCGGGGCGCTGGGCGCGGCGCTGCCGCTGCTGCGGACGGCCTACGGGCTCGGGGACGGCAGCGGCGCGGAACTGGTCGTGCTCTACAACCTCGGCGCCCTGCTGGCCATCGTCGGCTGCGGACTGGGCGCCCGGCGCCTGCCGGGCCGGGCGCTGATGACCGTACTGCTGACAGCCTTCGCGGGCAGCACCGCGGGGATGGCCCTGGCGCCGCACTGGTGGCTGCTGTGCGCCTTCGCCCTGGTCGCCGGGGTCGGGTACGGCGGGCTGATCCTGCACCTGAACACCTTCTTCGCTCAACCCTCGCTGCCGCGCCCGGCGTTGCTGCTCAACGTGCTGCACGCCTGCTTCGGTGCGGGAGCCACGCTGGGCCCGCTGCTGGTGGGCCAGTGGGGCGGGGTGTCCTGGCTGCTGCTGGTGACCGGTGCCCTGTCGCTGCTGCTGGTACGGGCCACGGCCGCCGGGGAGAGCGCACAGGGCACCGGCGAGACCGCCTCCCGGCGCCCGTCCGCGCCGCTGCTGGCCGTCTTCGCCCTGATGGCGCTGGCCTACGCGGGCGTCGAGGCCGGGATCGGCGCGCTGGAGTCGACCCATCTGAGCGCCCTGGGGCACGACCCGGCCGACGCGGCGCGGTTCACCGCGCTGTTCTGGGCCGGGCTCACCGTCGGCCGTCTGGTGGTGCCGTGGGCGGCCCGGCGGCTGAGCCACCCCCAGTTGATCGGAGTGTGCCTGCTGGCCGCCGCCGGAGCACTGGCCGCCACCCTGGCCGCGGCCGTGGCGCCGGTGGCGTACGGCCTGGCCGGGCTGGCGCTGGCCGCGGTCTTCCCCACCACGCTCGCCTGGGCGAACGCCCTGCTGCCCGCGCCCGAGCGGGTCAACTCCGCGCTGCTGGTGGCCAATCTCGTCGGCAGCGCGGCTCTGCCCTACCTGATCGGCCTGGCGGCCCCCGGCCGCTGGGCGGCGATCCCCCTGTCCCTGACCGGTCTGACGCTGCTGTGCGGCCTGGCCGTCGCCGTCGCCACCCGACTGGCCCACCGGCCCGCCGCCCTGCCGCGACCGGCACCCCACCACGAACTGGAGACCTCACCATGACCTCACCGCAGCCCGTCACCGACCTGATGTGGGCCCACTGGAAGACCAAGACCATGCTCAGCGCCGTCGAGCTCGGCGTCTTCACCGAACTGGCCAAGAATCCGCTGCCGGCCCCCGAACTGCGCGACCGCCTGGGAGTGCACCCCCGGCCCGCCGCCGACTTCTTCGACGCCCTGGTCGCCCTCGGACTGCTGGTGCGCACCGACGGCCAGTACGTCAACTCCCCCGAGGCGGCGGAGTACTTGGACGCGAACCGTCCCACGACCTACCTCGGCGGCAGCTTCGTCACCCAGTGCGCCGGACTGGCCGACGACCTGACGCAGGTGCTGCGCACCGGGCAGGCGGCGTGCCAGGCCCAGGACGGGCGGGACTTCTACGCCGCCATGTACGCCGCGTCCGACTCGGTGCGCGCCTTCCAGAAGGACATGACCGCGCTGAGCATGGGCTCGGCCAAGGCCATCGCGGAGAAGTTCCCCTGGGAGCGCTACCGTTCGCTGGCCGACATCGGCTGCGCCGAGGGCGCGCTGCCCGGCCACGTCCTGGCCCGACACCCCCACCTGAGCGCCGTCGGATTCGACCTGCCCCCGGCCCGGGAGGGCTTTGCGGAGTACACCGCGCGCCTCGGCGTCGCCGACCGCGTCACCTTCCAGGAGGGCGACTTCTTCCGCGACCCGCTCCCGGCCGCCGACGTCCTGGTCCTCGGACACGTCCTGCACAACTGGGGGCGGGAGGAGAAACTGCGGCTGCTGCGCGCCGCCCACCAGGCGCTGCCGGACGGGGGCGCGGTGCTGGTCTACGAGACACTGATCGACGACGAGCGGTGCAGCAACGCCGTCGGGCTGATCCTCAGCCTCATCATGCACGCCGAGGTCCCCGGCGGCTTCGACTACACCGGCGCCGACTGCCAGGCGTGGCTGCGCGAGGCGGGCTTCTCGCAGACCTACGTGGAGCACCTGGACGGCCCCGAGTCCATGGTCGTGGGCATCAAATGACGCTGCCCGAAAGGCCCTTGCCTCCCACCGGCGCACCCGGGGCGAGCCCCGGCACCGACGGTGACGTGACCGGCGCGAGCGACCTGGTGATGTTCTGGAACCTCTACGAGGCGGGCGTCGACCGCTACTACGGCCGTGACGAGCGCTGGCACCTCCAGCGGGACCTGGTCCTGGACCACCGGCCCCGGGTACTGATGACCACCGAGGGGTGGGGCTGGGACCTCGACGACCGCGCCTTCTTCGAGGACGCCAAGGCCGCCTTCGGCATGGACGGGGTGCTCTTCCCCGCCAAGACCGGCTGCAACCTGGCCGTGTTCTGGCAGCGGGACATCGAGCTGGTCGAAGTCGAGCAGTCGGCGCCCGACCTCGCCCAGTGGCACGGCCACGGCAGCGCCACCTTGCGGCTGCCGAGCCGCTCGGCCCCGCTGCGGTTCGTCGTGGCCCACCTGGACCCGTACAGCGCGACCAACCGGCGCATCGAGTCCGATCACCTGCGCCGGTACGCCGACCCCGACGCTCCTCACCCCACGCTGCTGGCGATGGACGCCAACACCGTGCCGCCGGGCGACGCGGAACCGGACTGGTCCACCGTGCCCCGCCACCGCCGTGCCGACCACACGATGCCCGGCGAGGACCACGCCGACCGGGCACCGCTGCACCGGCTGCTCGACGCCGCGCCGGAACCGCTGTTCCTCGACGCGGGCGCCCGGACCGGCGACCGGTCGCCCACCTTCGGCTTCCATCCGCCCGGCGAAGCGGCACGGCGCATCGACGTGTTCCTGCTGACCCCCGGCCTCGCCGGGGACCTGGCCGCGTACCGGCCCGTGGACGACCCCCGGCTGCACCCGCACGGGACGCGGCCCGCGGCCTCCGACCACCGGCCGATCACCCTCCGGCTCCACCGCCGCTGAACGGCCGGGCCGACAGCACGCAGAAAGGCACCTCCCGCACCCGATGAACCCGACGAACCCCACCACCTCGTCCGCACACCCCGAACCCGCCGCGGCGACGTCCCCCGAGGCGCCGCCCTCGGCCGCGCCCGCGGCCACCCTCGAACCGGCCGAGCTGACCCGGATCAAGGCCCGGCTCGCCGGCGGTGAGCTGTACTCGGCCACCGACCCGGCCCTGCGCCCGTACCGCCAGCGCTGCATGGACCTGCTGGACAAGGTCAACAGCACCGCGCTGAGCGACTTCAAGACCCGCGAGCGCCTCCTGGGCGACCTCCTGGGCCGGATCGAACCGGGGGGCTGGGTGATGCCCCGCTTCCTGTGCGAGTTCGGGTTCTTCATCGAGTTCGGCCCCAGGACGAAGGTCAACTTCGATGTGATGATGCTGGACTGCGCCCCCATCACTCTCGGCGCGGACGTCTTCGTCGCGCCCCGGTGCCAGCTCTTCACCGCCAACCACCCCTTCGACCCCGACCTGCGCACCAGCATGTGGGAGTACGCCAAGCCCATCACCCTGGAGGACCGGGTCTGGCTCGGCGGCGGTGTGACCGTCCTGCCAGGGGTGACGATCGGTACGGAGACCGTGGTGGGCGCCGGGAGCGTCGTCACCAAGGACCTGCCGCCGAAGGTACTCGCGGCAGGCAACCCCGCCCGAGTCATCCGCGAGCTGTGACCGCCATGAGCGACGCCACCGCCACCGCCACCGCCGTCCCGCACCTGCCCACGGCCCCCATGGCCGAGGCGGTCATCTTCGACCACGACGGCATCCTGGTCGACTCCATACGCCCAGACTTCCTCGCCTGCTCCGCCCTGTTCGAGGAGCACGGCGCGACCCTTCCCGCACGGATATGGGCCCAGGAGGTGTGCGGCCGACCCGACGGCTACCCGCGCCTGTTCGACATCCTCCTGGACACCGCGAACTCCCCTGCCTCGTCGGGCGCGCCGGATTCCCCGGGGCCCGCGTCCTCCCCGGGCCCCGGCGACAGCGATCCCCGCGCGCATGCCGCTCTCAAGGAGCGGCTGTCCCAGCTGTGGGAGCGCTTCATGACCCCTGAGCACATCCGGCTGCTGCCGGGCGTACGGGACCTGCTGGAGCAGTTGCGCGCCGCCGGTCTGCCCGTAGCGGTGGCGTCGGCGGCCGACACGCAGTGGGTGCGGCGCTGGCTGGACCACTTCGGCATCGAGGAGTTCTTCGACACCGTGGTGGGCGGCGACGAGGTACCCCGCAGAAAGCCTGACCCCGCCGTCTACTTGGAGGCGTCGGCCCGGCTCGGCGTGCCGGCGTCCCGCTGCGTCGCCTTCGAGGACTCGCTGACCGGAGTCACCGCCGCGAAGGCCGCCGGGATCACCGTGACCGCAGTCCCCACCGAACTGACCCGCTCCCTGGACTACTCCGCGGCCGACCACGTCCTGCCCGGCCTGTGGGCGGTGGACCTGGGACGGCTGGGCCCGTCGGCGGGCACGCCGTGAACCCCCCGACGAGCCCCGGGGTCCCGGCCCGGACGACGACAGCGCCAACGGCTACGACGGCGATGGCGGCCACGGCAACGACGGCCCGGGAACCCTCCGCGACCGAGCAGGGCCCCGGAGCCGACTGGTGGCGCGGCGCCGTCATCTACCAGATCTATCCGCGCAGCTTCGCCGACGGGAACGGCGACGGCACCGGCGACCTGGCGGGAGTCCGCGCCCGGCTGCCGTACCTGGCCCAACTGGGCATCGACGCACTGTGGTTCACCCCGTGGTACCCCTCCCCGCTGGCCGACGGCGGCTACGACGTGGCGGACTACCGAGGCATCCACCCCGACCTCGGCACCCTCGACGAGGCCGAGCGGCTGATCGCCGCGGCACGCGACCTGGGTCTGCGCACCCTCGTCGACATCGTGCCCAACCACCTCTCCAGCGCCCACCCGTGGTTCCGCGCGGCCCTCGCCGCGCCCCCGGGCAGCCCCGCACGCGCCCTGTTCCACTTCCGCCCCGGCCGGGGCCCCGAAGGCCAGGAGCCGCCCAACAACTGGACCTCCGAGTTCGGCGGCCCAGCCTGGACCCGCACCACCGCCCCGGACGGCACCCCCGGCGAGTGGTACCTGCACCTGTTCACGCCCGATCAGCCCGACCTCAACTGGAGCCACCCGCAGGTCAGGGCCGAGTACGAGGCCGTGCTCCGCTTCTGGTTCGACCGTGGCGCCGCCGGGGTGCGCATCGACACCGCGATCGCCTCGGCGAAGGACCCCGCCCTGCCCGACCTGACCGAACACTCCCGGCCGCACCCCTACATCGACCGCGACGAACTCCACGACATCTACCGCTCCTGGCGGAAGATCGCCGACTCCTACCCCGATCCCCGCGTCCTGGTCGGCGAGATCTGGCTCCCCGACGCCCCCGAACGCTTCGCCCGCTACCTGCGCCCCGAGGAACTGCACACCGCCTTCAACTTCGACCTCCTGAGCAGCCCTTGGGACGCCGGGCCGCTACGCGCCCGTATCGACGCCACTCTCGCCGCCCACCTGGCTGTCGGTGCCTCCGCCACCTGGGTGCTGTGCAACCACGACGTGACCCGCACCGTCACCCGCTACGGCCGGGCCGACACCTCCTTCGACCTCGCTGCCAAGACCCACGGCACCCCCACCGACCTCGCCCTGGGCACCCGCCGCGCCCGGGCCGCCGCCCTGCTCACCCTTGCCCTGCCCGGCGCGGTCTACCTCTACCAGGGCGAGGAACTCGGCCTGCCCGAGGCCGAGGACATCCCCCCGGAGCGGCTGCGCGACCCGATCCACTTCCGCTCCGGTGGTACCGACCCGGGCCGCGACGGCTGCCGGGTCCCCCTTCCCTGGTCCGGCACCGCCCCGCCGTTCGGCTTCACCCAGGGCGGCGCCGAACCCTGGCTGCCCCAGCCCGAGCAGTGGGCCGAACTCACCGTCGAGGCCCAGGACGGCACCCCCGGTTCGATGCTGGAGCTGTACCGCACGGCATTGCGGCTGCGCCGCTCGGTCGGTGCCGCGGCCGACGGCCCGATGCGGTGGCTGCCCAGCGGCCCGGAAGTCCTCGCCTTGCGACGCGGCGACCTGGTCTGCGTGGTCAACTTCGGCGAGCGGCCCGTCGCCCTGCCGCCCGAGCACACCGTCCTCCTCACCAGCGGCCCCTTGCGCGACCTCCACCTGCCGTCCGACACCGCCGTATGGCTGCGCACCCCCGCCCCCGCCCCCGGCGATCAGCGGTCGGCCACGCGGCCCCCGGACGAGGACGCCCGCAGAAGGGACACCGATGCGTAGCGTCGCCGTGGTCGGCACCGGCCCGATCGGTACGTCGGTGGCCCTGGCCCTGCGGGCCCGGGGCGTGACCACCTGTCTGCTGGACCGCGACCCACTGGCCGCGCGGACCGCGGCGGGCCCGGGAGCGGGCGTCGCGGACAGCTCGCGCGCCCCCGTCGCCCTGGCGGTGCTCGCTGTCCCGCCGGGCCGTACCGCGCAGGTGCTCACGCAACACCAGCACCGCGAACTGGCGCATTTTTCACGGACGTGGCCGCCATGAAGGGTCGCCCCCGGAGCCAGGCGGCCGAGGCGGGCTGTGACCTGGCGCGCTTCGCCGACGGCCACCTGGTGGCGAGCCTCCCGGCCGCCAGGCTGCTGGACGGCGAGGAGGCACAGCTGCGGCTGTCGGGGCAGGGGCTGCGCAATGCCACCCGGATCGCCGCGGGCGACGCCGACCTGCGGACCGACATCATCGGCACCGATGCCCCGGCCGTCGCCGCGGTCCTGGCGGAGGCGGCCAAGAACCTGGACACCGTCCGGTTCCGTCACACGATGGCCACAGGCGGGTGAGATATGGCCTTCCCGCAGTGCCTGTCAGATATGGCCTTCCCGCAGTGCGTAGGCGACCGCGTGGGCCCGGTTGCGCAACTGCATGCGGGTCATCATCGCGTGCAGGACGTTCTTGACCGTCCGCTCCGAATAGGCGAGCTTGTCCGCGATCTCACGGGTGCCCAGCCCTTCCGCGACGAGCTTGATGACATCCACCTCCCGGAGCGAGAGCCCCAGCGTTGGCCGCTGATCGCCGTCGCTCAGGGTGTGCCGGTACAGGAGGCTGGTCTGCGCCAGCAGACGGCTCAGCAGGTCCGGCGGGAGCAGGCTCTCGCCGCGCGCGGCGGAGTGGATCGCCTCCACCAGCTGCCCGGGGGTGGCCTGTTGACGCCACAGGACCACCCGCACACCGCACTCGACGACGGCCATCATCTCCGGCTCCCGCAAGCGGTCGGCGATCAGCACGATGGCCTGGTCGCTACCGCGGGAGAGTCTGCGCAGCTTGGTCGCCGCCAACTCGTGCAGGCGGCCGGTGTGAACGACTGCGACCCCACCGGTGCGGGGCTCCTCCCGGTCGAGGACCTCAAGGGTGGGGTCGTCGCGTAAGAAACTGAGAATTCCGGTTTCGCTCAGCGGATCGGACGTGTGGACGGTTACGGGAATGCGTTTCACTGACACAGGTTTTCTGACAGGTCCCGCGCCGTGGGATGGCGCAGGAAGAACCGATGCGGCAAGGATTTTCCGGTCGGGCAAACCGTCGGTGAACCAACAGGCAAAGTGGGGACAGGAAGGGAGAAGGGCGCACCTCAGGTATGGCCGACGAGGGTGTACGAGACTGACGTGATTCTCTCCGGACTTATGAAGACGATCAAGAGAGTCATGCTGCCAACGCCCAACTGACTCAATTCGTTCCCGTGCCCGATGTGGTGATCTCCCGGCCAGGGCCCGGCTCCGGCACCGTACACAGCAAGGGGCCGCGCTGTTCCCCGGCCCGTTCGCGTAACGCGTCCTTGACGCGCGGGCGCCGTCAGCTTCTGCTCCTTTTCCGCCATTGCCGCGGGCTTCCCCCGCGGGATGCGGACGTCGGAAGCCGTTGACCGGTCGGCCATCCGCGCGGAGCCAGGGGCGGTACGTATTACCCAGCCGGGACCGATGTGAATTCGCCGCCCCGTGGCGGGAAACGAAAAGCCCGAGCCGCCGGAACCACCGACCCGACCGCCATGAGCGGCGGGCGGGACAACACCGTTGGCGACCGGCCCTGGAAGATCACTGAAAATCTCGCTCGTTCCGGCTCCGGATCTCGTGCTCCGGAGCCAGTCCGGTGGGCACGCAGGGCAGGGTGAGCAGGCCGGGGAGCCGGTCGGCCCGATGTACGGGAGACCTGCCGGGGTTGATCCCGCCGGGTGGCGTCTGTTCGCCGATGTGTATCCGTCGCCCAGTGGGCGGCCGTCCACGCCGCCGCAGGTACCGACCGCCGCCGTGGTGCTGCGGAGCTTGCACGGCCTGTCGGATTTCGAGACAGTCCTGGAACTCCGCTGCGACCTGCGATGGAAGGCCGCCCAAGGGCTCGGCCTGCTCGATACGGCCTTAGACCGTGTCCTACGTGGTGAGGCGGACGAGTCCTTGTAACAGCACAGGGCTGCAGCGATTCCGAGAAAGCCCAGGTAGTTGCGGGGATTGCGCTCGTAGCGGGGGGGGGCTGAGTCTGCGGTGGCCGGACAGCCATGACGTCGTGCGCTCGATCACCCGCCTCCGGCGCCCCAATCGTTCACTGGGCTCGATGCCTTTGCGTGCGATGCGTACTCCGATGCGTTTCCAGCGGAGCCATTTGCGCAGGTAGACGTGGTCGTAGGCTTTGTCCGAGTGGAGGCGCTGGGGCTTGAAATACCGGCCGCTGTGGCTGCCGCGGATGGATCACGTCGTGGGGAGGGCGGCGGCTGACGCGTGCGAAAAGAAGCGGCTGACGCGTGCGAAAAGAACAAGACTGCCGTTGGGAAGCCGACTGCGGGACCCTGGCTGCCTTACCCCACGGCAGGAGACCGCAGATGACGATGCCATCCGGTGCCCCCGCGCCCCTGCACCTCTCGGGCAACAACGCGCCGATCGCGGCCGAGGTCACCCACCGCCCGAGCACAGTGACCGGCACCGTCCCCGAGGAGCTGTGCGGCCAGTACTTCCGCAACGGGCCCAACCCGCGCAGTGGCTGGTCGCCCCACTCCTTCGCCGGCGACGGGATGTTACACACCATCGCGCTGGCCGGCGGCCACGCCACCTGGTACCGCAACCGCTATGTGCGTACCCCGCTGTACGCACAACCGGGCGCCTCCCGCTTCGCCCTCGCCTTCGACCCGGCCACCTCACGGATCGACTACCGCGTCACCACGGCCAACACCCACCTGATCGCCCATGCCGGCCGGCTTTTCGCCCTGGAAGAAGGCGGCTTCCCCTACGAGGTCACCCCCGACCTGGCGACCCTGGGGGCCTTCACCTTCGACGGGGCGCTCACCACCCCCATGACCGCCCACCCCAAGACCTGCCCCCGCACCGGGGAGCTGCACTTCTTCGGCTACCGCCTCCGTCCGCCGTACCTGACCTACTACCGGGCCTCCGCAGCGGGAGAGGTGCTCCAGAAACAGACCGTGGACCTGCCGCGGGCAGTCATGATGCACGACTTCGCCATCACCGCCCACCACGTCGTCTTCATGGACCTGCCCGTCGTCTTCGACGCCGACCGGGCCGCCCGTGGCGGCCCGCCCTGGCGATGGGACGACGAACACCGCGCCCGCCTCGGCGTCCTGCCCCGGACCGAGGAGACCGCCTGCGTACGGTGGTTCGACATCGCTCCCTGCTACGTATGGCACACCATGAACGCCTTCGAGACCGGCGCGACGATCACCCTCACCGGCACCCGCGTCCCGACCCTGTGGCGCCAGGGGCCGCAGGACCTCAGCGGTGGCCTGCCCGCCCTGCACCAGTGGGTGCTCCACCTGGCCACCGGCAAGGTCACCGAGACCCCGCTGGACGACACGCCCAGCGAATACCCCCGCATCGCCGACACCGGTATCGGCCTGCCCCACCGCTACGGCTACACCGCCGGTTTCACCCTCGATGCCGAGCCCCAGCACACCGAGATCTACAAGTACGACCTGACCCACGGCGCCCTGCGCAGTACCCACCGCTTCCCCGCCGGCCATTCCTGCGGAGAGCCCGTCTTCGTCCCCCGCACCTCCTCCACCCCCGGCCAGGAAGACGACGGATACCTCCTGACGTTCGCCCACGACCGCTCTCGTGGCACCAGCTACCTGGCCATCCTGGACGCGGCCGACCTCAGCGCCGCCCCGGTCGCCGAGATCCACGTGCCCGTCCGTATACCGGCAGGCTTCCACGGCAACTGGATCCCCGGCCAGCCAACCGCGCTCCGCTCCGCGCCCAAATCTCAAGGCTGGCGAACTGCCGCCACGGACGCTGTACCCACAGGTCTCATCGGTGTGCTCGGCGGTGGCGTCCTTGGCGCGCGGCAGCAGAGCACAGACCTTGACTGCTTGCCGTGATTCCGGACTCCCCAATTCAAGCCAAGGGCCCTGACGGGAAACCCGAACGAGGCAACGATGAAGCAGCCTGGGTGCCCCCAGGCTGCTTTCACCTATCCATCCGTGCTCAGTCGGGGGTGATTGCGAAGTGAAATCCCGGTTTTGCTGACCGGGGGACCGACGCTATGAGGCAACCGTTGGCGGGGCCTCTGTGCAGGTGCAGATGCATGCCCCAGGTGTGTCTCGGAGGTTCGAGTGGCCGGCCGATGCCAGGCATGCGAAGCGTGGCGATCGCGTCGGTGCGGGCGGGCGCCCGGCTAGCACCCACAGCGTGGTCCGTTGGCCCGCTCACGGCCCGCTGCGGTGATGTATGTGTGGGCCATTGGCTCAGTAGGATCCGACTCGGTTGAGCCGCTGGGCAGGTAGATGGTGTGATGTGTCTGTCGATGGCGCTGCGGATCTCCGCGGCGCCTTTTTCATGTGGGCAAGTCGGGCAGGTCGTGGAAGGGGCGGGGAATCCGTGCTGAAGAGGGTGTTCGTGGCGCCGGATCCGGGGCGGGCGCGGTTGCGCTTCGCCTCGCGTGCTGTCCTCGGCATCACGTTGGCGGTCGCCGTGTGCGGGCTCGCCGGACATTCGCTCGTTGCAGCGATCACCGGTGGGCTCGCCGCCCTCCTCGCGCTCTTCACCGTCACGGACGCGACCGTGCGGGGCCAGGCGGTCACCACCGCGCTGCTGCCCGTCGTCGGCTTCCCTGTGCTGGCCCTGGCGGCGGGACTGCACGACTACCCCGTGGCGCGGGACTTTGCCTTCCTGGCCGTCATGGGGGTCGGCGTGTACGCGCGACGGTGGGGGCCGCGCGGGCACTCGCTCGGCGTATTCGCCTTTATGACCTTCTTCGCCACTCAATTCCTCCACGCTGAGGTGCGGCAGCTGCCCCAGCTCTACGCAGCGGTCCTGTTGTCCTTGACGGCTTCCTCCGTCGTGCGCTTCGGGCTGTGGTGCTACGAGCGTCGGCAGCCGGTCGTAGCAGCGCCTGCTCCGCCGGCAGGCGAGGGGCTGGCGCGGGCCACCACGCGGCAGGCGATACAGGCCACGGCCGGTGGCGCCTTCGCGCTCGCCGTGGGGCAGGTGCTGTCCGGCGAGCGTTGGTACTGGGCGGTGGGCGCTACCTGGTGGGTCTTCGTGAACACGACCTCTCGGGGCGAGACGCTCGTTCGGGGATTCCGCAGGGTCCTCGGGACGCTCTTCGGCATCGCGGCAGGTCTCGTTCTCGTCGTACCGCTGAACGGTGCACCCGTGCCCAGCGCCTTGCTGGTCGCGGTCAGTGTTTTCGGGATCTTCTACACGGCAGCGGTGTCGTACTCGTGGATGATGCTCTCGGTGACGGTGCTGGCCGGCTCTCTGTACGGCCTTCTCGGAGTACTGGATGCGAGCCTGCTCGGACTGCGGCTGGCCGAGACGGGCGTGGGCGCCCTCGGTGCGGTACTCGCCGTGCTGCTGATCCTGCCCATCACGACCCACGCCACGACTGACGCCTGGGTCGAGCGCGCGCTCCGCTGCGTGCACGCCTGCACCGCAGAAGCGGCAGCACGCCTTGCGGGCTCGGAGTCTGCCGACCCCGCCCCGCGGGTCGCGGAACTGGAAGCCCTGCTCGGGCGGGTGCGCCTCTCCTTGGCTCCGCTCGTGCATCCGCTCAGCCCGCTGCGGGAACGAAAGGGGCGTGCTCTGCGAGTGCTCGCTCTGCTCGATGTCTGTGCGCGTGAGGTGCGCGGGCTGGCGTCCATTGCCGGCGACCCGGAGGCGTCCCACGATGCCCGACTCGCTGCCGCGTGCTGGCGCGTCGAGGCTGCGGTCGAAGCCCTGACGACGAGGGGATCGGTGCCGGGGAAGCCCGAGGCGGCCGGTGATCTGCTTCATGCTGCGGTTGCCGAGCCGGCACTCGCTCATCTGCACAGCCTGGAGAAGGCTCTGGTCGACCTTGCGGCGCCGTTGCAGCGAACGAGGTGTGCACCGGCGATCGGCGGCTGACTACGGGCGTGATCGGCAAAGGCGCGCGGCGCGGGGGCGCTCGGCGTGGTCCTCGCGGTGCTCTTCGTCCTGCCCGTGACGACCCACGCCACCACGAACGCCTGGATCCAGCGTGCCCTGCGGTGCGTGCGCGCCCGCACCGCCGAGGCCGCCGCCCGGCTCGGCAGTTCCGCGACCGCCGATCCCGCGTCGCGCGTCGCCGAGCTGGAGCGGCTCCTGGGCAGGGTACGGCTCGTGCTCGCCCCGCTGGTGCACCCGCTCAGCCCGCTGCGGGCCCGCAAGGAGCGTGCCCATCAGGGGCTCGCGCTGCTCGACGCCTGCGCCCACGAGGTGTGCGGGCTCGCCTCGATCGCCGCGGACCCCGTTGCCTCGCACGCCGACCGGCTCGCCGCCGCCTGCTGGCGCGTCGAGGCCGCAGCGGAGGCCGCAGCGGAGGCCGCAGCGGAGGCCGCAGTGGAGGCGGCCGTGGACGGGCTGACCGCGCGGGACAGGGCCCGCCGCCCGGACGCCGTCGCGGCCGCCGCCGTGCCGCACGCCCCGGCCGTCGAGACCGCGCTCGCCCACCTGCACGGTCTGGAGAAGGCACTCGCCGAGCCGGCCGTGCCCCTGAGCCAGCCCACGAGGGCGCTGCTCGGCGCGTGATCCGGACCCCTGTACTCCGTATCAGTCATGTGCTTCTGGCACATACAAGGTGGATCATGCCGTCCGCGGGGTACTCAGCGGCTGACGGACGCGGACCGGGCGGGAGCGGTTCGCGGTCGTCGCCGATCAGGATCGTCCCTGGCCGTCCAAGATCGTCCCTCGCCGTGCCCGACCGTCTCTGGCTTCCCCGACCTTCCCTCGCCGTGCCCGACCGTCCCTCGCCGCGCAAGATCGTCCCTCCGGCGGCTGCTTGGTCTAGACCGACTGCTAGCGTCGGCCGCACGAGCGGCGCCACGCACGCGGCGCCCCGGTCGAGAGGGGACAAGCAGTGGTCGTCGGCAGGCACGCCGGTCGGGCGTACATCGGATCCTTCACCGCGGCCGGAGGACCGGGTGTCCTCACCGCGGCCGTCGACCCGGACACCGGCGCGCTGACCGCCATCGGTGCCACGGACGCGGTCGCCGACCCGTCCTACCTCGCGCTCTCGCCCGCGGGCGACATGCTCTACGCGGTCAGCGAGACCACCGACGGCGCCCTCGCCGCGTTCCGGACCACGGGCGGCGCGCCCGAGCTCGCGGCGCCGCTGGTCCCGGTCGGCTCGGCACCCACCCACCTCGCCCTGCACGCCGGTCACGTCCTCACCGCCGACTACCGCTCGGGCAGCGTCACCGCCGTGCCGCTGGGCGCCGACGGTACGCCTGCCCCCGCGGCGTCGGGGCAGCTGCGGCACACCGGCTCGGGCCCGCACCCGCAGCGCCAGCAGGGCCCGCACGCCCACCAGGTCCTCCCCGACCCGAGCGGCCGCTGGGCGGTGAGCGTGGACCTCGGCACGGACTCCGTGCGCGTCTGCGCGCTGGACGGGAACGGCGATCTCACGCTGCACCGCGAGGTCGCGCTGCGCCCCGGCTCGGGCCCGCGGCACCTCGTCTTCCACCCGCGCGGCGACCGTGCGTACGTCCTGAACGAGCTCAGCCCCACCCTCACCGTCTGCGCCTGGGACGCCGAGGACGGCACGCTCAAGCCGCTCGGCGAGGTGCAGCTCCTCGTGGACGTCCCCGACGGCGACGTCTACCCCTCCGAGGTCGTCGTCGCGCCCGACGGACGGTTCCTGTGGACCGCCACGCGCGGCGCGGACGTCCTCTCGGTCCTCGCGCTCGACGAGGCGGGCGACACGCCCCGGCTGACGGCGACCGTGTCGTGCGGCGGGCACTGGCCCCGTGACCTCGCCATCGATCCCTCCGGGCGGCATCTGTACGCGGCCAACGAGCGCTCCGGAGACGTCACCTGGTTCACGATCGACCAGGAGACGGGGATTCCGAGGCAGGCGGGGGCGATCGAGGCCCCAGCGGCCTCCTGCGTGATCTTCGACTGAGACCGGAGTCCAGGACGCACGACGGGCCCGCCCCCCACATCGGGGGCGGGCCCGTTCGCGTACGGACGAGAGTGCTCAGTGCACCGGCGTGCCCGAGGGCTGCTGCGGCGTGATGCCCAGCGCCGTCGTGTACTTCGACAGCGCCAGCTTGCCGATCGCCGGGTAGGGGCCGAGCGGCTCGGCGACGGAGCAGCCCGCCTCCTTCGCCGCGGCGTCGAGCAGGCCCGCGTCGAGCTCGGGGCCGATCAGGTACGGCGCGAGCGCCAGCTGGGCCGAGCCCGAGCCGCGCAGCTGCTCGGCGGTCGCCGCGATGGCACCCTCCTGGTCGAGCGCGGCGGCCATCACCGGCACCGCGAGGCGGGCGGCGAGCAGCATGCCGGTGATCCCGGCGGCCTGCACGGCCTCCTCGCCGCCGACCGTGGCGAGCACGATGCCGTCCGCGGCGGTCGCCACGGTGAACAGGCGGGCGCGGTCGGCGCGGGCGAGTCCGGCCTCCGACAGGCGCACGTGCAGCGCCTCGGCGAGCAGCGGGTGCGGGCCGAGCACGTCGGTCAGCTCGGCGGCGGCACGGCTGTCCATGACGGCCTGGCGGATACGGCGCATCAGCGCGCTGTCGGGGCCCGCGAGCAGGGGCACGACGACCGCGACGGGTCCTTCCGGCTCGGCGACGTCGGCGCCGGCGGCGCGGGCCTGCTCGAAGCGGGCGGTGCGCTCGGCGGCCGCGCGCGCGAGCACGGACTGCAGCGAGGGGAACTCGGGGAACGACGTGACGGTGGCGTCTTCCTCACCGTCGACGTAACCGATTCTGGCGTCGAGGCCGGGCAGCTCGGAGCGGGCGATGCTCACGACTTCCTCGGCGAGGCTGCGCGTGGTGGTGCTGGGGGCGCCCGGCACGGCGAGGACCAGTGCGGGCGCGCCCTCGGGAGCCGCGACGGGCTCCGGGCGGCGGTGCCGGCCCGGCTGGCGGGGGCGCGGCATTCGTACGGGCAGGCCGGATGCGGGCCCAGTGGAGGAGCTCATGCGCCCGCATGCTACTGGCTTGCGGGCCATTGCTGTTCGGGGAGGGTACAGGTGGGCGGTATAAGTCCGTTTTTGTCTGATCAGTTACGTAGAGGTCAACTGTCGTCTTCTCCATGGACCGAGAGCATGCGCACGTCGAGGGGGAGCCGCAGCCGGTCGAAGGCCAGGTCAACCGCTATACGCAGGGCACCGTCGAGCGGATCGCCCGCGGCCGTGACCTGTCGTGCCCGCGGCAGTCGGTCCGTCAGTTCCTCGTGCAGCGGGGCGAGCAGCGGCTCGCCCATCTTGAACAGGCCGCCGGTGAGCGCCACTTCGCACCCCTCGCCCTCGGGGCAGACGGCGACGGCCGCATCGGCGATGTGGCGGGCCGCGCCCCGCAGGATGGCATCGGCCACCGGGTCGTCCACCGCGCAGCCGGCCACTTCCGGGGCGAAGGAGGCGAGGACCGCGGGTCGGTCGGTGCGCGGATAGAGCTGTCCCGGCAGGCCCGCCAGGGGGCCGAACATGTCTTCAGCGCGGGCGAGCAGGGACTTCGATCCGCCGCGGCGCCCGTCGAGCGCCCGCATCGCCGCTTCGAGTCCCGCGCGGCCGATCCAGGCACCGCCGCCGCAGTCGCCGAGCAGATGCCCCCAGCCGTCGGCGCGGTGCCAGGCCGTCAGGTCCGTGCCGATCGCGATCATGCCGGTGCCCGCGGCGACGACCGCGCCGGGGCGGTCGCCCAGCGCGCCCGCGTACGCGGTCACGGCGTCCGCGGCGAGCGCCAGGCGGCGTACGCCCAGGGCTTGTTCGAGCGCGGACGGCAGCTCGGCGCGCAGGTCGTCGCCGAGGGTCGCAAGACCCGCGGCGCCGACGGCGACCGCCGTGATCCGCCCGCCGCCCGCCCGCTCCAGCAACTCCTCGGCCATGGGCAGGAGTTGCCGTATGAAGTGCCCGGCGTCGATGCCGCGCGCCCCGGTGCGCACCGGCTCCGCGGAGCGCACCGGCTCGGGACCGCGCAGGCCCCGCGGCGTGCGCAGGGCCGCCCGCAGCCCGGAGCCGCCCGAGTCGACGCCGAGGACATACGCCTGCGGTGTCGCGGAAGCCGCCGGCGTCACGGAAGCCGCCAGTCGACCGGCTGTGCCCCCTGCTGGACCAGCAGGTCGTTGGCCCGGCTGAAGGGGCGCGAGCCGAAGAAGCCGCGGTCCGCCGACATGGGGGAGGGGTGCGAGGACTCCACCGACGGCAACTGCCCGAGCAGCGGCCTCAGATTGCGCGCGTCACGCCCCCACAGGATCGACACCAGCGGCTTCCCGCGCGCGGCGAGCGCCTTTATGGCCTGCTCGGTCACCTCTTCCCAGCCCTTGCCGCGGTGCGCGGCCGGCTTGCGCGGGGCCGTGGTGAGTGCCCTGTTGAGCAGCAGGACGCCCTGTTGTGTCCACGGCGTGAGGTCGCCGTTCGACGGCGGGGGCAGGCCCAGGTCGCTGTTCATCTCGCGGTAGATGTTGATGAGGCTGCCGGGCAGCGGGCGCACCTCCGGCGCGACCGAGAACGACAGGCCCACCGCGTGACCGGGCGTGGGGTAGGGGTCCTGGCCGACGATCAGGACGCGGACGTCGTCGAAGGGCTGCTGGAAGGCGCGCAGGACGTTCGCCCCCGACGGGAGATAGGTGCGTCCCGCGGCGATCTCCGCGCGCAGGAAGTCCCCCATCGAGGCGATCCGTTCGGCCACCGGCTCCAGGGCCTTCGCCCAGCCTGGTTCGACGATTTCATGCAAGGGTCGTGGTGCCACGGCGTCACCCTACTGCCGTAACGGCCGGGCACCTCAACCGATGGCCGCGGCCCGTACGCAGAGCACGTCCGGCAGGTGCGATGCGAGCAGTTGCCAGCTGTCGCCGTCGTCCGCCGAGGCGTACACCTCGCCGTTGCGATTGCCGAAGTAGATGCCCGCCGGGTCGCAGTCGTCGCTGCACATCGCGTCCCGCAGCACCACGCCGTAGTGATCCTCCTGGGGCAGGCCCTCGCTCAGCGGCTTCCAGCTCTTGCCCGCGTCCGCCGTGCGGTAGACGCGACAGCGGCGGTCGGCGGGGACGCGGTCGCTGTCCGCGGTGACCGGGAAGACGTACGCCGTGCCGCCGCGGTGCGGGTGCGCGACCGCCGCGAAGCCGAAGGTGGACGGGAGACCCTCGCCGATGTCCGTCCAGTGCGCGCCCGCGTCGTCGCTTCGGTACACGCCCCAGTGGTTCTGCAGGTACAGCCGGTCAGGGTCCGCCGCGTCCCGCGCGACCTTGTGCACGCACTGCCCGAACTCCGGGTTCGGCTCGGGCAGGAACACCGCGGAGACGCCCTTGTTCGACGGGGTCCAGCTCGCGCCGCCGTCCCGGGTGCGGAACACGCCCGCGGTGGACACCGCGACCGTCACCGCCTGGGCGTCGCGGGCGTCGCTCAGCACGGTGTGCAGGCCCTCACCGCCGCCGCCCGGCACCCACTTGGAGCGCGTGGGGTGCTCCCAGAGGGGACGCACCAGCTCGAAGCTCTCGCCGCGGTCCTGCGAGCGGTACAGCGCGGCGGGTTCCGTGCCCGCGTACACCACGTCGGGCTCGGCGGCCGACGGGTGCAGCTGCCAGACCCGCTCCAGTGACGCCCCGGTGTCCTTGGGGAACTTCACGGCGGGCTTCGCGGGCTCCGTCCAGCTCCGCCCGAGGTCGTCGGAGTGGAAGACGGAGGGGCCCCAGTGCGCGCTGTCGCCGCCGACCAGGAGGCGTGGGGTCGGGCCGCGGGTGTCGATGGCGACGGAGTACACCGCCTGGGCGTTGAAGTACGGGCTGTCGTCGAACTCCCAGGCGCCGCCTCGCCTGCGGCCGATGAACAGGCCTTTGCGCGTACCTACGGTCAGGATGATGTCGGCCATGCCGACCACCTCCGGGACGTCGTTGTCTCAGGTACGGCCAGTCTGCACCCCGGCACTGACAGTCTCCCCTGGACGCGGTGTCCTCGCAGGTCAGCGCCGTGTCTCCGGGCCGTGAGGAGGCGTGCCGAGGTCGTCCGCGGCCAGCTCCGCCGCCACCTCGGCGATCGTCGCGGGGCCCACCCGGCAGCACCCGCCGATCAGTCGCGCGCCCGCCGCCCGCCAGCCGGCGACCTGACCGGCCGCGAACCGCGTGGGCCCGCGCCAGGAGCGGGCCCCGGCGTCCCACGTCTCGCCGCTGTTGGGGTAGACGACCACCGGCTTGCCCGTGATCCGGGCGGCGAGCGCCACCGCCGCGTCGGCGTCGCGCGGATCGCAGCAGTTCACACCGACCGCGATCACCTCGTCCGCGTCGGCGGCGAGCGCGAAGGCCTCCTCCAGGGGCTGTCCCGCGCGCGTGTGCGTGCCCGAGACGCTGTACGACAGCCAGGCCGGGACCCCGAGGCCCCGCACCGCCCGCAGCAGCGCCCGCGCCTCGTCGGTGTCGGGGACCGTCTCCAGGGCGAGGGCGTCGGGGCCCGCCTCGGCGAGGGTCTCCAGGCGGGGGCGGTGGAAGCGCTCCAGGGCGTCCACCGTCAGGCCGTAACCACCCCGGTACTCGGAACCGTCGGCGAGCATCGCGCCGTAGGGCCCGGCCGACGCCGCAACCCATGCCTCGCGCCCGAGCCCCTCACCGGCCCGCCGCGCCAACTCCACGCTCAGGCGCAGCAGTTCGGCGGTGCGGGCCGCGTCGATGCCGTGCCGGGCGAACCCCTCGTACGTCGCCTGGTAGCTCGCGGTGATCGCGACGTCGGCGCCCGCCTCGTAGTACGCGCGGTGGGCCGCCTCGATCGCCCCGGGCTCGTCGGCGAGCAGCCGCGCGGACCACAGGGCATCGCCCAGGTCGTGCCCGGCGGCCTCCAGCTGGTTGGAGAGGCCGCCGTCGAGCACGAGCGGGCGGTGCGAGAGCGCGGCTGCGAGTTTCACACCGTCGACGCTAGCCGAGGCGCGGCCGACGGGAAGTGGCAGGCCACCTGATGGCCCGCCCCGTTCGGCGTGCTGACCGGCGGCTCGGCCGTCGCGCACACGTCCTGCGCCACGGGGCAGCGGGTGCGGAAGCGGCAGCCCGACGGGGGCTTGGCCGCCGAGGGCGTCTCGCCCTCCAGCGGTGTGCGTTCCGTACCGGCGGCCGCCTCGGGGTCGGGCAGGTTGACCGTGTCCAGGAGCCCGCGCGTGTACGGGTGCAGCGGATGCGCGTACACCTGCGCGGCCGGACCCGACTCCACGAGCTTGCCGAGGTACATCACGCCGACGGTGTCCGCCAGATGTCGTACGACGGCCAGGTCGTGCGAGATGAACAGATAGGTCAGGCCGCGCTCGCGCTGGAGCTCCCGCATCAGGTTCAGGATCTGCGCCTGCACGGACACGTCGAGCGCGGAGACCGGCTCGTCGGCGACCACCAGGTCGGGGGAGAGCGTCAACGCCCGTGCCAGGCCGAGGCGTTGACGCTGCCCGCCGGAGAACTCGTGCGGATAGCGGTGCACGGCGCCGCGCGGCAGGCCGACGGCGTCGAGGAGTTCGGCGACCAGCTTCTCCTGGTCGGCGCGGCCTCCCACGCCCTGGATGACGAGCGGCTCGCGCAGGATCTCGCCGACCCGCATGCGCGGGTCCATCGCGGCGGTGGAGTCCTGGAACATCAGCTGGACGCGGCGCCGGTGGGCGCGCCGCCGCGACCGTGACATCCGCGACGGGTCGGCGCCCTCGAAGCGCACCGCGCCGCCGGTCGGCTTCTCCAGGCCCGCGACGATCCGGCCGAGCGTCGTCTTGCCGCAGCCCGACTCGCCGACCATCCCGAACGTCTCGCCCTTGCGGATCGTGAGCGAGACCCCGCCGACCGCGCTGACCGTGCCCCTGCCGCGCGAGAACGGGCCGCCCTTGAGGGGGAACTCCTTGACCAGGGAGTCGAGTTCGAGGAGCACGGCGCCGGGGGTGCCGGTGGCGGGCGCGGGCGCGGGAACCACGACGTCGGCCTCGGACGCGGCCGAGACCGGCACCGGATGGAAGCACGCGAACCGGTGCTCCGCGCCCTGCACTTCGTCGTCGACCGGCTGTGGCTCCGTGTCGCGGCACTCGTCCGTGGCGAAGGCGCAGCGGGGCGCGAACCGGCAACCGGTGGGCCGCACACCGAGGTTCGGCGGCAGGCCGGGGATGGTGTGCAGCTCGGTGCCGCTGTCGGCCGCCCGCTCGGGCAGCGCGGCGAACAGCGCCTCGGTGTAGCGGTGGCGCGGGCGCGCGAACAGGCCGCGCACGTCCGACTGTTCGGCGACCTTTCCCGCGTACATCACCGCGACGCGGTCGACGCGGTGGGCGATGACGCCCAGGTCGTGCGTGACCAGGATCATCGCCATGCCCAGGCGGGCGCGCAGATCGTCGACGAGCTCCAGGATCTGGTGCTGCGTCGTCACGTCCAGGGCCGTCGTCGGCTCGTCGGCGATCAGCAGCTTCGGCTCGCAGACCAGCGCCATGGCGATCGCCACGCGCTGGCGCATGCCGCCGGACAGTTGGTGCGGGTAGGCCTTCATGCGCTCGGCGGGCTGCGGCATGCCGACCAGACGCAGCATCTCCTCGGCGCGCGTCCAGGCCTCCTTCCTACCGATGCCGGGGCGGTGCAGGAGCAGCGGTTCCACGACCTGCGCGCCGATCGTCATCGTCGGGTTGAGGGAGGTCAGCGGGTCCTGGAAGACCATGCCGACGGTGTTGCCGCGGACGTCCTGGAGGACGGGCGCGGGCGCGGCGGCGAGGTCGCGGCCGTCGAACAGGACGCGCCCGCCGGTCACTTGGCCGCCCGGCGGCAGCAGACCGAGGACGCTCAGCGCGGTCATGGTCTTGCCGCAGCCGGACTCGCCGACGATGCCCAGGGCCTCGCCGGGGGCGAGCGACAGGCTGACGCCGTCGAGGGCGTGGACGGTGCGCTCGCGCGAGACGATGTCGACGCTCAGGTCTTCGATGGAGAGCAGGGGTTCAGTCGTGGGCCGGGGCTCGGCCGTGAGCAGGGGCTCGGTCATCTTCGCGGTACTCCCTCTTACTTCCGCAGCCGTACGTCGAACGCGTCCCGCAGTCCGTCGCCGATGAAGTTGAACGCGGCGACGACCAGCACGATCGCGATGCCCGGCGGGAAGATCAGCCACCAGTAGCCGTTCTGGGTGTACGTGATGCCGGACGACAGCATCGAGCCCCAGTCGGCCGAGGGCGGCGGGATGCTCAGGCCGAGGAAGGCCAGATAACTCACGTAGAGAATGGCGTCGGCGACCTGGAAGGTCGCGTTCACGATCACGGTGCCGACGGCGTTCGGCACGATGTGCTTGAAGACCGCCCGCGCGCCGCCCCCGCCCATCATCCGCATCGCCTGCACGTACTCGCGGTTGCGGAGCGAGAGGGCCTCGCCGCGGACCAGGCGGGCGGGCGACAGCCACGCCACCGCTGCGATGATCATGATGAGGACGCCCTTGCTGGGCGTGATGATCGCGGCGACCACGACGAGCAGGAACATCGCCGGGATGGCGAGCGCCGCGTCCGTGATCCGCATCATCGCGGCGTCGACCCAGCCGCCGAAGTAGCCGGCGACCGCGCCGTACACGGTGCCGAAGAGCGTGGCCAACAGGCCTGCCGCCAGGCCGATTTCGAGCGACGTCCGCCCGGCGACCATCAGGCGGCCGATCATGTCGTAGCCGAGGTCGGTGGTGCCCAGGGGATGGCCGGGGCTGCCGGGCGGGAGGTTCGCCTGCGAGAGGTCGGTGTGCACCTGCTCGGTGGAGTACACGAGCGGACCCAGATAGCTGAACGCAAGGAGCAGCAGCAGGACCACCACGCCCGTCAGGGCGAGCTTGTTGCCGGTGAAGACCCGCAGGGTGCGCCGGGCCAGCGAGGGCGTGGCCTGCGCCGCTTCTTCCTGCCCGGGGGCCACGGCGGGGGCGGCCGTCGTACTCGTGGTACTCATGCCACGCTCCGTATCCGGGGGTCGAGGACGGCGTACAGGATGTCGGTGAGCAGCGAGCCGACGACGGTGGCGACACCGACGACGAGCGTCACGCCGAGCAGGACGGGGAAGTCGGACCCCTGTGCCGCGTTCCAGAACAGCAGCCCCATGCCCGGGTAGTTGAACATCGACTCGACGACGAGGGCGCCGCTGAACAGCGTCGGCAGATAGAGGCCGAGCAGGGTGGCCAGCGGGATCAGCGCGTTGCGCAGCACGTGCCTGACCATGATCCGGCGGCTCGACTGCCCCTTGGCCATCGCCGTACGCACGTATTCCTCGGTGAGGTTGTCGAGCACCGCCGAGCGCATGTAGCGGCTGAACATTGCGACGATGCCGAAGGCCATGGTGACCACCGGCAGGATCAACCCCGTGAAGTCGCCGAGGAGTTCGCCGATCGTCTCGCCCTGCGGGGCCTCCGCCGGGAAGATCGGCATCACCTGCGCGAACAGGATGATCATGATGAGGCCGAGGAAGAACACCGGCGTCGCGTACATCAGGAAGGCGAGCCCGGTGAGGGCGTAGTCCGACGCCTTGCCGCGCCGCACGGCCTGCAGCAGACCCAGCGGGACCGCGATGACCACCGCGAGCGCCGTAGAGAGCACCGTCAGGAGCAGCGTCTTGGGCAGGCGCTGCTCGAGCAGGTCGAACACCGGCGAGTTGAGCTTGAAGGACTCGCCGAGGTCGCCGGTCAGGAGCCGCTTCAGATACATCGCGTACTGCATCGGCAGCGAACGGTCGTACCCCTGCTGATGGTTGAAGTGCTCGATCTGCTGCGGGGTGCCCTTCGGGCCGAGGATGGCGCGCGCGGGGCCGCCCGGCAGCATGTGCAGGAGCACGAAGACGATGACCGACACCAGGAAGAGGACGACGATCGCCTGGAGGAAGCGCTTGACCAGAAAGCCGGAGAAGCCGGTCACTTCGCGGCTCCCTTCTTCTTGACGTAGTACCAGTGCTGGGGAGCGAAGGTGACGGTCGGGTTCTGCGAGACGCCGCGCAAGTCGTTGCGGATCACGGAGACCTGGTACGCCGGGTTGGGCATCCACATCACGGGCAGCTGCTCGGCGAGGTACTCGCCGTAGGCGTGCACGGCCTTCATGTCGGGGGAGTACTGCACGCCCCGGATGATGCGGTCGGCCTTCTTGTCGCTGTAGTTGCCGAAGTTGGCGGACGCCCCGGTCGAGAAGAGCTGCTCGCCGCTGGGGTTGAGCGGGTAGTACCAGCTGCCGGCGGTCCCGAAGAAGGACATGTCCCAGTCGCAGCCCGGGTCCTTCGCCCCGCAGGGCACGGAGTTGCCGAGCACGGAGTTGAGCGGCTGCTGACGCACGGTCAGGTCGATGCCCGCCTTGGACAGGGACGACTTGAGCTCCTGCATCATGTTCGTCGTCTCGGTCGAGCCGGACTGGGAGAGCAGGGTCAGCTCCAGCGGGGCGTTCCGCTCGATGCCCTGGCCGCACCGGTCGGCGCCGGTGCCGGGGCGTACGCAGCGCGCCGTGCCGTCCTCGATGCGCCAACCGTGCTGTGCGAGCAGCTTCTTGGCGGTGGTGACCGAGAAGGGGTACCGGTTCTTCTCCATCGGCCTGGACAAGTACTGGCTCTTCGGGGTCACCGGCACCGGGCCGAGCGTCGGGGTCGCGCTGCCCTGCCAGATGACGTCGCTCATCGCCTTCTGGTCGACGAGGTGCTGCATGGCCTGGCGGATGTAGAGCTGACGCATCAGCGGGCCCGCGTGCGTGGAGTTGAAGTTGTAGACGATGTACGTCGCCGCCCAGCCCTCCCACGGATCGACGCGGTAGCCCTTCCCCTCGAACTTCTCCTTCTGCGCCATCACCGACGGCGGGATGTAGCCGTAGTCGACGCCGCCCGAACGCAGCACGTTGTACTCGGAGTCGGCGGTCGTGAACGGCTTGAAGACCACCTTGTCGAGGTGCGGGCGCTGCGACTTCGGTCCGGTGAACCTCTCGTTCGGCACGATCGTCACCTGGCCGCTGTCCCGCCAACCCGCCAGCTTCCACGGGCCGTTGACGGTCTTCCAGAGCGGGTCGGAGCCGTACGAGCCGAGGCTCTTCGCATGCTTGGTCAGCCGCGCGAAGACCGCCTTGGCCCCTTCCGGCGTACGGTCCCAGTCGCCGATCTTCCCGCCGTCGGTCTTCGCATCCCATGCGTGCTGGGGCAGTGCCCGCATCAGCGTGAGCTGGTTGGCGGTGAACCAGTCGGGGTTGTAGGCGCGGGTGAGGTGCAGCCGCACGGTGCGGTCGTCGAGCGTCTCGAACCGCTTGACGTTGTCCGGCATCGTGCCGACCGAATAGTTGCCCCAGTCCGCCTTGTCGGCCTTGACCAGGTGGAACCAGAACTCCAGGTCGCGGGCCGTGACGGGCTTGCCGTCGGACCACTTCACGCCCTCGCGCAGCGGCACCGTCACGGTCTTGTTGCCGTCGCTGTACGTCGGCTTCAGCCCGAGCGTGCTCGGGCCGTGCGTGGTCAGCTCGCCCTTCTCCGTGTCCTCCACGGCGTCGTACACCGGCATGAACAGGAGCGACTGGATGCCGTAGTTGTACGAGGCGCCGTAGCCGGGCGCGCCGATCGGGAAGATCCAGTTGGGCGTCGCGGCGGGTGGGAGCGCCATGGTGGCCGTGCCGCCCTCGACGGGGGTGCCGCCGGTGGGCCCCATGTCGATGCGGCCGCCCTCGCGGGTGCAGCCGGTGAGGGCCGCCGCGAGGACGAGCAGCGCCGCAGCCGCGGGCCTGGCGGACCTGAGTGAGCGCATGGCGATGGGCCTCCAAGGGGGACGGAGCCTGCCCCCGTGCCGGAGAACGACGGGGCGGCGCCCGAACGCTAGGCCGCAGGTGAAAAACAAGTCAATAGGTTCATTCGGCAAGGAGTCGAAAATTCGGCAGGGGTAGTCAACTTGGTTCGTTGGAACCTAGAGTTCGTGTCGTTCTCGAACGAAGGCTTCGAAGTAAATGGGGGCGGCATGGCCGGAACACCACTCGGCGAACCAGGTTCGGCGCAGCACATCGTGCACCTGGTCTCCTCGGGGGCGGCCACCTCCCGGGCCGATCTCGTACGGGAGTTGGGCCTCGCCCCCTCGACGGTCTCCCTGCGGGTGCAGGAACTGGTCGACGCCGGCCTGCTCACGGAGTCCGGCGAGGGCGCATCGCGCGGCGGCCGCAGGCCACGGCTGCTGCGGGTGGCCGCGGACGGCGGCGTCGCCCTCGCCGCGGACCTCGGCAGCCATCACGCCAGGCTCGGCGTGGTCGACATCGGCGGCACCGTCACGGACGCCGTCGACCTGCCGCACGACATCACCGCGGGACCCGAGTCCGCCGTCGACTGGCTCTGCGGCCAGGTCGAGGAGATGGCCGACCGCCGGCGCGCCGAGGGCCGCACGGTGCGCGCGTTCGGCGTCGCCTTCCCCGGCCCCGTGCAGCCCGGCACCGGACGGGTCCTCAGCCCGTCCCGTATGCCCGGCTGGCACCGCTACCCGCTGCGCGACGTCCTCGCCGAGCGCCTCGGCATCCCCGTCACCGTCGACAACGACGCCACCATGATGGCCGTCGGCGAGCACCGCGTCCGTCCCGAGCTCGAACACCTCGTCGTGGTCAAGGCGGGGCGCGGCATCGGCAGCGGCGTCATCTCCGCGGGCCGCCCGCACGACGGGGCCAACGGCAGCGCGGGCGACATCAGTCACGTCCGCGTCGACGCCGCGGGCGACCGGCCCTGCAGCTGCGGCAACATCGGCTGCCTGGAGACCGTCGCGAGCGGCGCCGCCCTGATCCGCGAACTCGCACTGCAGGGCGTCGACGTGGCCGACACCACCGACCTGCTGCGGCTCGTCGCGGACGGCGACCCGCAGGCCACCACCCTGGTCCGTACCGCCGGACGGCACATCGGCACCGTCCTGTCCGTCGTCGTCAACTTCTTCAACCCGCAGGCCGTGGTGCTCGGCGGCGTGCTCGCCACCGCCGAACCGCTGGTCGCAGCGGTGCGCGGTGTGCTCTACGAACGCTGCCTGCCCGTCGCCACGGCCGACCTGGAGATCACCACCACCGTCACGGGACCGGACGCGGGACTGCTCGGCGCCGGGCTCACCGCGCTGCGCCACCACCTCCCCACCACGACGGCAGCCTCAGCACAGGCCGCGCCCGCACCGGCCGCCGCCCCCGCCCCCCAGGAAGAGAGCGCACCCGCATGACCCCCTCGGCAAGCCCCCGCCGCCTGCGCATCGGCATCGGCGGCATCGGCATCGAGTCGTCCACGTTCTGCCCGCACCGCTCCACCACCGACGACTTCCGCCAGACCCGCGGCCAGGACCTCCTCGACCGCTACACCTGGACGCAGGCCGGTTCCGACCTCACCGACACCGTGGAATGGGTGCCCCTGCTGCACGCCACCTCGCTGCCCGGCGGCCCGGTGGAAGCGGAGTCGTACCTGATCCTCAAGAACGAACTCGTCACCCGCATACGGGAAGCGGGCCCCCTCGACGGCCTCGTCTACGACATCCACGGCGCGATGAGCGTCATCGGCCTCACCGACGCCGAGGCCGATCTGACGGAGGCCGTCCGCGCCGCCCTCGACTTCGTCGGCACCCCGGACGGCACGGGGCGCCCGATGATCTCCACCGCCATGGATCTGCACGGCAACGTCTCGCGCCGCTTCGCCGAGCCGATCGACCTGCTCACCGCCCACCGCCTCGCCCCGCACGAGGACGCCTGGGAGACCCGCGAGCGCGCGGCCCGCAACCTCGTGCGCTGCCTGCTCGACGGGACCCGGCCGCACCGGGCCTGGGTCCAGGTCCCCGTGCTGCTGCCCGGCGAGAAGACCAGCACCCGCCTGGAGCCCGCCAAGTCCCTCTACGCCTCGCTCGCCGAGATCGAGAAGCTCCCCGGCATCCTCGACGCCGCGATGTGGGTCGGCTACGCCTGGGCCGACGAACCGCGCTGCAAGGCCGCCATCGTCGTCACCGGCGACGACGCCGAACTCGCCGCCGCCGAGGCCGAGAAGCTCGCCCGCCGCTACTGGGACGCCCGCCGCGACTTCGTCTTCGTCGGCCCGACCGGTGGTGCCGAGGAGTGCGTCGCGCAGGCCGTGGCCTCGGACAAGCGGCCCTTCCTGATCAGCGACTCGGGCGACAACCCGACGGCCGGCGGCGCGGGCGACCTCGCGTACATGCTGGGCAAGCTCCTGGAGAACGAGGCGATCCGCACCGGCCGTGTCACCGCCGTCCACCCCGGCATCACCGACCCGGGCGCCGTCGCGCGCTGCTTCGAGGCGGGTGTGGGCGCGGAGGTCACGCTGAGCGTCGGTGGCAAGGTCGACGCGAACCACGGCGGACCGTACGAACTCGCCGGCACCGTCGTCGCGTTGCAGCGCGCCGCCGACCACAAGGACCGCGCGGAGGGCGGCGCCTACGACCGGGGCGTCGACATGGCGGCCGTGCGCAGCGGCGGGCTCACGGTGATCCTCGTCGAGCGCCGCAAGCCGTTCCACACCCTCGCGGACTTCATGGGCCCCGACGAGGGCGGCCTCGGCATCGACCCCCGCACGTACGACCTGGTGGTCGTGAAGATCGGCTATCTGGAGCCTGAGCTCCACGACATGGCGGCGGACTGGCTCCTCGCCCTCACGCCCGGCGGCGTCGACCAGGACCTGCTGCGGCTCGGACACCACCGCGTGGAGCGGCCGCTGTATCCCTTCGACGAGGACGCGTACGACGCCGGGGCGCCGGACCCGACCCCCGCCCTACTGGCGCCGCTCGCTCCGTGAGAAGGGGGTTCACCTGCGGTAACGGTTCTGGCAAGTTGATCCCTTCGAGCCGTACCCGTCACCGCTGAGGAGCCCCCGTGAAGCGTGCCGCCACCCTGTCCGCCCTGGTCTGTCTGCTGGCCGTCACCGCCGCCGCGCCCGCGTCGCCCGACGCGGGACGGTCGCCCGACGCGGGACGACGGCCGGACAGCAGGCCGGACCGGCACCACGGCAGTCTCCTGGACACCGTCCCGAAGAAGGGCGTCCTGAAGGTCTGCACGACCGGCGATTACGCGCCGTTCACCAAGCTCGACCCCGCCGACCGCACCTACAGCGGCGTCGACATCAAGATGGCGCACGACCTCGCCAAGAGCCTCGACGCCAAGCCGAAGTTCGTGGCCACCACATGGGCGAACCTCACCAAGGACGTGGCGGCGCGGCGCTGCGACATCGGCGTCGGCGGCGTCTCGATCACCTTGCCGCGCGCCCGCCAGGTCTACTTCAGCGAGCCGACGCGCGAGGACGGCAAGACACCGATCGTGCGCTGCGCGGACAAGGAGAAGTTCGGGGCGGGCGCGCTGGCGGACATCGACAAGGTGGGCACGACCGTCGTCGTCAACCCCGGTGGCACGAACGAGCAGTTCGCCCGCGCCAACATCAAGAAGGCGACGATCAAGCTCCACCCGGAGAACACCACGATCTTCCAGGAGATCATCGACGGGCGGGCGGACGTGATGATGACCGACGCGAGCGAGACGCTCTACCAGTCGAAGATCCATCCCGAACTGTGCTCGCTCCACCCCGACAAGCCCTTCACCTTCTCGGAGAAGGCGTACGCGATGCCGCGCGGTGACGACGAATTCAAGGCGTACGTCGATCAGTTCGTGCACCTTGCCACGCATGACGGGACGTATGCGCAGTACGAGGCGGAGTGGATGAAGTAGATGAAATAGAGGGGGGCCGGGTCTCCTGGGCCTTGATGGCTGCTAGGCCGCCCGTGTACGCCTCGCTCTCGCGGTCGCGTGCCGCAGCTCCTCGAACTTGGCGTCGGCGTACGCACCCCACTCGCGCCGTCCCGTCGATGTCCTCAGGGCGCGGCCAGACCTCGCGGAACAGCTGGTCGAGGCCCTGCTCGACGCCCAGCTCCGCGGCGAACTCCCGCAGGTCGTCGAGGTCTTCGAGGAGCGCCGGGTGCGGAATCAGCACCTGCTCGGCGTCGAGCCGGACCGAGTCGCCGTCCAGGTCCACGATGCCGATGCCCCGCTCGGGGTCGGCGTCCCGCAGGAACCCGGCGCGCTCCACGACAGCCGAGCCGTCGGCCCCCACCGGCGCCACTACCAGGTCCCGCAACGCCCCCTGCCACGCCGCGTCCGGCCACACCCGGTCGAGCAGCCGTGCGGGGACGGGCAGCGAGCGCATCAGCCAGGTGTCCACCTGTGCGCGGCACTCCCGCTCGTGCCGCTCCAGCCGCTCGGCGAGCTGGCGCAGGCGCACCACCTCGGCGTCGTCGCGCAGTTTCGCGGGGACCTGCTTCAGCGTGCGCCCCGCGGCGTTCCTGCACAGCACCTGGGTGCCGTCCAGGGTGACCGCGTACCCACCCGCCGTCTCGACCCAGCCCCTGGCAGGACCCCTCCCAGACCTCCTGCTTTCCATGTCGATCACAGTAAGTGAGGGGTCTGACGATCCCGTTTCGGGCCCGATGTCAGGGGGCCGGCGCAGGGTCGGACACGGGGCCCGAGGGGGGTGCGGCGTTGTGCAGCCGGATGCCGCTGAAGCCGAGACCGGCGGCCGTGACGGCGCCCCAGAACTCCCAGAGGTCGTTGACGAACCGCAGTTGGATGTCGGCTTCCTGATGCAGGGCGAGGAGGTCCGTCACCGGCTCGGGCGGGCCGAGCGGCGTCACGGTCCGTGTGGCCACCCATGCGTGCGGCTCGGCTCCGCCGAAGGGGGCGAAGTCGGCCGCGGGCAGCCGGTAGGCGTAGAGCCGGGCGGTCAGGAAGCGCTCGGCCCAGGCGTATTCGATGGCGTGCACGCGCCGTTCGCGGCCGGCGCCGAGCACCACGCGCCGGTCCTCGTCGGAGGTGTCGGCTGTCACCCAGGCCATGGCGCGGGGGCACTGGCGGGGGAACCAGTACGAGGGGGCCTGGTCGGCGTCGACGGCCCAGACGTACGCCTCGCGCTGCCGGGCGGTGGCGGCGACGTGGGGGTGGAACACGGTGATGGACGGGTCCTCAGAGAAGTGCAGCACTTCGCCCGGGTTCGGTCTCATCGGGTCATGGTCTCCGCACGCGGTCCGTGCCGCACACGCTTTTGTGCTCGATGCGCGGGTACCCGGCGCGCATGACTGATCTCAGTACGGGAGAAGCGGGAGAAATGGCGGCGTCGGTGCCCCTCGGCGGACTCGCGCCGTTCCTGGCCGGTCTGGGCGTGGCCGCCCTGCTGGTCTGGGCCGTGTGGCTGGGGATCCGGGTACGGCGGAGGGAACCGCGGCCGCCGAAGCCCCAGGAGCAGCCGCGGATGCCACCCGGCGGGCCCGTGGGGGACGTCGTGGAGAACCGTGAGCCGGACGAAGTCCCCAGGGACGGCGGACGGTTGACGCCTCACCGCCTGAAGGGTTCGAGCCATGTGAGGTCCCGCCGGAAGTGACACCCACCCGGAAGTGAGCCCCACGGAGACCTACGAAGTGAGACCCACAGGGACCTGCGAAGTGAGACCCACAGAGACCTACGGGGTCACGCGCATCTACGCGTCGCGTACGGATCACGTACGGGTCACGCCCGCGCCCACCTACGGGCTACGGGCTACGGGTCACAGGCTACGGATCACGCGCGCCGCGCCCGCCGCGTCTTCCTGCGCAGCGCCGCCCGTTCCTCCGCGCAGGTGCCGCCCCACACGCCCGACGCCTGCCCGGTCCTGAGCGCCCAGGCCAGACATTGTCCGCTCACCGGGCAGCGGGCGCAGACCCGCTTGGCGGCGGCGGTGTCGCGCAGGGCGGGCCCGGCCAGGCCGACGGGAAAGAACAGGTCGGGGTCCTCGTCGGCGCAGGCGGCCCTCATCAACCACTCCATGGGCGCGCGAGTGCCCTCGGCCGGAGTCCGGAAACCGTGCTTCCCGTCTCGGTGGCGCGGCCCGTCTCGGTGGCGCGGCCCGTTTCGGAGGCGCGGCGCGGGGGACTCGCCCGCCATGACGGTCAACAAGAACACCGTGCTCGTACTGGACTGCTCGGAGCCCGAGCGGCTGGCCGAGTTCTACGCCGGACTGCTCGGCGGGGAGGTCCGGTTGAGCAAGGACCCCGACTACGTCGAGGTCGCGAGCGAGGGCGGCGTCTGCCTGGCCGTGCACAGGGAGCGCGACTACATCCCGCCGAGCTGGCCCCGCCCCGAGGACTCGCAGCAGGCGCATCTGAGGATCATGGTCGGGCGGTACGACATGGACGAGGCGGAGCGCGAGGCGGTCGGCCTGGGCGCGCGGCCCGTGGACACGAAGGACAACAACGGGCCGCGGGACACGCGTACGTACTCCGATCCGGCGGGCCACTCCTTCACGCTGGCGGCCATTCCCGAGTGAACGGCTTCCGTGGAGCCTCCACTTGAGCCGAGATGGAGCCTCCACTTGAGCCGAGAGCGGAACTCCCCCTGGGTATACGCACGTTGATGCCCATCACATCACCCTCTGTGGCATCCTTGCCGTCCACACGCATCATGCGGGCGGGGGAGGGGGCGCCACGTGGTCGCGCAGTCGAAGCCCGTTGTGCCGGGCGGTGGTGGACCGGCCCGGGAGAGCGAGGGTGGTGGGGCGCCCGACCGTGAGGGCCGGCGGTACTTCGCGGTGCTGTTCTCCGTGCACTTCATCCTGATGCTGGTCCTCGTCGGCATCGCGGTCTACGGCGACTCGGCTACGGCGGTGACGGTCGCGGGCGGCGGATTCATCGCGTACGTATCGGCCATGACGCTCTACGCGCGTCGGGACGAACGACAG
Organism: Streptomyces sp. NPDC041068; assembly: GCF_040647455.1. Taxonomy (NCBI): domain Bacteria; kingdom Bacillati; phylum Actinomycetota; class Actinomycetes; order Kitasatosporales; family Streptomycetaceae; genus Streptomyces; species Streptomyces sp. NPDC041068. Next base: position 117,019 of record NZ_JBEZCG010000011.1, read on the forward strand.
GAAGTCACCCACCATCTGCTGGCGTTCCTCGCCGCGCTCGTCGTCGCGGCGGTCGTCGGGGGCGTCGTGTGGTGGCTCCGCGCGGCGCAGCCCGATGACGTGACGGGGAGCGCGAGCCTGAAGGGCGGGACGCTCGGCGCGGGGTCGGTGGCGCGGCTCGTGGTGGACGAGAAGCCGGGCGGCAGCGACGAGTTGAAGGTGACGTTCGCGGCACGGGACAGTGTGGCGGGTGCATCGCCGTGCCTGCGGCTGGGAAAGCTGAGGTTCCAGGGCGGGGACGTCGGGGAGACGGATCCGGTGGCCCTGGAGGAGACGCTCACCGTCACCCTCGGCCTTGACGACCCCGGCCCCGAGGTGTCGGTCGACATCCAGCTGGTCGGCAGCGCCGACTGCCGGGTCAAGCTCACGCTCGAGAAGGCGGAGTACCGCCGGTAGCCCAAGGAGAGTGCCCATGCCGCACAGCGTGTCGTCGCCCGGCAGAGTGCCGTGTCCTCGTCTCCTCGCCGCCGTCTGCCTGTCCGCGCTGGCTCTGGTCACGGCGTGCGGCGGCGGCTCGGGCGACGGGTCGGACGGCGCATCGCCGACCCGGACCACCGACTCCCGGGCACGTGCGCAGGAGTCGTTGTTCGACCAGCAGACGCTCAACATCGCGGTGAAGAAGGGGCAGCCGGGGTTCAGCACGCGCAGCGAGGAGGAGGACGACTTCGCCGGGTTCGAGGCGCAGTTGGTGCAATTCCTGAGTACGGACCTGGACTTCAAGGCGGCGGACTGGGACGTCCAGTCGCGCAACCGCGAGAAGGTGCTGCGCGAACGCAGCATGGACCTGGTGGTGGCCACGTACTCCATCACGGCGCCCCGCGACAAGGAGGTCGACTTCACCGCGCCCTATCTCAAGACGTACCAAGGGGTGCTCGTCCGCAAGAACGAGAACCGCATCAAGAGGTTGGCGGACGTCGACGGCAAACGGGTCTGCAGCGTGCGGGGTTCGACCGGCGACCCCGAGAGCGAACGGGACGCGAAGGCGAGGAAGTCGGTGCGGGACGCGCTGGGCCCGAACGTGGTGGCCGAGTTCCGCAACAGCTACAAGACCTGCGTCAAGGAGCTCACGCGCGGCAACTTCGAGGCGGTCTGGACGGACAAGATCATCCTTGAGGGCTTCGCGCAGGACCCGCGCTACCACGACGACGTCGAGGTGGTCCGGAACATCACGGTGAAGAAGCTGCAGTTCTACGGGATAGGCCTGAGGGAGGGCCACGAGGCGGACTGCCACAAACTGAACGACGCCCTCAAACGCTTCCTCGACACCCAGTGGGCGCTGGCGTTCAGGGCCCACTTCCCCAGCATCACGGAACGAGTGGCGGGCTACGAACAGCAGTACAAGCCGACGGACGACGAGTTCGAGGCCCTGGCCAAGACATCGTGCGGGGGCAAGTAGGCGAAGCGCGTCTTCAGGCATCACCGCTTCTTCCAGAACGCCATCAGGTCCGCCAACGCGCGGATGATCTCCGGCCGTTCGGCCGCGTCCGCGCGTCGCAGGCTGATGACGAGCGACAACAGGATCATCGCGACGAAGAGGCCGACGACGTAGAGGAAGATCGTCGGGGTGGCGACAGCCACTTGCTCCAGCACGGCCCACATACCGCCTCCCGGGACGGTCCAGCCGCCGCTTCCGAGAGGACTCCGCCGGGAGCGAAGATCCCAACGAAGGCAGGCGGACGCCTGTCATGACGCAGTGCCCGCCGACTGCGCCCCCCGGACGACCGGAGGCTTCGTTGAGACCTTGAACCACACAGGTGCTGTTCGGCGCGGGCTGGCGACCCCTGCCATTGCAGTGGCCAGGGGTCGCGGTCACGAAGCGACATGGCGGGCAACGGCTGAGACGTTGCCCCCAAGAGGCCTCGCGCCCTACCACTGTAAGAGTGCGTGTGGACCGATGACAACAAGAGGGTTGACGTCAACCTGCTTAAGTGGACGTACAGTTGAGCGCCTGCCGTATACCTGCCTACGCGTCCCTCCGCCTCAGCGACCACCACCCCGTGAGCACGGCCGCCCCCGCCCACAGGGCCGTCACCCCGAGGCCCGTCAGTGGGGCCAGGTCGCTCGGGGGGTCTGCGTACAGGACCTGTTGGCCCGCGCGGTCGGGGAGGTAGTCGGCTGCCGAGCCCGATGCCTCGCCCAGGACCATCGAGACGACGAGGATGAACGGGATCAGGATGCTCAGCGTGGCGAGACCGCTGCGGAGGGCCGTCGTCAGGCCGGCCGCGAAGAGGGCCATCAGAGCGAGGTAGACGGCGCCGCCCAGGCAGGCCCGCAGAGTGTCGCCGTCGCCCGGGCCCCGCGCCGCCTCGCCCAGGAAGGCGCTGCCGCCCAGGAACGACACGAACGTCGTCGCCAGGCCCATCGCCAGCGCGAGGCCCGCCACGTTCGCGAGCTTCGCGGCGTAGAACAGGCCCCGGTTCGGCACCGCCGTCAGCGAGGCGCGGATGGCGCCGCCCTGGTACTCGGACGACACCGACATCGTGCCGAAGGAGATCGCCGCGATCTGGCCCAGGTCGAGGCCGATGAAGACGGAGAAGAGCGCGTCGAAGTCGGCGCTGTCCGCCTCGGAGTCGCCCGTCGCCGCGTTGGCCGCGACGGCGAACCCCACCGTCAGCAGGAAGACGGCGAGCAGTGACCACACGGTCCCGCGCAGGGTCCTGATCTTGATCCACTCTGAGCGGAGCACGGCTGCGGTGGACGTGGAGGTGGGCGTGGATGTCGATGTGGATGTGGGCATCGTCAGGCCTCCTGCGTCGCGCGGGCGGAGAACTCCGTGGCGGCGGTGGTGAGGTCGAGATACGCCTGTTCCAACGTGGCCTCCTCGGCGGTGAGTTCGAGGAGGGCGATGCCTTCCTCGGCGGCCAGCGCGCCGATGGCGTCGGTCCGGACGTCGTCGATCAGCATGTGGCCGTCGCTCGGCGTACCGCCATCGGCCGGCACGTGGCAGTCGTCCGAGTCGACGAGGGCGTGGCCGTGCCTCAGCACCACCTCGCGCAACCGCGCCGGATCCGTCGTACGCACCCGCACGCGCGGCTTGACGCGGGCCGCGATGAAGTCCTTCGTCGGCGTGTCCGCCAGCAGCCTCCCCTGGCCCAGGACGATCAGGTGGTCGGCGAACGAGGCCGTCTCGCCCATCAGATGGCTGGAGACCAGCACGGTGCGGCCCTCCCGCGCGAGGCCGCGCATCAGCTCGCGGATCCAGATGATGCCCTCGGGGTCGAGGCCGTTGGAGGGCTCGTCGAGCAGCAGCACCTCGGGGTCGCCGAGCAGGGCCGCGGCGATGCCGAGGCGCTGGCGCATCCCGAGCGAGAACGTCCTCACGCGGCGCGATCCCGCGCTCGCGATGCCCGTGAGGCCGAGGACCTCGTCCACCCGCCGGTCGGGAATGCGGTTGCTCGCGGCGAGGGCCAGCAGATGGTTGCGGGCGGTCCGGGAACCGTGCGGCGCCTGGGCGTCGAGCAGCGCGCCCACGTGGCGCAGCGGCGCGGCGAGCCGGGTGAACGGGCTCCCGCCGATCGTCGCCGTGCCCGAACTCGGCCGGTCCAGGCCGAGGACGAGCCGCATGGTGGTGGACTTGCCCGCGCCGTTGGGCCCGAGGAACCCGGTGACCTGCCCCGGCCGCACGGAGAAGGTGAGGCGGTCGACCGCACGCACCTGCCCGTAGACCTTGGTGAGGCCCTTCACTTCGATGGCTGTCATGGATACGACGGTGCCGCTCGCGGGGGATGATCCGCTTCCCCCGGCGGAGGGGACGTCCTCCCCCGCGCGGGGGAGCCGACTGTCTGTCATTACAGTGACCGGCATGCCGATCACCGTCCTGCTCGTCGACGACGACGCACTCGTACGCGCCGGGCTGCGCGCCATCCTGGAGGCGCAGCCCGACATCGAGGTCGTCGGCGAGGCGGCGGACGGGGCGGCCGTCATCCCCCTGGTGGCGAAGACGAAGCCGGACGTCGTCGCCATGGACGTACGCATGCCGCTGATGGACGGCATCGAGGCGACCAGGGCCGTGCTGCGGACGGTCGCCGACCCGCCGAAGATCCTCGTCATCACCACGTTCGAGGAGGACGAGTACGTCTACGGGGCGCTGCGCGCGGGCGCCGACGGGTTTCTGCTCAAGCGCGCCCGGCCCGCCGAGATCGTGCACGCCGTACGGCTCGTCGCCGAGGGCGAGTCGCTGCTCTTCCCGCCCGCACTGCGCTCCCTCGCTGCCGCCCACGGCAACGAATCCGCGCGGCGCGAACTGGCCGAGGCCGCGCTCACCGAACGCGAGGGCCAGGTACTGCGGTTGGTCGCGCGCGGCCTGGCGAACGCGGAGATCGCCGCCGAACTCCACCTGGGCACCGAGACGGTGAAGACGCACGTGAGCGCGGTCCTCGCGAAGCTCGGCGTGCGCGACCGCGTGCAGGCCGTGATCGCCGCGTACGAGTCGGGCTTCGTCACCGCGGGCGCGGACGAGTAGCGGCCCGTCCGCGCCCGCGGACGGCTCACACGGACCGGTGGTACTGGTCCGGCACATGCGCCTCGGCGCCGAGCTCGCGCGCCGCGCGCCGTGCCCAGGAGGGGTCGCGCAGCAGTTCACGGCCCAGCAGGACGGCGTCCGCCTCGCCGTTGGCGAGGATCTTCTCGGCCTGCTCCGCCTCGGTGATCAGACCCACGGCGGCGACCGGCAGCTCCGTCTCGGCCTTCACGCGCGCCGCGAACGGGACCTGGTAGCCCGGCCCGACGGGGATCCTGACGCCCGCCGCGTTGCCGCCCGTGGACACGTCGAGCAGGTCGATGCCGTGCTCCTTGAGGGTGCGGGCGAAGCGCACGGTGTCGTCCGGCGTCCAACCCGCCTCCTCCAGCCAGTCGGTGGCGGAGATGCGGAAGAAGAGGGGCTTGTCGTCGGGCCATACGGCACGCACCGCGTCGACCACCTCGAGCGCGAAACGGGTGCGGTTCTCGTACGAGCCGCCGTACTCGTCGGTGCGCTTGTTGGAGTGCGGGGAGAGGAACTCGCCGATGAGGTAGCCGTGGGCGCCGTGGATCTCGGCGACCTCGAACCCGGCGTCCAGCGCGCGCCGCGCGGCGTCGGCGAACTGTCCGACGACCGTACGGATCTCCTCGACGGTGAGCTCCGTCGGCACGGGGTGCTTCTCGTCGAAGGCGACCGCGCTGGGGGCGACCGGCTGCCAGCCGTGCTCGTCCGGGCCGACCGGGGCGCCGCCCTTCCAGGGCCGGTCGGTCGCCGCCTTGCGGCCCGCGTGGGCGAGCTGGATCGCAGGCACGGTGTGCTGGCTCTTGAGGAAGTCGGTCGTGCGGCGGAACGCCTGGACCTGGGTGTCGTTCCAGATGCCCAGGTCGTAGGGGCTGATGCGGCCCTCGGGGCTGACGGCGGTGGCCTCGACGACGATGAGGCCCGTCCCTCCGGCGGCGCGCGCCGCGTAGTGCGCGAAGTGCCAGTCCCGCGGGACGCCGGCCTCGGGGCCCTCGGGCGCCGCCGAGTACTGGCACATCGGAGGCATCCAGACCCGGTTCGGGATCGTCAGAGATCGCAGGGTGTACGGCTCGAACAGGGCGCTCACGGCGGCCTCCAGGTGTCGCGGCTGAAGTACTGCTCGTACGATAGACCTCGTAGTACGGCGACTGTCAAACTACGAAGGGCCTCGTACAATGGCACGCAGGAGCAGGGCGCCGTATCCGGCCGGATTCAGGACGCAGGATCAGGGCCGCCCGCGATCAGGGACCCAGGACGAAGTGGAGCCGCCATGACGACCGCCGCCGCGACCGGCAGCGCGAGCAGCAGGACGCTCGCCCACCCCGAGCCCGAGGACATCCGACTCGAAGCCGTGCTGCACGCCTTCGCCGACCCCATGCGGATGCGGGTGGTGCGGGCCCTGGCCCGGGAGGAGGGGGCGGACGGACTCTCCTGTTCGTACTTCGCGCTGCCCGTCACCAAGTCCACCTGTACGCACCACTTCCGGGTGCTGCGCGAGAGCGGCGTCATCCGGCAGATCTACCGCGGCACGGCCAAGCTCAACGTGCTGCGCCGAGACGACCTGGACGCGCTCTTCCCCGGCCTGCTCGACAGCGTCCTCGCCGCGGCGGCCCGCCAGGCGGAGCGGCTCGGCACCGAGGGCTGACCGGCCGCCGGATCCCCGAAGGGGCGCGGGGCCGAGTGGAGGCGTGCGGGGTCGAGCGAAGGCGTGCGGGGTCGAGCGAAGGGATACGGGCCCGAGCGCTCAGTCCCCCGCACCCTGCGCCGCCGCCCGCAGCCCCGCCCAGTCCGGGATCTTCACCACGCCCCGCCCGAGCGAGCGCCCGAGCTCCGCCTCCGCGCGCTCGATCGCCAGCCATCCCGACCACTGGACGGGCCGCAGCCCCGCGGCCCTGAACCCCGCCAGCGGATCCCGCGGAACGTCCCTGCGTACGAGTGCGGGGGCGTCGTCGAGCAGGGACAGCACCGTCTCCTTGGCGCACGGGCGGTTGGTGCCGATGACGCCCGTCGGGCCGCGTTTGATCCACCCGGCCACGTACTCCCCGGCCGACGGCGCCCCGTCGCGCAGCACCCGCCCCGCGGCGTGCGGCACCGTGCCCCGCTCGGGGTCGAACGGCAGTCCCTCGATGGGCACTCCGCGATAGCCGACCGAGCGCAGCACCAGCTGCGCCGCGATGTCCTCGTACCGCTCCGAACCCGTCACACCGCCGTGGCCGTCCGGCAGCGTGCGTTCGAACCGCACGCCGGCGACGTGGCCCGCGGGGCCCGCCGCGAGCGAGACGGGACGCAGGAAGAAGCGCAGGTTGATCCGCCGGGCAAGGCCACGTGCGGGACGCTCGGCCCAGCCGCGCATGACCTCCACGTTGCGGCGGCTCGCGGCGGGCAGGCCCGACGGCTCGACGTAGGCGGGGTCGAGCGCCAACTCGACCGGGTCCACCACGACTTCGGTGTCAGGGAGCGAGCCGAGCTCCCGGAGCTCCTTGGTGGTGAACCGTGCCTGCGAGGGGCCGCGCCGCCCCACCATGTGCACCTCGCGCACCCGGCTGCCCGCGAGTACGCCGAGCGCCGCGTCCGGCATGTCGGTGGGCCGCAGTTCGGTGACGCCGCGGGCGAGCATCCGGGCGACGTCCACCGCCACGTTGCCGACGCCGATCACGACGGCGGACTCCACGCCCCTTACGAAACCGTCCTGTTCGAAGCCGTCCGCGTCCGGTACGTCCGGGTGCGCGCTGTACCAGGAGACGAAGTCGGTCGCCGAGTGGCTGCCGGGGAGGTCCTCGCCGGGCACCCCGAGCCTGCGGTCCGCCGCCGCGCCGACGCAGTAGACCACCGCGTGGTAGAGGCCGAGCAGCCGGTCGGGAGGGAGGGTGCCGGGGCCGATGTCGATGCCGCCGAGGAAGCGGACGCGCTCGTGTTCGAGGACCGTACGCAGGTTGTTCTGGAGGGATTTGATCTTCTCGTGGTCCGGCGCGACGCCGTAGCGGACCAGGCCGTAGGGGCACGGGAGGCGGTCGAGCACATCGACCCGCACGTCCGGCACCCGGTCCTGCTGGACGAGGGTCTGTGCGGCGTACACCCCACTGGGACCCGATCCGACGACGGCGACCTGCAGCACGGTGGTGCTCCTTCCGCGAGGCGACCCCGGGACGGTCTCAGGATCGCACCGCGGGGTGCGCGATGTCAGGGGTGTGCGGCGGGTCGTGGCCGCGCGGTGACGGAGGTTCGCGCCGGGCGTGCGTGCGCTGTCAGGGTGCCCCTCCCTGCCTCCTCGATGCCCATCTGCGTGCCTTTCCTGATCAAATGCGACTACGCGGATAACGTTCGCCTGTGCTCGATAGCTCATTTGCTGATGTTTCTGATCACTATCGACCGGACGCCGCGGTCTCGGTCTGGCCGACCTGGGAGCTGCAGGGGCACGGCTCCGCGGCGGCGGAGTGGGGCGAGGGGCCTCGGGGTGACGCCCTTCCGCCGTGGTTCCACGTCCGGCTGACCTTCGGTGACGGCGCCGCCGTCGACGTGCTCGCCGTCGTCGCGCACGGCCGGATCGCCATCGAGGACCTGCGCGCCCAGCCCCCGCTCTCCCTCGACGACCTCGCCGCGCTCGCCGACTGGATCGAGCGCCCGCTGGAGGACGCCTGCCGCGTGGTGGCGGAGCAGCACGCGGCGAACACCGGGGGGCGACGACCTTGGGGCGAGGACCTCGCGGACTACCCGGAGGGGCCCGCAGCCCGGCGCGCCCGTCCCGCCTGGCCGCGCGGCAGCGAGGGGCGCCGCATCGTGGCCGACGCGTATCGCGCCGCGCAGGACGAGGGCCGCGACCCGGTGCTCGCCGTCATGTGCGCGACGGGCCGCAGCCGCCGCAAGTCCCTGAAACTGATCGCGGCAGCAAGGGACGCGGGCTACTTGGCCCCACGCCACAACCGCAGGTAGCCGCCCCTCTCGCTGCCGGACCGGCGGCCCTCGGGCGCGACCACAGGCAGGGGAGGGGCACCTCGGCGCGACTGCGGACCGGTGCTCCCTCGTCATGACCGTCGCCGGGCGGTCTCTTGGCGCGACGGCGGACAAGCCGCCCTGCCTCGGCATCACGCGAGGCGGGCGGCGCCTCCGTGTCATCGGGCGGCGTCTCCGAGTCGTCGCGGACCGGCCCCCGCCTCGCCGCTGCCGCGAACCAGCCGGCCTCAGCCCATTTTCCGCATCCTGCTGATCTCGCTCGACTGCTGTGCGATCACGTCGTTCGCCATCTCCTCCACCTGGATGTTGTTGCCCTCGGAGAGGACGTCCCCGGCCATCGTGACCGCGCCGGTGTGGTGAGTGATCATCAGTTTCAGGAAGAGTTCGTCGAACGCCTTGCCCTGCGCGGCGCGCAACTGCTTCATCTGCGCGTCCGTGGCCATACCCGGCATCGAGCCGTGGTCGTGGCCGGCGTGTTCGCGCGGGCCGCCGTGGGTCTTCAGCCAGCCCTTCATCGCGCCGATCTCCGGCCCCTGCGCCGCGCTGATGCGGGACGCGAGCCGCTTGAGCCGGTCCGACTCGGCCCGTCTCGGGGCGAGTTCGGTCATCTTCAGGGCCTGGCCGTGGTGCACGATCATCATCTGCGTGTAGGTGAAGTCGGCCGCGTTGGGGGTGTCGTCGTCGACCCTCTTCCTGGCGGCGTCCTTTGCGGACATCGTCGCCGCGGTCTCGCCCGGCCTGCCCGGCGCGATCACCGAGGGGCCGGGCGCCGCCTTCTTCCCCGTGTCCGCCCCGCCCCCGTCGCTCCCCTCGGATTCACAGCCCCCGAGCAGGAGGACGGCAGTCGTCATGAGCGCGGTGGCGGCGGACGTACGACGGTTGGGCACGGCGACCTCCTGTGGCGGGCGGGCGAGTGGGGATCCGTCCTAGCACGCGGATGAACACCCGTGATCGGACGTTCTCGTGACGGACGTGTAGCCATCTATTGATCTGTGCATGACTAGCACGATACTGCGGGTGTCCGTGAACCGTTCGACTGCGAACGGCGACAAGGGAGGACACAGTGACCCTGTTGAACAACCCACGAACTCGGCGCAGACGCCTGGGAGTTGGCGCCGTCGCGGCCGGACTGCTCGCCGCGCTGCTCACCGCCGCGCCCGCGGGAGCCGTCCCCGAGCCCGGCGACACTCCCGCCGTCCCGAAGAGCGTCTCCAAGAGCGACGCCGCCGAGACCAGGGACGCCATCGAGCGGGGCGACATACCCGCCCCCGACGAGGTCGTCCACTCGGACAACATCGAGCACCTGGCGAACATCCCCAAGGACGCACTGCCCGGACTCAACACGGACATAGCCTTCCAGGGGAGGTACGCCTTCGCCGGAAATTACGACGGCTTTCGCATATACGACATCAGTAACCCCAAGGCCCCCAGGACCGTTTCGCAGGTCCTGTGCCCCGGATCGCAGAACGACGTCTCCGTCTCCGGAAACCTGCTCTTCCTCTCCACCGACTCCTCGCGCAGCGACAACTCCTGCAACAGCACGACGCAGCCCGCGACGGAGAAGTCCTCCTGGGAGGGCATGAAGATCTTCGACATCAGCGACAAGGCGAACCCCAGGTACGTCTCGGCCGTCGAGACCGCCTGCGGCTCCCACACGCACACGCTGGTGCCGGAGCGCAGGAACGTCTACCTCTACGTCTCCTCGTACTCCCCGAACGCGACGTTCCCCGACTGCAAGCCGCCGCACGACGGCATCTCGATCATCAAGGTGCCGCGCAAGGCCCCGCAGAAGGCCGCGGTCGTGAACTTCCCCGTGCTCTTCCCCGGTGAGGGTCCCGACGGCGGCGGCAACCCCGGTGGGCCCACCAACCCGGGCGTCTCCAAGACCACCGGCTGCCACGACATCACGGTGCTGCCCTCCAGGGACCTCGCGGCGGGCGCCTGCCTGGGCGACGGCATCCTGTTCTCCATCAAGGACCCGGAGAACCCGAAGATCATCGACCAGGTCCAGGACAACAAGAACTTCAACTTCTGGCACTCGGCGACCTTCAACCAGAAGGCCGACAAGGTCGTCTTCACCGACGAACTGGGCGGTGGCTCCGGCGCCACCTGCAACGAGGTCACGGGCCCCGAGCGCGGCGCCAACGGCATTTACGACATCAAGGGCAAGGGGGACAAGCGCAAGCTGGTCTTCAAGAGCTACTTCAAGATCGACCGCCACCAGGCCGACACCGAGAACTGCGTGGCCCACAACGGCTCGCTGATCCCGGTCAAGGGCAAGGACCTGATGGTCCAGGCCTGGTACCAGGGCGGCGTCTCCGTCTGGGACTTCACCGACTCGACGAAGCCCAAGGAGATCGGCTACTTCGAGCGCGGCCCGCTCACCACCGACAAGATCGTCACCGCCGGTTCGTGGTCGGCGTACTACTACAACGGCCGGATCTACTCGAACGACATCGCCAAGGGGCTCGACGTCCTGAAGATCAACGACAGGCGCACGGACCCCGGGCAGAAGGTCAGGCTGAGCGAGCTCAACGTCCAGACGCAGCCCGACTACTTCGACTGATCGGTCACTTCGGTCGACCCGTCACGAACGTTCCGCCGGGCGGCGTGCCGCTCGGCGGAACACCGAGCTCCCAGTCCAGGTCGTAGCGCTGGAAGAGCTCGGCCCGCAGTGTGACCAGCGGCATCGGCGCCCCCGGGATGAGCAGCGCGAAGACCGCGCCCATCAGGAGCGCCCGCAGCAGCGGATAGTCCCGGTCGACGTCCGTCGTGCCGTGCCGCACGACGGTGTCGCGCAGCAGCTCGGCCAGGCGCTGCTGCTCGGGGCACTGCACGAAGCCCTCCGCCTGCAGGATTCCCGCCATGTGCGTCCGCATCAGCAGCGGCTCGTCGCGGGCCAGGCCCAGGATCGCGTCGACGGCCCGCGCAAGGCGCTCGCGCCCGTCCTCGGCGCGCGGCTCCCGTTCGAGGGCCTCCTCCAGCGTCCGGTGCATCAGCCGGTGCACCGCCGACTGCAGCAGCTGGCGCTTGCCGGGGAAGTAGTACGACACCAGGCCGCGGGCCGCACCGGCCCGGTCGGCGATGTCGCCGAGGGTCGTGGCCTCGTACCCCCGCTCGCCCACCAGTTCCACCGTGGCCTGCAGCAGCCGTTCCCGGGAACGCCTGCGCAGCTCTTCGTTGACCGATGGGCTACGCGGGGACATTCTGTAACTCCTGCGTTGACTGGCTCTGAGCCAATATACTCAGCGCGTCCCGGTCCGGAGTGCCGTACGGGGTTTCGTACGAGTTTTCGTATGAGGTTTCGTGCGAGCTCTCGCACGGGCCGGGGCGGCCTGGGGCAGGCAACACCGCGGGGGAGTGTTGCCTGCTCACAGGTGTTTCCGCGGCTCCGGTCCGCCCTCGTCCTCGCTCTCCTCGCCGATCCCGTCCGCCCTCGAGCACGAGAAGAAGCCGCGTGACTCCCTCCGAGGCGATCTGCGGATCGCCGCCGGGGACGGGGAGGCCGCGCACGAGACCCGGGTGACGCCGTGCGGCTGCGGGTGCAGCGGAAACCAGCCGTACTGCGACCACGCCGGCCCTTGTGATTCGGAGGGCCCTTCGGGGGAGCCGGAGGAGGGCTGGCCCTCACCCCGCGAGGTCGAGCAGCGGTCACCCCACGAGGTCGAGCACCGGGCGCAGGGCGTCCGGGCGCCGGTCGGTCGGCAGGTGGTCGACGAAGTGCACCGCGCAGCCGAGTTCGGCCGCGCCGCCGTCGGCCCGCCGGTCGTCGCCCACCATCAGGACGTCGCGCGGATCGGCCCCGAGCGCGTCGCAGGCCTGCGCGAAGAGGCGCGGGTCGGGCTTCTGGATCCCGTGCTCGTACGACAGGACGTACGCGTCGACGTACGGGGCGAGGCCGTGCGCGCGGAAGACGGGCCGCAGGTCCCACCCGATGTTGCTGACCACTCCGACGCCGACGCCCCGCTCGCGCAGGCCGGCCAGGACCTCCGCCGCGTCGCCGTAGGGGCACCACGCGGCGGGCGTCATGTGGCGTGCGTACAGGGCGTCGTGGAGCCGGGGGTCGGGCAGTGGCACCTCGCGCGCGAGGCCCGTGAACGCGGCGCGGTGCAGCTCGGCGCTCTCGTCGCGGACGGCCCAGTGTTCGGCGAGGTGCTCGGGAACGGCGACGGGGGATGCCCCGCCGGGCAGCGCGCCCGCCCTCTCGAGCGCTTCGGCGGTCCGCCTCAACTCCGGCTCCGGCAACGAGACTTCAAGGTCGTCGAGCACGGCCCGCAGCCATGTCACGGTCGGTTCGACGCGGAAGAGGGTTCCGGAGAAGTCGAAGAGCACGCCCTTGATCGTCATGCCCAGGATCCTCCGGGACCGCCCGAGGCGCGGTCAAGCGCCGCCCGTGGTGCGCCTGCCCGGCCCGTACGCGTACGTCGCGACGGCGAGGGCCACCATCATGGCCCCCAGGAGCCAGCCGCCGAGGACGTCGGAGGGCCAGTGCACGCCGAGCCAGATCCGTGTCAGGCCGACGCCGAGGACGGAGACCGCGGCGAGGGCCAGGGCCGTGCGCCACAGGGCGGGGCCCGCGCCGTGGGAGCGCAGCAGCCACAGGAGCAGACCGCAGACGACCGTCGCGGTCATCGCGTGACCCGAGGGAAACGCCGCGTAGTGCGCGGAGTCCACGGGGTCGGGCCAGGCCGGGCGCGGCCGGTCCACGGCAGCCTTGAGGGACTGCTGCACCGCCGAGCCCAGCGCGGAGGTGGCCGCGAGCCAGAGGGCGAGCCACCACGCGCCGCGCACCGCGAGCCAGATCACCGTCACGGCGCACAGCGCGCGCATCGTCCAGGGGTCCCACACCCAGTCGCTGAGGACGCGGCTGGCCTGTGTGGCGTCCGGGTCGTCGACGGCCCAGCGGTGGGTGGTGCGCGCGATGTCGTCGTCGAGCGAGAGCAGCGGGTTCCACTCCAGTTCGACCAGGAGGAGCAGCAGGATCGACGGCACGCACAGGGCCGCGGCGGCGAGCGCGGCCCGCGAGCCGGGCGGGCGGGGCGGGGATGCGGGGGGCGCGGGGTGCATGAAGTGATCCTCGCCGACGGGGTGGGGGTGGGGCCATCCCGGGGGCGCCGCGCGCGTCGGGGCTAGCCCAGTGCGCGCAGTCCCGGGACGAAGGTGACCAGGACGGGGATCACCGGTACGAGCGCCGCGGTGGCCGTCAGTCGCAGCCGGCGCCCCGCGGTCAGGCGCGGGCGGGCCGCGAGCAGCCGGTGGACGCGCTGCGGGACGTGTGCCTGCGGGGTCGGGCAGGGGCCGAACACGCCGCGGGCCTCGTTGAGTTCGACCAGGGCGAGGGCGATGGTGAGGCGGCCGAAGCGGCGCGAGGCGACGTCGTCGGCGGCGAGCTCCACCAGGCGGTGCATCTCGTCACGGAACGCCGCGAACACCCGTACCTGCGGAAAGCCGGTCGCCAGCGCGCCCGAGCAGTGCAGCAGCCAGTCGTGCCGGGCCTGGGCGTGGCCCTGTTCGTGCGCGAGCACGGCGTCGAGCTGACGGCCCTTCAGGCGGCGCAACGCGGCCGTGGTGATGACCAGTTGGGGCGCCTGGCCCGGCAGCCACCAGGCGTCGGGGCGCTCGCCCTCCAGGACGACCAGGCGGTCGGCGCCCGGTTCCTCGCCCGGCAACAGCGGGGCGCGCACGAGGAGTTCGGCCCGTCGCGCGGCCCGCCGGGCGCGCGCCCGTGCGATCTCCCTGGTCAGCATCGCGGCGGTCCACACGCCGCCGCAGGCCAGCGTCACGGCGGTGGCGGCGGCCCAGGGGCCCGGGGCCTGGAGGGCGTACGCCTCGACGACGGCGTGCGGGGCGGGAGCGAAGAGATGGCCGCGCACGGCCTGCCACGCGGCGGCGGCGCTCAGCGTCATGGAGAGCGCGCAGCAGAGCAGGACACCCGCCACCACGCACTGCCAAGCCCACAGCGCGACCACGGGTTCGCGCTCCGGCCAGTCGGCCCGTGCGAGCATCCGGGGGGCGACGAGGGCTGTCAGGGCGCCCAGCAGCAACAGCGCGACGGGGACCATCATGGCGCCCAGCCTATGAGGGCCGCACTACCGGAGGGTATGGGCTGTCACCTCAAGTGACGGACGCCACGGTCGGCGCGGGTGTATTCACGGCCGACACGGGTGTATTTCCCGTACGGGTGACGACCGCGGATCGGGCCCGCGCGACGCAGTAGCGTGCTGACGATGATCCAGACCATCGTGTTCGACGTGGGGGAGACCCTCACCAAAGACGACCGCTACTGGGCCTCGTGGGCGGACTGGCTGCAGGTTCCGCGGCACACCGTCTCCGCGCTGGTCGGCGCCGTCGTGGCGCGGGGCGGGGACAGCGCCGACGCCCTGCGGCTCATCAGTCCGGACATGGACGTCGCCTCGGCGTACCACGCGCGCGAGGCGGCAGGCCGGGGCGAGCACCTCGACGAGTCCGACCTCTACCCGGACGTGCGGCCCGCGCTCGGCAGCCTGCAACGGATCGGGGTGCGCGTCATCGTCGCGGGCAACCAGACCGCGCGCGCCGCCGAACTCCTGCGCGACCTCGATCTGCCCGCCGACCTCGTGGTCACCTCGGGCGACTGGGGCGTGGCGAAACCGGACCCCGCCTTCTACGCCCGCGTCCTCGAAGTGGCCCAGGCGGCCCCCGCCGAAACGCTGTACGTCGGCGACCACCCCGCGCACGACGTCTTCCCCGCACGGCAGGCGGGCCTGCGCACGGCGCACGTCCGCCGTGGCCCGTGGGGCCACTTCTGGGCGGACGATCAGGCGGTACTGGACGCGGTGGACTGGCAGATCGACGGTCTGATCGCACTCCCGGCCCTGATCGGCCACTGAGCTCTCGCCGCCGGGCGGCGGACGTGCGGACCGCCGTCCGCGGCGTCGCTCACCGCAGGTGCTTGTTGAACTTCTTGGCCCGGCTCACGACTTCACCGCGCATCATGAATCCGACCCCCTGATCCTTGAGCCGGGCGTCCACGTGCCGCGGCTTCATTCCTTCGCGGAGCAGCCGCGCCGCGCCCCGCGCGAGCTCGTCGATCTCCTGCTCCTTGGCGATCGCGGCGTCCTGCTTCGCGGACTGCGCGGCCGAGCGCTTGAGGTACTTGTCCGCGTCGTCGACGGCTCGCAGCAGGCGTCGGTCCGCGACACCCTGCCCCCGGAGCTGGGCGACGAGTTCGTCGGCGGTGAACCCCCGATCGCGCATTTCCGTGACCGCGGTGCTGTAGATCCTGCGGTAGTCGGCTTCGAGGGCCCGCTTCTCGCGTGCGTGGTCCTGGTGCGCGGACCGTTCCGCCACAGGCTCGTCCGCCCGACTTTTCGACGACGACGTGTGGCGGATGCCGGTGCCGGGGACGGAGATCGAGGTCTGTACGCGCCCGTCCGCGCGCTTGGTGACGCGTGCGCCCTTGGTTCCGGCGGAGTAGCTGATGCCGGACTTGGACGCGGTCACGCGGACGCCAGGGGCGACCTTGAACGACTTGCGATGGCTGAACCCCACGAGGCTCTCCTGGTTCTGGGCGCGACGTCTTCTCGGCGTGACATCGGGAAGCGGATTCCGACCCTCGCGCACCCTCGCGGTGCGGGGCAGGGGCAAAGGTCCCGGATGCCGTGGGCCGAAAGGCGGCGGAGCCGCGCCACGCCGCGGTCGCCGGTCCGTCGTCGCCGGTCTGTCGTCGGCGCGGTCTGTCGTCTGGGCGGGACGCCTGTCACAGCGTCAGCAGCATCGCCAGCATCCCGATCCCCATCGACACCCGGCAGGCCAGGGCGACTTCGGGGCGGTCGCCCCAGCCGAGGGGCGGTGGGCCTCCTGGGGCTCCCGCGCTCGGGCCGCCCCTGGCCGGTGCGGGCGGCCGTGGGGCGAGGCGGGCGCCCGACCACAGGACGTATCCGGTGAAGTAGAGGAGGAGCGCGCCCGTCAGGGGTGGGACGCCTGCGCCTCCGTGCCCCGCGTGTGCGCCGGGGGCCGTGAGCATCGCCACCGACATGTAGACCATGGCGAACGCGCCGATCAGATGGTGCAGGTGGTGGCGGTCCGTGCGGGCCGCCCACACGGCGCGCAGCGCTGCCGCGCCGAACACCGCTGTGTAGGCCAGCCAGGCCCAGCGTGGTGGGGCGATCACGGCCGCGGGTACGGCCATCACCGCCATTCCGAACCCCATGAGCGCGTCGCCGCCGGCCGTGCGGCGCTGTTCCTCGATCCTGCTGCGCATCCTCAGCAGGCAGTAGGCCCCGGCCGCCGCGCACAGCGCGACGAGCAGCCAGGCGGCCTGCGCCGGTCCGTGCACCGCGCACCTCCCCCTGTCGACGGTGTCGTCGGGTCGATGCCCGGGGCCGTGAGGACGTACGCGAGCGCATGGGGGTGCACGGGGAGCACGGGGGAGCGGCGGTCACCGTGAGGCCCTGATCTTTTCCAAGTGTTTTTCGAGTAAAACACTTGCTAACCTTCCGGGTATGAGCAGCGCACCACCGTCCCCGTCACCCCGCCCCGCACGCATCCGCCGGCTCCCGCTCGCCGGTGTGCTGCGACCGGGCAAGCCGTCCGACATCTGGTTCAAGCCCGCGTCCAGCGTGGTCGTCGCCACCGCGATACCGAACCTGACGCTGCTCGCCCTCGGGCGGCTCGACCTCGTGATGTACACGATGGCCGGATCGTTCTGTGCCCTGTACGCCCACAACCTCCCCTACGCCGCCAGGGCGCGCGCCCTGGCCTGGGTCGTCGCCGGAATGACCGCGAGCATCGCCGTCGCGCTGGTCACCGCCTCGCTCACCGCCTCCGCCGTCGTCCTCGTCGCGGTCGGCGCGGTGCTCGCCGCCGCGCAGAAGACGCTCTGCGACGCCACCCGCATCGGCCCGCCCGGCCACCTGATCTTCACCTTCATCAGCTCCGCGAGCCTCTTCGCCCCGCAGACCCTCGGGCAGGTCCCCGGCCACGTCGCGCTGACCGTCGCGGGCGGCGCCGTCGCCTGGCTGGTCGGCATGGCGCCCGCGCTGGTGCGGCCGCACGGACCCGAGCGCCGCGCCACCGCGCGCGCCCTCCACGCCGCCGCCGCGTACACCGAGACCCGCGCGGCCCGGACAGCCCAGGACTCCGGACCCGCCGCGGAGAAGGCGCGCGCCGCCGCTGCCGGAGCCGTGCACGCCGCCTGGCAGTCGCTGCTCGCCACCGGTGCCCCCGGCGTCGCGGCCCGGCGCGCCCTGGCCCGCCTCGTCGTCCGCGCGGAGGAGGCCCTCGCCGCGCCCGCCGCGGCCGACCCCGCCGCGCTGCGCTCCTGGGCGGCCGGACTGCGCGGCACGGGAGCCGTCCCGCGCCCCGGTGACGTACGCCCCGGCGAGGAGGACGAACTGCTCGGCGTGGACGCCGAACTCGCGGGGCCCAAGGCGTCCCTGTGGCGGCGCATCGCCCCCGGCTCCCCGCTGCTGCCCATCGCGCTGCGCACCGCCGTCGGCTGCGCCCTCGCCGGATACGCCTCGCTCGCGCTCGGCATCGGCCGCCCCTACTGGGCGCTGGTCACCGCCGCGTCCCTCTACCAGGCCAACGTCACCCTCACCTGGAACCGCGGCGTGCAGCGCGTGGTCGGCAACCTCGTCGGGGTGCTCGCCTTCGCCGCCATCGCGCCGTTCGCGCACCTAGGTCACGCCGAGCTGATCGTCAGCTGTCTGGTCCTCGCCTTCGGCGCGGAGGCGCTGATCAGCAGGAACTACTGGATGGGCAGCGTCTGCGTGACGCCGATGGCGCTGCTGGTCACCGAGTTCGCACGGTTCCAGCAGCCCGGCGAGCTGATCGTCGAACGCGTCGTGGACACCCTCGTCGGCGCCGCGCTCGGCGTCGCCGCCGCCGTCCTCGTCACCAACCGGCGCGCGGCCGACCAGATCGAGCGGGCCCTCGCGGCCACCGACCTGGCCAGGGAGCGCGCCGAGGCCGGCCTCGCCGGGGCGGGCGCGGTCGATCAGGCGGGGCGCAGGCTCGCCGCCGCCCTCGTCGACCTGCGCGCCGCGGCCGACGCCGCCGCCGGGGAATGGTGGCAGCGCGCCCTGCCCGAGCAGCGGGTGGTCGACGCCGAGCGCGCCGGACACCGTACGCTCGCGGCGACGGTCCGACGACGGAGCGGTGAGAACGGACAGGGGACGCGGGCCCGCGCGGGAGCCGCCGACGCCTGGGAGGGCGCACGAGCATGACAGAAGAGAACGGTCCGGTGGCGGGCCTCGGTGGGGACACCGTGGCCGCGGTGGTGCGGCAGTGGCAGACGGTGCGCCCCGACATCGACACCGGGCCGATGGAGGTGATCGGCCGCATCAACCGCTGTGCGGCCCTCCTCCAGCAGGCCGAGGACGCCCCGCTGCGCCGTGCGGGCCTGACCCGCGCGGAGTTCGACCTGCTCGGCGCGTTGCGCCGCACCGGGCACGAGTTGACGCCGGGGGAGCTGGCCCGCGAGACGTTCTCCTCCGGAGCCGCGGTCACCAAGCGGCTCAAGCAGCTCCAGGAGCGGGAACTGGTCGACCGCCGCGCCGACGCCAGGGACCGCCGCGTCGCACACGTCCGTCTCACGGACGCCGGGCGCGATCTGGTCGACACGATCCTGCCGGAGCAACTCGCGTACGAGACAGTCGTCCTGTCCGTGCTCGACGGCGACGGCCAAGGTCAACTGAGCGGCCTCCTGGGCGAATTGCTGGCACAGCTGGAGGGGCGGCTCGGAGTGCGCAGGGGCTGAGCCGTCGGTCGTCCGTCGCTGCCGACGGCTTTCCGTCCAAGATCTGACGGTTGACCGGGGCTGAACGCGGCGGGAGAGTACGGGAGATCGACTGGCCCGACCAGCCGGACGACTTGGAGGTTCTCCATGGCCACCGCACCCCCGACCGTCCCCGTCGTCGACACCGAAGCCGCCGTCGCCCTCACCCGGGACCTGGTGCGGCTGCGCACCGTGAACGCCGCGGGTGCCACCGAGGTCGAGCAGCCCGCAGCCCGCCTCGTCCAGCGCCTCTTCGCCGACTTCGGGTGGGCGTACGAGGTCATGGAGGTCGCCCCGGGGCGGCCCAACACCGTCGCCGTCGTCGAGGGCGGGGGAGGCGACGGGCCGACCCTGATGTTCGAGGGGCACGTCGACGTCGTCACCGAAGGCGACCCCGCCGACTGGAGCGTCGACCCGTACGGCGCCGAGATCCGCGAAGGAAAGCTGTGGGGGCGCGGCGCCGCCGACATGAAGTCCGGTGTAGCGGCCATGATTTACGCGGTGCGCGCCCTCCAGCTGGCCGGTCCCTTCCCCGGCCGGATCGTCGTCGGCGTGCTGTGCGACGAGGAAGGGCTGATGCTCGGCGCGAAGGCGTTCGCCGCGTCGCCGCTCGCGCGGGGCGTGGACGGTGTCATCGTGTGCGAGCCCGAGGGGTACGAGGTGTGCGCCTGCGCCCGTGGCGGCATCCGGCTCCGGCTCGACCTGCACGGCGTGATGGCGCACGGCGCGATGCCGCAGGAGGCCAGGAGTCCCATCGCGGCAGGCGCCCGCGTCGTCGAGGCGCTCACCGGAGTGCAGGAGTGGGCCGGGAGGCGCTACGGCACCCATCCGTACGCGGGCCACGTCACCGTCACGCCGACCGTGCTGCTCGGCGGCGACCCCGACCAGCTCAACGTCATCCCCGCGCACGCCGTCGTCGGCGTCGACGTCCGCACCGTCCCCGGCGTCGACCACGCCGAACTCATCGACCGCGTAAGGAAGTCGACCGAGGGAGCCGCCTTCGCGTTCGGTGTGGACGTCGACCTGACCGTGGTCGACGACCGGCCCGCCATCGAGCTCGCCGAGGACCATCCCGTGGTGACCGCCCTGGTCGAAGGGCACCGCCAAGTGCACGGCCGGACACCGGCGTTCGGCGCGGTGCCGGGCACCACGGACGGCACGATCCTCACCCGTGACGCGGGTCTCGCCACCGTCGTCTACGGCCCCGGCGGCAAGTGGATCGCCCACCAGAAGGACGAGTACGTCGAGGTGCGCGAGATCGGCGAGTACGCCCGCGTGTACGCGGCCGCGGCCCGCGCCTTCCTCACGTCCGCGTCGAGTGGGGGCACCAAGTGAGGGAGAGGCAGAGGGGCATGGAACACGACATGGAGCACGCCACGAACTACGCCGACCTGTTCCGCCTGGACGGCCGCCGCATCGCGGTGGTCGGCGGAGCGAGCGGCATCGGCCGCGAAACCGCCCGAGCGCTGACGGCACAGGGCGCGGAGGTCATCGTGGCGGATCGCGACGAGGCGGGCGCGGCGGAGACGGTCCGGCTTGCCTCCCCCGAAGCCGTCCGTCCCCCTGAGGCCGCCGCGTCTCGCCGGTCCCACGGCTCCGCCACCCCCTACTCCCTCGACGTCCTCGACCCCGAGGAGGTGCGGGAGGCGGCCGTCGAGTGGGGGCCGCTCGACGGGCTCGTCGTCACCGTCGGAGTCAACGTGCGCAAGCGCATCGCCGACTACAGCCTCGCCGACTTCGACCGCGTCGTCGCGCTCAACCTGCGCGCCTACCTCACGCTCGTGCAGTCCGTCGCCCCCGGTATGGCCGCGCGCGGGCGCGGCAGCGTCGTCGGGTTCGCGTCCATGCGGGCCTTCCAGGTCGAGCCGGGGCAGAGCGTGTACGCCGCGTCCAAGGCCGGGCTCATCCAGTTGCTGCGGACGGCCGCTGCCGAGTGGGGCCCGCACGGGGTGCGGTTCAACGCCGTCGCGCCCGGCGTCGTACGCACCCCGCTGACCGACCAGATCGCCGCCGACCCCGCCTGGTACGAGGCGTACGCCCAGGCCTCCGCGCTGAAGCGGTGGGCAGGGCCTGCGGAGATCGCCGGTGCCGTCGCCTACCTCGTGTCCGACGCGGCCACGTACGTCACCGGCAGCGTGCTGACCGTCGACGGCGGCTGGACCGCGGTCGACGGGCGGTACGACCCGAGCGTGTGACCATGCCCCGAGCGAAGGAGGGACGATGAGCGGCACCTCGGCGACGACGGAGTTCGACGTGCCCGGTCTCGCCCGGCCCGTGGAGATCCTGATCGACCAGTGGGGCGTCCCGCACCTCTACGCCGCCTCGCAGGACGACCTGTTCCTCGCCCAGGGCTTCAACGCCGCCCGTGACCGGCTCTTCCAGCTGGACCTGTGGCGTCGCCGCGGACTCGGCCTGCTCAGTGAGGTGTTGGGCGACGCGTACGTCGAACACGACCGTGCCACCCGCCTCTTCCTCTATCGCGGCGACATGGCGCAGGAGTGGCAGGCCTACGGTCCCGACACCGAGCGCGTCACGACGGCGTTCGTGAACGGCATCAACGCCTACGTCGCCCTGTGCCGCAAGGAGCCGCGTCAAAGCCCGCCGGAGTTCGGCCTGTTGGGATACGAGCCCAGCTACTGGGACCCCTCGGACGTGGCCCGCATCCGCAGCCACGGCCTGCAGTACAACCTCCACGACGAGGTCGCCCGCGCCCTCACCCTGCGCGACCACGGCCCGGCCGTCGAGGAGCTGCGCAGGCGCCGCGAACCCGCCCCGCACCGCCTGCGCGTCCCCGAAGGCCTCGACCTGTCCGTCCTCCCCGACGACGTCCTGCACGTCCACACCCTCGCGACCACCCCGCCCTGGGCGGCGGACGAGGCGCCGCGCCAGGGCCTGGACGGCTCCAACAACTGGGTGCTCGCCCCCTCCCGCACCGCCACCGGACGCCCCCTGCTCGCCAACGACCCGCACCGCGCCGTCACCCTGCCCGCCCTGCGCTACCTCGCGCACCTCTCGGCGCCCGGCATCGACGCCATCGGGGCGGGGGAGCCCGCCCTGCCCGGCATCTCCATCGGCCACAACGGCCACATCGCGTTCGGCCTGACGATCTTCCCGATCGACCAGGAGGACCTCTACGTCTACCGCACCAACCCGGAGAATCCGCACGAGTACTGGTACGAGGGCCGTTGGGAGCCGATGACCCGCGTCGCCGAGGAGATCCCGGTGCGCGGCGGCGAACCGGTCACCGCCGAGCTGTGGTTCACCCGGCACGGCCCGGTGATCCGCCAACGCCCCGAGCGTGAAGCGGCGTTCGCGGTCCGCGCCGCCTGGCTCGGCCCCGGCATGGCGCCCTACCTCGGCAGCATGGACTACCTGCGGGCCCGCGACCCCGACGCCTTCGTGGCCGCGATGCGCCGCTGGGGCGCGCCCGGCGAGAACCAGGTGTACGCCGCCCCCGACGGCACGATCGGCTGGTGCCCCGCGGGCCGCGTCCCGGTCCGCCGCGGCTGGGACGGCACCCTGCCCGTGCCCGGCGACGGGCGGTACGAGTGGGACGGCTTCCTCGACGCGGGGGACCTGCCGGCGGAGCGCGACCCGGAGCGCGGCTGGCTCGCCACGGCCAACCAGATGAACCTGCCGCCCGCCTACCCGAACGACAGCAGGACCGTCACGTACGACTGGTACGCCCCCACGCGCCACGACCGCATCAGCGAGGTCCTCGCCGCGCGCGCCGACTGGACGGTCCAGGACTGCGTACGCCTCCAGACGGACCGACTCAGCCTGCCCGCACGGCACATCCGGGCCCTGCTGGCCGGCGTCGACGGCGCGGACACCCGGGTGGCCGCCGCGCTCGACCTGCTCCGCGGCTGGGACGCGTGCCTGACGACGGACTCCGCTGCCGCCGCGCTCTTCGAAATCTGGTACCGGCGGCATCTGCGTCCCGCCCTGCTGGAGCGGGCACTTGAGGGCCTGACACCCGCGGAGCTCCGCGTCCGCGCCCTCGCGCGCGTCCTGCCCGCCGAGGACGTCGCCGCCGACCCGCGCGTCGATCTGGCCCTGCTCGCCGAGGACCCCGACCCGCAGCTGCTGTGCGCCACGCTGGCCGCCGCCGTCGCGGAGGTCTCCGCGCTGCTCGGCCCCGACCCCGCGGGCTGGGCCTGGGGCGACCTCCTGCACGCGCACCCGCACCACCCCGCCGCCGCCCTGCTCGGCGACCGCCCCGCTCCGCCGTGGACGAGCGTCGGCCCCGCGCGGCGCGGCGGCAGCGGGGACACGGTCGGCGCCGCCGCCTACGGGCCCGGCTTCCGGCAGACGACCGGCGCCACCTTCCGCCTGGTCGTCGACGTCGGCGCCTGGGACGGCTCCGTGGCGATGAACTCCCCGGGACAGTCCGGGGATCCGCGCAGCCCGCACTACGCCGACCTGTTCGAGGACTGGGCTGCCGACGGCGCCTTCCCGCTGCTCTACTCCCGCGAGCAGGTCGAGAAGCACACCGTCCGCACCGTCACGCTGCGGCCAGCCGCTCCCTGATCTGCTCCGGCGTCAGATACGCGTCGGTCTGCTCGAAGTCCTTGAGCGTGGCCGGACGCCTGGCCTGGAAGCCGGTACGCACGTAGTCGTCGCCCGCGACCGCGTTGAGCCCCCAGTTGGCGGCCGTGCGGAAGCGCGCGGTGAGCGTGCGCAGCGCCCCCAAGTGGTAGCCGCGCGCCACGACTTGGGCGGGCAGCCCGGTCAACTGCACGCCCAGCGGCTTCGACACCGCCTGGATGCCGCCGAGGTCCACGACCAGGCCCATGTCCTTGTGCCGGTAGTCGGTGAGCGGGAAGCCCCGCAGCGCCGCCACGACGTTCTTCGCCGCGGCCCAGCCCTGGCGCATGGCGTGCTGCGCGGTCGGCGGGCAGATCGCGTCGCCGCCCTTGACGACGTCCGGCACGGCCGCCGCGTCCCCGAGCGCGAACACCCCCTCCAGCCCCGGAACCGTCAGATCGGCCTTGACCACGAGCCGCCCGCGGTTCGTCTCGGCCCCCAGCGTCGCGATGAGCGGGCTGGGCGCGACGCCCGCGGTCCAGATCAGCGTGCGGCACGGCAGGACGCGGTCGTCGGTGAGCGTGACGGTGTCCTCGGTGGCCTTGGCCACGGATACGCCGAGCGAGACCCGCACGCCCCGCCGCTGCATGATCGCCATGGCCTTCTCGCCGAGCCGCTCGCCCAGCTCCGGCATCAACTTCGGTGCGACGTCCACGAGATGCCACTTGATCAGATCGGGGTCGAGCCCCGGATAGCGCTTGACGGCGGCGCTGGTGAGCCGCTGCAGATAGGCGGCCGTCTCCGTGCCCGCGTAGCCGCCGCCCACCACGACGAACTGCAGCCGCTGTTCCCGCTCCTCGCGGTGCGAGCTCGCCGCGGCCAGGTCCAGCTGGGAGATCACGTGGTCGCGGATCCAGGCGGCCTCGGCGAGCGTCTTGACGCCCACCGCGTACCGGTCGACGCCGGGGATGTCGAACTGCCGCGTGACGCTGCCGGGCGTCAGGACCAGGTAGTCGTAACGCTCCACGACCTCCTCGCCGTTGATCTTCCGTACGATCACGGCCTTGGCCTCGGTGTCGATGCCGACGGCGCCGCCCGGCACGATCGCCGTGCGGCGCAGCATCCGGCGCAGCGGCACGGCGACCGACTGAGGTGTCAGGACCCCGGAGGCCACGTGCGGAAGGAGCGGGAGATAGAGCTGGTGGTCGGTGGGGCTGATCAGCCGTAGCTCCGCCTCGTGCGACGCGAGCTTCTTCTCCAGTTTGTGGGCGCATTCCATACCGGCGAAACCGCCGCCGACGACGAGGATCCGGGGAGCTGCCATGGGTATCTCTCCAGGCCGTGGAAGATCTTCTGCGGACCGTACCCGGGGGCGTGTACCCTCGCATCCCGGGAGAACTAACCGAGGGCCTTGCGGACCAGGAACTGCATGCCCGTCGCCGCGTGCCCGTTCATCGTCGCCACGGTGATGCGACGGCTGCCGACCGCCTCGAACGCCGCGAGCAGGGAGCTCAGCCACTCCTCGGTGTGGTGGCGGCAGACCGCGCCGTCGCTGGTCTCGAACACGCCGTGGGTGCCGTGGAGTTCGGCGAAGCGCGCGTACCGCTCCTGGTTGCGCGCGTCGTCCTGCAGCAGGAGATCGCTGACGTACAGCAGACCGCCCGGCCTGAGGACGCGGCCCACCTCACCGATCAGCCGCCGCTGGGCACCGCCGTCGGGCACGCAGGTCAGCACGGCGAACAGGACCACCAGGTCGACGCTCGCGTCCGGGCGGTCCAGCGCGGGCGGCGCCGCCAGGACGTCGAAGCGCACCGCGGGACGCAGGGCGCGGGCCCTGGCGATCATCCCCGGCGAGGTGTCGACGCCCGAGAGGTCGTGGAAGCCCTGCCGCGCGAGGGCGTCCACGGTGCGGCCGTACCCGCAGCCGTAGTCCAGGACGGCGGCGTCCCTGCCCACCGGTTCCAGCCACGGCTGATGCAGGGGATGCGTGAAGGTCTTGGTCGCCGCGACGGAGTCCCAGTACGCGGTCTGGCTGTCGAGCTCGGACACGAGGAGGCCTCCAACGGGCGGCTCGGCGACGGACCTTCACGCGGCCACGGACGCGGACCTTCATGCTGGCACGGCCGAGCATGCTGAGACTGCCGAAGCGGTCAGATCCCGGGGCGGTAGCGGATCGGATGGTCCTCGGGGACCTCGACGAGGACGATGCGGACGCCGTCCGGATCCGCGATCCACATCTCGACCAGCCCCCATGGCTCCTTGACCGGCGGCCGCACCACCTCGACACCGTGCCCGGTCAGCTCGTCGTGCGCCGCGTGGACGTCCGCGACCTGGAGCCAGAGCTGGAGGCCGGGGGACGGCGGAGTCTCGGAGCGGCCCGAGAGCTCCAGGAAGCCGCCGCCGAGGAAGTAGACCGTGCCGCGCTCGGGGCCCGTGCCGAACTCGCGGTACACGGCGAGGCCCAGGGCCTCGCCGTAGAAGGCCCGCGATCGCTCGGGGTCGGTGGGGCGGAGAAGGGTCCTGCTGCTCAGTACGTGCACCATGCGGCCGCACCCTAGCCGGGCGTTAGGCTCGACGGAGCCCCAGGCTGAGCCAAGATCCCGCACGATCGGAGAACGACGTCCATGGACACCGCCACCCGCCCCGCCACCGGCGACCTCACCTTCCGTGACGCCGTCGCCACCGACGTCGACGCGCTCGTCGAGCTGATCGAGTCGGCGTACCGCGGGGACTCGAGCCGGGCCGGCTGGACCACCGAGGCGGACATCCTGGAGGGGCAGCGCATCGACCCGCGGGGCGTCGCCGAGGTCATCGAGTCGCCGGTGAGCCGGCTGCTCGCCGTGGAGCGGGACGGCGCGCTCGTCGCCTGCTGCCAGCTGGCGCACCGCGGCGACCACGCCTACTTCGGGATGTTCGCGGTGAGCCCGGCCCTGCAGGGCGCGGGCCTCGGCAAGGTGATCATCGCCGAGGCCGAGCGGACGGCGCGCGCGACGTGGGGCGTGCCCGAGATGCACATGACCGTGATCTCCGTACGCGAGGACCTCATCGCCTGGTACGTGCGGCGCGGCTACCGCCGTACGGGAAAGACGACCCCCTTCCCGTACGGCGACGAGCGCTTCGGCATTCCGCAGCGCGACGACCTGGAGTTCGAGCTCCTCGTCAAGCCGCTGGCCTGACGAGGCGCCGGATCGGTCAGGCGGTGAAGCGGCCCGTCCGCTTGATCTCCGGGTAGTCGGTGGTCGCCCCGTCCAACTGCAGCGCCCGCACCAGGCGGAGATCGTCCTGCGTGTTCACCACCCAGCCGATGATCCGCAGGTCGGCCTTCTTGGCGTGCTCGACGATCTCCAGCGTCAGCCGCCGGATGTTCAGTACGAGGGTGGTGGCGCCGACGGCCGTGGCGCGCTCCACGACGTCGGTGCCGTAGCGGCTCGCGACCAGGGCGGTGCGCACGCCGGGGACCAGGCGTGAGATCTCCGCGATCGCCTCGTCGTGGAAGGAGATCACCTCCACCCGCGAGACCAGGTCGCGGCTGTGCATGACCTCGGCGAGGGCGCGCGCGGCCGCGACGTCCTTGATCTCGGCCTGCAGCGGCGCCTTCACGGCGTCGAGGACCTCCTCGAACACGGGGATGCGCTCGCCGCGGCCGGCGTCGAGCTCCCGCAGTTCGGCGAGGGTCTTCTCGGCGATCGGCCCCTTGCCGTCGGTCGTACGGGCCACGTCGGCGTCGTGCATGACGACGAGAGCGCCGTCCTTGCTCAGATGCAGATCCAGCTCGATGAGATCGAGGCCCGCGGCTTGCGCGGCGATGAAGGAACGGAGGGTGTTCTCGGGTTCGACACCCATGACCCCGCGATGACCGATGGTGAGGAAGTTCAAGGTTCACTCGCTTCCGTCGACGGCGGCTCGGCGGCCGCATGGCGAGGACGGAAGAAGCCACGCGGCAATGTCGCAGCCTAATGGCCCGCCTCGGTGAGGGAACCGCTCGGACGAGAGTGACCGGAGTCGTCCGCTCTGGTTCCGGCGATGCCGAGGAGGAGTCCGGTGATCAGGGCGGCGACAAGGACGGCGCGGGTGCTCACGGGTGCGCTGCTCCGTACGGCGGGGACGGCTGACCCCGTCCGTCCTACCGGCAGGGGCGCCACCGGGGCGAGCCGCTTCACCCCGGGGTGGGCGAGTCCTCCATGGGTTGACGGCCGGGGCCGTCGTGGCCGCCGGAGCCGGTGAAGTCGTCGGGGCCCGCTGGGTTGTCGAGGTCCGTGAGGCCGTCGAGGCCCGCGAGGTCGTTCAGCATCGCCTCGGCCAGCTCGACCTCCGCTTCCAGGCGCCGCTCGCTCCAGCGCAGCGCGACCTGGGGGTGGGACCAGGCCTCCGCGTCGTCCGCCCGCGCGAGCGCGTCCCGCACCTCTTTCAGCTCGCCCCTGGTCTGCGCGACGTGCTCCGCGACCAGCGCCCGCAGATGGTCCGGCGCCGTCAGATGCCCGAGCCAGACCCGCAGCAGCAGCGGGTGCTTCAGGACGGGCGGCCCCGCGTCCCGGCCGCCGCCCGCCCACGCGGCGAGCGCGGCACGGCCCTCGTCGGTGATCGCGTACGAACGCTTGGTCCGGGGCTCGTCGGGCCCCGAGCGCCGCGACGTGGCGTACCCGAGGCCCTCCAGGCGGCGCAGTTCGGCGTAGATCTGGCTGATGGCGGGCGACCAGTAGAAGAAGCGCAGCGAGGCGTCGGCCCACTTCTTGAGCTCGTACCCGGTCCGCTCCCCGGGGAAGGACAGCAGCCCGAGCACCGCCCACGCGGTCGGCGGCAGCCCTCCTCCTGAAGGGCCTTCGTGCTGCTGCGAGGGGTTGCGACGGGCTGCCATACGCCGCATTGAAGTGAACGGCGCGCGGCGGGCGCAAGGGGGCCGCCGCGCGCCGTTCACCGGGGCTGTCGCGACGCGCGCCCTAGAGGCCGTAGCGCGCGGCGGCCTCCCGGACCGTCTCCGGCTTGATCTCGCCGCGGCGTGCGAGGGCGGCCAGGGCGGCGACCGTGATCGAGGGGGCGTCCACGCCGAAGTGGCGGCGGGCGTTCTCGCGGCTGTCGGAGAGGCCGTAGCCGTCCGTCCCGATGGACGTCCAGTCCTGCTCGACCCACGGCCGGATCTGGTCGGGCACGGCACGCATCCAGTCGCTGACCGCGACGACCGGACCGGGGGCGCCCGCCAGGGCCCGGGTGACGTACGGGATCCGGTCGCTCGCCTCCGCGCCGCGGGAGGCGGCGGCGAGGTTCGCCGCGTCGCAGGCCAGCGCGTCTCGGCGCAGCTCGGTCCAGGACGGCGCCGACCAGACGTCGGCGGCGACTCCCCAGTCGGAGTGGAGCAGTTGCTGTGCCGCCAGGGCCCAGTGGATGGCCGTGCCCGACGCGAGGAGCTGCAGGCGCGGGGCGTCGGCGGCCGGGGCGTCGGCCTCCTTGTAGCGGTACAGGCCGCGCCGGATGCCCTCCGCCACGTCGTCGCCGGGCGGCATCGGCGGCTGGACCTTCGTCTCGTTGTACACGGTGAGGTAGTAGAAGACGTCCTCGGCGTCGGGGCCGAACATGCGGCGCAGGCCGTCCTCGACGATCACCGCGACCTCGTAGGCGAAGGCGGGGTCGTAGCTGATCGCGGCCGGGTTGGTCGAGGCGATCAGATGCGAGTGGCCGTCGGCGTGCTGGAGTCCCTCGCCGGTCATCGTGGTGCGTCCCGCCGTCGCGCCGATGACGAACCCGCGGCCCAACTGGTCGCCCAGGGCCCAGAACTGATCGGCCGTCCGCTGCCAGCCGAACATCGAGTAAAAGATGTAGAAGGGGATCATCGGCTCGGCGTGTGTCGCGTACGAGGTCGACGCCGCCGTCAGTGAGGCGAGCGAACCGGCCTCCGTGATGCCCTCGTTGAGGATCTGACCGTCCTTCGCCTCCTTGTAGTAGAGGAGTTGGTCGCGGTCTACGGGGTCGTACGTCTGGCCGAGCGGCGAGTAGATGCCCGCGGAAGGGAAGAGCGACTCCATGCCGAACGTGCGGGCCTCGTCGGGGACGATCGGCACCCAGCGCCTGCCCGTCTCCTTGTCCCGCATCAGCTCCTTGACCAGACGTACGAACGCCATGGTCGTGGCGATCTCCTGGCTGCCCGAGCCCTTCTTGAGCGCGGCGAAGGCCTTCTCGGCGACGGCGGACTCCGCGGCAGGCAGCGGTCGCGACGCGACCTTGCGGGCGGGGGCGGGGCCGCCGAGCGCGGCGCGTCGCTCGCGCAGGTAGGCGACCTCGGGGGAGTCCTCGCCGGGGTGGGCGTAGGGCACCAGGTCGTCGTTCAACGCACTGTCGGGGATGGGGAGTTCGAGCAGGTCCCGCATGGCGCGGAACTCCTTGCCCGAGAGCTTCTTCATCTGGTGGTTGGCGTTGCGGGACTCGAAGCCGGGGCCGAGCGTCCAGCCCTTGACCGTCTGGACGAGGACGACGGTCGGCGCGCCCTTGTGCTCCACCGCGGCACGGTAGGCGGCGTACACCTTGCGCGGTTCGTGGCCGCCGCGCGAGG
Organism: Streptomyces sp. NPDC041068; assembly: GCF_040647455.1. Lineage (NCBI taxonomy): Bacteria > Bacillati > Actinomycetota > Actinomycetes > Kitasatosporales > Streptomycetaceae > Streptomyces > Streptomyces sp. NPDC041068. The sequence continues at coordinate 147,316 of NZ_JBEZCG010000011.1, forward strand.
TGCCGACGATCTCTTCCAGCTGCCCGTCGGTGAGCCGGTCGGCCAGCGGCCGCAGCGCGGGGTCGGCGCCGAGGAAGCGCTCGCGGATGTACGCGCCGTCACGCGCGGCGAACGTCTGGAACTGGCCGTCGGGGATCTGCCCGAGATGCCGGACGAGCGCTCCTTCGGTGTCCTGCGCGAGGAGTCGGTCCCAGGCAGAACCCCACAGGGACTTCACGACGTTCCAGCCGGCGGCGCGGAACTGCCGCTCCAGCTCCTGCACGATCTTGAAGTTGCCGCGGACCGGACCGTCCAGGCGCTGGAGGTTGCAGTTGACGACGAAGGTGAGGTTGTCCAGCTTCTCGCGCGCGGCAAGCGCCAGCGCGGCGGTCGCCTCGGGCTCGTCCATCTCGCCGTCGCCGAGGAACGCCCAGACGCGGGAGCCGGAGGTGTCCTTGATGCCGCGGTGCTCCAAGTAGCGGTTGAACCGCGCCTGGTAGATCGCGGAGAGCGGGCCGAGGCCCATGGAGACGGTCGGGAACTCCCAGAGCCAGGGCAGCCGCCGCGGGTGCGGGTAGGACGGGAGCCCGTCGCCGCCCGCCTCCTGCCGGAAGCGGTCCAACTGCCCCTCGCTCAGGCGGCCTTCGAGGAAGGCGCGGGCGTAGACGCCCGGGGACGCGTGCCCCTGGACGTAGAGCTGGTCGCCGGAGCCGTCGGCCTCCTTGCCGCGGAAGAAGTGCTGGAAGCCCACCTCGTAGAGCCAGGCGGCCGAGGCGAAGGTCGCCATGTGGCCGCCGAGGCCGCCGCGTTGGTTGCCGCGCGTGACCATCGCGGCGGCGTTCCAGCGGTTCCAGGCGGTGATCCGCGCCTCCATCGCCTCGTCGCCGGGGAAGGCGGGCTCGTCGGCGGTGGGGATCGTGTTCACGTACGGCGTCTCGAGCAGCGGCGGGAGGTTGATCCCGGTCCGGAGCGCGTGCTCGGCGAGGCGGCGCAGCAGGTGCGCGGCGCGGTCGGGGCCGCCGAACCGGGCGGCGGCGTCCAGCGATTCGCGCCACTCGGCGACCTCGGTCGGGTCCTGGTCGGGAAGTTGGTCGAGCTGGGACACGGGTGATCCCCTTTCGCGTACACGCGAGTTCCGGTATGTGGAATCTCAGTTCCGTGATTCAGAAATCTAGGAGCCGGAGATGCGTGCAGTCAACAGTTACTTCCCGGTAATGAGTGATGATCGATCATTTGCTGGCCGAGTGCGAGGCAGAGGCGTATCCCAGGACGTGCAGCTGGACGAGGCGCCCCACGTACGGGTCCCTCCGCCGGAACGCCTCGACGATGGCCTCGTGGTCGCAGGCGTTCTCGTGCGGCTCGGTGCGCAGCCACTTCAGGGAGAGCCGGGTCCACAACTCGATGGCCAGGGACTCCCAGTTGCGCAGCAGCACCTGGTTGCCCGAGGCCCGGACGATCTCGCGGTGGAACTCGACGCCGTGGTGGATCTGCCCGTCGATGTCCCCGGCGTCCGCCAACTCCCGCAGGCGCAGCAGATGGTGCTCCAGGGCGGTCACGTCGCCGGCCATGCGGTGCACCGCGAGCTCCGCGGCGAGCTTCTCCAGGGCGGCCCGCACGGGGTAGACCTCGGTGAGCTGGCCCGGCGTCAACTCCTTGACGCGCATGCCCTTGTTGGGGATCGACTCGACCAACTGCATGGCCTGCAGGTCCCGCAGCGCCTCGCGGATCGGGGTCTGGCTGACGCCGAGTTCGAGGCCGATGCGCCGCTCCACGATCCGGTCGCCGGGCTGCCAGCGGCCGTTGAGGAGGCCTTCGAGCACGAAGGTGCGGACCTGGTCACTGAGCGGGACGCGCGCCACGGGGGCGGGGACGGCGGGGACAGCGGGGATGTGCGGCGGTGCGTCGGTGGGGGTGCGCGGCGGCACATCGGCGGTCATGCGGGCTCCCCGAGAAATGATGAGTGATGATCGATCATTTCTGCACTCTACGGTACGAGGCCACCGCGGCCCACTGCGCGAACTCGTCCTGCGGCACGGCCGGGCTGTAGACGGTCAGCGCGGCCCGCCGCTTGTCCAGGAGCAGCGTGTTCGGCGCGGGCGCGGTCTCCCCGTCGTACGCGAGATCGGCCACGTCCTCCAGGCCGCTGATCCGCAGCTGTTCGACGCGCTCGGTGCTGAAGACCCTGGATCGCCGCAGCGTCCCGGTCAGGGCCGAGAACGCGAGCCGGGTGCGGGCCAGCGGCGCCTGTGCGTCGACCGTGCGGACGTCGAGGAGCCCCTCGGCGAGCCGGGGCCGATGGGAGGGGGCGAGGCCGTCCGGCAGATAGCGGCCGTTGCCCGCGAAGAGCAGCCACAGTACGCGGTCGTGCCCGTCGAGCCTGATCCGCAGCGGCGTCGCGGTCCGCAGGACGGCGGCCAGCGCCACGGCGGCCGCGGGCCACTTGCCGATGCGCCCCTCCAACTTCTCGCGCCTGCGCACCAGTTCCGGATAGAGCCCGATGCTGAAGGTGTTGACGAAGCCGGTGACGTCCTCGCCCTCGCCGTCCCTGGCCCGCGCCAGGTCGACCCGCACGGCCTCGCCGTTGCGCACGGCGTACGCGGTGTCCTCGAAGGTGGCCGCGCCCACGTCCAGGGCGAAGTGGTTGAGGGTGCCGCCGGGGAACACCGCGAGCGGCAGCCCGGCCGCAGCGGCGCGTCGGGCCGCGGCGTTCACCGTGCCGTCGCCGCCGCAGACCCCGAGCACCCCGCCCGCGTCGGCGGCCCGCGCCACCGCCGCGTCCAGGAGCTCGCCGAGGTCGTCACCGGGACCGAGCGGGACGATCTCGGCCTTGGGCAGGAGCTGTGCCAGATACTCCCGGGGCGGCAGGATCTCCGGGATGCCCTTGCCCGAGCCGGAGTTGACGACCACGAACAGGCCCTCGCCGTCGGGCAGTGCGGGCGCCTTCGCCCAGGTCCTCTCGTCGCGGGCGGGCGCGGGGCGCGGCGGCCACCAGTAGCAGGTGAGCGCGGCGGCGGCCGCCCCGAGCGCGCACCCCGCGAGGACATCGCCGGGGTAGTGGACGCCCACGTACACCCGCGAGAACGCCACTGCCGCGGCCACCGGCGCGACCAGGGCGCCGTAGCGGGGCGCCTCCAGGGCCACCCCGGTGGCGAACGCCGCCGCCGACGCCGCGTGCCCGGACGGGAACGACGACGTCCACGGCGGCTTCCCCAGGCGCCGCACCAGGGGCACCGCGTCGAGCACGGGGCGCCGACGGCGTACGGCGTACTTCGCGAGCGCGTTGGTGGTCAGCGAGGCCAGCGCCAGGGCGCCGACACCGCGGCGCGCCGCACGCCGCGCCGCGGGCCCGCCGGCCACCGCGAGCAGCGCGGCCGAGCCGAACCACACACGGCCGTGGTTCGCCGCACGGCTCAGCGGCGGCAGCACCTGTTCCGCGCCGGGCAGCCGCGCCGCCGCCACGCGCTCGAACCACCGCCGGTCCATCCTGCCGATCCGTCCCGTCATGGCCTCACTGCAACAGGGCGCACGGGCCGTGGCCCGCGCTGCTCGCCCGAACGGGTCACGCGGGCCCGTCGGACGGGGCGCGCGGATCGAGCGGAGGAACCGGAACCGCGGATCGAGCGGAGAAACCGAACACGCGGATCGGACGGAGAATGCCCGTATGACGACAAGTCGCTCCCTCGACATCCAGGTCAAGCGCGTCTACGACCCCGCCGCCCCGGACGACGGCGCGAGGGTCCTCATCGACCGGCTGTGGCCGCGCGGCGTGTCCAAGGAACGGGCCGGGCTCGACGCGTGGGACAAGGATGTGGCCCCCTCGAACGAGCTGCGCCGCTGGTACGACCACGACCCCGCCCGCTTCGACGAGTTCGCCGAGCGCTACCGCCAGGAGCTCGCGGACGACGACCGCGCCGCGGAGCTCGACCGACTCCGGGGCCTCGCCCGCGAGGGGCGCCTCACGCTCCTGACGGCCACCAAGGACCTTCCGCACGGGCATGCGCGGGTCCTGGTGGACGTCCTGACTTCGGGGTGATGGAGGTCCTGACCTCAGGGCGGCAGCCGGGCCCCGATTTGCCGAAGCGGCAACAAAGGTCGCCCTGCTCGTAGGCCAGGACGCACGCTCGGGACCGAAGAAGAGCGCCGCCCCAGTGCACGAGGAGGGTCCATGTCCCTGATCTCCCCCACCGCCGCCGAGGACCGCACACACCGCCTGATCCCCTCGCCCGCGGGCCGGATCCACCTGGTGGAGCAGGGCGAGGGGCCGCTGGTCCTGCTGGTGCACGGCTTCCCCGAGTCCTGGTACTCCTGGCGCCACCAGCTGCCCGCCCTGGCCGCGGCAGGCCACCGTGCGGTCGCCGTCGACGTACGCGGCTACGGACGCTCATCGAGGCCCGGCGACGTGGCGGCGTACCGGATGCTCGATCTCGTCGAGGACAACGTCGCCGTGGTGCGGGCGCTCGGCGAGGAGACCGCCGTGATCGTGGGCCACGACTGGGGCGCGACCATCGCCGCGCACTCCGCGCTCGTGAGGCCGGACGTGTTCAGTGCCGTCGCCCTGCTGAGCGTCCCCTACACGCCGCCGGGCGGGCCGCGCCCGAGCGAGGTGTTCGCGGGGATGGCAGAGGACGCGGGCGGGGCAGGGGAGTTCTACGTCTCCTACTTCCAGGAGCCCGGCCGGGCCGAGGCCGAGATCGAGCCCGACGTGCGCGGCTGGCTCGCCGGGTTCTACGCCGCCCTGTCCGCCGACACCATGCCGGGGCCCGACGCGCCCGACCCGCACTTCACCGGACCGGGCGGGACCCTGCGGGAGCACTTCCCCGCGGGCCGCCTGCCCTCCTGGCTCGACGCGGCCGATCTCGACGTCTACGCGGGGGAGTTCGAGCGCACGGGCCTGACCGGCGCGCTCAACCGCTACCGGAACATGGACCGGGACTGGGAGGACCTCACCCCCCGCTACGCGGGCGCCCCGATCACCCAGCCGTCCCTGTTCGTCGGCGGCGCCCTGGACGCCTCCACCACCTGGCTCGCCGACGCGATCGAGGCGTTCCCCGCCACCCTGCCGGGACTGCGCGCCTCGCACGTCCTCGACGGCTGCGGCCACTGGATCCAGCAGGAACGCCCCGCCGAGGTCAACCGGCTCCTGACCGCCTTCCTCGCCGGCCTGCCGACCTGAACTGTCCCGGCTCGCCCGCTAGTCGGCCACCACGTCGCGTGGCCGGCCGGGGGCAGGGGCCGTACTCGGTGTGTCCTGCCGCTCGGGATCGGCCGTGGCCGCCCGGGGGCTGCCCGGCAGGAACCATCCGGCGATCAGCACGGCGAGGGCCGCCCCGAACACCCACCAGGAGGTGCTCCGGAAGGACTCCACCGGGCTGTGGCCGCTGTCGGCCTGGCGCTGCAGCAGCAGGGCGACGACGGCGATGCCGAGCGAGGCGCCGAGCTGGTTGATGATGTAGAGCGCCGACGTGCCCTGCGCGACGGACTCGCCCGGCAGCGTCCGGTACAGCGAGCCCAGGGTGGGCGCGCCGATGAAGCCGAGGCCCACGCCGGTGGTGAACGCGCAGACGCCCAGCAGGACTTCACTGGTGTCGGCCCCCGCCCGGGTGTACGCCAGGGAGCTCAGGGTGATGACGAGGGCGCCGAGCGGGGCGAGCCGCCTGGCCCCGACCTTGTCACTGAGCCGCCGCGGCCGCCGCCGTCGAGACCTTCGCCAGGGCCTTCGCCTAGGGTGGCGGCTCGGGCGAGATGCGGGGGCGGGGCACGGTGGGGAACATGCGGCGAGGCAAGCGCGGCCGGAGCACGCTCGGCACGGTGACGGCGGTCGTCCTCTGGGCGGCGGCCCTGGTGGCCTTCGCGGTGCCGCTGCGCCACGCGCTCGTCGCCACGCAGGCCTACCGGGCCGGCTACTGGGCGACGGTCACCGACGGGCGCGAACTCGACGACTTCGCCTGGCGGGACCCGGCGGGCCGGACCGTGCGCGGCGCCATCGAGGGCGTACCCGAGGACGGGGAGTGGGACGAGGAGGGCGAGGGGACCAGCGACGTCACAGGCCGCCGCGTGTGGGTGTCGCGGGAAGGCGCCGCCCACATCGGGGAGTCGGCCGTCGAGACGGACATGGTCATCGGGTACGGGGGAGCGGGCGCCGTCGTCGGCGTCGTCCTGCTGGCCCTGCGCGCCCGGCACGGGAGGCGGACCGAGGGGGAGGCGCGGGACGACGCCCTCTCCCTCCGGGCGCTCACGGGAAGGTGACCGCCGGGTCCACCGGCGTGAGGACGAACCAGCGCAGCGCCGTGTCGCCGAAGCGGCTGTACGTCGCCACGCGCACGTCCACGGGATCGGGCGCGACCAGCGGGAAGAACATCGGGCGCGCGGCGTCGCCGCCCGGGGCGTCCCCGACATCGGCGGTGCCGTCCCACAGCTCGGCGACCCCCGGCTCGCGCCGCACGCTCCGCACCACCTCGTCGAGGCGTTCGTTGTCGGGCCAGCGCTGCCAGGCCAGACGCAGCTGACCGAGCAGCGGTGCGGCCCACTTCGTGTCCCACTCGCGCAGCTGATACCGGGCCTCGGCCGAGAACGCCCAGGTCATGGCGTTCGCCTCGGGATGGACGAGCCAGGGGCAGTGGCGCGCCGCCACGGCGTTGGCCTCCACCACGTCCCAGGCCTGGTCGCAGATCCAGCTCACCCTGCGCTGCTGGTGCAGCAGGTCCAGCATCGCGGCGTCGGGACGGGCGCCGTCGGCCCGGTGCCGGGGCGGCTGGTGGCCCGTGCCGCGGTAGAGGGCGGTCGCCTGCCCCGGGGAGAGGCCCAGGATCCGCGCCACTCCGGCGATCATGTCGCGCGCGTACTTGCGGTCCTCGCCCCGCTCCAGGGCGCGGTACCAGCGTTCGGAGACGCCGAGCAGCAGCGCCATGTCGAGCTGGGTGAGGTAGCTCCGGTGGCCGCGGAAGGGGACGGGGTCGTCCAGCAGGCGGGGGTCCCTCGCCATGCGCCAGGCGCGCAGCATCCGTCCGAGGTCCTCGCGTCGCGCGTCCAGCAACTGTAAAGACCTCGCAAAGTCGGGATCGTCGTACGAAGTGCGCCGCGTGCCCTTCGCGGTTCCTCGTCCGGGCCGGTGCAGGGTGTCAGCCTCGCACACGGCGTCGGTAACCGGAACGCGAGAGTGCCGGTAGTGGACGGTGCCGACCTTGTGGGCGGGCGGACGGCCATGGTGGGCGCCTCGCCACCTGAGGCGATCGGTACTCGGACGTGCCGGTCGGGGAAGGGGGCGGGCCGCGCCCTCGCGCGGGCCGGACAGTGCCGGACGTCGCCGGACAGTGCCGGACGTCACCGGACACCGCCGGACGCCCACGCCGGTCGTCGTGCAGATCCGTCGACGTACAGATCCATCGACGTACAGATCCATCGACGTACACATCCGTCGACGTACACATCCATGAGTCGCACAGCTACGGAGATTCGCCCGATGAGCCACTTCCTGCCGGAGACCGACCCCGTTCTGACCGCAGCCCGAGGGCTGGCCCTGGCGCACTCCGGCATGATCGAGGTGAACAGCAGCCCGCTGTACCTGCGGGCGACCGAGGCGGACCCGGCCCGCACGGTCGCCCTGGTCTCGGGCGGCGGCTCCGGCCACGAGCCCCTGCACACCGGACTCCTCGGCCGCGGCGGCCTGGACGCCGTCTGTCCCGGCGAGGTCTTCGCCTCCCCGCACAACCGCCAGATCTACGAGGCGAGCGCGGCGGCGGCCAAGAGCGGCGGCGTCCTGCTCATCGTCAAGAACTACACGGGCGACGTGATCAACTTCCAGATCGCGGCGGAGCGCCTGCGGCACGACGGGATCGACGTCGCCACGGTCCTGGTCGACGACGACCTCGCCACGGACAGCGCGGACAGCGCGACAGGGCGCAGGGGAACCGCCGCCACGGTGGTCCTCGAGAAGCTCCTCGGCGCGGCCGCCGACCGGGGTGCGACGCTGGAGGAACTCGCCGATCTGGGGCGGCGGATCGTGGCCCGCTCCCGCAGCATCGCGGTCGCCGCCCGCGCCCAGACCTCGCCCACGACGCTGGCCCCCGCGTTCGCGCTGGACGAGGGCACGCTGGACTACGGCGTCGGCATCCACGGCGAGCGCGGCACCCGCACCATCGCGAGGCCTGCCGTCGGCGACCTCGTCCGGCGCATGACCGACGACCTGCTCGACGCCCTGCCCGACGGGCCCGACGAGGTGATCGCCCTCGTCAACGGCCTCGGCGCCACCACCGAGTTGGAGCTCCACGCCATCGGCGTCCTGCTGAACGACGAGCTCACCGCGCGCGGCGTCCGGCCGGTGTTCGTCGTCCCCGGCACCTTCACCGCGGCCCTGGACATGGCGGGCTTCTCGCTCACCCTCACCCGGCTCGAGGACGGCTGGGCCGACCTGTGGACCGCCCCCAGCCGGACCCCGCTCGTGCTGCCCCGCCCCACCCACGCCCCCACCCACGCACCCGACCTGTCCGCGCCGGCCGCGCGGGAGGGCGTGAACTCCCCGGCCGACGCGCCGCGTTCGGGCGGTGACCGCGCCCTCCTCGACCGGTACGCGCTCACCGTCACGCAGGTCCGCGACAACCTGACCAAGCTCGACCAGCTCGTCGGCGACGGCGACTTCGGCGACAACCTCGCCGGTGGCGTACGGCGCGCGGTGAAGCTTGCCGACGAGAGCGGCATGGACGGCACGGCCGCGCTGGCCTCGGCGTTCCTCAACGACGTCGGCGGCACCAGCGGCCCGTTGTTCGGGCTCCTCTTCCAGCACCTGGCCGCCGCGTCGCCCGCGGCCGGCTCGGCCCCGTCGGTCGCCGCGCTCGCCGAGGCCGCGGCGGCGGGCCACGCCGCCATCCACCGCGTGGGCAGGGCCGTGCCCGGCGACTGCACGCTGGTCGACGCCCTCGCGCCCGCCGCCGAATCGCTCGCCGCGGCCACCGGGGACGCCGCCTCCGAGGCGCCGCTCACCGAAGCCGCACAGGCCGCCATCCGCGGCGCCCTGGCCACCGCGTCCCTGCGGCCCCGGCGAGGTCGCGCCAGCTACGTCGGGGACCACGCCCTCGGCGTCCCGGACCCCGGCGCCCTCGCCGTGGCCCTGCTCTTCATGGCCCTCGCCGACATCCACGAGCCCGCCACGGCACCGCGCCTGCCCGCCCCCGGATACATCACGCTGCCCTGACCTGACGGGCAGGTCCGCTTGGCCCGGCATCCATTCTCTGACTAAGGTCAGAGAATGGATGCCGGGCAGATCGATCAGGTACGAAGGTTCAATCGCACCGTCACCGAGCGCATGGGCGTGCTCCACGACCGCTACCTCGGCGGTGAACGCCCCGTCGGCGAGGCCCGGCTGCTGTGGGAGATCGGCGTCCGGGAGGCCGGTGAGCGGGAGACCGGCGAGCGAGGGGCCGGTGAGCGGGAGACCGGTGAGCAGGGGCGGGACGTGCGGCGCCTGCGTGAGCGCCTCGGCCTCGACTCCGGCTACGTCAGCCGCCTGCTGCGCGCCCTGGAGTCCGACGGCCTGGTGACGGTCGCACCGCTGCCCGAGGACCGGCGGGTTCGCACGGTCCGCCTCACCGAGGCAGGCCGTGCCGAGCGTGCCCTGCTCGACGACCGCAGCGACGCTCTCGCGAGCTCCCTGCTGCGCCCGCTCGACACCGCGCAGCGCGCCCGCCTCGTCGCCGCCATGGCCGAGGTCGACCGGCTGCTCACGGCGGCGATGGTCACCTTCGACGCCGTCGACCCGGACCACCCCGACGCGCTGCACTGCCTGCGCTCCTACTTCACCGAACTCCAGGGCGCCTTCGACACCGGCTTCGACCCCGCCCGGAGCCTGCTGCCCGACGCGGGCGGACTCCGCCCGCCGCACGGCCTGTTCCTGGTCGCGAGGGCCCACGGCGAGCCCGTCGGCTGCGCCGGTCTCAAGCTGCCGACCGACACCCCGGCCGAGATCAAACGCATGTGGGTCGCGCCCGAGGCGAGGGGCCTCGGCCTCGGCCGCCGGTTCCTGGCCGAGCTGGAGGCGCGCGCCCTGGAGCACGGGCGCGACGCCCTGCGCCTGGACACCAACAAGGCGCTCAGCGCGGCGCTCGGCCTGTACCGCTCCTTCGGCTTCCAGGAAGTCCCGGCCTTCAACGACGAGCCGTACGCCCACTATTGGTTCGAGAAGCGGCTCACCGCGAAGCCACCGGCGTGAGGGAGCCGGCCCGAGGGGGTCGGCCTGGGGGCGTCACCCGTTCGGCGGGGTCGTGGCCCGGGGCCGCATTGCGTGCCGCAGGGGCTGTTGGTCCACTGAGGACCAGTGGACCGGGGCTGTCGGGGGCCCGTGCCGCATCCCTCCTCCCACCTCAGGACGGCTTCGATGACCATGTCCTCCTTCGGGTCCTTCGGTGGCCCGGACCCGTTCTCCGAGATGCTGGACCGGTTCTTCGGCACGTCCCCCGCGTCCTCCCCGCCGCAGGTCCAGCGGGTGCCGATCGGACGGCTGCTGACCGACTCGGCGCGCGAGCTCATCGAGGCGGCCACGGCGCGCGCCGTGGCCGACGGCAGCAGGGACCTGGACACCGAGCACCTGCTGTGGGCGGCCACCCAGGTCGATCCCGCGCGCGCCCTGCTCGCGAAGACGGGGGCCGACCCCGACCGGCTGGCCGAGGAGCTCGCGGCGGCGCTGCCCGGCGAGAGCGCCACCCCGTCCGCCGACCCGCGGATGACACCCGCCGCCAAGCGCGTCCTGCTCAAGGCGTTCGAGCGCTCGCAGGCCGCCGGGGTGTCCTACATCGGCCAGGAACACATCCTCGCCGCCCTGCTCGACACCCCCGACTCCGGCGCGGCGAAGGCCCTGGGCGCGTACGGCACCGACGTCGGCGAGCTGCGGGGCGCCGCCGACCACGCGGCCCGCGCCGACGGGGCGCAGCCGGAGCGCGCGAGCACCACACCCACCCTCGACGAGTACGGGCGCGACCTGACCGAGGAGGCGCGGTCGGGCAAGCTCGACCCGGTCGTCGGGCGGGCCGAGGAGATCGAGCAGACCGTCGAGATCCTCTCCCGGCGCTCGAAGAACAACCCGGTGCTCATCGGCGAGCCCGGAGTCGGCAAGACGGCGATCGTCGAGGGGCTCGCCCAGCGGATCGTGGCGGGCGAGGTGCCGCGCACCCTCCAGGGCAAGCGCGTGATCGGCCTCGACCTGTCGGGGCTCGTCGCGGGCGCCCAGTACCGGGGCCAGTTCGAGGAGCGCCTGAAGAAGGTCATCGACGAGGTGAGGCAGGCCGAGGACTCCACGATCCTGTTCATCGACGAACTGCACACGGTGGTGGGCGCCGGAGCCTCCGGCGAGGGCGCGATGGACGCGGGCAACATGCTCAAACCGGCCCTGGCGCGCGGCGAGTTGCACGTCGTGGGCGCGACCACCATCGACGAGTACCGCAGGTACATCGAGAAGGACGCCGCCCTGGAACGCCGCTTCCAGCCGGTCATGGTGCCCGAGCCGAGCGTCGAGGAGACCGTCCGGATCCTGGAGGGCCTCAGGGATTCGTACGAGGCCCACCACCAGGTCCGCTTCTCCGACGACGCACTGGTCGCCGCCGCCGAACTGTCGGACCGGTACATCGGCGACCGCTTCCTGCCGGACAAGGCCATCGACCTGGTGGACCAGGCGGGCGCCCGGGTCCGCCTCAAGTCCCTGGGCCGGTCGACCGAGGTCGTCTCCCGCGAGTACCGGATCGCCAAGCTGAGCCGCGAGAAGGAACAGGCCGTCGCCGCCGAGGACTTCGAGCGGGCCTCCGACCTGAAGAAGCAGATCGCCGAGACCGAGGCCGAGCTCGCCGGGGTCACCGAACGCCGCGAGGGCGTCATGGACGTCACCGCCGACGACATCGCCGAGATCGTCGCCCGGCGCACCGGCATCCCGGTGGCCCAGCTCACCGCGAGCGAGAAGGACAAGCTCCTCAAGCTGGAGGAGGCGCTGCACTCCAGAGTGGTCGGTCAGGACGAGGCCGTCGTCGCCATCGCCGAGGCGGTGCGCCGCAACCGGGCCGGCATGGGCGATCCGAACCGGCCCGTCGGCTCCTTCCTGTTCCTCGGCCCGACGGGCGTCGGCAAGACCGAACTGGCCAAGGCGCTGGCCGAGTTGCTCTTCGGCGACGAGGGGCGGATGGTCCGCTTCGACATGAGCGAGTTCCAGGAGAAGCACACCGTCTCGCGCCTCGTCGGCGCCCCGCCCGGATACGTCGGGCACGAGGAGGCCGGGCAGCTGACCGAGAAGGTGCGCAGACAGCCGTACAGCGTGCTGCTCTTCGACGAGGTGGAAAAGGCCCACCCGGACGTCTTCAACACCCTGCTGCAGGTCCTGGACGACGGGCGCCTGACCGACTCGCAGGGCCGGACCGTCGACTTCCGCAACACCGTCATCATCATGACGTCCAACATCGGGGCCCAGCGCATCCTCGCCCACCACGGAGACGTCTCCGAGATCAAGGGCGATCTCATGGGGGACCTGCAGGGCCGCTTCCCGCCCGAGTTCCTCAACCGCATCGACGAGACCGTCATCTTCCACGGTCTGACCGTGGACGACCTGGGCGAGATCGTCGATCTCCTCCTGGAGGGCAGCAAGCGGCGCGTCCACGCCCAGGGGATGACGCTCGAAGTGACGGAGGCCGCGAAGAAGCTGCTCGTCGCCCACGGCCACCAGCCCGAGTTCGGGGCGCGGCCGCTGCGCCGCACCATCCAGTCGGAGCTGGACAACCGGATCGCGAGCCTGCTGCTGAGCGGGGAGGCGAATCCGGGCGACACGATCGTCGCGGACGTGCGGGACGACGCGCTGGTGTGCTCGGTGACCGCGAAGTCCTGACGCAGGCCGCAGGCGCGCCGCGCACCCTCACCCCTTAAGCGCATACCGATTTGCCTAAAGGTTTTAGGTAAATGCATAATCGGTGATGCCGAGAGAGGGGAACGTCATGGCGCGTGTAGGGCTGACCGCGGAACGACTGGTCAGGGCAGGGGCCGAGCTGGCCGACGAGGTCGGCTTCGACCAGGTGACCGTTTCGGCGCTCGCCCGGCAGTTCGACGTGAAGGTCGCGAGCCTGTACTCGCACGTCAAGAACTCCCAGGACCTCAAGACCGGTATCGCCCTGCTGGGCCTCGCGGAACTCGCCGACCGGGGCGCCGCCGCGCTCGCGGGGCGGGCCGGCAAGGACGCCCTGGCCGCCCTCGCGAACGTCTATCGCGACTACGCCGGGGAGCACCCCGGCCGGTACGCCGCGACCCAGATGCGGCTCACCCCGGAGGCGGCCGCCGCCAGCGCGGGCGGCAGGCACGCGGAGATGACGCGGGCGATCCTGAGGGGCTACGACCTGACCGAGCCGGACCAGACGCACGCGGTCCGCCTCCTCGGCAGCGTCTTCCACGGCTACGTCAGCCTGGAGCTGGGCGGCGGTTTCAGCCACAGCGCCCCGGACTCGCAGGAGACCTGGACGCGCGTCATCGACGCGTTGGACGCGCTGCTGAGGAACTGGCCCGAGAAGGCCGACTAGTTCACACACTGAGATCAACAGGTTGAGGCAATGCACACCGAGCACCACTGGATCAATACACCCATAACCGCCGACCTCCTGCGCGGCGCCCTCGACGTGGAGCACACCGAACACGGCGTACTCCCGCACCGGCTGCCCGCGCGGGCCCGCGCCCAGAACACCGACCCTCAGCTGGCCATGGCCGAGGCCCAACCGTCCGGCGTACGGCTGGCCTTCCGTACCGGCGCCACCGCGGTCGAGCTGGACACGTTGCCCACCAAGCGCTCCTACGTGGGCGCCCCGCCCCGCCCCGACGGCGTGTACGAGCTGCTCGTCGACGGCCGCGTGGTCGGCCGGGCGAGCGCCACGGGCGGCAACACCCTGACCGTCGACATGTCCAAGGGGACCGTCGAGCACACCGCCGGGCAGCCCGGCACGCTGCGCTTCGCCGATCTGCCCGGCGGCATGAAGGACGTCGAGCTCTGGCTGCCGCACAACGAGACCACCGAACTCGTCGCCCTGCGCACCGACGCCCCCGTCGAACCCGCGCCGGACCCGGGCCGCAAGGTGTGGCTGCACCACGGCAGTTCGATCAGCCACGGCTCCGACGCCGCGGGCCCCACCACCACGTGGCCCGCGCTCGCCGCCTCGCTCGGTGGTGTGGAGCTGATCAACCTCGGCTTCGGCGGCAGTGCCCTGCTCGACCCGTTCACCGCCCGTACGTTGCGGGACACCCCTGCGGACTTGATCAGCGTCAAGATCGGCATCAATCTGGTCAATGCCGACCTGATGCGGCTGCGTGCCTTCGGCCCGGCGGTGCACGGATTCCTCGACACCGTCCGTGAGGGGCACCCCACCGCCCCGCTCCTCGTCGTCTCGCCGATCCTGTGCCCCATCCACGAGGACACTCCCGGGCCGAGCGCCCCGGACTTCAGCAACGTCAGCGAGGGGCGGCTGCTGTTCAAGGCCATGGGCGACCCGGCGGAACCGGCGGGCGGGAAGCTCACGTTGAACGTCATCCGGGCCGAGCTGGCGAGGATCGTGGAGCAGCGGTCGGCCGACGACCCGAACCTGCACTACCTCGACGGCCGTGACCTCTACGGCGCGGCGGACTCCGTCGAACTCCCGCTGCCCGACCAGCTCCACCCGGACGCGGCGGCGCACCGCCGCATCGGCGAACGCTTCGCCGAGCGGGTCTTCGCCGACGGTGGCACCTTCGCGTAACCGGTGGCGCCTTCGCGGAGGCCGTTGATCGCGGGCTCTTGGCAGCACGAGTGCCATGTGAAATATTACTGGCGTGCTGACAAGGAACTCCGCGGACGTCATCGTCATCGGGGCGGGCGTGACGGGTGCGGCCTGCGCCCATTACGCCGCCCGGTCCGGCCTCCGCGTCACCGTGCTCGACCGCGGCCCCGTGGCGGGCGGCACGACGGGAGCGGGCGAGGGCAACCTCCTGCTCTCCGACAAGGAACCGGGCCCCGAGCTCGAACTGGCCCTGGTGTCCGCCCGGTTGTGGCAGGACCTTGCCGACGAGCTTCCGCCGGACATCGAGTACGAACCCAAAGGAGGCCTGGTCGTCGCCTCGGACCAGGCCGGGTTCGGCGCGCTGCGGGAGTTCGCGGACGGGCAGCGCAAGGCGGGCGTCACGGCGGACGAGATCCCGGCCGATCGACTGCACGACCTGGAGCCCCACCTCGCCGACGGGCTCGCGGGTGGCTTCCACTATCCCCAGGACGCGCAGGTCATGCCCGCGCTCGCCGCGGCGCACCTGCTGCGCGCGGGGGGTGACCGCATCCGCCTCCGCGTCGGCGAGGAGGTCACGGGACTGCTGACCGGGGCCTCCGGCGAGATCCGCGGCGTGCGGACGGCCACCGGCGAACACCACGCCCCGTACGTCGTCAACGCGGCCGGTACCTGGGGCGGCGAGGTCGCCCGATTCGCCGGGGTGGAGCTCCCCGTGCGGCCGCGGCGGGGCTTCGTCCTGGTCACCGAACCGCTGCCGCGCGTGGTGCGCCGCAAGGTGTACGCCGCCGACTACGTGGCCGACGTGGCCAGCGGGTCCGCCGCGCTGCAGAGTTCGGCCGTGGTGGAGGGCACCCCCGCGGGGCCGGTCCTCATCGGCGCGAGCCGGGAGCGGGTCGGCTTCGACCGCACGCTCTCGACCGAGGTGCTGCGGCGCCTGGCAGCCCAGGCCGCCGCCCTGTTCCCGGTGCTCGCCGGGGTGCGGGTGATGCGTACGTACGCCGGATTCCGGCCCTATCTGCCCGACCACCTGCCCGCCATCGGCCCCGATCCGCGCGTCCCCGGCCTCCTGCACGCCTGCGGCCACGAGGGCGCGGGCATCGGGCTCGCTCCCGCCACCGGGCTGGCCGTCGCCCGCGCCCTGACCGGTGGTGAACCACCCCTCGACATGGGGCCGTTCAGACCCGAACGCTTCCCCTCGGCCGAGGTTTCCGAGCCCGCCCCCTGAGTCCGTTCCCCCGATCCCATGGGTCCGTTCCCCCTTGAGCGCACCCGCCTGAGCGCACCCGCCTGAGTCCACCCGCCTGAGCCCACCCGCCTGAGTTCACCCGCCTGAGTCCACCCGTCACGACAGGAGAGGGGCCCGCCCATGGCCCGCACCCCCGCCGACCTGGTCGGCGCTCAGCCCGGTCCGCCGTTCCCCATCACCTTCGACGGCCGCACCGTGACCGCCCTGCCCGGCCAGACCGTCGCCGCCGCGCTGTGGGGAGCCGGAATCCTGGCCTGGCGCACCACGCGCGACGGCGGGCGCCCGCGCGGCGCGTTCTGCGGGATCGGGCACTGCTTCGACTGCCTCGCCACGATCAACGGCGAACCCAACCGCAGGGCCTGCCTCGTCCCGGCCCGGCCGGGGGACGCCGTCACCACGCAGGAAGGACACGGCCGTGCCGGACTCGCCGTCTGAACCGCACGGTCACGGGGCCGCCGAGCCGTACGACCTCGCGGTCATCGGCGCGGGCCCTGCCGGGCTCGCCGGAGCCGTCACGGCCGCCGAACTCGGCCTGTCCGTAGCCCTGTTGGACACCACGACCCACACCGGCGGTCAGTTCTACCGGCACCCCGCACCGGCGAGCGGCGCGACCAGGCCCGAAGCGCTGCACCACGACTGGTCCGCGTACGCCGCCCTGCGCCGACGTCTCGCACGGAGCGAGGTGAGACACCTTCCCGCACATCACGTCTGGAGTCTGACGCGGGATGCGGTGGACACGGAATCCGAGGCGGGGGCCGGTATCTGGGCGGTGCACGCCCTCACGGGCCCCGACGGCGGCGGCGAACGCCCCGCCCTCGTGCGCGCCCGCACGGTACTGCTCGCCACCGGCGCCTACGAACGTCAACTCCCCTTCCCCGGCTGGACATTGCCCGGCGTCGTAGGCGCCGGAGGAGTCCAGGCCATGCTCAAGTCCGGCCTGGTGCTGCCGGGCCGCCGCATCGTCGTGGCGGGCAGTGGCCCCCTCCTCCTGGCGGTCGCCTCCTCGCTGTGCGCGGCGGGTGCGCAGGTCCCGGCGGTCGTGGAGGCGTCCGGCTATCTGCGGTACGGGCGGCACCCGCGGACTCTCGCCGCCAACCCGCACAAGGCGGTCGAGGCCCTCGTCCACGGCGCCGCGCTGCTGCGGAACCGGGTGCCCGTGCGGCAGCGCAGCGCGGTCACAGAGGTGCACGGCGCCGACCGCGTGGAGGCCGTCACGGTCACCCGCCTGGACCGGGACTGGCGCCCCGTACGGGGGTCGGGGCGCCGCATCGAGTGCGACGCGCTCGCCGTCGGGCACGGCCTCGTCCCGCAGATCGACCTGGCGACCGCGCTCGGCTGTGCCACGCGCGCCCTGCCCGACGGCACGAGGGCCCTGGCCCTGAGCGGCCTGCAGGAGACCTCGGTGCGCGGCATGTGGGCGGCGGGCGAGACCGGGGGAGTGGGCGGCGTCGAACTGGCAAGGGTGGAGGGGGAGTTGGCGGCACTCGCCGTCGCCTCGCGGATCCTCGGCCGGACCGTACGACACGGCCGGATGCGGGAACTCGCGGGCCGCAGGCGGCGGATGCGTGCCTTCGCCGATGCCATGACCGCCGCCCACGCGCCCGGCCCCGGATGGACACGCTGGCTCACGGACGACACCGACGTGTGCCGCTGCGAGGAGGTCACCGCAGGGCGGGTCCGGGAGGCCGTCGAGGACCTCGGCGCACGCGACGCCCGCAGCGTCAAGCTGCTCACCCGGGCCGGTATGGGCTGGTGCCAGGGCCGGATGTGCGGCGCGGCGGTGGCCTGTCTCGCGTCGCGCGGCGAGGCCGGTCAACCCTCGCTGGAACGCCGCCCGTTCGCCACCCCTGTGCCGCTCGCCGCGCTGGCGGCGCTCGACGGTCGTGATGTCTCTGACGGCCCCGATGTCCTTGACGACCCCGACGCCCCTGATGGCTCCGACAGCACCCTCACCACATAAGTGAAATGTCACATTCTCGAGAGAGAGGTCGCCCTGACATGACCGCCAACACCGCCAACACCGCCAACACCGCGAACACCGCGAACACCGCGAACACCTGGAGCAGCGCCCGCCCTTGGCGCGGCATCATGGTCGCCACCGTCCTGCCCCTGCGCGACGACCTGTCCGTCGACCACGACGCCTACGCCGAACACGTTCGCTGGCTGCTCGACAACGGCTGCGACGGCGTCGTGCCCAACGGCTCGCTCGGCGAGTACCAGACCCTCACCGACGAGGAACGGGCCCGCGTCGTACGGACCGCCGTCGAGGCCGCGGGCGACGGCGCGCGGGTCATGCCCGGCGTCTCCGCCTACGGCAGCGGCGAGGCCGCGCGCTGGGCCGAGCAGGCCGCCGAAGCGGGCTGCGGCTCGGTGCTCCTGCTGCCCCCGAACGCCTACCGCGCCGACGCGTCGGCCGTCCGCGCCCACTACGCCGAGGTCGCCCGCGTGGGGGTGCCGGTCGTCGCGTACAACAACCCCATCGACACCAAGGTCGACCTCACGCCCGAGCTGCTCGCCGAGCTGCACCGCGAGGGTGACGTCGTCGCCGTGAAGGAGTTCTCCGGCGACGTCCGCAGGGCGTACGAGCTGGCCGAACTCGCCCCGGAGCTCGACCTGTTGATCGGAGCCGACGACGTCCTGCTCGAACTCGCCCTGGCCGGTGCCGTCGGCTGGATCGCCGGCTACCCCAACGCGTTCCCCGCCAGCTGCGCGGAGCTCTACCACGCGGCCGTCTCCGGCGACATGGCCACGGCCCTGCCGCTCTACAAGTCCCTGCATCCGCTGCTGCGTTGGGACTCCAAGACCGAGTTCGTCCAGTCCATCAAGCTGTCCATGGACCTCGTCGGACGCCGCGGCGGCCCCACCCGTCCGCCGCGCTTCCCGCTCGTCGGCGAGATCGACGCGGGCGTGCGCGCCGCCACCGAGAAGGTCGTCGCCGAAGGCCACCGCTGACCGCCATCCGGTCGCCTGACCGCACCGTCCACCGAACGAGAGGAAGCCCGTGCGTACGCGACATGTCTTCCATGCCGTCGACTCCCACACCGAGGGCATGCCCACGCGTGTGATCACCGGTGGCGTGGGCGTCGTCCCCGGCGCCACCATGGCCGAGCGGCGGCTGCACTTCATCGAGCACATGGACCACCTCCGGACGCTCCTGATGTACGAGCCGCGCGGTCACGCCGCGATGAGCGGCGCGATCCTCCAGCCGCCCACCCGCCCGGACGCCGACTACGGAGTCCTGTTCATCGAGGTCTCCGGGCTGCTCCCGATGTGCGGGCACGGCACCATCGGCGTCGCCACCGTCCTGGTCGAGACGGGCATGGTGCCCGTGACGGAGCCGGTCACCACCGTGCGGCTCGACACCCCCGCGGGGCTCGTGAGCGTCGAGGTCCAGGTGTCGGACGGCGCGGCCACGGCGGTCACGCTGACCAACGTGCCGGCCTTCGGCGTCGCCCTCGACAGCAAGATATCCGTGCCCGGGTACGGCACGGTCACCTACGACCTCACCTTCGGCGGCAACTTCTACGCCTTCGTCGAACTCGATGCACTGGGGCTGCCGTTCGACCGGGCGCACAAGGAGGAACTCCTTGCCGCGGGGCTCGCGATCATGGACGCCATCAACGCTTCGCCCGAGCGGCCCGTGCATCCCGAGCGCCCGGAGGTCGCAGGCGTCAAACACGTCTACCTGGCCGCCCCCGGCTCCGACGCCACACACTCGCGGCACGCGATGGCCATTCACCCCGGCTGGTTCGACCGCTCCCCGTGCGGCACCGGCACCTCGGCCCGCATGGCGCAGCTGCACGCGCGCGGGCAGCTGCCCCTCGGCCGCGACTTCGTCAACGAGTCCTTCATCGGTACCCGGTTCACGGGCCGCCTGGTCGAGGAGACCACCGTGGCAGGCCTGCCCGCCGTCGTGCCGACCGTCACCGGGCGCGCCTGGATCACCGGCACCGCCCAGTACTTCCTCGACCCGGACGACCCCTTCCCCGGAGGTTTTCTCCTGTGACCGCCGCCGGCCCCCTCATCACCTCGCACAACCCGGCCGACCCCGACGACGTGCTCCTGCGGACCCCGGCACCCGGCGCCTTCGAGACCGTCGGCGCCGTGGAGCGGGCCCATGCCGCCCAGCCGGAGTGGCTGTCCGGCGGGGCCGCGGCCCGCTCGGCCGCCCTCGGCGCGGTCGCCGACGGACTCCACGCCGCCCGGGAGGAGTTGGCCGCGCTCGCCGTACGCGAAGTCGGCAAGCCACTCGCCGAGGCGCGGGCCGAGGTGGCGCGCGCCGTCGCGATCTGGCGCTACTACGCGCAGGCTCCCTACGAGCCCGTCGGCGCGGTCCACGAGGCCGCGGCGGGTCCCGGCCTTCTGCTCTCCCGGCGTCGTCCGCACGGCGTGGCAGGGCTGATCACTCCGTGGAACTTCCCCTTCGCCATTCCGAGTTGGAAGGCGGCCCCGGCGCTCGCGGCGGGCAACACGGTCGTCCTCAAGCCCGCACCCGAGGCCACGGCGTGCGGTCTTCGCCTGGCCGAGATCGTCCGACAGGCGCTGCCCGCAGGGGTGTTCACGGTCGTGCCGGGCGGCGCGACGGAGGGCAACGCGCTCGTCTCCGCCGCCGACGTGGTCTCCTTCACCGGTTCGACCGTCGTCGGCAGCGCCGTCGCTCGTACCGCGATGGCCCGCGGTGTTCCGGTCCAGGCGGAGATGGGCGGCCTGAACGCGGCGATCGTTCTCCCGGACGCCGACATCGAGCGGGCCGCCGCGCACATCGCCGCGGCTGTCGCGGGATACGCGGGCCAGAAGTGCACGGCCACGAGCCGCGTCATCGCCGTCGGCGCGGCGCTCGACCCGCTGCGCACGGCCCTGGCCGACGCGCTGCGGGCCGTACCGGTGGGCGACCCGGCCGACGCGGCGACCGTGTGCGGTCCCCTCATCGACGAGCGCGCCCGGGACAGGACCGTCGACACCCGGCACGGCCTGTCCGTGCTGGCCGGAGGCACCGTGCCCGACCAGCCGGGCTGGTACGCGACCCCGACTCTGGTGGAGAAGGTCCCGCCGGGCCACCCGCTGCTGCGCGAAGAGGTCTTCGGCCCCCTCGCCGTCCTGCTGCCCGCCGACGACCTGGCCCACGCGGTGCGGATCACCAACTCCGTGCCGTACGGCCTGGTCACCTCCGTCCACACCGCCGACCTGAACACGGCCCTGGAGGGCCTTGACCGGCTCGACACCGGAATGGTGCGGATCAACGCGCCGTCCACCGGAGTCGACTTCCACCTGCCGTTCGGCGGAACGAAGGAGTCCAGCATCGGGCAGCGCGAACAGGGGCGGGCGGCGCTGGAGTTCTACACCTCCAGCAGGACCTACACCCTGTCACCCACCTGATCACTTGCCCTTCCGATCACTCGCCCCCCTGATCATTGAGCAACGTGACATTGTACGGTGGCGGTCCAGACCAGATCGAAGGGACCACCACCGCATGGGGCACCTGAAGCACCGCGACCTCAACGCCACCCGGGAGCGGCTGCGCGACCAGGTGTCCCACGCCCTGCGCGCCGCCCTGATCTCCGGCGAACTGCGCCCCGGCGGCGTGTACTCGGCACCCGCCCTGGCGGAGGACTTCGGCATCTCGGCGACGCCGGTGCGCGAGGCGATGCTGGACCTGGCACGGGAGGGCCTTGTCGAACCCGTACGCAACAAGGGGTTCCGGGTCACCGAGGTCAACGAACGCGACCTCGACCAGTACACGGAGATCCGCGCCCTGATCGAAGTCCCCATGATCGGCCGGATCACGAAGAACGCCGCCCGCGAGGACTTGGAGGCCCTGCGTCCGGTCGCGGAGGAGATCGTCCGCGCCGCCCGCGAGCACGACCTCATCGCCTACCTGGAGGCCGACCGGCGCTTCCACCTCTCCCTGCTCGCCCTCTCGGGCAACGACCGCCTCGTCGAGACCGTCGGCGACCTGCGCAAGCGCTCCCGCCTCTACGGCCTCACCGCCCTCGACGAGCGTGGTGAGTTGCTCCCGTCGGCGCAGGAGCACATCGAACTCCTCGACCTGATGCTCGCGGGCGAGGCCAAGGCCGCGGAGAAGTGCATGGCCAAGCACCTGGGCCACGTGCGCTCGCTGTGGGCGAGCAGCGACGGCTGAGGTCAGGGCAGTGACCAGCGGTTTGAAGCTTTGGTTCCCAACTTGCTGAAAACAGCCATTGGGGCACAGCAAAGCCTCAACCGTCATTTCAAAGATACGATCGCGGCATATGAGCGAAGAACCGCTGGTTGAAGAGCTGCAGGGCGAAGAGCTGCTGAGTGAAGAGCTGCTGAGTGAAGAAGACCGCCGCCATGTGACCCTCTACGCCGTCGACTGCGCCGAGCGCGCGCTGCCCCTGTTCGAGGCGAAGGCTCTCCTGGACACCCGCCCCTACGAAGCGATCGAGGGTGCCCGTGCCTTCGGGCGCGGAGGGCCGCGGACGAAGCAACTGCGCACGCTGGCCTGGGCGGCCTACGCCGCCGCGCGAGAGGTCGGCGACCCGGCCGCCGCGGCTGCCGCACGCGCCGCGGGCTCCGCCGCGGGAGCCCCCTACATGCACGCACTGGCCACCCCTCACCAGACGAAGCACGTCTTCGGACCCGCGATGTACCTGGCGCAGGCCCGTGAACTCGCGTCGGGCGGCGACCCCGGCATCGGGGACGAGGAGATCCGGTGGGCCATCGAGCGCGCGTCACCGGCCGTCCGCGCGGTGGTGCGCAGGTTCCCGGCCGGCCCTTCGGCCCGCACCCGCCTCGGCGCGTTCGCAAGCCGACTGGAAGCGGGCCTTCGCCGCTGAGCGCAAGGCCCCTCAGGCGTCCTGCGGGTACCAGCGCAGTTCCACGGTGTTCTCGTCCGGGTCCCGCACATAGACCGAGATCGCGGTGCCCCGGGCGCCGAAGCGCTCGCCGGGGCCGTCCACCACCGTGAAGACGCCGGAGTCGATGACCTCCTGCCAGTCGAGCGGCTCGACCACCAGGCAGATGTGGTCGACGTTCGAACCCCGCGGCTCGCCGCCGGACGGCGAGACGAGGTCGATGATGGTGTCGGCGCTCACGCGCACGGACGGGAAGGGCACCTTGCCGGCCCTCCACTCCTCCACGCGCACCGGTTCGAGGCCCAGCGGACCGGTGTAGAAGTCCAGCGAACGCTCGATGTCGGCGACGTTCAGAACGAGGTGATCGAAGGCGATGACACGCATGGCTGTCTGTCTCCTGGGACTCGGGACGGCGGCGTCGGAGCGCCGTGGATCTCAGCATCGCGCGGCGGCCATCCATCGGTCCAACACATGTTTGTCATCTCATTGATCATGCATCACGATGCATCGATGGATCTCCAGCAGATGCGCTACGTCCTCGCCGTGGCGGACACCGCGAGCTTCACCCGCGCCGCCGCGCGATGCCATGTCGTCCAGTCCGCACTCAGTCATCAAGTGGCCCGTCTGGAGAAGGAGTTGGGCGCCCGGCTGTTCGAGCGGACCAGCCGCCGGGTGCGGTTGACCGCCGCGGGGGAGGCGTTCCTGCCGGCCGCCCGTCAGGCCCTGGAGGCGGCCGAACGGGCACGGGCAGAGGTGGCGGCGGCCGCCGGTGAGATACGGGGCAAGCTGGTCGTCGGCGCGATCCCCACCGTGACGGCGGTCGATCTCCCCGGGGTGCTGGGGGGCTACCGCCTGCGCTACCCCCAGGTGCGGATCAGCCTGCGGGCCGGTTCGAGCGAGCGGCTCGTCGAGCAGGTGCGCGACGGCGGGCTTGACGCGGCCCTCATCGGCGTACCGCCCGGATTCCGGGCGCAGGGCGTCCGGGACCAGGAGCTCGCCCAGGGGCGGCACGTCGCCGTGGTCGCCCCGGGCCACCCGCTGGCCGCGGAGCGGGAGGTGGACATCCGCCTCCTCGCCGACGAGGTCTTCGTGGACTTCGCCGACGGCAGTGCCGCCCGCGCCCAGTCGGACGAGGCGTTCGCGGCGGCGGGCCTGCGGCGCGAGGTCGCCTTCGAGGTGTCCGGCGTCGAGCTCATGTCCCGGCTGGTCCGCCATGGACTGGGCATCGCCCTGCTGCCCGCGGCGTTCGCCGCCGAACTGCACGGCCTGCGGACCGTACCGGTCACCGACGGGCCGGTGCGGGAAGAGCGTCTCGTCTGGAGCCGCTTCGCCCCGTCGCCCGCGGCCTCCGCCTTCCTCGCCCTGCTGGGCATCGGCGCTCCGGCCGCCGCGGAGTCCGCCGCCGGCACCTGATCGCGGGTCCGGCCCCCGCCGCCCGGACGGAGGCCGAACTTCAGATCGGATATGCCCTGATCAGAGGCCGAACTCCTGCGGGGAGACGCCGAGCGCCTGGCACACCTCGCGCAGGACCTGCTCCTCGGCCGGGGCGATGTACCCGTCCGCGCCCGCGACGACGAAGCCGGTCTGCACGACGGCCTTGGCCTCCGTCGGCTTCTTGGCGGCCTTGGCGATCTCCTGCATGGCCTCGGTCTTGCCCTGCTGGAAGTTGAACGTCAGCTGGTCGACGTGCTTGTTGAACCGCTGCCGCAGCTGGTCCGGCGGGAAGTTCTGCAGGACGTCGTTCTGCAGGATGAGCGACTCCACGTGCTGGCGCTCGGCCGGGTCGACCGACCCGTCGGCGGCCGCGACCAGGGCGCACATGGCCATGGTGGCGTCACGGTAGGCGCCGCTCTTGAGCTCCGTCTTGAGGGAGGTGAGCTGGGTCTTGAGCAGGCCCACGAGCTGCGCTTTCGAGCCGCCGCCGGAACCCGACCCCGACCCCGACCTCGACCCCGGGAGGCCGTGACCGCCGGAGCCGCGTGCCCCCTGCGACTGCTGCAGACCCTTGGCCTGGTCCTTGATCCGGTCCCACATCGCCATCCGTGCCACCTCGGCTACCCGTTACCTGTGCCGCGCGTGGTCCGCGCGTCCCCCTGCCAACGCCCTCCCGCCCCACGAAGTTCCCCCTCGGCGTTCCCGTCGAAGTTTCCCCGCGCATCCCTTGCGGCTTCACGACCTGACGACTAGTCATATGACTGATCGAAACAAGGGCCATGCCGTACGGCACAACTCCCTGGAGGGCACGTGAAGTTCTCCGTCATCTTCGAAGCGCAGCTCGCCGACCCGACCGTCGAGCGCGAGCACCAGGTCATCCGCGACAGCGTCGAACAGGCGGTTTTCGCGGAAGAGATGGGGTTCGACCGCATTTGGGCGGTCGAGCACCACTCCCTCAAGTGGTACGCGCACATGAGCGCACCGGAAATCTTCCTGACCTGGGTCGCCGCGCGCACCAGCAGGATCAGGGTCGGGCACGGCGTCGTCTGCATGCCGTTCAACTTCAACCACCCCGCGCGGGTCGCCGAGCGCGCCGCCATGCTGGACCTGCTCTCCGGCGGCCGGCTCGACCTGGGTGCGGGCCGCGGTGGCACGGCACAGGAGACGTCGCTGTGCGGAGTGGACAGGGAACGTACGACCCAGGAGGTCGAGGAGGCCCTCCGGATCATCGGAAAGGCCTGGGAGAAGGAGGAGTTGGAGCACCACGGCGAACTCCTCGACATCGATCCGCACCCGATCCTGCCCCGCCCCGAGCAGACCCCGCACCCGCCGCTGTTCCTCGCGTGCAGCAGGACCGAGACGCTGACCCAGGCGGCCGAACTCGGCATCGGCGCCCTGGTGATGGGCTTCGCGGGACCCGAGTCGATCGCTCGGATGCGCACGGCGTACGACGCGGCGATCGCGGCCCGCACCGACGCGCGCTTCGTGTCGAGCGTCGTCAACGACCACTTCTCCGTGCTCTGTCCGACGATCGTGCTCGACGACCGCGAGACGGCACGGCGCGTCGGCATCCGCGGGCAGCGGTTCTTCGCGCAGTCCATCGGGCACTGGTACGGCGGTGCCGGAATCCCCGACGAGGCGGTCGTCGAGGGCAGCGACGAGGCCGCCGAGATGCGCAAGGCCGCCGAGCAGGTCGTCGCGCACCTGCACGAGCACAACATTCCGGTACGCCCCACATCCACCGCGACGTTCAACGCCGATCACGCGTACGGCACCGCGGACGACGCCATCGCCTATGTGGAGCGCCTGCGTGACGCGGGGGCCGACGAGATCATGTGCCTCGTCCAGATGGGCACCGTCCCGCAGGAGGCCTGCATGGAGACCCTGCGGCAGTGGGGCGAGAAGGTCATTCCGTACTTCCGCGCCCAGGAGGCGGGAGCCGTCTGATGGACCCGGAACTTCCGTCCCCGGCAGGTGGGCGCCCTCCGGCGCCCCCGGACCGCCTCGCCCCCGCCGCCCGCCCCCTCGTCGACGCCCTGGCCGCGGCCTTCCCCGACGTCGGCGGGGCCGTCACCGACGCCGCCGAGGCCCGGCGGATCCTTGACGCCGGGGCCCGCGCGAAGAAGCCGCCCGAGCGAGCCCTCGCCGTCGGCTCCGTCGTGGACCGCGCCGTTCCGGGCCCCGTCGGCGCCCCCGACCTCCCCGTACGCATCTATCTGCCGGATCCGGACGCCTTCCCGGACCCGCGCCCGACCGTCGTCTTCTTCCACGGCGGCGGCTACACCCTGTGCGGCCTCGACTCCCACGACGCCACGGCCCGCGGCCTGTGTGCGGGGGCCGGTGCCGCCGTGGTCTCCGTCGCGTACCGCCTGGCCCCCGAGCACCGCTTCCCCGCGGCCGTCGACGACGCGTACGCGGCGCTGTGCTGGGCGGCCGGGGAGTGCGCCGAACTCGGCGGCGACCCCGGTGTGCTCGTCACCGCGGGGGACAGCAGCGGCGGCGGGCTCGCCACCGCCGTGGCCCTCAGGGCGAGGGACCTGCGAGGGCCCGCTGTCGCGCTGCAGGTGCTGATCTATCCCGTGCTGGATGCCGCCCAGGACACGGCCTCCTACCGGGAGAACGCCGAGGGCTACTTCCTGACCGCCGCGCACATGCGCTGGTTCTGGCAGCAGTACCTCGGCCCCGACGGCGACGGGGCGCACCCCCTCGCCTCGCCGCTGCGTGCCGCCGACCTCGCCGGGCTGCCGCCCGCGCACGTCGTCACCGCGGGCTGCGATCCCCTGTGCGACGAGGGGCTGGCCTACGCGGAGCGGCTGAGGGCCGCGGGAGTGGAGGTCGTCCTGGCCCACTACCCGGAGATGTTCCACGGCTTCCTCGGCTTCCCCGACCTGCTTCCCGACGCGGGGGAGGCCGTGGCAAATGTGGCAGAAGCCGTCGCCTCGGCGGCAGTGGGCAGGAAAAACAGCGGTGGAGCAGGGGGTGGCGCAGGATAATTTCCCGAGGTCCCTCTTGTCGCGGAGAACCTCGCATGCATACGGTGTCCTTACGCGAGGTTCTCCCGTGGAGGATGGGTTATGACGGAAATTCTTGTGCAGTCGGGTACGGAGGGTGCGGTTCCTTCCGCTGGTGAGCGGGTGGTGGACCACCCGGCGTGGCCGGTGCTCAAGGATGCCGTGGAAGAGATCAGGCCCTGGCAGTCCGCGGACGGCTCCATCGACTTCGCGGCCGACGGCGCCCCGGCGAAGGCCGTCGCCGAGCTCACCGTGGACCGCGTGATCTCCGCGGTCGAGCAGCTCGCCCCGCTCCTGCCGCACGACGCCGCGTACCACCAGGCGCTCGTCGCGGACCTGCGCCGCTGGGTCGAGGGCGGTTTCGAGGTGCCGGACTTCCTGGACTCGCTGCTCGCCTTCCAGCCCGCGGCGCACCGTGAGGACGGCCTGCAGCACCTGGTCGTCTTCCCGATGTACACGCAGAACGGCAACCCCGACCGCAATCTCGAGGCGGTCGTGCTGCGCATGGTCTGGCCCGACTGGCTGGCCGAGCTGGAGCGCACGCGCTACGACAACCCGCTGTTCTGCGGCATCACCTTCGAGGACTTCACCGCCGGGTACGACACGAACTCGGCCGTCCTCTTCCCCGAGACGATCGCCGTGCGCGAGGCCCCCGAGCGCTTCTCCTGGGGCGGCATCTTCTGCGACCGGGAGGCGGCCCGATTCCGCCGCGTCACCGAGGCCGCCGTGGACCTCCTCGGGCTCGAACTGCCGGACGACATCCGGGCGATGGTCGGCGACCAGGACCGCTGCCAGCAGGCGTTCGTGCTGTGGGACATGGTCCACGACCGCACCCACAGCCACGGAGACCTGCCCTTCGACCCGTTCATGATCAAGCAGCGCCAGCCGTTCTGGATGTACGGCCTCGAGGAGCTGCGCTGCGACCTCACCGCCTTCAAGGAGGCCGTGAAGCTGGAGGCCGAGGGCGTCCCGCAGGCACGCGACGTGCAGTACGCCGTCCTCTTCGACCGGATGTTCCGCTTCCCGGTCACCGGCGACCGCGTCAAGAACTACGACGGGCTCGGCGGCCAGCTCCTCTTCGCCTACCTCCACAAGCACGACGTGGTCCGCTGGACGGACAACCAGCTCAGGATCGACTGGGAGCGTGCGCCGCAGATCACCAACCAGCTGTGCGGCGAGATCGAGGACCTCTACCGGGCCGGCATCGACCGCCCGAAGCTGGTCCACTGGTTCGCCGCGTACGACCTGGTCTCCCGCTATCTCGCCCCGCACCCCGGGTCGCGCTGGGCCAAGGGCCCGGAGGCCCTGGACACCTCGCTGCCGCCGCGCAAACTCGTCGACGAGGTGCTTCCCGACGAGTTTCCGCTCAGCATGTTCTATGAGGCGCTCTCCAAGAAGCTGAAGAACGTGATCGCCTCCACCAAGGGGATCACCGCTTCCACGAACGCCGAGAAGGTCGCCGCGTGAGCGGCCGCCAGGAGGAGGCGAGGACCATGTCCGCACTCGATGGAGCCGTCATCGCGGTGGCAGGCGCGGCAGGACCGGCCGGTCGGGCCACCCTGCTGAGGCTGGCCGAGGCGGGAGCCACCGTCGTGGCATCGGACGCCGACGCGGCGCGCCTCGCGGAGGCGGTGGACGCCGCGCGGTACGCGCACGGCGGTGCCACCGTCGTCGGTGACACGGTCGACCTCCTGGACCTGGACGCGGCCCGCGAGTGGGCGACGCGCACGGAGAAGGAGTTCGGGCGGATCGACGGCCTGGTCCACCTCGTCGGCGGCTGGCGCGGCAGTTCCAGCTTCGCCGAGACGGACCTCGCCGACTGGGACCTTCTCGAGAAGCTCCTGATCCGCACCGTGCAGCACACCTCCCTCGCCTTCGAGGACGGTCTGCGGCGCAGCGACCGCGGCCGCTATCTGCTGATCAGCGCGGCGGGCGCGTCCAAGCCGACCGCGGGCAACGCCGCGTACGCGGCCTCCAAGGCGGCGGCCGAGGCCTGGACGCTCGCCCTCGCGGACGCCTTCCGCAAGGCGGGGGGCGAGGACGGCCCGCGCGCGGCGGCTGCCATCCTGGTGGTCAAGGCGTTGGTGCACGACGCGATGCGCGCGGAGCGGCCCAACGCGAAGTTCGCGGGCTTCACGGACGTCAAGGAACTGGCCGAGGCCATCGCGGGCGTCTGGGAGCGGCCCGCCGGGGAAGTGAACGGAAACCGCCTGTGGCTGACCGAGAAGCCGTGAACCCTCCGAAGACCGATGCCCGGCGTCATCACGACCCCGACGTCCGCGGCTTCGCGAGCGACAACTACGCGGGCGCGCACCCGGAGGTGATGGCCGCCCTGGCCCTCGCCAACGGCGGCCACCAGATCGCGTACGGAGAAGACGACTACACCGATCACCTCCAGCAGGTGATCCGGGGGCACTTCGGCGCCACCGCCGAGGCGTTCCCGGTGTTCAACGGCACGGGCGCCAACGTCGTCGCGCTGCAGGCGGTCACCGATCGCTGGGGCGCGGTGATCTGCGCCGAGTCCGCGCACATCAACGTGGACGAGGGCGGCGCCCCCGAGCGCATGGCCGGCATCAAGCTGCTCACGGTGCCCACGCCCGACGGCAAGCTCACCCCCGAGCTGATCGACAAGCAGGCGTTCGGCTGGGACGACGAGCACCGCGCGATGCCGCAGGTCGTCTCGATCGCGCAGAACACCGAACTGGGCACGCTCTACACGCCCGACGAGATCCGCGCGATCTGCGACCACGCGCACCAGCTCGGCATGAAGGTGCACCTGGACGGCTCGCGGATAGCCAACGCCGCGGCCGCGCTGGACGTCCCCATGCGGACGTTCACCAACGCGGTCGGCGTGGACATCCTGTCGCTGGGCGGCACCAAGAACGGCGCGCTGTTCGGCGAGGCCGTCGTGGTCATCAACCAGGACGCGGTGCGCCACATGAAGCACCTGCGCAAGATGTCCATGCAGCTCGCCTCCAAGATGCGTTTCGTGTCGGTGCAGTTGGAAGCCCTGCTCGCCAAGGACCTGTGGCTGCGCAACGCCCGGCACGCCAACGAGATGGCGCAGCGCCTGGCCGAGGGCGTCCGCTCCGTGCACGGCGTGGAGATCCTCTACCCCGTCCAGGCCAACGCGGTCTTCGCGCGGCTGCCGCACGACGTGAGCGAGCGCCTGCAGAAGCGCTACCGCTTCTACTTCTGGGACGAGGCGGCGGGCGACGTCCGCTGGATGTGCGCGTTCGACACGCGCGAAGAGGATGTCGACGGGTTCCTGGCGGCGCTCAAGGAGGAGATGGCGCGCTGACGCCCGTCTCCGTAGCGGCTCAGCCATAAATCTGCATAAGTATGCGGCCGATCGTAAAGTCATTGACTCGCGGTCGGCCGTATTCCTATGCTCCCGTGGCATGCAGCTGATCCAGGAAACCCCTGACCTGTCCGCCTACTTGGCCGCCGACGAGGTCATCGACCATCACCACCCGCTTGTACGCGAGACTGCCGCGCGTCTCGCGGAGAAGGCCGCGGACTCATACGTATACGCACAGACCGCGTATGAATTCGTACGCGACACCATCCCGCACTCCGCCGACAGCGGCGACATGCGCGTCACCTGGCGTGCCTCCGACGTCCTGGCGCAGGGCACCGGCATCTGTCACGCCAAGGCCCACGCGCTGGCCGCGCTGCTGCGGGCCGAGGACATCCCGACCGCGCTCGCCTATCAGCGGCTGACCCATGACGCGGGGAGCGGGCACTGTGTGCACGGGCTCATCGCCGTACGTTTTCACGGGAGTTGGCATCGGCAGGACTGCCGGGGGAACAAGCCCGGCGTCGACGCGCAGTTCTCGCTGGCGGGGGAGCGGCTGGCCTGGGTGCCCGACGCCAAGTCCAACGAGATGGACTTTCCAGTACTCTATGCTGCACCGCATCCGGCGGTCCTGCGCGTCATGAAGGAGGCCCCGGACAGGCCGTACCTGTGGGAGAACCTTCCCGACGCGCTCTGACCCCTCCCGCCGGACCAGCCCCGCCCCGACGCAGCAAGGCAACCCGATGACATACGAGCCACACGTGCCACACACGCCACTCACGCTCACCGTCTCCGACGAGGTGCGCACCCTCGTGCCCGGTTTCACCCACGTCGCCGTCGAGGCGTACGGACTCCTCAACGGGCCCAGTACCGACGCCACTTCGGCTCTCCTCGACGAAGCGGCGCGCCGTGTGGCCGTACGCCTGGACGGGCGCGCCCCGCACGAGGACCCGCACATGGTCGCCTGGCGCGCCGCGTACACGGCGTTCGGCGCGAAGCCCTCGCGCACCCGCAACTCCGCCGAGGCGCTCGCCAAGCGGGCCCTCGCGGACGGCGGGCTGCCGCGCATCAACGCTCTCGTCGACCTCTACAACGCGATCAGCGTGGCCCATCTGATCCCGGTCGGCGGCGAGGACCTGGACCTGATCAAGGGCGGCATGCGTCTGGTGCGGGCCACGGGCGACGAGGACTTCGTCACCGCGGCCGCGGGGGAGACGGTCGTCGAGCACCCGGACGCCGGCGAGGTCGTGTGGTGCGACGACGAGGGTGTCACCTGCCGCCGCTGGAACTGGCGCCAGGGCCCGCGCACCCGCCTCACCGAGGAGTCGGCGAACGCGATCTTCCTGCTTGAGGGCATGGGGCCGGACGCCGGTCTCGAGGCGGCGGGCGCCGAACTCGCCGAGCTCCTGGAGAAGTTCAGCCCCGGGGCGCGGATCGCGCTCCGCGCACCGGAGTAGACGAGCGGGCCGGAGCTCAGCCCGCCTCGGCGGCCTTCACCTCGGCGGGGGTCGGCGCCGTGCCGCCGAGGTGCGCCGGCATCCACCACGTGTCGTCCGGACCCTTGGGGCGTACGGGATAGGCGCGCTGTGCGGCCTCCAGGAGCTCCTGGCAGCGCTCGCGCAGCCGCCGGGTGATCGCGCCCGCGTACTGGTCCTTGGGGGCCTCCACCGGCTCGCCGACGCGGATCGTGATCGGCAGGTGGCTGCGCTTGAAGTTGCGGGGGTGTCCCTTGGTCCACAGCCGCTGCGTGCCCCACAGGGCCATCGGGATGAGCGGCACCCCGGCCTCCTGGGCCAGGCGGGCGGCGCCCGACTTGAACGTCTTGAGGGTGAAGGACTGCGAGATGGTCGCCTCGGGGAAGACGCCGACGATCTCTCCGGAGCGCAGCGAGTCCAGGGCGTGGGCGTAGGCCGCCTCGCCCTGCTTGCGGTCGACGGGGATGTGCTTCATCCCGCGCATCAGCGGCCCGGAGATCTTGTGGCGGAACACCGACTCCTTCGCCATGAAGCGCACCAGGCGCTTCTGCGGCAGGGCGGCGAGGCCGTCGAAGATGAAGTCGAGGTAACTGATGTGGTTGCTGACGAGGACCGCACCGCCGGAGCGTGGGATGTTCTCCGACCCCTTGCAGTCGATCTTCAGGTCCCATGCCTTGAACAGGGTTTTCGCGGCACCGATGACCGGACGGTAGACAAGCTCTGCCATGGGTGGGGAGGGCCCTTCGTTTCTGCCTGGGGAGGGGGCTCCCGGCGGGAAAGTTACGCAGCCGTAGGTTTTCGGCGTTGCGCAGATCGTGCCCCATCAACGGACGGCTGGCCACCCTTGGTGCCGCGGATCCGGGAGATTCTCGTCACGTCGGAATCTTTGCGGACGTGTGAGCGCTGTACGGGGGAGCGAATGGGCGCGGCGAACGGGACCAGGGTGTCGGGGCGGGAGGCAGAGGTGCGAGGACGTGACACCGGGCGACGGCTCGGCGCGACGGACATCGGTGGAGCACTGGGGGAGCGGGCCACGCTCGTGCAGTTCTCCAGCGCCTTCTGTCAGCCCTGCCGTGCCACTCGCAGAGTCCTCGCGGACGTCGCCGCGATGGTCCCGGGCGTCTCCCATGTGGAGATCGACGCCGAGGACCACCTGGAACTCGTACGCGAACTGCGCGTCCTGAAGACCCCCACCGTGCTCGTCCTCGACGCGGAAGGCCGCGTGGTGCGGCGCGCCGTCGGACAGCCCCGCAAGGCCGATGTCATCGCCGCTCTGGGTGAGGCCGTGTGAGTGGTTCCCGCGCAGGTCACGGCGTATGGCCCGGTGGTGCGGCAGTGATCCTTCTTTCATCTCGCGGAATGCACTTGACTGCATGTGCCATCTGTCGCGAGCCTGCATCCATGCCTCGGGACCTCCTTCTGTACGAGCGCGTCCATGTCGACCTCGCCCGCCATGCCAGCGCGCGCTGTCGGCACTGCTGAGCACCGACGACCTGGTCCGTACCTCCGGCAGAAGGACAATTCCATGACGGCATCGACCGCCCTCGGCACTTCCCGGCTCACCACCCCCGATCTGCTGCGCTCGGTCTTCCGACGGCATGCCGCGGGGGTCGCGGTGATCACCGCCGCGCAGGGCTCCCGCCCCGTCGGCTTCACCGCCACCTCGCTCACCTCCGTCTCGGCCGAACCGCCGATGATCTCGTTCGGCATCGGCACCGGCGCCTCCAGCTGGCCCGCGGTCTCCGAGGCCGCGCATGTCGGCGTCCACATACTCGGCGAGCACCAGCAGGAGCTGGCCGCCACCTTCGCGCGCAGCGGTGCCGACCGCTTCGGCGCGCCCACGCGCTGGCGCGAGGGGCCCGAGGGGGTTCCCGTGCTCGACGGCGCGCTGGCGTGGCTGGTCTGCCGGATCGTGGCGCGCGTGCCCGCGGGCGACCATCGTCTGGTGCTCGCGGAGGTCGTCGACGGCGACCCCGTGGGCGAGGGCCGCCCGCTCCTGTACCACCAGGGTCGCTTCAACGCTCTGCGCGACTGAGAGTTCCCGGCGGACCGGTGCTCCGGTCGATTACGGAGCGTTGGGAAGGTCACAGTTCAAAGCGCTTGCTCAGTGGGAATGAACTGGGTGTACTCATGAGTAATATTTCGTTCGGAGCGCGGGCCGCCCCGACCGGGATCCGCCGCTTCAGGCGCCTATGCTGCCTGGAAGAAGGCAGTGGCCATGAGCCAAGGCAGCAGCCCAGTTAAGACGATGCAGTAGGAGAGCCGGCGTGAGCTTGAGGATCGTTGTCTGTGTGAAGTACGTGCCCGACGCCACCGGCGACCGGCACTTCGCCGATGACCTGACCGTCGACCGCGACGACGTCGACGGCCTGCTGTCGGAGCTCGACGAGTACGCGGTCGAGCAGGCACTGCAGATCGCCGACGAGGCGGACGACGCGGAGATCACCGTGCTGACCGTCGGCCCCGAGGACGCCAAGGACGCGCTGCGCAAGGCGCTCTCCATGGGCGCCGACAAGGCTGTCCACGTCGAGGACGACGACCTGCACGGCACCGACGTGATGGGTACCTCCCTGGTGCTCGCCAAGGCCATCGAGAAGACCGGTTACGACCTGGTCATCGCCGGTATGGCCTCGACCGACGGCACCATGGGTGTGCTGCCGGCGATCCTCGCGGAGCGCCTCGGCGTCCCGCAGGTCACGCTGCTCTCCGAGGTCTCCGTCGAGGACGGTGTCGTCAAGGGCCGCCGTGACGGCGACACCGCCAGCGAGCAGCTGGAGGCCTCCCTGCCGGCCGTCGTGTCCGTCACGGACCAGTCGGGCGAGGCTCGTTACCCGTCCTTCAAGGGCATCATGGCCGCCAAGAAGAAGCCGGTGGAGTCGCTCGACCTGGACGACCTGGACATCGACGCCGAAGAGGTCGGCCTCGAGGGTGCCTGGACCAAGGTCGACTCCGCCGCCGAGCGTCCGGCCCGCACGGCCGGCACGATCGTCAAGGACGAGGGCGAGGGCGGCAAGCAGCTCGCCGAGTTCCTCGCGGGCCAGAAGTTCATCTGAGCTTCAGTCACCCCTCAACCGCCCAACTTCTTCGCAACTGCAGGAGATTGAAGTCCCATGGCTGAAGTTCTCGTCTACGTCGACCACGTGGACGGTGCCGTCCGCAAGCCCACCCTGGAGCTGCTGACGCTGGCCCGCCGCATCGGCGAGCCCGTCGCCGTCGCGCTGGGCAACGGCGCCGCCGACACCGCCGCCTCGCTCGCCGAGCACGGCGCGGTCAAGGTCCTCACCGCGGACGCCCCCGAGTTCGCCGACTACCTCGTCGTGCCGAAGGTGGACGCGCTCCAGGCCGCGTACGAGGCCGTCTCCCCGGCCGCGGTGCTCGTCCCGTCGTCCGCCGAGGGCAAGGAGATCGCGGCCCGCCTCGCGGTCCGCATCAAGTCCGGCATCATCACGGACGCCGTCGACCTCGAGGCAGGCGACGAGGGTCCGGTGGCGACGCAGTCCGCGTTCGCCGCCTCCTTCACCACCAAGTCCCGTGTCTCCAGCGGCACCCCGGTCATCACGGTCAAGCCGAACTCGGCCGCCGTGGAGCCCGCCCCGGCCGCGGGCGCGGTCGAGGCGCTCTCGGTCTCCTTCTCCGAGAAGGCCACCGGCACCAAGGTCGTCTCGCGCACCCCGCGCGAGTCGACGGGCCGCCCCGAGCTGACCGAGGCCGCGATCGTGGTCTCCGGCGGCCGTGGCGTCAACGGTGCCGAGAACTTCTCGATCATCGAGGCGCTCGCCGACTCGCTCGGTGCCGCCGTGGGCGCCTCGCGCGCCGCGGTCGACGCCGGCTGGTACCCGCACTCCAACCAGGTGGGCCAGACCGGTAAGTCGGTCTCCCCGCAGCTGTACATCGCGTCCGGCATCTCCGGTGCGATCCAGCACCGCGCCGGCATGCAGACCTCGAAGACCATCGTGGCCATCAACAAGGACGCCGAGGCCCCGATCTTCGACCTGGTCGACTACGGCGTGGTCGGCGACCTCTTCGAAGTCGTCCCGCAGCTCACCGAAGAGGTCAACTCCCGCAAGGGCTGAGCTCGTCGATCGCCCGAGGCCCCCGTTCCCGCACGCCGCGGGGCCGGGGGCCTTCGTGCGTCACAGCGTCAGGCTCGCCTGCACGGGCAGGTGGTCGCTGGGGAACTGCCCGCCCAGGGAGAAGGTGTTGATCGACGCCTCGTGCACGCGCGTCCCGCGCGTCGCGAGGATCCAGTCGATGCGGTCGCCGTCCGGGGTGAGCGGCTTGTAGCCGTGGAAGGTGGCGTACGCCTTGCTCCGTCGGTCCGCGGCGTCCCAGGTGTCGACGAGCCCGGCGCCCAGGAGCGTGTCGTAGACCGGGTTCTTGTGCGCGGCCACGTTGAAGTCGCCCGTCACGACGAGCGGCAGGGACGGGTCGAGGCGTCCCGCGCGTTCGACGATCAGGGACGCGGCACGCGCGCGTGCGTACTGGGAGGCGTTGTCCAGGTGGGTGTTGAGGACGTACAGCTCCTCGTCCGTGCGCAGGTCGTGGAAGCGGACCCGGGTGACCATGCGTATGGAGCCGCCGCCCCAGGTGTTGGACCCGATGACGTCCGGGGTGTCCGAGAGCCAGAAGTGGTCGTACTCGACCGGGGCCAGCCTGCGGGTGTCGTAGTAGACGGTCATGAACTCGTCGCGGCTGCCGCCCGCGCGTCCTGTGCCGATCCAGTCGTAGTGCGGGCCGAGGTCGGCCGCGATGTCCCGAACCTGTTGGTAGAGGCCTTCCTGGGTGCCGACGACGTGCGGCCGCGCGCGGCGCAGCAGCTCCCGGGTGACCGGGCGGCGGTCGGCCCAGGTGTTCGGCGGGGTGGTGCTCGCGTAGCGGAGGTTGAACGACATGACCTCCAGGCGGCGGCCGCCCCCGCTCGACGGCGCGCGCGGGGGCGGCCGACAGCGCGGTGCTGAAGAGGGGAAGCGCGGCGGCCGCCGCGAGGACGGTCCGCAGTCCAAAGCGGCGCGTGACACGGGAGTCGGTCGGCACACGGTCTCCTTCGGTTCGGGGCGCGCGGTCAGGATGGGGTGCGCGCGTACGCGTGCGGAAGCAGGATCTGAGACAGCCGGACAGGATCTGGGACGACTGGAGAAGGATCTGGGACAGCCGGCGAAGGACCTGGGTCGGCTGGAGAAGGATCCGGGGTGTGCGTGAACTCCCGTGGTCGGGGACGGGTCCAGGGCACGAGAGGGTGTTGACCAGCACGAAGGTCGCGGATAACTTCGCTATACGGATTGTTGATTCCGTGGAGCGGAAATGCCGGGCGCGGCACCGAGCGTGTGGAGGATGCGGGAATGGGTCAGCAAGAGAAGGTGGCAACGAGCCTCGCCGGCGCGGTCAGCGAGGGCATCAGCGCTTCCCTCGCCCCGGTGGACGCGGAGCTGGAGCGCCGCTACCCCGGGGACCCAGGCACGCGCCAGCCCGTCCACACCGTGTACGTCCCCGGTGAGCAATTCGACGCGGACTCGATCCGTACCTGGGGCGACAAGGCCCTGGCGATGCTCGACGAGCACGCCCCGGACGCCGCCTCCTTCGCCGCGGTCCTCGGCCTGGGCGACGACCTCGCCGAGGCCGTCCACACGCGCGTGCGGGCCAAGCTGGAGCGCGAGCCCGTCGAAGACCTGCGCATCGACTTCGAGGACGGCTACAAGGGCGCCGACGAGGACCAGGACGCCGCCCGCGCGGCCCGCCTGGTCGCCGAGGCCTACAAGAACGGCACCGCGGCCCCGTACATGGGCATCCGCATGAAGTGCATGGAGGAGGCGGTCCGCGACCGCGGCATCCGCACCCTCGACGTCTTCCTGTCCGGCCTCATGGCCGCGGGCGGCCTGCCCGACGGCCTCGTCCTGACGCTGCCCAAGGTGACGTACCCCGAGCAGGTCACCGCGATGGTGCGGCTCCTGGAGGAGTTCGAGAAGGCGCACGGCCTGGAGCGCGGCCGGATCGGCTTCGAGATCCAGATCGAGACCAGCCAGTCCATCCTCGCCACCGACGGCACCGCCGCCGTCGCCCGGATGATCCAGGCCGCCGAGGGCCGCGCCACCGGCCTGCATTACGGCACCTTCGACTACAGCGCCTGCCTCGGCGTCAGCGCCGCCTACCAGGCCAGCGACCACCCGGCCGCCGACCACGCCAAGGCCGTCATGCAGGTCGCCGCCGCGGGCACCGGAGTGCGCGTCTCCGACGGCTCCACCAACGTCCTGCCCGTCGGCTCCACCGAGAAGGTCCACGACGCCTGGCGGCTGCACTACGGCCTCACCCGGCGTGCCCTGGCCCGCGCCTACTACCAGGGCTGGGACATGCACCCCGGCCACATCCCCACGCGCTACGCCGCCGTGTTCGCGTTCTACCGCGAGGGCTTCGAGGCGGCCGCCGCGCGCCTGGCCGCCTACGCCGGTCACCACGAGGGCGGCGACGTGGCCGACGAGCCCGCCACCGCCAAGGCCCTCGCGGGCTATCTGCTGCGCGGCCTGGACTGCGGCGCCCTCGACGCGGGCGAGGTGACCCGGCTCACCGGCCTGACCCTTGCCCGGCTGCAGGGCTTCGCGGGACCGCGCCGCGGCGACCTCACGGTGTCGGGCAGGTAACACCGGCCCCTGGCTGTCACCGCTGCCCCGTAGTCTGTACGCCACGCAATGTGGTGTCGCAGGAACGGGGCAGCGGTGTCTTCGGGGGATCAGGAACAGACGGGCGGGGTCGGCAGGCTCCTCGCCGGGCGCTATCGCGTCGTGGCACAGCTGGGGCGCGGCGGCATGGGCGTCGTGTGGCGCGCCGTCGACGAGGTGCTGCACCGCGAGGTCGCGGTCAAGGAACTGCGGACGTACACGGACGCGGGCGGGCCCGAACTGGCCGACCTGCGCCTGCGGATGCAGCGCGAGGCCCGCGCGGCCGCCCGCGTGCGCCACCCCGGAGTGGTCGCCGTGCACGACGTGGCGGAGGTCGAAGGGCGCCCGCTGATCGTCATGGAGCTCATCGACGGCCCCTCCCTGGACGACGTGCTGCGCGACCGCGGCACCCTCGACCCCCGCGAGGCCGCGGGGATCGGCGCCAAGGTCATGGAGGCCCTGGCCGCGGCGCACGGCGTGGGCGTCCTGCACCGCGACGTGAAGCCCGGCAACATCCTGCTGGGAGCCGGCGGCCGCGTCGTCCTCACCGACTTCGGCATCGCCACGATGGACGACCCCGGCGACGGCTCGTCCACCCACCTCACCCGCAGCGGCGAACTGGTCGGCTCGCTGGACTACTTGGCGCCCGAGCGTGCCCAGGGCCATGACCCGGGCCCCGCCTCCGACGTCTGGGCACTCGGCGCGACCCTGTACGCCGCGGTGGAGGGCTCCTCTCCTTTCCGTCGTACGTCGACGTGGTCCACGCTCACCGCGATCGTCGCCGACCCGCTGCCCGAGCCGCAGCGCTCGGGGCCCCTGACGCCCGTACTGCGGCAGCTCATGCACAAGGACCCGCAGGCGCGCCCCGACGCGGACGCCGCGCGGCGCCTGCTCGCCGGGGTGGCGGCGGGCGGGACGCCTCCCGGGGCCTTCGGCAGTCCGGGTACGCCTGCCCCGGGGCCGTACGGAGGCACGGAGCGCAGCATCCCGAGCGGACCGCCGCCGGGATTCGGGCCGCCTTCCGCGATGGCGCAGGCGTCGGATCCGGCTCAGGCCGCTGTCCCGACTCCCGTACCGACTCCCGCTTCCGCCCCGGCCCCTGGGCCCTTTGTGGGGCATCAGGGTGCCGCGCCCGCAGGGCTCGCCGAGACCCGCTCCACCCAACGCCCGCGGCGGGGTCGCGTGTTGCTCGCCGCGGCTGCCGTGGCGGTGGTCCTCGCGGTGACCGGAGGCGCGGTGGCCTTCCTCAACTCCAGGGGCGACGGCGACACCCAGGCGCGCGAGGACGTGAACCCGGGGCGCGCGGGCTCGACCGCGGACGACGGCAGCAACGGCCCGCTCGGCGGCGAGTCGAAGCGCCCCAAGCCCTCGGAGCAGGGCGACAAGAAGACCCGCGAGCCGGACGCGAAGCCCTCCGGCGGCGCCGAGGACACCGGCAAGGACGGCGCGGGCGCCAAGGACCGGGACAAGGGCAAGGACGAGGGCGGCGACACGTCCTCCTCGCGCCCCGACCCCACCACCAAGCCGACGGACGGCGGTTCGGGCGGCTCCGGAGGCTCGGGCGACGGCGGCGGCTCCGCGCCGGACCCCGTCTGCCATCCGGCGGGCGGCGGCAAGTACAACTGCGACGTGTGGCGCACCGCGAAGTCGTACACGGCGGGCGGCGCCGAGGCGGGCACGCTGAACGCGGGCACCAACTACTTCTACTGCCAGCAGAACCTGGGCCGCCGCGAGACGTACGGCCGGTGGACGAACGTCTGGTGGGCCAAGACGGACGACGACAGCGGCAACACGAACGTCTTCGTCAGCGACGTCTACCTCAAGGGCGGCGACAACGACAAGCCGCTGCCGGGCCTGCCGACCTGCTGACCCCTGGCGGGGAGAGGAGGCCCGGTCCCATGAGCGAAACCCAACGCCCGTGCGGGACGGACGAGTTCTACGACCGCATCCGGTCGGCCGTAGCGGAGGCGGATACGGGGACGGAGTATCGGCTGCGGCGGACGGGGCGGGGCTTCGACCTGACCGCGGACGTCCCGACGACGAGCCGTCACACCACCCAAGTGCACACCTACCGGGTCGAGTTGAGCTCGCGGGACAGGATGTTCGTCATGACGGACGTCGTTGTCACCGAGCAGCACGGACCGGGTCCCGCACGAGGGCGGACCGTGACGACCGGCCGGAGCAGGTACCGCACCTGGAGCCGCTCCCTGGACGGCACCGAGCGCCACAGCTTCGCGTCCGCCGACGGTCACCGCCTGATCCGGGGCGCGGCGGGGGAGCTGGGCTGGCAGGAGATCCGCCCCGCGGGCCAGAAGGTCGCGCGCGTCTTCGGGGTCGTCGGCGGGCTCGTGGCCCTGGGCACGCTGATCGCGCTGGCGGTCGTCTTCTGGCCCTTCTGACTCTTCTGGCCCTGACTTCGGTCGAAATGGGGCAGAAGGTACTGCTCCGGTTCGGCCGTACGTACGAAGGACCGGAGAAGGACCGGAGAAGGACCGGAGAAGGACCGGAGAAGGACCGGAGAAGGACCGGAGAAGGACCGGAGAAGGACCGGAGAGGGCATGCCTGAACGGCTGGGACCGCTGGAACTCGTCGGGGGCAGGTGGGTCATCGGCGACGCGACGCG
This sequence comes from Streptomyces sp. NPDC041068, assembly GCF_040647455.1. Taxonomy (NCBI): domain Bacteria; kingdom Bacillati; phylum Actinomycetota; class Actinomycetes; order Kitasatosporales; family Streptomycetaceae; genus Streptomyces; species Streptomyces sp. NPDC041068. The sequence continues at coordinate 188,621 of NZ_JBEZCG010000011.1, forward strand.
CGGGACCAGCTCATGGCTCGTCCTCACCGCGGAAGGCATGGAGCACCACAGCTCCTGGGCACCGGAACCCCGAGCGGTCGTGCCCTGGTCCCGGTTCGTGGAGCTCGACGTGTGGGCCGGCCAATGGGCGTGGATGGCCACCCGCATGATGGGTGTGATCGGCACCGGCAGCACCATGGTCGGCCGCGATGCCTGTTCCGTGCGGGCGCTGGTCCGTCATCCGTACGACACCTGGTCGGCTCATTACACCCACCACAAGCGCTCCTGCACGTTCCGCCACATCGGCCTGGTGGACGCGCTGTTCGCAGAGACGACCAAGGCGAAGGCGGCACACCGGCTGGGCGACCCGGAGTGGCTGAGCGAGGCGGTGGCCCGACTGAGGGCGCTGGAGGGGCGAGGAGCGACCGAGAGGCCCGGAGGCGTGAGCGAGCTGATCCGGGAACTCGGTGTGTGAACAGGTGCCGGGAGGTGCGTTCAGTCCGCCGGTGGCAGTTCGCCCGAGCCGCGTGTGATCAGGCGCGTGGGTAGTTCGACTCGCTCCGGGGTTCCGGATGCGCCGTCCAGTTGGCGGAAGAGGCGTTCCGCCGCTGTTCTGCCCAGCTGTGCCGCGTCCTGGGCGATGACGGTCACGCCGGGGTCCAGCAGGTCCGCGAGTTCGAAGTCGTCGAAGCCCACGAGGGCCACGGGGCGGTCGAGCGCGGCGAGGACGCGGACGACGGTCACCGTCACGCGGTTGTTGCCCGCGAAGATCGCCGTGACCGGCTCGGGACCGGCGAGCATCGACTCGGCGGCGGCGCGGACCCGCTCCGGATCGGTGACGCCCAGCGACATCCACGCCTCGTCGACCGGGATGTCCGCGTCCTCCATGGCGGCGCGGTAGCCCCGCAGCCGCTCTATGGCGGTGTGGATGCGGGGCTGGTCACCGATGAAGCCGATGCGGCGGTGGCCGTGCGCGATGAGGTGCGCGACGCCGTCCCGCGCCCCGCCGAAGCTGTCGGACAGCACCACGTCGGCGTCGATCTTCCCGGCGGGCCGGTCGACGAAGACGGTGGCGACACCGGCGGCGATCTCCGGCTCCAGATAGCGGTGGTCGTCACCGGCCGGGATCACCACGAGCCCGTCGACCCTGCGGGCGCACAGCGCGAGCACCAACTCCTGTTCGCGGTCCGGGTCTTCGGCGCTCGACCCGTTGATGAGCAGCGCGCCGTGCGCACGCGCGACCTCCTCGACGGCGCGGCTCAGCGGGCCGTAGAAGGGGTCGGCCAGGTCCTCCAGGACGAGGCCGATGCTGGCGGTGCGGCCCTTGCGCAGCACGCGCGCGCTGTCGTTGCGGCGGAAGCCGAGGGCCTCGATGGCCTCCTGGACGCGGCGCTCGGTGTCGGGCGTGACGCCCGGCTCGCCGTTGACGACCCGCGAGACCGTCTTCAGGCCGACTCCCGCGCGCGCGGCGACATCCTTCATGGTCGGACGATTGCCGTAACGGTTCTCGGGTCGTCGGGCGGCGGTCTCGGCCACGGTGCGCTGTCCTGTCCTGTCGTCCACGCGGTCACCCATCGGGCGTCCCTGGCGCGCCAAGGGTTCCACCAAGGGTCTTCCCCTGGCCTTCCCCCGCTCTTCCCCGGGACCCGTCATGAGCATGTGGCGTCGAGCATAGGGCCTGGACAACGTTGTCAGATGCAAGGGAGACTGTCCTTCGCACTCTCCGGCCTGCCGATACACCAGGAGAACCGACACAGATGCACATGGACCTCGTCGCCGCACTCGACATCGGCGGCACCAAGATCGCCGGAGCCCTGGTGGACGGCCACGGCCGGATCCTCCTGCGTGCCCAGCGGCCGACGCCCGCGCGCGAGGACGGCGACATCGTGATGCGCGCGGTCGAGGAGGTCCTCGCGGAGCTGACGTCCAGTGAACTGTGGGCCCGAGCGACCGCCGTGGGCATCGGCAGCGCGGGCCCCGTGGACGCGTCGGCGGGCACGGTCAGCCCCGTCAACGTTCCCGGCTGGCGCGGCTATCCGTTGGTGGCGCGGGTGCGCGCGGCGACCGGCGGGCTTCCCGTCGAACTGGTCGGCGACGGCGTGGCGATGACGGCGGCCGAGCACTGGCAGGGCGCGGCCCGCGGCCATGACAACGCGCTGTGCATGGTGGTGTCGACGGGCGTCGGCGGCGGCCTCGTTCTCGGCGGGAAACTGCACCCGGGTCCCACGGGCAACGCCGGTCATATCGGCCACATCAGCGTGGACCTGGACGGCGACGCCTGCCCGTGCGGCGCGCGCGGCTGCGTCGAGCGGATAGCCAGCGGCCCGAACATCGCGCGCCGGGCCCTGGAGCGCGGCTGGGTCCCCGGACCCGACGGCGATGCATCGGCGGCCGCGGTGGCGACCGCCGCCCGCGCGGGCGACCCGGTCGCCCTCGCCTCCTTCGAACGCGCCGCCCAGGCCCTGGCCGCCGGAATCGCCGCCACGGCCACGCTCGTCGAGATCGACATCGCGGTGATCGGCGGGGGAGTGGCGAAGTCGGGCGACATCCTGTTCGCCCCGCTGCGCCGCGCCCTGCGCGAGTACGCGACGCTCTCCTTCGTACGCCGCCTGACGGTGGCCCCCGCGCTGATGGGCACGGACGCGGGCCTGGTGGGAGCGGCGGCGGCAGCGCTGGGCAGCGGCCGGAGCGCGGCGGTGGAGCTGGGGTCAGCGGTGGGGAGCTGAGGCGCGGGGCTTCTGCGGCGACCACGGGAAGCGAGCCCTTGGAAAGGCCTGCGTCTGGTGAGTTTCGCCCTGACCGGCCCGCGGCGAGCGGCCCTCGCCCCGGACCGGTCCATGGCAAGTGGGCATTGCCCCGGGCCGGTTGTCAGCAGGTGCCCCTCGCCCTGGATGGACGCTCGGTAAGTGCGCTACGCCCTCCGAGGGCTGGCCTGCGGCAGATGAGCTTGGATCCGGACCGGCCCGCTGTAAGCGATGGCGTCGAACCGGCCCTTGGCAGGTGAGCTTCGCCCCGACCGACCCGCGGCGAGCGACGCGCGCCCGGATCGACGCGCGCCCGGATCGACCCGCGCCCGGACCGCCCCGCAGCGAGCGGCTTCGCCCCGGACCGATCCGCGCCCGGACCGACCCGCGGGCAGCGGCTTCGCCCCGGGCCGACGCTCGGTCAGCGAGCCACCGGGGCCGGCCCGAGGCAAGTGGGTGTTGCCCCGGGCCGGTTGTCAGCGGGTGAATGCCGTCCCGGTGGCCGTCACCTGTGCGGGGACCGTCGACGTACGACACCCGGCGTCACGACCGCCGACGTCACGGGTGCTGGCGTCACGACCGTCGACGCCGCAGCCGTCGGCGTCAGCACGTCAGCGTCGCGTCCGCCCAGTCCGCGTGGTCGGCGTAGATGCCGTCGCCGCCGTCGGTGACGACGAGCCGTACGACCTGGGCGCCGGTGACGTCCGCGGAAAGGGGCTGTGCCGACATGGCGTTGGTGAGCACGCCGGTCGACGCCACCTTCTTGTCGTCCGCCCAGACCTCGAACGCGACCGTGCCGCCCGTGAGGGTCTCGTCGTCGACACCGACGTCGGCGCTGACCTTCTCGCACGCCCGGCCCGCGTAATAGGCCACGGAGCTCTCGGCGTGCGCGCCGAGCCCCTTCGCGTACACCTTCCCGCCGATGGTGATCGGCTTGCCGTCACCGAGCGCGCCCTCGCCGTTGCTGGTGTTCCGCTCGGCGGGCCCCCAGCCGTTGGTCATCGACAGCCACGGCAGATCGCCGAGCCCCGACGCGCCCGCGGGCGGTGCGACGACGACGCGTACGGACAGCGGCAGGACGTTCTCGGCGCGTACGCCGGAGGGTGAGCGATAGGTCGACTTCAGTGTCAGTGCGTACGTCCCCGGTGCCGTGCCCGCAGGCGCGGCGACCTGCCACGACGTACGCAGGGACTTTCCGGTCGCGAGCGACCGCGCCGTGGTCGGCGAGGTCGCCTTGACCCGCCAGCCCTCGGGGGCGGACAGCGAGGCGGCCACCTGGCGGGCGGAGGTGCGGCCGAGGTTGGTGACCGACGTGGTGATCGGCGCGGCCTTGCCCGCCTCGAAGAAGTCGCCGCCGTCCAGGCCGAGTTCGACGGCCGGCGGGTACGCGTTCCACTTGCCGTCGGCGGACACGCGCAGCAGCACGGTGCCGTGCGCGGGGACGGTCGCCGAAATGCCGCCCGCGGTCTGGTAGTTCTTGTGCCGCCACAGGTCGCGCAGCGAGTACCCGGCGGCCTCGGGCAGGCCGACGGCCTTCGCGGTGGTGGCGAGGCGTTGCGCGCTGTCGGTCTCGTTGAAGAGGGCGACGGCGCGGCTGCCGTCCTTCATCTCCTTGGCGACGACCCAGCGCCCGCTCTCCGACGACACGACCTCGCCCTGTTTGCCGAGCGGGTCCTGGTCGACCGCGACGACCTCTTCGTTGCCGAGGATCTCGAAGGTCTCCGGGGATGCCTTGCGCAGATCCGAGCCGATCAGCAGCGGCGCCGCCATGATCGACCACATGGAGAAGTGCGTACGGTACTCGGTGTCCGTCATGCCGCCGTTGCCGACCTCGAGCATGTCGGGGTCGTTCCAGCGTCCGGGCCCCGCGTACTTCGCGAGCGGCAGGTTCCGCTTCATGATCGACACCATCGAGCCCCAGTTGTCGCTGATGTCACCGGTGGTGCGCCACAGATGGCCGACGTCGGCGGCCCACTCCCATGGCTTGTTCTCGCCCCATTCGCAGATGCTGTAGACGATGGGCCTGCCGGTGGTCTCGGAGGCGGCCTTCAGTGCGTCGCGCATCGCGATGTACCGCTTCTTGGCGTCCACGCCTTGGTTGTTGCAGTTGTCGTACTTGAGGTAGTCGACGCCCCAGTCCGCGAACTGCTGTGCGTCGTTGCGCTCATGGCCGAGCGCGCCGGGGAACCCCGCTTCGTTGCAGGTCTTCGTTCCGGCGCTGGTGTAGATGCCGAGCTTCAGGCCCTTGGCGTGGACGTAGTCGGCAACGGCCTTGATTCCATTGGGGAATCGCTTCGGGTCCGGGACCAACTTGCCGTTCGCGTCGCGCTCGGGCAGCGCCCAGCAGTCGTCGAGGTTGACGTATTCGTAGCCGGCCTTCTTGAGGCCCTTCTCCACGAAGATGTCGGCGATTCCCTTGACCATCGCTTCGTCGAACTCGGCCCTGCAGTGGGTGGAGTTCCAGTTGTTGAAGCCCATGGGCGGGGTGAGGGCGAGCCCGTCGGGAAGCTTGACGTCGGGGCCGGCGGCGGTGCGGTCGGCGGCGGCACGGTCGGTGGTTGAGTGATCGGTGGCTGTGCGATCGGCGGTGGCACGGCCGTCCGCGTCGGACTCACCGGCGGCGGCCGGGGCGGCGAGCCCTCCGGCGCATAACAGAACGGTGGCCAGCGATCCGACCACTCTTCGGCGGGTTGTGCGGGATGGGAGATGACGCATCGTTACGTTCCTCCGTACTCGCGGAAGATGGGGGGTTTGGGCGTACGCGTCACAGCTGCGCGCTCACGGTAGGGCGTGTTGGACTCTGTTGGAAGAGGAGCGGTAACGGTTCGGACGCCTGGCGCCGGAACCCTTGACTGCGGTGCCTCTTGGGAGTGAGATCCAACCCTCGCGTTCGGTTGTGTTTGGTTGCACCCCGAGGAGGGGGACATGGCACAGTCATCGTTCAGCGGTCCGGTCGCGCCGAAGGGCATGACAGGACATCGGATGTCCCGGCGGAATCTCCTGCGTGGCGCGACCGTCACAGCCGGGGCGGTCACCCTTCCCGCGCTGCTCAGCGCCTGTGGTGAGAAGCCGGGTGGCAACAAGAACGAAGTCACCATGGGCTCCAACTCCTCGGACGCCGTGCCGAAGAAGGCGTTCCAGGACGCCTTCGACGCGTACAAGAAGAAGACCGGCAAGACCGTCGAGGTCCACACCACAGAGCACAACGAATTCCAGCAGAACATCACGCGCTATCTGCGGGCCACACCGGACGACGTCTTCATGTGGTTCGCCGGATACCGCATGCAGTACTTCGCGGAGAAGGGCCTGCTGGTCGACATCAGTGATGTGTGGAAGGGCTTCAGTGGCTTCTCCGAGGCGCTGAAGGACCAGTCCACCCACGAGGGTAAACAGTACTTCGTGCCGTACTACTACTATCCGTGGGCCGTCTTTCACCGCAAGAGTCTCTTCGAGAAACAGGGGTACGAACAGGCCAAGACCTGGGACGAGTTCATCGCCCTCGCCAAGAAGATGCACAAGGACGGGATTCCGGTCGCCTTCTGCGACAAGGACGGCTGGCCCGCGATGGGAACCTTCGACTACATCAACCTTCGCCTGAACGGATACGACTTCCACAAGAGCCTGATGGCCGGCGAGCAGGCCTGGACCGACACCAAGGTCAAGAAGGTCTTCGACCTGTGGCGCGAACTCATGCCGTACTACCAAAAGGGCGCCCTCGGCCGTACCTGGGAGGAGGCCGGGCAGGGCCTGCAGCAGCGCAGGACGGGCATGGCCGTCTTCGGAATGCCGCACCCGGGCCAGCAGTTCCCCGCGGACGAGCGCGACGACATCGACTTCTTCGCCTTCCCGGAGATCGACCCCGCGCACGGACAGGACGCGGTGGAGGCGCCGATCGACGGATTCCTGATCGCCAAGAAGGCCAAGAACATCGACGCGGGCAAGGACCTCCTGAAATGGCTCGGAACCCCCGAGGCCGAGGATGTCTACCTGGCCGGCGACCCGAACAACGTTGCGGTCAACGACGGCGCCGACACCTCCAAGTACAGCCCGCTGCAGAAGAAGTCGGCCGAACTGGTCTCGGGCGCCAAGCAGATATCGCAGTTCCTCGACCGCGACACCCGCCCCGACTTCGCGCAGACCGTCATGATCAAGGCGCTGCAGGACTTCATCGACAACCCGAAGAACGTCGACGGCCTGGTCAACAGCATCGAACGGCAGAAGAAAGACATCTTCGCGCAGGACGTCGGCTGACCATGGGGGCATCGCGTACCGCACCGACGAAAGGCACTGAGCAGTCGCCGCCGAGTACCGGGCGGGGGCGGCGAGGCGCGAAGCGATATGGACGACGCGGCGGCCCGACGCGCTTCACACGCCGCGACGTACTCGTCCTCACTCTGCTCCTGGGCATTCCGATCCTGATCGAGGCGGTCGTGATCTGGGGCCCGACGCTGGCCTCCATCGGTCTGTCCTTCACGTCCTGGGACGGCATCGGCGACATTCACTGGGTGGGCGGAAAGAACTACGAGAGCCTCGTCGACAACTATCCCGCCTTTTGGCCCGCCGTCCGCCACAACCTCCTCTGGACAGCCTTCCTCGGCCTGGTGGCGACACCGTTCGGCCTCCTCCTCGCGGTCCTCATCGACCGAGGCGTGCGGTTCAGCCGCTTCTACCAGTCCGTGCTCTACATGCCGGTGGTGCTCTCGCTCGCCGTGGTCGGCTTTATGGCACAACTGCTCCTCGGTACCGACCAGGGAGTCGTCAACACCCTTCTGGGCAACGAGAAGGACCCCATCGACTGGCTCGGCAATTCCGACCTCAACATCTGGATGATGATGATCGCCGCGAGCTGGCGGCACACCGGCTACGTGATGATCCTCTATCTCGCCGGACTGAAGTCCGTGGACCCCGCCCTCAAGGAAGCGGCCGCGATCGACGGCGCGAACACCCGCCAGACTTTCTTCCGCGTCGTGTTCCCGACGCTGCGCCCCGTCAATGTCATCGTCGGGGTGATCACGGTCATCGAAGCGCTGCGCGCCTTCGACATCGTGTACGCGGTGAACAAGGGCCGCAACGGCCTGGAACTGCTCTCCGTGCTCATCACCGACAACATCATCGGCGAGGCGAGCCGCATCGGATTCGGCTCGGCCATCGCGGTCGTCCTGCTCACCGTATCCCTGGGATTCATCGTGACGTTCCTGGTCCAAGAGCTGCGAGGTGCGCGCGACCGATGACGGCAGATCTGCGCACGACGTCCCCGGACCGCCGCCCGCCCACGAAGCCCGCGATGTCCGTGCGGCCCCAACGCCCGCCCCGCCGAGGCAAGTTCGGTGTACCGCTCTTCCTCTCCGCGGTCTCCCTCGCCTTCCTCGCGCCGCTGCTGCTTGCCGTCTACGCGTCGCTGCGCCCGTACGAAGAGACGGCAGAGCACGGCTACTTCTCCTGGCCCGACCGGCTCTCCTTCGACTACTACCGCGAGGCCTACACCGAATCCGGTATGGGGAAGTACTTCACGAATACGCTCCTGATCGCGGTGCCCGCGGTGATCGTGACGCTGTTCCTCGCGTCGTTCGTGGCGTTCGCGGTGTCGCGGCTGAGGATCCGCGGCGGATTGATCCTCCTGATGCTCTTCACGGCGGGCAACCTGCTGCCTCCGCAGGTCCTGGTGACCCCCCTGTACGCCCTCTTCCTGAAGATCCCGCTGCCGTGGTGGATGTCCGACTCGCTCACCCTTTACGACTCCTTCTGGGCGCTGATCCTCGTCAACGTCGGCTTCCAGATCGGCTTCTGCGTCTTCGTCCTCGCCAACTTCATGCGGACGCTCCCGAAGGAGATCCTGGAAGCGGCGATCGTGGACGGCGCGGGAGTGTGGACCCAGTTCTGGCGCGTCACGCTGCCCCTGTGCCGCCCGGCCCTCGCGGCCCTGGCCACGCTCGAATTCACCTGGATCTACAACGATTTTCTCTGGGCCCTGATCTTCATCTCCAACCCGGAAAAGCTCCCGATCACATCTTCGCTGAACAACCTCAGGGGTCAATTCTTCACGGACTACAACTTGCTGGCAGCGGGCTCGGTCCTGGTGGCTCTCCCCACGGTCCTGGTCTTCCTGCTGCTGCAGAGGCACTTCATTGCGGGGCTGACGTTGGGGGCGGGGAAGGGGTGAGGGGGGGGAGCCGCGTTCCTGAGCAGGGCTTTGCGGCATCGGGAGACCGCTGTGAACGGCACTGTCGGTCGGGCTAGGTCACATCAGGAAAAGCTCTGGGAGAACCTGGGGAGATCTTTTCGGAATCGGAGCCCTCGGCGAACCAGATCCTGGCGCGGCAGGATGCCCCGCTGGCGGCGCCAGCGGACGCCGTGCAGGTGGTGTTGGGCCCACACGGCGCCCTCAAATACTGGCCTGACGGTCGAGGTGATCAAGTTGCTCGGGGGCGGGTCCATCCGGAGACCGGCCGACTCATGTCGTACTCCGCAGGTGACCGACATCTGAATGGTGGTACGCCCTCCGCACCTGACACGCTGAGCGCCCGCCAACACCGGGGACGGTCATGCGCAGGCGCACATCATCACCGCGGCATTCGCGATACTCCTCACCGCGGGCTGTGCTCCGCGAGCGTCCAACTGGTGGGCCGTCGCGCGTCGTTGAAGGAAGCGCCCCGCCCGTTTGCCGAGTCCGGGCCGGGCGCTGTTTGTGCCGCTGTCAGCAGGTGCCTCGTTCCCAGCCGAGCCATCGGCTGCCGTCGAAGGGGTTGTCCCATACGGTGCTGCCCGCCCAGACTGCGACGCAGCGAACCCTGCCGTACTTGGACCAGCCCCAGAACGTGTCTCCCCGGCCGTCGCCGGGAAGTTCCTTCCACCCGCGGGAGTTGGCCCAGATATGCCATATCTCGCGGTTGGGGGCGATGACGAATGATTCGTCGACTGATCCGTTCCGGTCCCAGTCGACGTCCATTACGCGGCCTTCACCGCAGGCTCGGTAGCCGGTGTAGTTGAACCTGGTGATTGCCTTCCGGCAGGGAGCTGCCGCGTCCACGGTGTCGCTGGGTGCCGCACTGTTGAGGAACTTGGTGATGCGTTCCACCGTGGGTGTGGGTGCTTCGGCTGCGCCGGCGGGCATGATCCCCGTAGCGAGAGCACCGGCCGCGGCAGCCGCCACTAAGCCAGACTTGACCTTTTGCATGGTGTTCCCCCTGTCCAATCGCGAGTGGAGCGGTCAGCACAGGAAGGTACGGGTTCGGGGGTGTGTTGCGCGTCGTGCGCTGGTTTGGTCTGGTTGTCCACCGAGCACGCTAGTTGGGTCAACCTGGGCGGTAGTGGGCGGCTGTCGTCAGTCGCGCGCTGTAGTGCGATCCGCCCAGGGGGTGCAGGGACTTTCCCCCCGGGGGGGGCGTGGGCCGCTCGATCTGTTCTAACAGTGCATGTCGGCAAGTGTCCGCCCCATGGGCACGGAGTGACCGACGGGCCGGTGCGGGAGTACCTCGACGAACTCTTCGTGCGCTGGTGCGGTCCGACTCACGCTCGCGTGGAACCTCGTTGCCGCAACCAGATAATTGGACGGCGTGACCGAGCAGCTTCGCATTCGGCAATGCGGGCCTGAATCTGTGGATGCTCAAGCAGTTTCGTCGGGAGTCGGGTCGACCCGAGGACTGTAGCCGCTCGTAGCTGTTCCCACCGCAGCCCTTGGGTACCACTTGGATCTTCATCTTGAAACTGGGCTTCATCCAAGTTCGCTCCCTTGAGAAACGCCAGTCGAAGTTGCGCATGTTGCAACTGGACGCCGGTCAAGTTCGCTTCGAACAATTGGGTGCCAACTAGATTCGCCCACTGCAGATTCGCCTGACGTAGATCACTGCCAACCAGATCTGCGCCGCTGAGGTTCGCACCCTGAAGGTGCGAGCCGGTCAGGTTCGCACCCCGAAGGCCGTCCCCTCGCAAGTTGGCCCCGCGAAGATCCGTCCGTCGCAGGTCGATCCGGTTCAACTCCTGCCGGTCGGGCCTGCCTTGGAGGACGTCGAGTACAGCCTGTACATCGGCAGTCGGTTCCACGTCCGGGTTGGGTTCACCGGTCTGTAGTAGTTCGTCCTCCATGGGCGCCGGCGCGCGGTCACGGACAAAGGAGCAGAGGACGGCCAGAACGGTGGCGTGGTCCTTCTGACTGTCGTGCATGATGCGCTCGAGGCTGTATATGCCGCCGAGGCGTTGAGTGAGGTTGTCGGAGCTGAGGAGTTTGATCGCTTCGACGTAGCGCTCGGTGACCTGTCCTTCCCGGGTCAGCTCCGCCTGCTCGCGGTCCTTCGCGCGTGTGTGCTCGAAGAGTTGCTCGGTCTGACGGTGGCTCTTGTGCGTGTACCAGAGGCCGAGTCCACCGATGACTCCGGCTGCGATGGCGACGAGCATGGTGCGGAACCCGGTGATGATGATCCCGGCGGAGGTGACGAGTTTTCCGTCTTCGCGGAGGTGGTGGCCTTCGATCCACCAGGGGCCCCAGACGAGGAGCACGATGAAGGCGGCTGTGCCGGCCGCGGCTGACGCCCAGTGCCACCACGCCCGCTTCTTGTCGGGTTGCTCATCGCCCATGGCGGCATGATGTCCCGCATCAGCGCGGAGCATGCGGTGGACGCCGCCCGCGGGTGAGGGCAGCGCCCCGCTCTGGGTACTCCGTGCCGGTGTTGCCGTGGAGGGTGGGGGCTGCGGCCATACGATCGTGGTTCGTGTCCGGGACGTTCGGGTGGGAGTGACTCTCGTGGCTGATCCGGTGCAGGAGCAGCTGTTCGATGTGTTCGTGGACAACTACGCGTTTGCGTTTGTGGAGTCCTGGGATGCTGAGCTTCCGGTCGAGTTTCCTGATGGTTTCGATGCCGATGTGTTCGTGAATGCGTTTCCCGGCCGGGTCGATGTGAGCAGTGCCGGTGATACGCATACCGTGGCGATGACGGTGCAGGTGTGGGACGGTGCCCCGCCCGGCGAGGACGATTCCGCGTGGGATGCGCACGGCGAGGCGCGGTTCGAGTCGGAGAGCGGTGATGTGGCGATCTGGACGCCGTCACTGGGGCGCACCGATGATCTGGTTGAGCTCGGCGGGAAGGGATCGTGGCGGGTGCGGGTGTATTGCGCGGGTCGCGCCGTGGTCGCCGCGCAGCGGGAGTCTGAGGAGCCGGTCGCTGGGGTCGAGCGCTATCTGGTGCAGTTCTTCCGCGCCGACTGACTGAGGGGCGGCCGCGCGCTTCGGGTGCCCCCTTCGCGTTGGTTCGTGATCTTCACTTCTCGTCACGTTTGCCGCAGTCGCCTTGACGGCGAGCACTGCCGCAGGTGCCGTGGTCACTGGAGGTTTGGGTGCCATGGCTGCAGCGCTGGCCGGGTATGTGGGCCGGACCTTGCGGCCGTCACGGTGCACGCGGCGGCGGCCGGGCAGTCGCGGCACGAGGGGGAGATGGCGGCGAAGCAGGCCGTGCGGCGCGCCGACGAAGACCCGGCTGAGTAGTCGCAGCCCTCGAATGTCCGGCGCGTGGCGTTGCGGGGGCAATCGGTTCTGGGTCTGACGGTTCGAGGGCCGGTCTGGCGGGTCGGTGAGGAACCGGGATGAGGGCTCGTTTCCGGGGATGTGGGGCGGGGTGATCTCAGGGACGCGGAGTGGGCCAGGCTGAAGCCGTACTTGCCAAGAAACGAGGCGCGGGGCGGGCGTTGGAAGTGTCACCGCAGGGTGATGAACGGGATTCTGTTCCGGCTGCGGGCCGGTATCCCGTGGCGCGATCCGCCATCCCGGTTCGGTAAGTGGCAGACGGTCTACGACCGGCATCGCCGCTGGTCGGCCGACGGCACATGGGAAATGCTCCTGCGAGCCGTGCAAGCCGATGCCGATACGCAGGGGCGAATCGACTGGTCGCCGACCCACTCCGCCAAGGGGCGGGCCGGCGCGCCGGTCGGGCGTTCGCCATCGTCGGCGACGAGACGTGATTCCGGCCGTCGTGTCGAAGCCGCGAGGAGTGCGTCGACCAACTTCTCGGAACGGCCGTCCGCGAGCATGCTTACGGGCAACCCCACGGGGGCGGGCTCGAAGCGCAGGTCGCGTCCGAGCGCGGGGCCGAAGATGCCGACCTGGTCGGCCCGCTCACCGCTCTCATGGCCCAGGCGGTCGGCGAGCTCGCTTTTCGAGGGAGATTCCAGCAGGTTCCTCGCCAACTGCCGTACCAGGCCGCCCTCGCCGAATCGCGTGTTGGCCACCGCACCTTGCCCGAAGCGACGCCGATCGGAGTTCCGGGCGCACAGCGCGCTGACGGTGGCCAACTGCGCAGGTGAGGGCCTTGGGTGGCCCTCACGTTAATACCGCAGTACCTGTGAACTCATCGATCACATTTCAAACACGCCCTAGATCGTGCCGTCATCATCGAGCACTTGCTGGGCGAGTTCGGTGAATGTGCCCAGCAGGTTGTTGAGCTTGACGATGCGGTGGTGTGCTTCGAGTTGGATCCTGTCGATGTGCTCTTCCCCGACGCCGCTCTCGGCGAGGCTGTAGATCGCGGCGCCGTGGGATGTCAGCTCCATTGAGCAGTCGTAAATATCGGAAGCGGCCCCCTGCACGCTACGCGGTCCGGCGAGAGTTACGGTCAGCCAGGCAGTCACAACCGCTTGCATGTGTTTCGGGGCTTCGCGAAGGAACTCCTCGGTGAGGGGCGGCCTGTCGAGAATCTCCTCGACGCCGAAGAACATAGGAATCGCGTGATCACGCAGGGCGCCGGCTGCGCCGATGAATGCCGTGTATGCGCCCTCCCTGGGGCCTTGCCTGAGGCGCCGGTGCTCCGCTCTGGCTGTGATCCTGGCTTGCTCCCGCGAGGCCCATCCGGCGGCCATGCCGGCCAGGGTGGTGCCAATGCCGCCCGCTAGTGCCCCGAGCACTGCTGCCAAGCCCGCGTCCATGGAGAGAGTGTGGCGCGGAGGTGCTCTCCGTGGAGGCGGATACGGCGGCACGGGGTTGAGACGGCGACGAAGAAAGCTGCCCGGCACGCCGAGGAGGGTGCGGCCGACCTGAGCGGTCCCGGGCCGGGGGGTAGGAGGCCCAGCGATGCCATCAGGTTTCGCAGGCCACGATGCATCGCCGGGCCTCACCTCGTGCGCATTCGACGCACGAAGGGTTCTAGGTGAACCGCAGAGCCCTGCGTATCCGCACGGCCCTGACCGCAGCCGCTCAGGCGGACCGCCTCGCCGCGACATCCGAGCCGCGGTGAAGCAGGCCGCGCCGCTGGACGACGTCGACCGTGAAGTCATGCAACTGGCGTTCGCCGCAGCCGAGGAACTCGCTGTCGTATTCCAGGAGGCTGTGGCCGCGGGTGAACTGACGCAGGAAGAGGCCGAACATCTTCCAGGTGTCCCTTTCCCCCACGGGGACGAGGTGACCGATGTCCTGGACGGTGCCGTGGCGGCCCTTCCGGTCTGGGCCGCCAAGCCCTCTACGGATGCGCCAAGAGCGTCGTCATGAAGGCAAGCAGGACCATGCCCGGCAACGAGATACTTGACCTGGCCGTCGACTGCGTCGTGGGCGCTGTACCTCTGCCCGGCTTCCTGAAGAACAAGTTCAAGTCGGCCATCAAGAAGGTCATCAAGCCCATCGTGAACAAGTTCCGACGCAAGTAGCCGCACCAGGACTCCGTCCGTCCGGCGCGTGCGGCGCGCAGTCCTCCCTGAGCGCCGCACGCCCCTCCGCCGGTGGAACCAGCAGCACCCTGCACCTCGATTCCGGAGAAACCATGCACCGCCCCCTCCACCTGCCGACTCCGACCCCGGCGAGCCCCGCGCGCGCGAACTGCGCGACCAGGAGAACGACGAGATCGCCGACCGGCTGGCCGAGAAGATCACAGACGGGCTCTTCGCGGCTGGGCTCTGCGCCGTGACCGCCCTGGCAGGCACAGGAATCGGCTACGTCATCCACCGCTGGTACGGCATGGACGCCTCGGACCAGCCCTTGTTCCCCTACCTCGCCTCCCTGGCCGTACTCGCCACTCTGGGCCCATGCCCACTGCAGGCCTCGCTCCGCCTCCGTCCGCACGCGGCGGCGGACACCGACGCGGCAGGCAACACCTACCTGCGAGCCGGAACCGCGATGGTGACCGCTCTGCTCACCGCGGTACTCCTCTCACCGCGGTACTCCTCGCCAACCGCCTCGCCCTCTCCACCCTGTGGCTGTCCGGGGCGACGCTCCTGGCCTTGTGCGGGTAGGCAACTGCCCTTGTGGTGCTGCTTGTTCGCCGGATTCGGCCTCTCCTGTGCCGTACGGCGACGCGAATGGTCGTATCCGGCCATGGCCGGTATACCAACGCCGAGCCGGGTCCGTTTCGTGGGCACTCCCCCTCAACTTCCCTTCCCTGGGCGGCAGGTCCCCGCACCGCCACAGCTACACTCGCCGCCCATGACCGCAGCGAAACAGCAGACCGGCAGGGTCGAACCACCCCTCGCCGGCGACGAAGCCGCCACCCTTGTCGGCTCATTGGAACGTCAGCGTGCGACCCTGGTGTGGAAGTGCACGGGGCTGGACGCGGAGGGAATGCGGGCCACGGTGGGCGCCTCGTCCGTGACCCTGGGCGGACTGCTCAAGCACCTCGCCCTGGTCGAGGACACCCACTTCGCCCGGCTGCTGCTCGCGCAGGAGAAGCCGGGCCCGCCGTGGGACGCGGTGGACTGGGAGGCCACCCCCGACTGGGAGTGGCAGTCGGCCGCCGACGACACCCCCGAGGAGCTGCTGACGCTCTGGCAGGGCGCCGTGGCCCGCTCCCGTGAGCTGGTCGACAAGGCGTTGGCCGACGGTGGCCCGGAGCAGCTGGGCCGCTACACCACGGCCAAGGGCGAATCGCCCAGCCTGCGCCGCATCTTGATCGACATGATCGAGGAGTACGCGCGTCATGTCGGCCAGGCCGACCTCATCAGGGAGTCGGTGGACGGCCTCACGGGCGAGGACCCGCCGGGCTGACGCCAAGGGCCGTGGGACGCGCGCGGTGCACGGCCCTGACGCCAAGGACAGCGGGCCGCGCGCGGTGCACGGCCCGCTGCGGTGTGGCGTATCCGGCCCGGTCCACCTGCCCTCTCCCGCCCTACCTGGCGTATCCGTCGTACGCGTACGCATAGGGGGAGCCGCCCGGCGCACTCACACCGAGCCGCCCCCCTGGGCCCCAATCTCAAGCCCCCGCAGGCCTGATCCGATGCGCCGTGAAGATCCCGGCCGCCGCCAGCGCCGCCGTCAGCGTGAACGTCGCCGTCAGCGCGACCGACACCGACGAACCGTGCGCGTCGGACAGCGCGACCGCCGCACCCCCGAGACCGCTGAGGACGGCGACCGCCAGCGTCTGCGCCAGCTGCATCGAGCCGCTCGCCTCGCCCTGCCGGTCGGCCGTGGCCTGCTCCATGGCGTCGGTGGTCGCGGCGTTGAAGGCCACGCCCATGCCCGCGCCGCCGATCGCCCAGCCCGCCACGGCGGTCAACGCGGGCGTCGCGTCGACGAGGACGCCCAGCGCCATCACCCCGATCCCCGCGAGCAGCACCGCGAACCCCGCGGCGATCGGGACCGCCCTGGACCGGCCGCTCCAACGACTGTCGGCCCTGCCCTGCCAGGCCGCCCCGAGCACCCACGTGATCGCGCCCGCCGAAAGACCGAGCCCGGCCTCCGTGGCGCTCAACTCGCGCAGTTCGACCAGGCCGAGGGGCAGGAAGGCCTCGCTTCCGAAGTAGGCGCCGCACAGCAGGAAGCGCAGGACGACACCCGTCGGAACACCGCGCCGGACGGCGAGCGTGCCCGCCGGTGTGACCGAGCGCAACGCGAGGACGGCCGCGGCACCGCCGACGAGAACGAGCGGAATCAGCAGGGCCGGTTGACGCAGTTCGAGCCCCGCGAGCAGGACGCCGGTACCGGCGGCGAGCAGCACGCTGCGTGCCACGGGCGTGGCCCACCACGGCCCGTCGCTCGGGACGGCGGCCCGGTCGGGCCCGCCGAGCCTGCGCAGTTGGGGCAGCGTGAGTACGGCGGCCAGGGCGACCAGCGGAAGCAGCAGCACGAACACACCGCGCCAGGAGACGTGGTCGGAGATCAGGGCGGCGATCGTCGGACCGATCAGTGACGGGACGGTCCAGCCGCCCGACACGAGCGCGAACATACGGGCGCGCAGCCGCTGGGGGTAGGCGAGCGCGATCGCGGTGTACGCGAGCGCCATGACGGCTCCGACGCCGAGCCCCTGCAGGAAGCGCCCGGCGAGGAACAAGGGCCAGTTCGCGGCGGAGCCCGCCACCGCGCACCCGACGGCGAAGACGGCGAGACCGATGGCCAACGGCCGTGCGGGGCCACGCCGGTCGGCGGCGCGGCCTGCGGCGACGGTGCCGATGAGGTTGGCCAGCATCAGCGCGGACAGACCCCAGCCGTAGGCGCCGAGGCCGCCGAGTCTCCCCGCGATCTCCGGCAGGACGGTGGCCACGCCCATCGACTCGAAGGCGACGAGGCCGACCGAGAGGACGATGCCCCAGGTCAGCGCGGCGTAGGGCGCACGGAACACGCTGTCGTGAGCGTTTTCGTGAGCAACACCGGGAGCGCCCTCGTTCGCGCTCGCATCGGGCTCATCGCTCGCATCGAGCTCATCGCGCTCATCGCGCTCGTCCCCGTTCTCGCGTACGGCTGTGGGCTCGGTGAGCACATGGTCGGCGGCCGATTCCTGCTCGGACAAGGCAGCCCCTCCTTATGTTTCGATCCGGAACGGAACGAAATCACATGCTACCTATACTGCTCTCCATGGCAACCCCCGACTCCGCATCCCGTGCCGCCCGCCCTGCGGGACGCCCTCGTGACAGCCGGCTGGACGAGGCGATCCTGACGGCGACGCAGGAGTTGCTGGAGGAGGGCGGCTATCCCGGCCTGACGATGGAGGCGGTGGCACGGCGCGCGGGCACGACGAAGCCGGCGATCAGGCGCCGCTGGCCGTCCCGTCAGCACCTGGTCATCGCGGCCCTGGCCGACACGATGGGCACGGCGCCGACGCCCGACACCGGGTGTACGCACTGCGATCTGATCGAGGGCATCGACACGCTCAGCCGTGCCTTCGGCGGCAGCCTCGGCCGCCGTACGCTGCCCGCGCTGATGGCCGAACTGGCCGACGACCCCGAGCTGGACCGCGTCTTCACCGAGACGATCTTCCATCCCCGGCGGGTCACCACCGAGGCGGCCCTGCGGCGCGGGATCGAGCGCGGCGACATCGGCCCCGACGCCGACATCGACCTGCTGCTCGACATGCTCGGTGCCACGACGTACCACCGGGTCCTGTTCGGGCATCTGCCCGTGACGGACTCGCTCGCGCATGACGTGGTGATGACGGTCATGGGCGGTGCGGCGACGCCGAGTTGGCGCGACCACTACCAGCGCCACCACAAGCCCGCGAAGCCCCGAAGGCGCCCGCTGCACACGGGTTGACGGGGCTGGTCGTACGACGCGCTGACGGGTTGTCCATGCGGCGCGGCAGGCCGTGCGCCCGGGGGGAGAGGGGGCGGCTCACTCCTTGTCGTAGCGGTCGTCGCCGTCACACGATTCGAGCATCGCCGCCCCCAACGTCGGTGCCGGTGACAGGACTCCGGTGAGGTTCGTGATGCGCAGGATGCGCAGCGTCAGCGGGTGTGCGCAGACGACGCGGAGTTGGCCGCCACGGGTTCTCACCCGCCGGTGGGCGCGCATCAGCAACGAGATCCCGGAACAGTCGAAGAAGGCGACCTGGCTGAGGTCGACGATCACGATCGGCTCCGGGCCCGCGGCCACGGCGTCCAGCAGCGACACCGTCTGCTGGTAGGCGACGAGGTCGATCTCGCCGTGCAGTTCGACGACGACCGCGCGGTCGAGTCCGTACACCCGCGGTGGTTGATCGGAGCGTTCGCTCGCGTTCTCGCTCAGTTGGTCCTGCTGCATCCATCCCCCCAGCGCCGACGCCGACACACCCCGGAAGGGGTGCGGTGCAACGGGAGTGCCAGTTGTCAGAGGTCACCGGGGACTGGGGCGCCTGTTGGTTCACGCTAGCGGGCACCGGCGCACTCTGGAGTGCGGGAACGATTCACGGAAGTGCGTCGCCACACGTTGGGGTGAAGATGGGTAAATTTCCTTGACAGAAGCTTGAACTTCAGAACGGCACGACAAGCCCGTGTTCCCGCAATGTCAGCAGCGCCCGGCCCATGCATTGCTCGACCGAGGCCCCGTCGGCCCTGATTCCATGGGCCAGCGGCCCACCACCGGCGGCAAAGGTCCACGCGGGCCGACCTTCCTGCATGCGTTCCGCATCGACCCGGATCATGGCCCCCACGCCCTGCTCACCGAGCCACTCCAGAACGAGCAGCGTCACCTCCTCGACCCCCTGGTCGGGATCCCACTCGGGCCACCGCCCTTTTGTCCTGGTCATGGCTGAACCCTACGAGCCTCCCTTGCGCCGGCCTCCACGCTGCTCCGCGCGAGAGCAGGCGCTTCCCCACGTGACCTCGCCTTGAAGGTGTTGACCCTGCCCCTGCGTCAGGGTTGGAGGGTGGGCGCATGACGAACCACAGCACTTCCCCGACCCGGCTCGCGCCCGTGCCGCCGGCCGGAGGGTTTCAAGAGATCGACGGCCGCCGCGTCTTCGTGCACCGGGCGGGCAGCGGCGGACCGGCCGTGGTGTTCCTGCCGGGTGCCGGTGCGGTCGGCCTGGACTACTTCGGCGTACAGCAGGAGGTCGCACGGTTCACCACCGCCGTCCTGTACGACCGCGGCGGCACCGGTTTCAGCGATGACCTGCCGCTGCCGCGCACCGCGGCCGACGTCGCCACCGAACTGCGCGAACTGCTGCGCGCCCAGGGCATCGCCGCCCCCTACGTCCTCGCGGCGCACTCCCTCGGCGGCTTCTTCGCGCACCGGTTCGCGCAGCTGTATCCGCAGGACGTGGCGGGGCTGGTCTGGATGGACGCCTTCCACCGAGGCTGGGACGACGCCATGCCGTCCGAGGCGAGTCTGGCGTCGGTCGAGCGGATGGCCCCTGACCGGGAGCAGTTGGAACGGATGCGCCCGGCCCTGCGCGCGATGGCCGCCGAGCTGCTCGCGGACTACCCGGAGGACCTGCGGCGGGCGCTGACCGAGGCCAAGGTGAGCGACCGATGGACGGAGAGCGGTATCGCGGAGCGCTCCAGGCTGGCCGCGCTCGCGACCGAGCTGCAGGCCGGGCCGAACATCCCCGACGTCCCGGTGATCGCCCTCACCGTGGTGGGCGTCGACCCCGGCCAGCGGGCGCTGACATCGCAGCGGACGCTGCAGGAGATGATCGACGGCAGGACGGCACTGGACGCGGCCCTGGCGAACGCGGTCTCGCACGGGGAACAGCGCATCATCTCCGACACCGCGCACCACCGGCTCTGCTTCGACCGGCCCGATGCCGTGGTGCAGGCGGTCCGAGACGTCGTCGACCGAGCTCGCCCTTAGACTCACCAGGCACGACCAGGTCGTACGAAGAGTCGTACGACGAACCAGTGGAGCCAAGGGGAACGGTGCTCACGATCAGCCGGCTCGCGGCAACCGCAGGCGTGACCGTGCGCACCGTTCGCCACTACCACCACGTCGGCCTGTTGCCCGAGCCGGAGCGCGACGCCTCCGGCTACCGCCGCTACCCCGCGCAGGCGGCGGTGGACCTCATCCGGATCAGGACCCTCGCCGACGCCGGGGTGCCCCTGGCCCGCATCGACGCGCTGCTGCGCGCACAGCCGACCGAATTCGCCGCCGCCGTCACGGACATCGACGCCGCCCTGCAACGCAAGATCGACCAGCTCACCGAGAACCGCCGCAGGATCGCCGAACTGGCCAGTGGCGAAAGGCTCGTCCTGCCTCCCGAGGTGGTCGCCGTCCTGGACCGGATGCGCGGCCTCGGAGTCAGCGAACGCAGGGTACGGCTCGAGCGCGACGCATGGATCCTGATGCAGGCGCTGGACCCGCAGATCGTGCCGCAGCGGATCCGGGACAAGAACGCCGGCTTCGACGACCCCGAGACGACGCGCCTGTACCTTGCCTGTGATCAGGCGGTCGACTGGGACCCGGACGATCCACGCCTGGCCCGGCTCATCGACGACCTGGACGCCTGGGAGATCGAACACGAACGGGACGGCAGCCGCCCCGGATACATGAAGCTGGTCTCCGCCCAGATCTCGGACGCGTCACCGGCCTGGCAACGCATCATGGAAGCCCTCGCCCACCGAGCCGAGCGACGCCGGCCCGCCGGGCGCACCGACTGACCCCGGCCGACCTGCTCGGCTCCTCTCCCATCAGCGTCTGGTTTCCATGGCAGGGTGTTGCGGGCAAGCCACAGGGGGCCAACAGAAGAGGGGGAACCGTGATCGTCTGGATCAACGGCGCGTTCGGTGCGGGGAAGACCAGCGCCGCACGGGAACTGATCGAGCTGATCCCGAACAGCACACTCTTCGACCCGGAGGTCATCGGCGGCGCGCTGCCCTATCTGCTGCCGCCCAAGCGCCTTGCCGAGGTGAGCGATTATCAGGACCTGCCCATCTGGCGTCGGCTCGTCGTCGACACGGCGGCCGCGCTGCACGGCGAGGTGGGCGGCGTGCTCGTGGTGCCGATGACACTGCTGCGCCAGGAGTACCGCGACGAGATCTTCGGAGGTCTCGCCTCCCGCAGGATCCCGGTGCGCCACGTCGTGCTCGCCCCGGACGAAACGATCCTGCGCGAGCGAATAGCCGGCCGCGACGTGCCGCCGGAGCTGCCTGATGGCGACGTCCGCGTACGGCAGTGGTCGTCCGACCACATCGAGCCCTACCGCACCGCCCTCAACGGCTGGCTCGGCACGGACGCCCATCGCATCGACACCAGCGCCCTCACTCCTTACGAGACCGCCGAACGTCTCGCCGACGCCGTCCGTACGGGCGCCGCCTCCGTCTGCGACATCGTGCAGACACCGGAGCCCACCGCGGAGACCCTCGCCGCCGGAGTGCTCCTCTTCGACGAGCAGGACCGCGTGCTGCTCGTCGACCCGACGTACAAGGCCGGATGGGAGTTCCCCGGCGGCGTCGTCGAGCCCGGCGAGGCCCCCGCGCGCGCGGGCGTGCGCGAGGTGGCCGAGGAGACCGGCATCCAACTCGTGGGCACCCCCCGCCTGTTGGTCGCCGACTGGGAGCCGCCCCACCCGCCCGGCTACGGCGGGATGCGGCTCCTCTTCGACGGCGGGCGGCTCGACAGCGGCGAGGTCCATATGCTGCTGCCCGGCCCCGAACTGCGCGCCTGGCGCTTCGTCACCGAGGACGAGGCTGCCGACCTGCTGCCCGCCGTGCGCTACGAACGGCTGCGCTGGGCACTGCGCGCACGCGAGCGCGGGGCCACGCTCTACCTGGAGGCAGGCGTCCCCGTCGAGGGAGCGACAGGAGCCGAGGGAGCGGCAGGAGCCGAGGGAGCGGCAGGAGCCGGGGGAGTGGCGGGGGCAGTGGGAGCCGGGGGAGCGGTGGGAGCAGTGGGGGTCGAAGGAATCGACGGGACCGAGCGCGCCGAAGGGCTCGACAGGCTCGACGGGTAGGCTTCCGCCGACGCCCGCAGCACCGCCGACGCCCGCTCCCTCGCCGGGTCCCCGTGCCCGAAGCACGCCACCTCGTGCTCCAGCGCCGCCAGCCTTCGGAACGACGCGAGCGCGCGGTCCCCGTCCAGGTTGAGCACACCGGGCATCACCTGTCCGTCCACGGGCGACGCGGCCACCGCATCGCCCGTGAACAGCACCCCGCGCGCGGGCAGATGGACGGCGATGCTGCCTCCGTGTGCCCGGGGGCTCCGATCACGTGCGCGCCGCCGCCGAGGTCCAGGGTGTCGCCGTCCTCCAACTCCCGTACCTCGGCGGGCAGGGCCGGGTTCGAGGGTGGCGGGGGAAGCAGCTTCGCCGCCGCGTGCAGCGGCACCTCCCGGTCCTCGGCCACCGGCTCCGGGCCCACGGCTTCCCCTCGTACGAAAGGCGCGTCCAGGCGGTGCGCGTACACCGGGGCGCCGCTGAGCGCCGCGAACTCGCCCGCTCCGCCCACGTGGTCCTCGTGGAGACGCGTCAGCACGATCCGTCGTACGTCGGTGGGGCGCAGCCCGAGGCCGGTCACCGCCGTCGCCATCTCCTGACCGGCGCCGACGGCGTCCGCGTCGGTCAGGCTCAACTCGGCGCCGTCGCGCCACGGATAGGCCTGGCCGACGGGGAAACGGAGCGGGCGGTCAGTTCGCCGCGTACTTCTGCAGGAACAGCGCCTCCGCCACCGAGAGGCGCTCCAACTCCTCAGGAGAAACGCTCTCGTTGACCGCGTGGATCTGCGCCTCCGGCTCGCTCAGACCGATCAGGAGGATCTCCGCGCTCGGGTACAGCGACGAGAGGGTGTTGCACAGCGGGATCGAGCCGCCCTGGCCCGCGTACTGCATCTCCTCGCCGGGGTAGGCCTCGCCCATCGCCTCGGCCATCGCCGCGTACGCCGGGCTGGTGGTGTCCGCGCGAAACGGCTGGCCCTGCCCGATCTGCTCCGTGCGCACCCGCGCGCCCCACGGGGTGTGCGCCTCCAGGTGCGCCTGCAGCAGCTTCGTCGCCTCGGCCGCGTCCACGCCCGGCGGCACCCGCAGGCTGATCAGCGCCCGCGCGGCCGCCTGCACCGACGGCGTCGCGCCGATCACCGGCGGGCAGTCGATGCCGAGGACCGTGACGGCGGGGCGCGCCCAGATGCGGTCGGCGACGGTGCCCTCGCCGATCAGCTCGACGCCGTCGAGGACCTTCGCGTCCTTGCGGAAGTCGGCTTGCTCGTACTGAAGGCCGTCCCAGACGGTGTCGCTCGTCAGACCGTCGATCGTCGTCGAGCCGTCCTCGGCGCGCAGCGAGTCCAGCGTGCGCACCAGCGCGCCGAGGGCGTCCGGGGCCGCGCCGCCGAACTGCCCCGAGTGCAGGTTGCCTTCGAGGGTGTCGACACTGATGCGTACGAGGGTCATGCCGCGCAGCGTCGACGTCACCGTCGGCAGACCGACCCGG
Organism: Streptomyces sp. NPDC041068; assembly: GCF_040647455.1. Taxonomy (NCBI): domain Bacteria; kingdom Bacillati; phylum Actinomycetota; class Actinomycetes; order Kitasatosporales; family Streptomycetaceae; genus Streptomyces; species Streptomyces sp. NPDC041068. Next base: position 212,352 of record NZ_JBEZCG010000011.1, read on the forward strand.
AAGTTGCCCGCGTCACCGATGACGATCGTGTCGGCCGTGAGCAACTCGGGGTGCTCCTCGGCGTACCGTTCGAGGCCGCCCGTGCCCTGCTCCTCCGAGCCCTCCGCGATCACCTTCACGTTCACGGGGACGCCGCCGTTCGCCTTCAGGGCGCGCAGCGCGAGCAGGTGCATGATGACGCCGCCCTTGCAGTCGGCGCTGCCCCGGCCGTACCAACGGCCGTTGCGCTCGGTCAGCTCGAAGGGGGGCGTGGCCCACGCGGCCTCGTCGAGCGGCGGCTGGACGTCGTAGTGCGCGTACAGCAGGACGGTCGGCGCGCCCTCGGGGCCCGGCAGGAAGCCGTACACCGACTGGGTGCCGTCCGGGGTGTCGAGCAGCGCGACGTCCTGGAATCCCTCGGTGCGGAGCGCGTCGGCCACCCAGTTCGCGGCGGCCTCGCTCTCGCTCTTGGGGAACTGGTCGAAGTCCGCCACCGACTTGAAGGCCACCAGTTCGGTGAGCTCCGCCTTCGCCTTCGGCATCAGTGAGGCGACGGTCTCGGCGATCGGATTCCGCGACATGGGCACGCTCCTCGTAGGTGCGACGTTGTACGTGTGGGTACATGTGATCCTCCCACAGGAGGGACCCGAGGGCCTCCGCCGTAGGATGCCTGAGGACAGCGCGGCCAACAGCGGGATCAGGAGCGGTAGACCAACGTGAGCAGCGAGAACTCAGCGGACGACACCCGGCACGTGTGGGACGTCGTCGTGGTCGGAGCCGGCCCCGCGGGGGCCTCTGCGGCCTACGCGGCAGCGGTCGCGGGACGCAGCGTGCTGCTCCTGGAGAAGGCCGAACTGCCCCGGTACAAGACGTGCGGCGGCGGCATCATCGGCCCCTCGCGCGACGCCCTGCCGCCCGGCTTCGAGCTTCCCTTCCGCGACCGGGTGCACGCGGTGACGTTCTCCCTCGACGGCAAGTTCACCCGCACCCGCCGCTCCCGGCAGATGCTCTTCGGCCTGATCAACCGCTCCGAGTTCGACCAGCAGCTCGTCGAGCACGCGCAGAAGGCGGGCGTCGAGCTGCGCACCGGCGTCACCGTCGCGCGCGTGGAGCAGCACGGCCCCGAGGTGCCCGACCGGCGCACCGTCGCGGTCGTGCTGCAGGGCGGCGAGACGCTGCTTGCCCGCGCCGTGGTCGGAGCGGACGGCAGCGCCAGCCGCATAGGAGCGCATGTCGGCGTGAAGCTCGACCAGGTCGACCTGGGCCTGGAGGCCGAGATCCCGGTGCCGGAGACCGTCGCCGAGGACTGGGCGGGCCGGGTGCTCATCGACTGGGGCCCGATGCCGGGCAGTTACGGCTGGGTGTTCCCCAAGGGCGACACCCTCACCGTCGGTGTGATCTCCGCGCGCGGCGAAGGCGCGGCCACCAAGCGGTACTTGGAGGACTTCATCGCCCGTCTCGGCCTCGCGGGCTTCGAGCCGAGCATCTCCTCGGGGCATCTGACGCGCTGCCGCAGCGACGACTCGCCGCTCTCGCGCGGCCGGGTCCTGGTCTGCGGTGACGCGGCGGGGCTCCTGGAGCCGTGGACCCGCGAGGGCATCTCCTTCGCGCTGCGCTCCGGGCGGCTCGCGGGGGAGTGGGCGGTGCGGATCGGCGAGGCGCACGACGCGGTGGACGCCCGCCGCCAGGCGCTGAACTACGCCTTCGCCGTCAAGGCGGGCCTCGGCGTCGAGATGAGCGTGGGGCGCCGCATGCTGCAGGTCTTCGAGCGCCGTCCTGGCGTGCTGCACGCGGCGATCACGGGCTTCCGCCCCGCGTGGAACGCCTTCGCGAAGATCACACGCGGCTCGACGACGCTGGGCGAGCTGGTCCGCACGCATCCGCTGGCGGGACGGGCGCTGAGCGCGCTGGACCGCTAGCTGAGCGCGTGGGACCGCTAGGGGTCACTTCTTCTCGTCGTTCTTCTTCTTGCTCCTGCTGTTCTTCTTGCTGCTCTTCTTCGCGTTCAGCACGGTGATGCGGAAGACGGGGTGGTCGGGCGCGGCCGCCAGGATCTCCTCGTCGGAGGACTGCGCGGTCACGCCCTTGAAGTACTGGTTGACCTCCCAGCCCCACCGCTCCAGATAGCCGCGCAGCAACGGCAGCTTCTCGGCGTCGGGCACCTCCACGGCGGTGAACTCCCGTACCTTGCGCCCCACCCGCAGCTCGCCGCCGCCGGCCACGCGCATGTTGCGCACCCACTGGGAGTGCCCGCGCGCCGATACCAGGTACTGCCCGTGGTCGCCCTCGCCCTCGCCCTCGCCCTCGTGCGTGTACGGGTTCACGGGGATGCGCTGCATCTTGCCGCTCTTGCGGCCCCGCACGGAGAGTTCGGCGCTGCCCATCAGGCTGACGCCGTGCCGCGCGAGCCAGCCGATCACGCCGTTGAGGCGGACGTTGAGGGGGCTGCCCTTGAGGTAGTAGGGGGACTGGGCTGCGGACGTCGACGACATGGTGGTTCCTCCGGGAGAAGCGGTTGGGAGAGCACTGCTCTCGCTTGGGAGCAGTGTGTACGAGATCGGTGGACCAAAGCAAGAGCAGCGCTCTCTAAAAGTTGCGGTGGTCTCGTTACGGGTCGACGCTCTCGTCTGTGTGCACCGCTCCGCCTTCGTGGCACACTGGCCCGCATGAGTAGTGCGAGCGGAAGTGCGAGCAGTAGTGCGAGCGGCGGTGCCAGCAGCAGGGCCGGCGGTAGTGCAGCCAAGGGAGCCCGCGCCCGCGCCCGCGAAGAAGTGACCCTGGCGATCAAGGACGAGGCCCGCAGACAGCTGGCGGCCGAGGGTGCCGCCAAGCTCTCCCTGCGCGCCGTCGCCCGCGAGCTCGGCATGGTCTCCTCTGCGCTGTACCGCTACTTCCCCAGCCGCGACGACCTCCTGACCGCGCTCATCATCGACGCGTACGACTCCCTCGGCGCCGCAGCCGAGACCGCACACGCGGGAGTCGCGGGGCAGCAGCCCGTGCGGCGGTGGACGGCGGTGTGCGAGGCGGTGCGTACGTGGGCGCTGGCGCATCCCCACGAGTACGCGCTCATCTACGGCTCGCCCGTCCCCGGCTACAGCGCGCCCCCCACCACGGTCCGGGCCGCCGCGCGCGTGGGGCAGCTGCTCATCGACATCGTGCGCGACGCCCATCAGGGCCGGGGCATCGCCGTGCAGCCCCTGCCCGCCGGGATGCGCACGGAGGGCGAGCGGCTCGCCGCGGACCTCGCTCCCGATCTCCCGCCGGCGGCCGCCGCCGCGATGGTCGCCGCGTGGGCGCAGCTGTTCGGCCTGGTGGGCTTCGAGGTGTTCGGCCAGTTCAACCGCGTCGTCGAGGACCGCGAGGTGTTCTTCTCCTACTCGGTGACGCAACTGGCGCATGGCGTAGGGCTGTTGCCGCAGGGCTGAGCCGCGGCATTATCAGCTACTTCTGGGTTGCTCGCCTACAACTTCTGTTATTCGGCGCAAACAGCAGAACGTCGCCAGGGGCCGCCCATAGAGTGACCAACGAGCTGGCGCGCAGAGCCCTTCCCGACTCTTCCGAGGACGTCCCGGAAAAGGAAGGAGGGTGATCGGTGAACCCGCTCGATGAGCCGCCAGACTGGACGTACTGGTCTCTGGTGGTCATGTTGATCCAGATGGCGCTGGATCTGACCGTGCAGATCAACTCAGTTGTCTAGTCTGACGCGCTCACCCCGGGGGTCGACCTTGCGGTCGGCCCCCACCTCTTTGTGCTGCTGATGCGGAGCACCACTCGTACTGACCGTACATGCCAGGCGAAGTGGGCACCTGAGATCCAAGGTATTGGCGTGAGCTGCCGGAGACCAGGAATTGAAGATCGCTTCGGCCTGACGGTCCGTTTCTCTGACAGGCGGGGCCCGGAAGTGCCACTATGCCCCGCGCCGGCCGCGGGTGGCGATGACGGCCCGCCGCCCTGGACATCGAGGCATCTACTCCCGCAGGAGTACACGTGATCGCCACGCCCGTCGGACGCCCCGGCCGCCGCCCGACGTCTAGCGTGACCGTCATGGACGAGCAGCGCGAACGCAGGCCGGGCCCAGGCGGCCCGCCTTGGTGGAACTGGGCCCCTTGGGGCCCCTGGACCCCCTGGAACCCCGCCCCCGAGGAGGGTGGGGGCCGCCGACTGCCCTGGCTCACGACGCTCGCGCTCACCGCCTTCGTGCAGATCGGCTCCAGTTTCGCGGAGCACGGTCAGCTCGACCGAGTGGAGCTCAATCCCTTCGCCAGGCTGCTCCTGTTCCTGGCCACGGCGGTCCTGCTGCTGCGCCACCGCCACCCCGTCCTCGTCGCCTACGCCACCGCCGCGGTCACGCTCGTCTACATCGGTGCCGGATTCCCGTACGGCCCGATCTTCCTGGCCGTCGCCGTGAGCTGCTTCGCCGCCGTCGTCGCGGGGCACCGGCGCGCGGCCTGGGGAGCGGTCGGCATGCTCTGGGGCGGGCACCTGCTGATCGCGCACTGGCTCTACCGCTGGCTGCCGCCCGGCGGCGACGAGGTCGTCCGCTCCTGGGGCGAGGAACTCGTCGTCGCCGTCTGGGTCGTGGCGATCGTCGCCGTCTCCGAACTCGGCCGCCTGCGCCGCGAGCAGTGGGCCAAGGAACGCGCCGAGCGCGCTCAGGCGGCGAAGCGGCGCGCGGACGAGGAGCGGCTGCGGATGGCGCGCGAACTGCACGACGTCCTCGCGCACAGCATCTCCGTCATCAACGTCCAGGCGGGCATGGGCCTCGCCCTGCTCGACTCCGACCCCGAACAGGCCCGCACCGCGCTGACCACCATCAAGGCCGCGAGCAAGGAGGCGCTGGGGGAGGTGCGTCAGGTCCTGGACACCCTGCGGGCCCCGGGCGACGCGCCCCGCGCCCCCGCGCCCGGCCTCGACCGCCTGCCCGAACTCGTCGAACAGGCCAAGAGCACGGGGCTGACCGTCGACGTCACCACCGAGGGCACCCGTACGAAGGTGCCGCCCGGCACGGACCTCGCCGCGTTCCGCATCGTCCAGGAGGCGCTGACGAACGTCGTACGCCACTCCGGATCACGCCACGCGCGCGTGCTCGTGCACTACGAACCGGCCGCCCTCACCCTGCGCGTCGACGACGACGGGCCCGCCACCGGCGCGGACGCGGGCGGCAGCGGCAACGGACTTGCCGGGATGCGGGAGCGCGCGGCGGCCCTTGATGGCACGATCGAGGCGGGCCCGCGGCCGGACGGCGGCTTCCGCGTGACCGCCGTGCTGCCCCTGCCGCCGGGCGGCGGAGGTCCCAAGGCCCGCACCGCACCCCGGGAGGACCAGTGATCCGCGTACTGCTCGCCGACGACCAGTCCCTGGTCAGGGCGGGGTTCAAGGCACTCCTCGACGCACAGCCGGACATCGCGGTGGCGGGGGAGGCCGCGGACGGCGAGGAGGCGGTGCGGCTGGTGCGGGAGCTGCGCCCCGATGTCGTCCTGATGGACATCCGCATGCCGCTGCTCGACGGGCTCGCCGCCACGCGCAGGATCACCGACGAACCCGGCCTGGACGGCGTGAAGGTGGTCATGCTCACCACCTTCGAACTCGACGAGTACGTCTTCGAGGCGATCCGCTCCGGAGCGTCGGGCTTCCTCGTCAAGGACACCGAGCCGGACGAACTGCTGCGCGCGGTGCGGGCGGTGGTCGAGGGCGACGCACTGCTCTCGCCGGGCGTGACCCGCCGTCTGATCGCCGAGTTCGCGGCCCGTTCCAAGGAGCCCGCGGCCGCCGACTCCCTCGGTGAACTCACCGAGCGGGAGCGGGAAGTGATGGCCCTGGTCGGCATCGGCCTGTCGAACGAGGAGATCGCCCGCCGCCTGGTCGTCAGCCCTCTCACCGCCAAGACGCACGTGAGCAGGACCATGGTGAAGCTGGGCGCCCGCGACCGGGCCCAATTGGTCGTTCTGGCCTATGAGTCGGGCCTGGTGCGGCCGGGCTGGCTGGGCTGAGCGGACGCGCGCCGCCGCCGCGCGGGGACCGACGTCCGCCGGTGTTGCAGGAGGACCGTCGCCGCGGTCGCGACGAAGGCGGCGGCCGCGGCGATCTGGCCGGCCCGGATGAAGGTGTCGGGCGACGTCACGCCGAGCGCGTGGGCGTACCCCGCTACGGCCAGGAACGCGGCACCGGCGAGGACCGCCGCGAGAACCAGGGCGTAGACGATCTCGATGGTGTTCGCGTCCCGTTCGGTCTGTGTCCTGTGCTCCATCGCTCCAGTGTCGGGCCAAGCGCCCCCGCAGGGCAAACAACTGCCGGGCGGAGGCGCTGTGCGGGAACCCGGTGCGCTCAGTCGCGGACCGCCAGGCGCTCCCGCCCCGCCGCCTGCTCGGGCGCCTGCTCGGGCACCGACTTGGCGACGACGACCGTCTCCTGCGTACGCCGCGAACGCAGCCCTGTCAGGGTGATCAGGAGTCCGGCGACCGCGATCGACGTCACCACGATCAGGCCGGGCCGGAAGCTGTCGAGGACGGCCTGCGGCGAGGAGTCCCCGTCGTGGGAGGAGGCGGTGACCACGGCCGTGACGACGGCGAGGAAGATCGCGCCGCCCACCTGGATCGAGGTGTTGAGCAGCCCGGAGACCATGCCCTGTTCGTCGTCGTGCACGCCGTTGGTGGCCTGGATGTTGAGCGAGGGGAAGACCAGGGCGCACGCGAAGCCGAGCAGGACCATGGAGGGCAGCACCACGGACGCGTACGCCGGAGTCAGGCTGATCCGCAGGAACAGCACGTACGAGGCGACGAGCAGCACGAAGCCGACCACGATGACGCGCGGCGTGCCGAACCGGTCGATGACCGAGCCGACCTTCGTCGACGACAGGGCGACGAGCGCGCCCGCGGGCAGGAAGGCGAGCGCGGTCTGAAGGGCGGACCAGCCGAGCAGCGACTGGAAGTACTGCGTGGCCAGGAACTGGAAGGAGACGTATCCGCCGAAGAACGTCATCGCACCCAGCTGCGCCCGCAGTTGAGGGCCCGAGCGCAGCACGCCGAGCCTGATCAGCGGGCTCGCGGTGCGCAGTTCGATGCGTACGAAGGCGGCGAGCAGCACGGCCGCGACGAGGAACGACAGGAGGGTGCGGGCCGAGGCCCAGCCGACCTCGGGGGCCTCCACCACGGTGAAGACGAGGAGCAGCATGGCCGCCGTGCCGGTGACGGCGCCCGGTACGTCGTAGCCGCCCTTGTTCTCCTCGCGGGCGCTGCGCGGGATCAGCTTGATGCCGGCGATCAGCGCGAGGAGCGCGATGGGTGCGGGCAGCAGCATCGTCAGGCGCCAGCTGGCCTCGGTGAGCAGCCCCGACAGGACGAGGCCCATGGAGAAGCCGGTGGCGGCGCAGGTGGTGTAGATGGTGAGCGCGCGGTTGCGGACCGGGCCCTCGGCGAACGTCGTGGTGATGATGGACAGACCCGCGGGCGCGGTGAACGCGGCGCTCAGCCCCTTGATGAAGCGGCTGGCGATGAGCAGCGGCCCGGAGTCGACGAATCCGCCGAGCAGCGAGGCGAGCGCGAAGACGGCGAGCGCGATGAGGAAGACCCGGCGGCGGCCGAGCAGGTCGGCGGCCCGTCCGCCGAGGAGCAGCAGTCCTCCGTAGCCGAGGATGTAGCCGCTGACGACCCACTGCAGGGTCGAGGTGGAGAGGTCCAGTTCGGAGCCGATGGAGGGCAGGGCGACACCGACCATCGACACGTCGAGTGCGTCGAGGAACATCGCGGCGCAGAGCACCAGCAGAGTGCCCCACAGGCGCGGGGTCCAGCGCTCCGGGGACGTGGAGGCAGCTGTGAGCGGAGAAGTCATGAGGAGTAAGGTACATGCACATGCATTGAATGCAAGTGCATTTAATGACGATGCAATAAAGGGGTGAATCTCTGCTAACGTGCGGTGTCATGGCGGCGAAAACGGCCGAGCAGGGGCTCGTGGATCAATGGCGGGAGATCCTCGCGGTGCATGCGCGCACACTGTGCGAGCTCGACCGTGAGCTGCATCCGCACGGCCTGGGGGCGAGCGACTTCGAGGTCCTCGACGTCCTCGCGGAGGGCTCGTCGGACGACGGCGGCTGCACGTTCCGTGTGCAGGAGATCTCCGCACAGGTCCATCTGAGCCAGAGTGCGCTCTCCCGCCTCATCGGGCGCCTGGAGAAGGACGGTCTCGTGGAGCGCGGCATGTGCAGCGAGGACCGGCGGGGCGTGCGCGTCTCCCTCACCGGCAAGGGACGTGAACTGCACCGCGAGGTGCGGCCCCTGCAGCGGGCGGTCCTCAAGCGGATGCTCGACGGCTCCGGGGATTGCGGCGCCTGAGCACCCGCCCGCGGTCGACGAGTCGACGGCCGACCGTCAGCGCATGACGATCGCCGACTTCTCCCGCCACAGCGCGGCCAGCGAGGCGTCGCCCCTCACCTCGGGAAACGGAAGCCGGTTCCACAGCGCCAGATAGAGCCGCGCCGCCTGCCCGGAGACCTCGCAGTCGGCCGGTGCCGTCGCGCCGCGCTCGGCGACCGGCGGCCCGTCGGAGAGGCGAACGGTCCAACTCCACTCCTGCGGCGCGTCCGTGGCCCGCACCCGCAGTACGCGCGGCACATCGCTGCGCACCCGGCTCCTCTCGCGGGCGTGGAAGCCGAGCAGCAGCTCCTCGATGCCGTCCACGGCCGACGCGGTGCCGATCGGCGACAGCGTCTCGCCCCGCGCGGACTCGGCGTCCACCCGGTGGACGGTCGTCTCGTTCGCCTGCCGCCGCGCCCAGAAGGCGAGCGGCGAGGGGGAGGGCAGAAACGCCCAGCACTCGACGTCGGGCGGCGCGGTGGTGAGCGTCTCGACGAGCGTGGCGTGCCCCTCGCGGAACCAGTCGACGAGCGCGTCCCCGTCCAGGTCCGGGAGTTCGCCGCCGAGCCGGTACGAGGTGCGCCGCTCGGCGACGAACGCCGTGGCCCAGCGGTGCACCATCCCGGTGTGCCGCAACAGGTCCCGCACCTGCCAGTCCGGGCACGACGGCACCTTGGCGTCGGGCCCGGCCTGCTGGGCGGCACGGGCGAGCAACTGGCCTTCCCTGTCCACTACTTGAATGTGCTCGGAAATCTCCATGCGGGAGATTGTGTCCGATGCGGCGCACTGGAACCGGAACCTCCGTGTGATGTCAGGCCGTTTCCGTACGCTCCGTACGCCGTGTCGCGAAGCCGATGAGCGCGGCGACGGCGGCGAGCAGCGCGACGCTCGTCAGTGCCACGGGCAGCGAATACCAGTCCGCCATGAAGCCGATCAGCGGCGGCCCGACCAGCATGCCGCCGTAGCCGAGCGTCGACACGGTGGCGACGCCGTCGGGACCGGCGAGCGCGCCCGCGCGTGCCACCGCCACGGGGAAGATGTTGGCCAGGCCGAGCCCGGTGACGACGAGACCGGCGAGGGCGAGCCCCGCCGACGGTGCGAGCGCGCCCAGGAGCATCCCGACGCAGGCCGTCGCGCCGCCGCCCACCACTGTGCGGGTCCCGCCGAGCCGTTCGAGGAGCGCGGTGCCGGAGAGCCTGCCGACGGTCATGGCGAAGGCGAAGCACGAGTACCCCGCGGCGGCGATGCCCGGGTGCGCGTGCAGGTCGTCCTCCAGGTGCAGCGGAGCCCAGTCGGCGATGGCGCCCTCGCCGTAGGCGGTGCACAGCGCGATGAGCCCGAGGACCAGCACGAGCCCTCGGGTGCGGCGGTCCATGCGGCGCGAACCGCCGCGCTCCACAGGGGCGCTGGCGGATTCTCGTGCGGCGCCGGATTCTCGTGCGGCGCCGGAGTCTCGTACGGTGACGGAGTCTCGTACGGCGACCGAGTCTCGTACGGTGACGGAGTCTCGTGCGGCGACGGACTCCGGTATGTACGAGGCCGCCGCGTGCCGCAGCAGCGCGGGCGCCGTCACGGCGGTGACCGCGAGGCCGATGACGGTGATGCCGAGCAGATGACGGGTGGGGGAGAGGTGGGCGGCGACCAGGCCGCCGAGCCCCGCGCCGACCATCCCGCCCAGGCTGAACGCCGCGTGGAAGCTGGGCATCACGGGCCGGCGCAGCGCGCGCACCACGTCCACGGCGGCGCTGTTCATCGCGACGCTGATGCCGCCGTACGAGGCTCCGAAGAGCAGCAGCACGAGCCCGAGGGCGAGGACCGAGTCCGTCAGCGGCGGCAGTGCGACGCTCAGCGGGAGCAGCACCCCGAAGGTCACGGTCATCGGGATGCTGCCGTAGCGCCCGCAGAGCCGTCCGGTGAACGTCATGGTGACCACCGCCCCGGCCGAGACCGCTAGCAGGGCGAGGCCGAGTTCGCTCGCCGAGGCGCTGGTCTGCTCCTTGATTGCGGGGATGCGGGCGACCCACCCGGCGAAGACGAAGCCGTCGAGGGCGCAGAAGACGGTGAGGGCGACGCGCAGCCTGCGGAGGTCGGGCGGGGCGGACCGCGGCGCTGCGGTCTCGATTTTGTTTCGTAGCGGCACAAAGTCAGGGTAGGGGTGCGCGCGGGGCGCGGACAAGAGGGTGCTGTCGGACGCGTGCGGACGCACAGGACCGCTTCGGGGAGGAACGAACGGATGACGGGTGAACGGCGATGCCGTGTACGGATCATGGGAGACTCGCCCTCATGAACGGCAAGGCTGACCCCCGTGCCGAGGGGGAAGTGACCACGCGTACCCGCCTGGAGCGAGGGCGTGGCGCGTTGGGTCCCGCGCTCGAACTGGTCCACACCGGGCGCGCGCCGACCCGTGCCGTGCTCACGGCGGAGCTGGGTGTCACGCGCGCCACGGCGGGCGCCGTCGCCGCCGAGCTGGAGGCGCTCGGGCTGATCCGGATCGACGCGAAGCCGAGCGCCGCGGCCGGATCGCAGGGCAGGCCCTCACACCGGCTCTCCGTCGCCGAGTCGGGGCCCGTGGCGCTCGCCGCGCAGGTGCACGCCGATGGATTCCGGGCCGCGCTGGTCGGCGTCGGCGGGCGCATCGTGGCGACCGCGCCCGGCTGCGAGGCCGTCGACGCCGACCCCGCGCAGGTGCTCGGCGCCGTCGTGGACGCGGGCGCGCGGCTGTTGCGCGAGACGGGCAGGCGCTGTGTGGGCGCGGGCCTCGCCGTGCCGTCCGCGGTGGCCGAGCCCGAGGGCACCGCGCTCAACCCGATGCACCTGGCGTGGCCCGCGGGCGCGCAGGTCAGGGAGATCTTCGCCGCGTGTGTACGCGACGCGGGCATCGAGGGTCCTGCCTTCGCGGGCAACGACGTGAACCTCGCCGCGCTCGCCGAGCACCGCCACGGCGCGGGCCGCGGCGCCAGGGACCTGCTCTGCGTGGCGACCGGGCACCGGGGCGTCGGCGGCGCGCTGGTCCTCGATGGCCGCCTGCACACCGGAAGTTCGGGCCTCGCCCTGGAGGTCGGCCATGTCGTCGTGAACCCGGAGGGGCGCCCCTGCCACTGCGGCAGCCGGGGCTGCCTGGACGTCGAGACGGATCCCCTCGCCTTCCTGACGGCGGCCGGGCGCGAGCCGGGTCCCGAGGGGCTGCTCGTGCAGGCCCGCGAACTGCTCCGCGGCGCGTACGGGGAACCGGCCGTGCGCTCCGCCGCGGAGGCGCTGATCGACCGGCTCGGTCTGGGGCTCGCGGGCCTGGTCAACATCCTCAACCCCGACCGGATCGTCCTGGGCGGTCTGCACCGCGCCCTGCTGGAGGCGGACCCCGAGCGGCTGCGGGCCGTCGTCGCGGACCGCAGCCTGTGGGGGCGCAGCGGCGGCGTGCCGATCCTTGCCTGCACGCTGGACCACAACAGCCTGGTGGGGGCCGCCGAGCTGGCTTGGCAGCCGGTGCTCGACGACCCCTTGGCGGCGCTGGGTTAGACGGGCTGGGTCACTTCTTCCGTGGCCCTGTTCCCTTCGGTGGCCTTGCGCGCCGCCCCTTCGGGCCCGTGCGGCGCGGTGGTCGTGGCGGATCCGGCCCGGCGGCGCAGCAGGTCCGGCACCAGTGTGACGAGGCCCAGCACGGCGAGCCCCGCGCCGATCCACAGAGGTGCCCGCAGGCCGAAGGTGTCGATGGCCGGGCCGCCGACGGAGGTGGCGACGATGATGCCGAGGGTGATGAAGGACGAGTGGACGGTGTTCACCAGCGGCCGCGCGTTGCCGGCGCGCTGGACACGGATCGCCATGGCCGGGTTCATCGTGACGCCGACCAGTCCGATGCCGAGCATGAACACGACCGCGGGGACGGTCAGTTGGGCGAACAGCGCGAAGCCGACGAGGAAGGCGAGGTTGAGTGTGAGGCCGGTCAGGAGCACGGGAACGGGGTGGCGGTCGGCCAGCCTGCCGACGACCGTGTTGCCGATGACGGTGGCGGCGCCGTACGCGATGAGCAGGAGCGGGACGGTCCCGGTGGAGAAGCCCGTGATCTCGGTGAGGATCGGGTTGAGGTAGCTGAAGGCGGCGAAGGTCGCGCCGATGATGAACGTGCTGGTGGTGAGGACCAGCCACAGGCGCGGATTGCGGAAGGCGACCAGCTCCTGGCGGAGGTTGCCGCTCGCCTCGGTCGCGCCGTCGGCGCTCGGCACTCCGGCGATCGTGGCGAGGGCGGCGAGCACGGTCAGGAGAGTGATGGCCCAGAACGCGGCGCGCCAGCCCAGGTGTTCACCGATGACGGTGGCGAGCGGCAGGCCGAGCAGCGTGCCCAGCATCAGACCGTTGAGCACCACCGCGACGGCGCGGCCGCGCACTTCGGGCCGGGTGATGCCCGAGCCGAGCGAGATGGCGACGCCGAAGAAGGCCTGTGACGCGGCGCCGGTGAGCAGGCGGGCCACGAGCATGGTGCGGTAGTCGGGGGCGACGGCGGCGAGCACGTTGCCCGCCAGGAAAATGCCGAACAGCACCATCAGGGCCGACTTCTGACGCATCTTCAGCAGGGCGACGGTGAGGAAGGGGCCGCCGATGGCCATCGCCGCGGCGAACGCGGTGATGAGGTAGCCGATCTCGGGAATGGTGGCGTCCAGTCCCTCGGCCATCTGCGGCATCAGTCCTGCGACCACGAATTCACTGGTCACCATGGCGAAGATGCCGAGGGCCAGTACGTATACGGCGCGGGGCATGGGTGGGCTCCTGTCGGGCACAAGTTTTGGATAGAGCAGTACAAAAAAAGAGCATGAAGGGGTGCGGAGTGGCGCGAAGGGGCGCATCCGAGGGGGAGCGGTCGGGGCGAGGGGGCTACCGAGCCGTCGTCAGTGCGTCAAGAGCCGTCTCGGCGATGGCCTCCAGGGTGGCGCGGTCGGCGCCGCCCTGTGCGGAGACGCGCATGCCGCCGATGACGGCGTTGATGTAGCGGGCGAGGGTGTCCGGGTCCCGCTTCGACGTGATGTCGCCGTCGCTCTGCCCGGTCCGGATCGCGGCGCGCAGCGCGGTGATCCGTGTCGCGAGGTCCCGCTCCAGCATCCCGGCGGCCTCGGGGTCGCGCCCGGCGAGTTCGACGGTCGTGTTGACCGTGAGGCAGCCGATGCTGTGGCCGTTCTCGCGGTGCTCGAACTCGCCGTCGACGACGCGGACGAAGAGGGCGCGGAGCCGCTCCGTCGCCGTCCGCCCGGCGTCCTCCAGGATCTCGATCTGGCCGGCGTTCATGGTGTCCATGTAGCGGGCGAGGGCCCGCCGGAACAGGTCGTGCTTGCTGCTGAACGTGTTGTAAATGCTGCTGCGGCCCAGTCCGGTGGCCTCGCACAGGTCCTGGGTCGAGGTGGCCTCGTAGCCATTCGCCCAGAAGGCATGCATCGCCGCGTCCAGGGCCCGCTCCTCGTCGAAAGTCCTCGGTCGGGCCATGTCGGTACCGTACCCGTTCTGGAACGATCAGTGCAATACGTCTTCGGTGCCGCTGGAGCGCTGCGTCCCGCGAGGACTACGCCCACGCCACCCCGAACGCCCGCCCCGGATTCACCGTCAGGATCCGCGTCACCGTCTCCGCGCCCACCGCGAGCTCCAGGCGGGGGCGGACCCTGCGGAGCAGGTGCGGCATGCCGGGGCCGCCGTTCACCGATCGTGCGGCCGCTGTCGTCGTGTCGCCGCCCAGGAGCAGGCGGTCGGCGAAGCCCGCCTCGGCCAGGGAGCGGATCGCGTCCGGCATGCGCCAGTCCGTGGCGTGGTTCGCGCGGGAGGGGCCGTCGAAGGCCAGGTACGCGCCCGACCGCGCGGCCTGGAGATGGGCGGTGAGGTCGGGGGAGCGGTTGAGGTGGCCGAGGACCACCCGGTGCGGGGGTACCGCCAACTCGCCGCAGAGCAGGTCGAGTACGTCCAGTGCTCCGGTGCCCAGCTCCAGGTGGACGGTGATGGGCGCGCCCGTGGCGTGGTGCGCCTCGGCCGCCGCCGTCATGGTCCAGCGGGCGTGGGCGTCGAGTCCGTGGAAGCCGCCCGCGACTTTGATGAGGCCTGCCAGGGCCCTCGACTCCCCGATGCCTTGCGTGAGTTCGCGGACGAAGAGGCCTGCCAGGCCGTCCTCGCGGAGCCGGTCCAGGAACTCCCGCGTGTAGTGCGCGGCCTGGTGCAGCCCCGTCGCCGCGACCAGGTGAACCCCCGTCACCCTCGACAGCTCCGGCAGCCGCCCGGCGTGCCGCCCCATGCCGTGCGGCGTCCACTGCACGACGCTCTGTCCGCCCGCCGCGCGGAACGCCGCCAGTTCGTCCGCCGCCGCCTGCGCCGAGTCCAGCTCCTGGCCCGGCAGTTGAGGGCTGCTGAGGAAGAGGTGGTCGTGGGCGTCGCAGACGCCGAGGTCCGCAGGGGCGACGTCGCCGAGGACCGTGCGGACGGTGCTCGGTGACGTCGCGGGCTCCTGTCCCGTCACCACTGCCTCCCGCGCGGCAGCTTCTCGCGCTCCGGCGACGACAGGTGCAGCACCTGGAAGACGTCCCCCGCCTCTGCCGGTGCCTCGTGGTCCCAGAGGGAGAAGTGCACCGCCTCCCAGGTGCGTGGATCGACGGCGACCATGGCGCTCACCGCGCCGTCCTCGCGCACCGACCGCGCCGCCTCCGCGGCGAGTTCGGCCGCGAGCTCCGGCAGCGGCGTCGGCGCGGGAATGCGCTGACAGCGACGCACGGCCGCCTTCGGCACGGCTGCGGTCGCGGCCCCCTCCTCGTACGCGAGGACCGTCCAGTGCTGCACCTCGGGCCGCCCGAAGTCGTGGGAAAGGCCCTGGAAACCGGGCCCCCAGAGGAAGGAGTTCATGCCCTCCGCGGTGTTCCAGAGGTAGAACGGCGCGTACTGGTTCACGGGCGAGCCGTCCCTGTCGCGCTCGCGCATCAAGTACGCCTTGAAGCCGAGCCCGGGGAAGTCGTCCAGAAGGTGGCCCTTCGACTCGACGCGGTGGCGGATGATGCCCATGTCGTAGTCGGCGGGCAGGGTGATCTCGTACTGCATCGCGTGCATCGCGTACTCCCGTGGTGGCAGGCCAAGTTGGGGTGACGGGCTCAGGTGGTGCGGCAGGCCCAGGTGGTGCGGCAGGCTCAGGTGGGGTAGGTCTCGGCGTCGACCAGGGCGCCCCAGTCGGCGGTCGTCCCGTCCTCGGCGGCCTCGACCACGGCCAGGTGCGTCATGAAGGTGCGTGGCCCGGCGCCGTGCCAGTGCGCCTCGCCGGGCTCGATCCAGACGGTGTCGCCCGCCCGGATCGGCTCGACCGGACCCCCTTGGCGCTGCACGAGCCCCTCGCCCTCGGTGACGTGCAGGACCTGGCCGTGCGGGTGGCGGTGCCAGGCCGTGCGGGCGCCGGGCGTGAAGTGGACACTGAACATCCGTAGCCGGGAAGGGGATGCGGGCGCGGCGATCTCGTCCAGCCAGACGGCCCCGGTGAAGTGCTCGGCGGGGCCGCGCATGCTGTCGGGCCGGTTCCGGGTGATGTGCAACGTGCGGATCCTTATCGCGTGGTGGTGCGGGGCTGAGTGGTGGTACGGGGCTGAGTGGTGGCACGGGGCCGGTCGCCGGTGCGCGCGGCCGCGAGGAGCGTGAGCAGACCACGCACCGCGGCGTCGAACGCGGCGGGGGACGCGGACGAGCGGGCCAGGACGTAGCCGCCCTGCACCGTCGCGACCACCGCCGAAGCGGTCTCCCGCGGGTCGATCGAGGCGATGAACTCGCCCTGCGCGCGGCCCTCTTCGACGATCCCGGCGAGCCGCTCGCGCAGCCAGTCGAGTGTCTCCGTGACGGGCGCGCGCAGCTCGTCGCTGGCGATGACGTCCGGGTCCATGGTGAGCCGCCCGACCGGGCAGCCCCGGAGCACGTCGCGCTCGCGCAGCAGATACGCCTCGACGCGCTCGTACGCCGATCCGGAGCCGCCGAGGACCGCCTCCGCGGTGGCGCGCATCTCCTGCGCCGTGCGCCGGATCGCCGCGAGCGCCAGGTCGGGCTTGCCCGCGAAGTGGTGGTACATGCTGCCCTGCCCCGCGCCCGCGTGCTGCTGGATGGCCTTGGGGCTCGTGCCGACGTAACCCCGCTCCCACAGCAGCTCGCGGGTGGACTCGATCAGACGCTCCGGAGTGCTCATGCACTCACTGTACATACTAGTAGGTACAGATATCCACCGGCGGCGGGAGCAGGCGCGTGCGCCGCACGTACTCCCGGGGTGGTACACGGGGTGCCGCTGGCCGTACGACGACGTGAGGGCCCTGCCGGGGCGAGTTTGGAGGCATCGCGGAAACCGCTTCGAAGGAGCTGAGTTCAGATGCAGACCCTGGCGCACTGGGACGGCGGGCCCGGCCCGTGGATCCTCTTCTTCCCGCTGATCTGGGCGGCCGTCGTGATCGGCGCGGTCACCCTCCTCCGCCGCACCGTCCGGCGCGGCCGTCGCGGCCCGTTCCGGCCCTCCGAGGGCCCCGCCGCCGTCGACCAGAACTCGCCCATCGCCGTGCTCGGCCGTCGCTTCGCCTCCGGTGAGATCGACGAGGACGAGTACTGGCGCCGGCTGACCGTCCTCAACGAGGAGTTCGGCCGCGCGTCCAAGGGCGGTGCGGCATGAACACCGCGACCGGACCGGCCACCCGGACCGTGCACACGGACGCCGCCCGCGTCACCGACGCAGTGAAGGTCTACGGCAGCGGGGACACGACCGTACGGGCCCTGGACGGGGTGAGCGTCGGCTTTCGCGCCGGACGCTTCACCGCGATCATGGGCCCGTCGGGCTCGGGCAAGTCCACGCTGATGCACTGCGCGGCGGGCCTGGACACGCTCACCTCCGGCGCTGCCTTCATCGGCGACACGGAGCTCGGCGCGCTGGACGACCGGCGTCTGACGCTGCTGCGCCGCGACCGCGTCGGCTTCGTCTTCCAGGCCTTCAACCTGGTGCCGACGCTGACCGTCGCCGAGAACATCACCCTGCCCATGGACCTCGCGGGCATCCGCGGCGACCACGAGTGGACGGACGCCCTCGTCGACGTCGTCGGGCTGCGCGACCGGCTGCACCACCGGCCGTCCGAGCTCTCCGGCGGACAGCAGCAACGCGTCGCCGTGGCGCGGGCGTTCGCCGGGCGGCCCGACGTCGTCTTCGCCGACGAGCCGACCGGCAACCTCGACTCGCGCTCCGGCGAAGAGGTGCTGAACCTGCTCGGCCGGGCGGTGCGCCGGATGGGCCGCACCGTCGTCATGGTCACCCACGACCCGGTGGCCGCCGCCCACGCCGACGAGGTCGTCTTCCTCGCCGACGGCCGCCTGGTGGACCGCATGGAGTGCCCGACGGCCGACTTGGTCCTGGACCGGATGAAGGCCCTCGACACGAGGCCGCCCGCCGCGTCCTCGCCCGCGCACTCCGCCACGTGGCCCGACGCCGGGCCCGGCACGCGGCCGGGCGGAAAGGAGTCGTCGTCATGAGCGCCCCGAGTTCGCTGCGCGCCTCCACGCGCCTGAGCCTGTCCTCGCTGCGCGGCCACAAGCGCCGCTTCGCCGGTACGTTCCTCGCGGTCATGCTCGGCGTCGCCTTCCTCGCGGGCACGCTCGTCATGGGCGACACCCTGCGCGCCAGCTTCGACACGATGTTCGGCAACGCGACGAGCGGCACCGACGCGGTCGTCCGCAGCGCCGACACCATCACCACGCCCGACGACAGCCAGGGCACCCGCAAGCCCGTCAGCACCGACCTCGTCGCGACCATCGAGAAGAGCGACGCGGTGGCCGTCGCCGCGCCCAGCATCCAGGGCGCGGGCCAGCTCCTCGGCAAGGACGGCGAGCCCATCGGCGGCCAGGGCCCGCCCACGCTCGCCGGCAACTGGATCGACGACGCCGACCTGAACGCGTACCAACTCGCCGAAGGCCGCGCCCCGTCGAAGTCCGGCGAGGTCGTCGTCAACCGAGGCGCCGCGAAGGCCGGCGGCCTGAAGGTCGGCGACACGACGACGCTGCGCACCCCCGACCCGGTCGAGGTGAAGATCGTCGGCCTCGCGACCTTCGGCGGCGAGGACGGCATGGCGCAGACCACCTTCACCGGCATGACCCAGGCCGACGCCGAGAAGTACCTCACCCCGAAGCCCGGTGAGGCCTCGACCATCCAGGTGCGGGCCGGACCCGGCGTGAGCGAGCGGGAACTCGTCGACGCGCTGACTCCCGTACTCCCCAAGGGAGTCGAGGCCATCACCGGCGAGGCGTCGGCGGCGGAGAACACGGACAACATCTCCGGGCAGTTCCTGTCCCTGTTCACCGGCTTCCTGCTGGTCTTCTCCGGTGTGGCGCTGCTCGTCGCCACCTTCAGCATCCACAACACCTTCGCCATCGTCGTCGCCCAGCGCACCCGCGAGAACGCGCTCCTTCGCGCGCTCGGCGCCTCGCGCCGCCAGGTCACCGCGTCGACCCTCGTCGAGGCGAGCGTCGTCGCCGTGGTCGCGTCGGCCGCGGGCATCGCGGGCGGCATCGGCATCGCGGCGGGCCTGCAGGCGCTCTTCCCCGCCATCGGATTCCCCTTCCCCGAGGGCGACTTGGTGATCAGCGCGCTGTCCATGCTGCTTCCGCTCGCCGTCGGCGTCGTGGTCTGCCTGGGCTCCGCGCTGCTGCCCGCCGTACGGGCCGGGCGCACCGCACCGCTCGCCGCGCTGCGCGAGACCGCGGTCGACCACTCCGGTGCCTCGCGGCGCCGCGCCGTCATCGGGACGGGCCTCGCGCTCGTCGCCGTGGGCCTCGCCCTGATCGGCGTCCTGGTCAGCCCGTCGATCTGGCTGGCCGGCGCGGGGGCGGTGCTGGCCCTGGCCTCGTTCGTGGTGCTCGGCCCGGTCGCCGCCACGCGTGCGGTACGCCTGCTCGGCGGGCCCCTGGACCGGCTGCGCGGTGTCACGGGCGGCCTCGCGCGGCGCAACGCCCTGCGCAGCCCCAAGCGGACCGCGGCCACCGCGAGCGCGCTGATGATCGGCGTCGCCGTCGTCTCCCTCTTCACGGTCTTCGGCGCCTCGCTGAAGGCCACGATGGACCAGACGGTCAGCCGCTCCTTCGCGGGCGACGTCGCGGTGAGCACCCCCGGCTTCGGCGCGGGCGGCAGCGGCCTGAGCCCGAAGTTGGCCCCGGCGCTCGCCGAGCGTCCTGAGGTCGAGACCGCGGTGGGCCTCGGCAAGGGCGCCGCGGAGGTCGACGGCGAGGGTCGCGCCCTGACCGTCACCGACCCGGTTCCGTTCGCCCGGTCCTTCGACCTCGGCAGGGTGGAGGGCTCGCTCGACTCGCTCGGCGACGACGGCATCGCGATCACCCGCCCGGAGGCGGAGAAGCAGGACCTGAAGGTCGGCTCCACGGCCGAACTGGCCTTCGCCGACGGCAAGAAGGAGACGTTCACCGTCCGTGCCGTCTTCGGCCGCTCGGAGCTCGCCGGTGACTACGTCATCGACCGCGAGGCCTGGGCACCGCACCGCATGCAGGACGCCGACAGCCTGGTCTCGGTCACCTTCAAGGACGGTGTGAGCGCGGCCGAGGGCAAGGCGGCCGTCGCCAAGACCGCGCGGGACTACGGCAATCCGGACGTACAGACCCGTGAGGAGTACGCGCAGTCGTCTGCGAGCGGCATCGACATGATGCTGACCCTGGTCTACGCCCTGCTCGCCCTCGCGGTGCTCATCGCCCTGCTCGGCATCGCCAACACGCTGACACTGGCGATCCACGAACGGACCCGTGAACTGGGCCTGTTGCGCGCGGTCGGACAGACCAGGGCGCAGCTGCGGGCCATGGTCCGCTGGGAGTCGGTGCTCGTCGCGGCCTTCGGCACGGTGGGTGGGCTCGCGCTCGGCGGCTTCCTCGGCTGGGTCCTCGTCAGGGCGTCGGACGGCGCGAGCGACAGCGACTTCGCGTTCGCCGTGCCGCCGGTGCAGCTCGTGGTGGTCGCCCTGGTGGGCCTGACAGCGGGAGCCTTGGCGGGCCTGCGCCCGGCTCGGCGGGCGGCGCGCCTCGATGTGCTGCGGGCCATCGCCACCGAATGACGCCGTGCGAAGTCCCGTACGACGAAGGGCGTACGGAACGTGTCACCGCCCGGTCAGCCGACAACGGCCGACCGGGCGGGAGTCTTTCCGACTGCCCCGTACATGGGGTACGCGGGCAGGGCCACCGCCGGAGACGGGGCGGGGAGTGTGAACCACACGATCTTTCCCGCGTCGCCCTGCGGGCGCACGCCCCAGCTCTCGCTCACCGCCGCGACCATCGCGAGCCCGCGGCCACAGGTGGCGAAGGGCTCCGCGTCGCGGATCTGGGGCAGCCGGGGGTCGTGGTCGTGGACGGAGACCATGAGGCGGTCGAGCAGCAGCTCGATCTCCACCGTGCACATCTTGTCCGGTTCGGCATGCCGGTGGACGTTGGTGAGCAGCTCGGTCACGCCGAGGGCGGCCTGGTCTATCAAGGGATCGAGATGCCAGTAGCGCAACTGCGCAGAGACGATTCTGCGGACCTGGCCGATCCGCGACGGCAGGGCTTGGAGCTCTACCGTGCAATGCCTGCTTGGCTGGCTGATCACGGCTGCGACTCCCCGAAATGAGGTCCGGAAGAAGACGACGTTCGGATCCAGCAGGGGCCGCGTGGTCTGCCGCCTGCTGTATGGCCGGCGGGCTGGTTCGCAGCGTCATCGCCGGTTAACCCAGAGTGATGTTGTGAGACCAGAGTGACTCAGGGGGTGCGGGCGTGCAACTCGCGCGTGGTGCCGCGGGGCCCGCTCAGCCTCGCGGCCGGTGGTGCTCCGTGGCGCTGCGCACCGCCTCGATGAACCTGCGCACCGTCGGTGGCCCGGCCTCGCCGGGCCCCGGTTCGTGCTCGCCGAGGGTGAGGCTGTAGCGCGTGCCGTTGACTTCGGCGAGGGCCCGGTCGTCCGCGGCGAACCACGGCTTGCCCGTGCGCACCGCCTGTACCGGCGCGCTGTCGATCTCCTTGCCGTAGCTGGTGAGCAACTCCAGCCTGCCGTCCGTGATCCGGACCTGGCCCGCGCGCGTGAGGGAGCGCAAACGCCGCCCGATCCGCACGCCCGTTGCCGTGAACTCCGGCTCCGCCATGCCGCTTCGCCCCCTTGTGGTTTCGGTGAGTGCACCGTACGGGACTGGCGTCCCGTGCGGTGCAGTCTGCACGCACCCGGCGTCGAGCACCAGTGCGCATGTAGACGTCGGCCAGGGACGGAAGGGGGCGCGCGAGGGCGTCTCCAGGCGCACGCGCCAAGGCTGCGCCAGCAGTGTCTTTGAGGTGCTCAAAGGTGTGTTTATGCAGGTGAGGAGCGTGCGGAGGGTGTTTAAGATCGAGGTGTACGGCCGCGTCGAATCGCGTCCGGCACGACGCGAAGGAGCCCCGCCGTGAGCACCCCACAGCAGGATCGAGTCGACCAGTCGATGCCTACGCTCGACGTCGACCACAGCGACGCGGAGTACCGCGCCTGGCTGAAAGAGGCCGTCCGAAAGGTGCAGGCCGACGCCAACCGCTCGGCCGACACCCACCTCCTGCGCTTCCCGCTGCCCGAGCAGTGGGGCATCGACCTGTACCTCAAGGACGAGTCGACGCACCCGACCGGCAGCCTCAAGCACCGCCTCGCCCGCTCGCTGTTCCTCTACGGCTTGTGCAACGGCTGGATCAGGCCGGACCGCCCGGTGATCGAGGCCTCCAGCGGCTCGACGGCCGTCTCCGAGGCGTACTTCGCGAAGCTGATCGGGGTGCCCTTCATCGCGGTGATGCCGCGCACGACCAGCGCCGAGAAGTGCCGACTGATCGAATTCCATGGCGGCCGGTGCCACTTCGTGGACGACCCCCGCACGATGTACGCGGAGTCCGCCTCCCTCGCCGTCGAGACCGGCGGCCACTACATGGACCAGTTCACCTACGCGGAACGCGCCACCGACTGGCGGGGCAACAACAACATCGCCGAATCGATGTACCAGCAGCTGCGGTTGGAGCGCTATCCCGAGCCCGCGTGGATCGTCGCCACGGCGGGCACCGGCGGTACGTCGGCGACCATCGCGCGCTACGTCCACTACATGCAGCACGACACCCGCATCTGCGTCGCCGACCCGGAGAACTCCTGTTTCTTCGACGGCTGGACGAAGAACGACCCGGACGCGACGAGTGACTGCGGCTCCCGCATCGAGGGGATCGGCAGGCCCCGCATGGAGCCGAGCTTCGTGCCCGGTGCGATCGACCGCATGATGAAGGTGCCGGACGCGGCCTCCGTCGCCGCCGTGCGCGCCCTGGAGAAGGCCATCGGCCGCAAGGCGGGCGGCTCGACGGGGACGGGCCTGTGGAGCGCCCTGAAGATCGTCGCCGAAATGGTGGCCGCGGGCCGCACCGGCAGCGTCGTCACCCTCATCTGCGACGGGGGCGACCGTTATCTGGACAAGTACTACTCGGATGCGTGGCTGGCCGAACAGGGCCTGGACATCGCGCCGTACGGACAGGCGATCGACACGCTCCTGACCACCGGCGCCTGGCCCGAGTAGCGGCCCCTAGGCCTTGGTCTCGGCGAGCCTGCGGTCCAGGGCCGTGACGGCATCGCGGAACGCCCGGCCGAGGCCCGCCCTGCCGAGCCGCAGCGTGGCGCGGAAGGGCGCGGGGCCGTCCGCCGCGAACGTCCACTGCACGCGGGTGCCGGTGCCTGCCGGGGCGAGCCGCCACTCCTCGACCAGGGCCCGGAGGCCGGGCGCATTGGTCTCGTCGACGCGGTAGGCGTACCGCTCCGGCTCGTCGCTCGCGAGGATCGACTCCTGGAAGCGGGTGCCGCCCTTGAGCCGGACCTCGCGGCCCTTGCCGCCGTCCGTGGGCCGGCACAGGGTGACCGCGGTGAACCACTGGGGCCAGCCCACCACGTCCTGGGCGAGCGCGCGGTGGACCGCTTCGGGGGACGCGCTCACCTCGCGCGCGAAGACCAGGCGCAGCGGAGCGGAGTCAACGAATTCGAGCCCCACAGGGCTCAGTCGGCGTGCCATCGAGCTCTTCCCCCCAGTGAAACGGAACGGGACGGTCTCGGTCGACCGGGCACCGTCACCATAGCTGGCGGACCGTCAGATGTCTGTGGGGGCCTCGGAGTTCCTGGCCCCGCCGACGGCACCGTCGGAATCCCTGGTGGCGATCTCGGCCTCCCCTGCACCACTCACGGACTTGTCGGCACCCGCGGACTCGTCGGCCGCTCCCCGCTCACCCGTGACCACGAGCCGGTTCAGATGCTCGGAGATCTCCGTACGCGCCTCCGCGGGCAGCCCCGCGTCCGTCACCAGCGTGTCGACCTGGGCGAGCGTGGCGAACGAACTCAGTCCCACCGTCCCCCACTTGGTGTGGTCCGCGACCACCACCACGCGCCGCGCCGACTGCACGAGACGCCGGTTCGTCTCCGCCTCGGCGAGGTTCGGCGTCGACAGGCCGGCCTCCAGCGATATGCCGTGCACCCCCAGGAAGAGCACGTCGAAGTGGAGCGCTCCGATCGCCTGGTCCGCGACCGGGCCGACCAGTGAGTCCGAGGGGGTGCGCACTCCACCGGTCAGGACCACCGTCGCCGCGCCCTGGCGCTGTCCGGAGGTGCGCTGCGCGGAGTGGAAGACGTCCGCCACCCGCACCGAGTTGGTCACCACCGTCAGGTCCGGCACGTCCAGGAGATGGTGCGCCAGCGCGTACGTCGTCGTGCCTCCGGACAGGGCGATCGCCGTGCCGGGTGTCACCAGGGATGCCGCGGTCCGCGCGATGTCCTCCTTGGCGGTCAGCTCCAGGCCCGACTTGGCCTCGAACCCCGGCTCGTGCGTGCTCGCCTCGATCACCGGGACCGCGCCGCCGTGGACCTTCTCCAGGACGCCCTGGCGGGCCAGCGCGTCGAGGTCGCGGCGGACCGTCATGTCGGACACACCCAGTTTCCGGGTGAGTTCATTGACGCGGACCCCGCCCCGGCGGCGCACCTCGTCGAGGATCAGGGCACGGCGCTGCTCGGCGAGGAGGTTCTGGTTGTCGCTCACGCCCGGTCCGGCCCTTCTGCCTCGTCACGCCCCGTCGCGCCCGCCCGGCGCGCTGCCTCATCCTCGCATGTGCCGCCGACAGCCGTGCCACCGCCCACGAGCCCCGCACGGCCCGGAACGGGGAGATTGCGTGACGAGGGATGCGCCGAGGGGCGGGACCCGAGATCCTTGTCCCCTCACAACGCGCATCTCGGGGGAAGCGGAACAGTGGAGCGTGCCACGCAGGACGAGACCGCCCTGGAACTCCTGGTCCACGGAGTCGGCGGAACCACACCGGAAGAGATGCTGGGCGACCCGCGCACCGTGCGGATCTCCGGCGACGACACCGCGGCCGTCTTCCGCCGCACCGAGGACGCCGACGCCGAACGGCGCCCCGACGACTACCGCGGCAAACCGGTCCCCGAGGCGTACGTCTGGTGCAACCTGACCTCCGGCAACGGCTCCCGCGCCCTGTGGCTCCTGTTGCTGCCCTTCATGGTCGTCAACCTCGCCCACTGGATGCGCCCGACCTCGCGCCACCGCAGGCGGCTCGTGCGCACCTACGGCCTCCTCGTGCGCCTCGTCGGCCTCACCCTCACCGTGCTGCTCGTCGCCGCCGCCTGCGAGGTCGCGCTGGACCTGACGGCCTGGCAGTGCGCGGGCACCCCCGACTGCGCCGCCGACCGCGCCTGGCTCGGCTTCCTCGCCACCGACGCCTCCGGCGACGGCGGTTGGTGGTCCCAGCCCGGCCGCCGCCTCGCCCTCGCCGCGGCCGTGCCCGCTGCCCTCACCGGCCTGCTCTGGTACCTCTCCCACCGCACCTGGAGTGCGTACGAGTCCCAGCAGCCGCTGCCCCACAAGGCCGACCCCGAGGAGGAGACCAGCCGCACCGCACTCGGCAGGCCCGGGTTCTGGTACGGACGGCGCCTGGTGGCCCGGCTGCGCGCCGCCCACACGGCCGCGGGCCTGCTCACCGTCGCCGCCGCGGTCGGCACGTCGGCGGCGCGGCACGACCGGCGCCCCGGCGGCCCCGCCCTGCTCGACGCGCTCGGCTGGGCGCTCGACTCAACTCTCTTCCTCGGCGGGGGCATTGTCGTCTGGGTGGTGCTCCGCAGGGGCCGCAGCGAGAACAAGCTCGACCGGGGGCTCGACAAGACCCTGGTGCGCTGGCTGCCGCTGAGCGCGCTCGTCCTGCTCGTCCTCACGGTGCTGTACGCCGGGTGGTCGCGCCCCGGCTGGCGCTCCGAGGGCAGGCTGCCGGGCGATGCCACCTTCGGCGGCATCGCGCTCGTCCAGGGGCTCCTGGTCATCGGCCTCGCGGTGGTCGCCCACCTCCTGTACCGCACCTCGCCCGACTCCCGCACCGCCATCCGCGGCTTCGGCGGCCCCGCCGTCGCGATGCTGTCCTGCGCGCTCGGCGGCGTGATGTCCGGCGGCGGGGCGCAGCGCGTCTCCGACTGGCTGGACGGCAGCCAGGGCTCGATCGACGGACCGCCCGTGCTGCTCACCTGGCAGGCGTCCGTGATCCCGCCGCTCCTGATCGTCGTAGCGGTGCTGTGCGGCTGGTTCGGCTTCCGCACCGTGCAGCGCAAGCGCCGCGAGATGGAGCGGATGCCGCTGGACTACCCCGACGAGCGCAAGGACTCCACCCGCACCCGCCGCATCGCGGGCACCCGCGCGCGTGCCGCCCTCACCGACCGCGCGCCCCTGCTCGTCGGCATCATCTCCGCCGTGACGCTGGTGCTTGGCGCCGGAGCCCTCACCTGTGCCTGGCTGACGGAGGAGACCCCGAGCCAGGCCGCCCAGGGCACGCCCGACGTCCTGGAAGGCTCCGCCGAGACCGCCCAGGCCCTCGGCTCCTGGCTGATCGGCTTCGGGTTCATACTCTTCGTCACCTGGGGACGGCGTGCCTACAAGGACCCCTCGGCCCGCCGCACCATCGGCATCCTCTGGGACGTCGGCACGTTCTGGCCGCGCGCCGCCCACCCCTTCGCCCCGCCCTGCTACGCCGAGCGCGCGGTGCCCGACCTGACCTGGCGCATGGCCACCTGGACGCGCGCCACGCAGGCCACCGGCGGTCGCCTCGTCCTCTCCGGCCACTCCCAGGGCAGCGTCCTCGCGGCGGCCGCGGCCTGGCAGCTGCGCCCCTCGGTCCGCAGACGCGTCGCCCTGCTCACCTACGGCTCACCCCTGGAGCGCCTCTACGGCCGCTGGTTCCCCGCCCACTTCGGCCCGGCGGCCCTGATGTCCCTGCACCGCGAGGTCGACTGCTGGCGCAACCTGCACCGCACCACCGACCCGATCGGCGGCCCCATCAACCTCCACGGCGACTGCGGCCCCCAGGTCGACCGCGCCGCCCTCAAGGACCCCCTCGCCTACGGCCGTACGGAGGCACACCCGCTGCCCGCGCCGATCCTCGGGCACGGCGACTACCAGGCCGACCCGGCCTTCGCCGAGGAGCGCGCACGGCTGCTCGCCCGCCTCAAGCCCGAGGTGCCGTCGCCCAGGCCATCGGAGGCGGACCCGGTCACACCAGGTCCGGCAGATCCTCCGGATACAGCAGGGTGAGGTCGTCCGTGCTCGGCTCGGTGAGCTGGGCGACCCGGCCCGCGTGCCGCTCCACCATCGCCTCGAAGGTCTGCCGCGCGGTGCGGCCGTTGCCGAACGCGGGCCCCTTGGGAATCGCCGTGAAGTACTTCAGGAGCGCCTCGGACGCGCCCGTGCCCAGGCGGTACTCGTGCTCCTCGGACTGCTGCGCCACGATCCGCAGCAGCTCCTCGGGGACGTAGTCGCTGAAGGTGATGGTCCGCGAGAACCGGGACGCCACACCGGGGTTGACGGAGAGGAAGCGCTCCATCTCCGCGGTGTAGCCCGCGACGATCACCACGACGGCCTCGCGGTGGTCCTCCATCAGCTTCACCAGCGTGTCGATGGCCTCACGGCCGAAGTCGCGCCCGGAGTCCTCGGGCGAGAGGGCGTACGCCTCGTCGATGAACAGGACACCCCCGCGCGCCCGGTCGAACGCCTCCTGGGTGCGGATCGCCGTCGAGCCGATGTGCTCGCCGACCAGGTCCACGCGCGAGACCTCGACGAGGTGGCCGCTCTCCAGGACGCCGAGGGAGGCGAGGATCTCGCCGTAGAGGCGGGCGACGGTCGTCTTGCCCGTGCCGGGGGAGCCGGTGAAGACCAGATGGCGGCGCACGGACGCGGCCTTGAGCCCGGCCTGCTGCCTGCGGCGGCCCACCTCGATCATGTCGGTGAGGGCGCGCACCTCGCGCTTGACGCTGTCCAGGCCGACCAGGGCGTCGAGTTCGCCGAGCACCTCCTTGGAGGCGCGGGCGGCCTTCTCGGACGCGGCGGGCGCCGGGGGCTGCGGCGCCTGCTGGGCCGGCACGGAGCCGAGCAGGCCGACGGTCTGCGTGGCCGTCTGCACGGCGGGCGTCTCCTGCGCGGCCGGCGTGGGGGTGCGCAGGCCACCGCTCTCGTCGCTCGCGCAGTCCTCGACGAGCGGCCCTTCCTCGGAGAACTCGAAGCCGCCGCGCGCGCACCGCTCGGTGCGGCACTTCTTCAGCGTCGTACGACATCCGTCGATGACGTGGAAGCCGTAGCCGCCGCTGCCGCTGACCCGGCAGCCGTGGAAGCTGCCGCGGCCGCCCGCGGAGACGTAGAACCCGGCCTCGGCGGGTGAGGCGACCGTGCAGCGCTCGATGGTGGGGTCCGCGCCCTTGGTGACGATCACGCCCGTCTGCACGGTGTCGATGGTGCAGTTGGCGAGCGTGCCGCCGCTGCCGTGGTCGCGGAACCACGCGCCCGTGGCGACCTCACGGATACGGCAGTCGTCGAGCTGGGCGGTCGCCCCGTCGCTCACCGACACCGCGGTGTTGCGCACCTGCGAGAGGTCGCTGTCCACGACGTCGGCGCGCGAGCCGCGGTCCAGGACGAACAGCGCGTCCGGCACGTCGCGCACCCGGCACGACTCCAGTACGGCGGTCGCGCCGTCGCTGACCCAGACCGCCGGATAGTCGCCCGTACTGTCCTGGATATCGCACTGGTTGGCGTCCACGCGCGTGCCCGGGTCCCACACCGACAGGCCGTTGCGCCCGAATTGGCGCACCGTGGAGCGGGTGAGCGTGAGCACGGAGCGCGAGCGCAGGTCGATCGCGTTCTCCGGGATGTCGTGGATCTTGCAGTCGGCGAGCGTGAGCACGGCGTCCGTGTCGAGCGTGACGCCGTCGGATGTGGTGCGGTGCACGGCGCAGTCCGTCAGATGCGCCGCGGCCCGCCCGCTGATCTGCACCCCCGAGCCCTTGACCTCGTACACCTCGCAGCCGATGGCCTCCAGGCCCGTGTGCTCACCGGTCACCGCGAGCCCGGCGCCCGAGGCGTGGTGCACCCGGCAGCGCTCCAGGCGGGGGTGCGCGCCGCCGCGCACCGCGACGCCGGACTGGCCCGCCGCGACGATCTCGCACTCCTCGAAGACACCGCCGCCGCCGTCGAGCACCGCGATGCCGATGCCGCCGGGGTTGTCGACCGTGCAGCGGCGCACGGTCGGGCGCGCGCCGCCGCGCACCTCGATGCCGGCCGCGGAACGCGTCACGACGCGGATGTCGGCGAGCTCGGGGGCGCCGTCCTCGACGAGCAGCGCGGGCGCGGAGGAGTCCTGGCCCTCGACGTGCAGGTCCTGGACGACGGCGGAGGCGCGGACGGTGAGCGGCACCCCGTCGGACGGCGCGATGCGCACGGAGCCCGGGGAACCCTCGGGGCCGCGCAGCGTCACCGCGCGCTGGACGACGAGGTTCTCGCGGTAGGTGCCGGCGGCGACGGTCAACACGTCCCCGTCGCCCGCGGCCTCCAAGGCGGCGGCGAGCGATGCGTATTCGCCGGTGCGGCGCCGCCACCGCGACGTGCCGGTGTGCGTCACCTGGACCGTGCCCTGTGCCATGGAGTTGCTCTGCCCCCACCTCGTCGTACGCGGGATCCTGCGTCGATGTGCCGTGTCGATGCGCAAGGAGCCGAAGAGTTCGGCCGGACCACCGTAGCGCGCGCGAGGGCGGGGAGTTGACCCGATGGGCAGGCTCTCACCTGCGTGGCCGGGCCGTGGAGCTCTTCGGCGGGGTCAGGAACCGGTGCCGGTCCTGCCCCAGTCGGGGCCCGCCTTGGCCCAGGCCTGGTCGAGCCGGGCATACCGTCCCCGCATCACGCGCCACAGGACGAACCTGCGGGCGCCCTCGACGAGGGCGACGCTCATCGTGGCCGCGCCGAATCCGGCGATGACCGCGTGCGTGGTCGCGGTCGCGCTGTCCAGCGGGCGGCCGACGACCCGGCCTTCCTCGTCGGTCCAGAGCCTGAAGTGGTCGCCGGGGGAGGGGGACTTGAGGTCGGAGAGGACGACGCCGGAGCGCAACGCGCCGTTGGGCGCCGTCCAGCGCGCGTGCACGCGGCTGTGCGCATCGCGCGCCGACGAGGTCTCGGGATCCGGGTCGAGCGGGGGAGAGTCGGCCTTGCGCAGGACGGTGCCGGTGATCGCGTGGCGCTCCTCGCGCTGCTGGCGCACCGAGGTGAGGAGGGCGTCCCGCGACAGGCTCGTCGTGAGCGCGCCGACGACCGGGACGGCCACGACGATCAACACCAGGGCGGCCAAGGCCAGCCAGGCCTCGACGAGGTCGGTCCTGCGGCGCAGCGGATTGTGCCGCCACCGCCAGAGTCCGACGATTGCTCGCACTGCCCTGCACCCCCTTCCGCGTCCGTCTTAACCGGGAACGGCACGGTTCACGCGCGGGTGGCGAGAAGAGAGAGCGAAATCACCCTTCACGTCCACGAGGCTCAACGTCCGTGCCCCGCCGACGAGTTCCCCCACCGGACGCCGATCAATCGAGGACCGTGAAGGTGTCGCCGACGCGGATGACCCCGGTCGATTCGGGCACCAGATTCTGCCCGAAGACGAGCTGGTCGCCGACACGGCGGTGGCGCGCGAGTGTGCGCAGCGGCTCCTTGCCGCGCCGTGCGGTGTCCTGGTCGGTGGTCGTCACGACACAGCGCCCGCGGCTCTTGACGACGCGGAACGCGACGTCGCCGATGGCCACGCGCCGCCAGCCGTCCTCGGCCCGGGGCGGTGTGCCGTCCACGACGACATTGGGCCGGAAGCGGTCCATGGGGAGCGGTCCCTCGTCGGGGTGATCGCCCTGCGCCACGAGGGAGTTCAGCGCGTCGAGTGAGGAGAGCGCGGTGAGCAGCAGCGGGAAGCCGTCCGCGAAGCTGACCGTCTCGCCCTTTTCGCCGTACGCGGGATCGACCGGACGGCGGGTCGCGGGGTCGTCCAGGTGGGCGAGGCGGACCTCCGCGCCGAGGTGGGCGCCGAACCAGGCGTGCGCCGGGTCGTCGGCGGGCACGGGCACGGCCTCGGCCTTGTCCTGCCGGATCCGCACCGGCACGGTCCTGGTGGGCTCGGGCACCTGGACCGTCAGGGCCTCGCGGCCGGGCGCGGGCACACGAAGGCCGCCGCCGGGCAAGAGCTCGGCGGCGACCAAGGCCATGCGCGGATGCGGCCGTTGGGAGACGCACCGTCCGTCGTCGACCAGCAGCCATCGACGGTCACCCGCGAGTCCCCATGGCTCCACGACGGCCTCACGCGGTGCGTGCCCCCTGGCCGCCTTGAGCGGGTGGACGTGGATGGACCGAAGCGCTGGGTGCGACATGGCGGTCATCCTGCCGGCCCGCGCCGGCAGGAAGGCCGCGGCCGGATCAGTACCCGCGGTACTGCTGGCGGTTGTACGGATCCTCGTACGGGGCCGGGGCGGGGCGCGGCGCGGCGGGGCGCATGGCCTCGTACCCGGTACCGGTGGCCGGCCGCTGGGGCTGGGCGCCCGGGTAGCCGCGCGGGCCCGCGGACTGCTGCGGGATGTACGGCGCGGGGGCCTGCTGCAGCGGTGCGGGCTGCTGGGCCTGGACGTAGCCGTACGCCGGGTTGGGGTGGGAGGGGGCGGCGGGCAGCGCGGGCAGCGCGGCCGGGAGCGCGGGCAGATGACTGCCCGTGTCGTACGCGGAGGGGACCCGAATCGGGGCGATCTGGGGCGTGCCCCGCTCGGCGACGAGCGAGTCGTAGATCGGAGTGTCCGGGAAGGACGGCGCGGAGTAGTAACCGCCGCCATAGGTGGAGCGGGGGGAGGTCATGCTCCATAAGTTAAGCCCTTGATGTGCTGGTTGGGGAGACCGATAAGAGGGTTGTTTTACGTGTCGGCAGTGGCTGCGGATCCCCAATGCGAGCGAACTTGGGAAAATCGGTCGCTGGACGGTGTTCGGATCGTGTAAAGGCCGAGTTCCTGGAGGGTTACCCGGGGTTGACCGTGGGGCCCGTAGGACACGGCCGTGGGCCTCTTCGTCGTCCGGGTAATAGGTTGGCCATGAACGGAAACGGCGGCCCTGCCGGACGCGGCGACTTGCGATGGGGGCGGACATGACAATGCCTAAAGGATCGAATGTTCCCGTACCGGCACCCGCGGTACGGGTCGAATTGGGGTGGGGTTCGGGGGCCGGAGTGCCGGACGCCGATGCGTCGGCCCTGTTGTTGGGCTCTTCCGGAAAGGTGCGCTCGGACGCGGACTTCGTCTTTTACAACCAGTCGGCGCACTCCTCCGGAGCGGTGCGGCACGAGGGCAAGCAGCGCTCCGGCGCAGGTGTCACAGATGTGCTGACGGTCGACCTCGCGCGCGTGGAGCCCGAGATCGAGACCGTGGTGCTCGCCGCGTCGGCCGACGGCGGCACCTTCGGGCAGGTGCCGGGCCTGCACATCCGCGTGCTCGACGCGGCGAGCGGCGCCGAACTCGCGCGCTACGACAGCGCGGACGCGACCGTGGAGACCGCGTTCGTCCTCGGCGAGCTCTACCGCCGTCAGGGCGCGTGGAAGTTCCGCGCCGTCGGCCAGGGGTACGGCAGCGGGCTCGAGGGCCTCGCGACGGACTACGGCATCTCGGTGGACGAACCGCAGCAGGCGACGCCCGCCCCTGCCGCCGCTCCGGCCCCGCCGCCACCGGCCCCTGTCGCCCCTGCCGTCAACCCCGCTCCGGCCCCACCGCCGCCGCCCGCCCCGCCGGTTGCCGCCCCCGCCGAGCCCGTGCGCCTCACCAAAGTCACCCTGACGAAGGACGCGCCGTCCGTCTCGCTGACGAAGCAGGGCGGCACGTCGGGCGGTATGCGCGTGAACCTCAACTGGGAGGTGCGCAAGCAGTTCAAGGGCTGGGGCGCGAAGCTCGGCAGGGCCGTCGCCATGCACGCCGACCTGGATCTCGACCTCTGCGCGCTCTACGAACTCTCCGACGGCCGCAAGGGAGTCGTCCAGGCGCTCGGCAACGCCTTCGGAGCGTTGCACCAGCCCCCGTACATCCTGCTCGACGGCGACGACCGCACCGGTGCCGTGGCCACCGGCGAGAACCTCACCATCAACCTCGACCACATCAAGGACTTCCGCCGCATCGTCATCTTCGTGACGATCTACGAAGGCGCGCGCAGCTTCGCCGACCTCAACGCCACGGTCACCCTCCAGCCCCAGCACGGCGCCCCGGTCGACTTCTCGCTGGACGAGTGCACGGTCCCCTCCACGGTGTGCGCCCTTGCCCTGCTCACCAACAACGGCGGCGACCTCGTCGTCCAGCGCGAGGCCCGCTATCTGGTGCCCGAGCGCGGAGTGAGCCCGCAGCGCACCATCGACTACGCCTACGGCTGGGGCATGAACTGGACGCCCGGCAGGAAGTGACCCCTCAGCGCTGCTCGGGCGCGGGCTCCGCCGCGGTGTCCGGACGTGCGTACGTACGTCCCTTCCACGCCGCACCGCGCCCCCGGTAGTGCTGCACCGCCGAGTCCACCGTCATCAGGAGGTACAGGAACGCGGTGCCGGGCAGCAGCGGGGCGAGCCAGAAGGTCTGCCGGTAGTAGCGGAGCATCGGCAGATACGTCGCGGTCATCACCAGCCACGCGAGCCCACCGGCCGCCGCGGCCGCCGCGTCCCCCGTGGCCAGGCCCGCGACCAGCGTCACCGGGGGAGCGAGGTAGACCACCGCGAGGCCGGCGACCGTGCCGATGAGGAGCAGCGGGTTGTGCCGCAGCTGCGCGTAGGCGCTGCGCGACACCATCCGCCACAGGTCTCCCAGGCGCGGATAGGGCCGCACGCTGTCGACGCGCTCGGCGAGCCCGAGCCAGATGTGGCCGCCGGAGCGCTTCACCGCCCGCGCGAGCGCCACGTCGTCGATCACCGCGTGCCGGATGGCGTCGGGGATCCGCGCCCGCTCGGCCGCGTCCGCGCGCAGCAGCACACAGCCGCCCGCCGCGGCGGCCGTCCGCCCGTTCCCGCGGGCGATCCAGCGGAAGGGATAGAGCTGCGCGAAGAAGTAGACGAAGGCGGGAACCACCAGGCGTTCCCACACGCTCGCCACCCGCAGCCTGGCCATCAGCGAGACGAGGTCGAAGCCGCCCGTGCCCGCCGCGGCCACCAACTGCCGCAGGCTGTCCGGCTCATGGGCGATGTCCGCGTCGGTCAGGAGTAGATACTCGGGGTCACGCGCGCGTGCCAGACCGATGCCGTGGCGCACCGCCCAGAGCTTGCCGGTCCACCCGGGGGGCGGCTCTCCGGGGGAGCCGACGGTCAGCGGAAGGCCGCCGTGCCGCTCGGCCAGCGCGCGGGCCAGCTCGCCCGTGCCGTCCGAACTGCCGTCGTCGACAAGGAAGATCTCGGCCCGCCCCGGGTAGTCCTGCGCGAGCAGCGACGGCAGGCTGTCCGGCAGCACGGCCGCCTCGTCCCGCGCGGGGACGACGACACAGACCGACGGCCACTCCGCCGGCTCCCTGCGCGGTGGCAGACGCACGTCCGTACGCCAGAAGAAGCCCTGCCCCAACAGCAGCCACAGCCACGCGGCAAGCGATCCGGTGGCGATCCACGCAACGGCGCTCATCCGCCGAAGTCTGCCCCACGGGACGGTGCCTGTGGGGCGCATCGACTATGGTGACCGGGTGAAGATCGCGCTCATGGACTCCGGCATCGGACTGCTCGCCGCGGCGGCCGCGGTACGTCGCCTGCGGCCCGACGCCGATCTCGTGCTCTCCTCGGACCCGGACGGCATGCCGTGGGGACCGCGTACCACGCAGGACCTCACCGAGCGCGCCGTCGCCGTCGCCGAGGCGGCCGCGGCCCACCGGCCCGACGCGCTGATCGTGGCCTGCAACACCGCCTCCGTGCACGCGCTGCCCACGATCAGGGCCCGTCTCGAGCCCGGCATCCCGGTCATCGGGACCGTGCCCGCGATCAAGCCGGCCGCCGCGAGCGGTGGACCCGTGGCCATCTGGGCCACGCCCGCCACCACCGGCAGCCCCTACCAGCGCGGCCTCATCGAGGAGTTCGCGAGCGGCGTCGCGGTCACCGAGGTTCCCTGCCCCGGACTCGCCGACGCCGTGCAGTACGCGGACGAGAAGGCCATCGACGAGACGATCGCCGCCGCCGCTGCCCTGACCCCGCCCGATGTAAGGGCCGTCGTCCTGGGCTGCACCCATTACGAGCTGGTCGCCGAGCGTATTCGCGCCGCCCTCCAGCAGCCCGGTCTGCCGCCCCTGGTCCTGCACGGCTCGGCCGGTGCGGTGGCGGCCCAGGCGCTGCGCAGGACCGGCGCCCACGCCGTCGCGCGGACCGCGGCCCCGGCCCCCGGTCTCACCGTGCTGCTCAGCGGGCGCGAGGAGGAGCTGCCGCGCGCGGCGCTCACGTACGCGGAGGGACGCGCGCTCGCGGCGGTCAGCCCGGCGCTCTGAGCGCGGTCGGCCGGGGTTCCGAGCGCCCTCGGCCCGGCGTGCTGGGCGCGGTCGGCCCGGCGCTGCGAGCAGCGAGGGCCGGTGCTGCGATCAGCGAGGGCCGGTGCGCGACGTGATCGCGCCCCGTGACCGCGGGCTCGGTCCCTCTGGGACTGCCGTTACCCGGACAGGTGGTAACCCTCCGCGACGCGGTGCCCTCACACCGATATCTGAGTAGTCTCGAAGGCATGAGGGACCAAGCCCCCGAGGAGCGGGCCGTGGCCGAGAGCCCGCCCGACGTCTGGACCGGCCGCGCGACCAACCGCGTGCAGTGGCTGCTGGCGTGCGCCGGCGCGGCCTGCATGGCGCTCGGCATCGAGCTCGCCGTGGACTCCATGTGGACCTCGGGCATCGCGCCTCTGGTCATGTCCGTCGTGGGGTGCATCGCCGCCGGGCTCCTGATGCTCTTCGGGACGCTCGCCTTCGTCCATGTGGCGGTGAAGGTCGACAAGGACTCCCTCGAGGTGCGCTGCGGCCATCTGGGCCTGCCGCGCCGTCACATCCCGCTCTCCCATGTCGTCGGCGCGGACTTCGCGCCCGCCGTCACGCCCCGGCAGTGGGGCGGCTGGGGTTATCGCTGGCGGCCCGAGAAGGGCACCGCCGTCGTGGTCCGGCGCGGCGAGGGCCTGGTGCTCAGCCTGGGCGACGGCCACAAGTTCACGGTCACGGTGGACGACGCCGAGGCGGCCGTCCGCGCCATCAGGCACCGCCTCGCCCTCGCGGGCAACGCCGCCTGAACCTCCTCGCCATGCCCTCACGGGTGGTGTGACAGCGCGCCGTCCGGCGGGTCGTCGCCCAGCGGTCGCGCCGTCGCGATGCCCGCGAGCAGCCCCGCCGCCGTCGTCACCGTCGTCACGCTCAGTGCGTTGCCCACCGTCGCCACGGCCGTCAGCGCCGTCAGGGCCGCGCCCGCCGACAGCACCACCTGCGTCGAGCGCGGCGAGCGCCACAGTGCGTACAGGAGCCAGCAGAACACCGCCGCCAGCAGCGCCATCCCCACGAAGCCCTGCTCCGAGGCCTGCTGCAGCGGTGCCGAGTGCGGCTTCCCGTCCGCCAGGAGATCCTCGGTGACCACCGGGCTGATCTCGCCGAACCGGCCGGGCCCCACCCCCATGGCGGGCTCCCGCTCCGCGAGGCCCATCGCGTCCCGCCACAGCAGCACGCGCTGGCGCCCCAGCTGACCCTCCAAGGGGGCCGTCAGACCCTCCGGCAGCGCGTCCTCGGCCACCGCCAAGGACACCCCGGTGACCAGCACCGCCGCTGCCGCGAGCCCGGCGAGACCCAGGGCCCTGGCACGCAGACGCGCCGCCGCGAGCGAGCAGAGCAGCACCACCACGCATCCGACGAAGCCCGCAGGCGAGCCGAGCGCCACCGCCGCACCGGCGATCCCCACGGCCAGCAGCCGCAGGGTGAGGCGAGCCGCCGCGGTCCTCGCCGCCCACGCCGCACAGCAGGCCGCGCCCGCCGCCAGGATCAGCAGCGCGGCCGTGGCACCGGTGTGCCCGAGGGGAGAGGAGGGGCCGAGCGTGAGGCGGGGGGCGGCCACGGCGAGGCCGAGCCCCGCGAGTGCGCCCGCACACGGGGCGGCGACCGGGAGCAGTGCCCCGCAGATCCGCCCGCCCGCATAGCCCGCGGCCACGGCGAGGACCGCGAGGAGCATCCCCTCGGGGTGTCCGCCGTGCACTCCCGCGGTGATCAGTGACCAGGCGGCGCACGCGCCGAGGAGCGCCCCGCCCGTCGCGTCGGACGCACCGCGCCGCTCACGCGCCCCCGCCGGACCGGCCGTCGCGGCCGTACCCGTTGATCTCACCCCGTCGCCCCCCGGTCCATGACGGGCCCCGAACGGCACGATCCGGTTCACCGTGGCGCGAACCGTTCGTACGTCAGGGACTCGGGCACACGCTAACCGCTGGCGCCGCGCTGTGGGACCAGTTGTGCAGGAACGATACGGCGGACGTGCTCGCGCCGGTCCCCGCAGCCCCGGGCCACCACGCTGTCCGGCCCCAGGTGAGGCGCCGTACACTCCCCGAGTGACCGCCACCACCACCTCCGTAGACGAGCCGGCCCAGCTCGATCCGCAGCCCGCTCAGGCCTCCCGTGCCGTGCGGATGCTGCGACGGCTCGTGCCCGCCGCCGCGGCGGCCCTCTCCGGAGTGCTGCTCTACGTCAGTTTTCCGCCACGCACCCTCTGGTGGCTGGCGCTCCCGGCCTTCGCGGTCCTCGCCTGGTGTCTGCACGGCCGCACCTGGAAGGCGGGCCTCGGCCTCGGCTACCTCTTCGGACTCGGCTTCCTGCTGCCGCTCCTCGTGTGGACCGGCGTCGAGGTGGGCCCCGGCCCGTGGCTGGCGCTCGCCGCCGTCGAGGCGGTCTTCGTCGCGCTGGTGGGAGCGGGCATCGCGGCCGTCTCACGCCTGCCCGGATATCCGCTCTGGGCGGCGGCCCTGTGGGTCGCGGGAGAGGCGGCACGCGCGCGCGTGCCCTTCAACGGCTTCCCCTGGGGCAAGATCGCCTTCGGCCAGGCCGACGGCGTCTTCCTGCCGCTGGCCGCGCTCGGCGGCACACCCGTGCTCGGTTTCGCGGTCGTCCTGTGCGGCTTCGGGGTCTACGAGATCGTGCGGCAGGTCCGCGACGTACGCGGGAGCAAGGGCGTACGTGAGAGCAAGGGCGTACGCGAGAACAAGGACGTCCCCGACAGCAAGGGCGTACCCGAGAGCAAGGGCGTGCGCCGCGGAGCCGCGGCCGTCGCGCTGCTCTCCGTGGCAGTCCCCCTCGTCGGTGCCTTCGCGGCGCGTCCGCTCGTCAGTGACAAGGCGGAGGACGGCACCGCGACCGTCGCCGCGATCCAGGGCAACGTCCCGCGCGCGGGGCTCGGCTTCAACGCCCAGCGCCGCGCCGTCCTCGACCACCACGTGCGCGAGACGGAGCGCCTGGCCGCGAGGGTGAAGGCGGGCGAGGTCGAGCGGCCCGACCTGGTCCTGTGGCCGGAGAACTCCTCCGACATCGACCCGTTCACCAACCCCGACGCACGCCACGCCATCGAGGGCGCGGTCAAGGCCATAGGGGTGCCGGTCTCCGTCGGCGGCGTCGTCGAGAACAAGAACGGCAAGCTCTACAACGAGCAGATCCTGTGGGACCCGAAGAAGGGCCCCACGGACACCTACGACAAGCGGCAGATCCAGCCCTTCGGCGAGTACATCCCGCTGCGCTCCCTGATCAGCGTCTTCAGCAGCGACGTCGACATGGTGCGCCAGGACTTCAGCCGCGGCACCGAGCCCGGCGTCTTCACCATGGCGGGCACCGAGGTGGGCATCGCGACCTGCTACGAGGCAGCCTTCGACTGGGCGGTGCGCGACACCGTCACCAACGGCGCGCAGATCATCTCGGTGCCCAGCAACAACGCCACCTTCGACCGCAGCGAGATGACCTACCAGCAGCTCGCGATGTCCCGGATCCGCGCGGTCGAGCACAGCCGCGCGGTCACCGTCCCGGTCACCAGCGGCGTCAGTGCCGTGATCATGCCGGACGGCGAGGTCGTCGCGAAGACCACGTGGTACACCGCCGACTCGCTCGTCGAAGAGGTGCCGCTGCGCTCCTCGCGGACTCCCGCCACCCGCCTCGGCGTGCTGCCCGAGGGCATCCTCGTGCTGATCGCCGCGGGCGGACTCGGGTGGGCCGTCACGAGGGTGGTGCGGGCGAAGCGGACGGCGGGCGAGTAGCGGGACGACGGCCGGGAGTAGCGGGATCACGGCCGGGGGTAACGGGAGTAACAACCCACCCCGGCAAGGATGATGGCCCCGCACCGTTAGGGTCGGGCCATGGCAACTCCTGAGTTCATCCGCACGATCAGGGCCGACGCCGGCCAGCAGCTGCTCTGGCTCCCCGGAGTCACCGCCATCGTCTTCGACGACGAGGGAAGAGTGCTGCTCGGGCGGCGCTCCGACAACGGCAGGTGGTCGGTGATCGGCGGGATCCCGGATCCGGGCGAGCAGCCGGCGGAGTGCGCGGTGCGCGAGGTGTACGAGGAGACGGCGGTGCGCTGCGTGGTCGAGCGCGTGGTCCTGGTGCAGGCGCTCGAACCGGTCACCTACCCCAACGGCGACACGTGCCAGTACATGGACGTCACCCTGCGCTGCCGTGCCGTCGGCGGCGAGGCGCGCGTCAATGACGACGAGTCCCTCGAAGTGGCCTGGTTCGCCGTCGACGCACTGCCCGACCTGCACGAGTTCTCGATGTCCCGGATCAAGCAGGCGCTGTCGGACGGTCCCACGTGGTTCGAGCGAGCCGAAGCCCCGCAGTGAGCCACAGACCCTACGCGCAGGCCCTGCGCGGGCTCGCCTGCGCGCTGATGGCCTGGCAGGTCTGGCTGGTGTGGCACACCAGCACCTACGACGCGGCGTCGGTGCGGTGGTCCTGCGACACCGAGGGCTGCGCCACCGATCAGTTCGCGGGCATGGCCCCGATCGTCGGCATCGCCTCCGCGGTGCTGCTCGGGTTCCTGTCCTCGCGCTATCTGCAGCGCGCGACGGCGGGGGCGGTGGTCGCGTTCAGCGCGCTCGCCGCCGCCGTCGGCTGGCGCGACGCGCTCTCCGCGGGCCGGGTCGGCCGCGCCACCGTCACCGACTTCCACATCGTCCTGCCGATCTCGCGCCTGCCGGTGGCGGACTGGCTGACGATCCTGTGGACGGCGGCCGCCGCGGGCCTCGTCGCCGCGTCCTGGGGCG
The DNA here is from genome assembly GCF_040647455.1 of Streptomyces sp. NPDC041068. Lineage (NCBI taxonomy): Bacteria > Bacillati > Actinomycetota > Actinomycetes > Kitasatosporales > Streptomycetaceae > Streptomyces > Streptomyces sp. NPDC041068. The sequence goes on from NZ_JBEZCG010000011.1 coordinate 252,258, forward strand.
CGGTGGTGAGCGTGCGCCGCACCGCCGTGCTGCGCCGGATCTCCCGGCGGTACACCACCGCCGAGGCGACCCTGCAGGGCTGGCGGACCGTCAGCCGCTCGCGCGGCGAGGCCGTCGTCGTCTTCGAGGACCACACGGGCGTGCGGCACGAGGTGCCGGCCGTCGTCGACCGCATCGCGCTCGACCGCCCCGTCCTCGCCGTGTACGACGCGACCCGCCCCGGCGACCCCGACCGCACCAGGGTCGCCGTTCCCCGGAAGAGGCTCCTGCGCATCTCATGACCGCCACGACGCACTCCGTACGCAGATTCCTCACGCCCCACGTCCTGCTGGGCGCGGTGGTCGTGGCCGCCGCGTTCGCCACGCTGGCGCAGGGCATCATCGGCGGCACCACCTGGGTGCTGGTCATCGGCCTCACCGGCACGGCCCTCGTGCTCGCCGTCCTCGGCGGCCTCGCCGACCAGGGCCACGGCACGGGTGTCGCGTCCGGGCTGCGGTCCGGCGGGCCGCGCGCCTACGCGCCCGCCGTCGTCCACTCGGCGCGCGCCGTGCACCGGCGGAGCGGGGCCGCGGTCGTGGACGGGCAGGCGCAGTCCAGTGTGTTCGCCTTCGAGCTCACCGTCGTGCCCGAGGACGCTCCCGCCTACCGCGTCGTGGTGCGCCATCCCCTCGACGTGCAAGGCCTGTTGCACCGGACCAGAGCCGTCGTCGAGTACGACCCGAAGCAGCCCTGGCGGGTCGCCCTGCCGGACAACCCGCCGCGCTCCTGGCAGGCCCGCGCGCAGCAGCTCGACGCGGAGGCGGCACACAGCGCGCGGGAGCCCGGCCGTGGCCTCCCGCCCGGCGTGCACGTGCTCGGGGCGGGCGCGGTGCTCGCGGCGCTCGTGACGGTGCTCGTGCGGCTCGTGGGCTGAGCCCCGTGCCTGCCGGGATCTCCGTTAGCCTGAGGGCACGATGAACCGTTTGAGCACGTCATGGGGCGCGTACGACCTCACCCGCTTCCCGGAGGACCCCCGCGACCAGCTGCGCGCCTGGTCGGCGGCCGACGCCTATCTGTTGCGGCACCTCGCGGGCGAGGAGGACGCCGACGCCGTCGACCTCTCCGGCACCGTCGCCGTCGTCGGCGACCGCTGGGGTGCACTGACCACCGCGCTCGCGGGGCACGCGCGCGTGCCGGTGCAGATCACCGACTCCTTCCTCACCCAGCAGGCGACCCGGGCCAATCTGGCGAGGGCGGGCCACGCGCCGGACACGGCACGGCTCCTGACGACCAGGGACACTCCGCCCACGCGCGTCGACGTGCTCCTCGTCCGCGTACCCAAGAGCCTCGCGCTCCTGGAGGACCAGCTGCACCGGATCGCGCCCGCCGTGCACGAGGGCACCGTCGTCGTCGGCACCGGCATGGTCACCGAGATCCACACGTCGACGCTGGAGCTCTTCGAGCGGATCATCGGGCCGACCAGGACCTCACTGGCCCGCCAGAAGGCGCGGCTCATCTTCTGCGCCCCGGATCCGGCACGCGCCGCGGGATCCAGTCCCTGGCCCGGCAGTTACGTCCTGCCCGCCGACTCCGGAGCGGGCGCGGGCCTGACCGTCGTCAACCACGCGGGGATCTTCTGCGCCGACCGGCTCGACATCGGCACCCGCTTCTTCCTCAAGCACCTGCCGCGCGCCCGCGGCGGCGCCCATGTGGTGGACCTCGGCTGCGGCAACGGCGTGCTCGGCACCGCCGTGTCCGTCGCCGACCCCGACGCCACGGTCACCTTCATCGACGAGTCCTTCCAGGCCGTCGCCTCCGCCGAGGCCACCTTCCGTGCCAACGCCGCCGAGGGGGCCAAGGCGCACTTCGTGGCCGGAGACGCCCTCGCCGCCGTGCCGCAGGGGACGGTGGACCTCGTCCTGAACAATCCGCCCTTCCACAGCCACCAGGCCACCACCGGCGCGACCGCGTGGCGGATGTTCAGCGGGGCCCGTGCCGCGCTGCGCCCCGGCGGCGAGCTGTGGGTCATCGGCAACCGTCACCTCGGCTACCACGTGAAGCTCCGCAAGCTCTTCGGCAACGCCCACGTCGTGGCGAGCGACCCGAAGTTCGTGGTGTTGCGGGCGGTGAAGGGCGGCAGCTGACACCGCCTGCGGCAAGGCCGGTCCGACTCCCGTGTTCCACGGCTACCGTGGAACACATGGGGCCGCCGCGGTCGGCTCACCGGGCGGAGGATCTGCATGGGCGGGGACGGCACCGGGGGCGCGGGGCAGTTGCCCAAGCTGCGCCTCGACGAACTGCTCGAAGAGTTACAGGTACGGATCAGCGCGGTCCGCGGCACCAGGGACCGGTTGCACGGCCTTCTCGAAGCCGTGCTGTCCGTGGGCAGGGAGCTCGATCTCCCGCAGGTCCTGCGGCGCATCGTCGAGGCCGCGGTCGTCCTGGTCGACGCGGAGTACGGCGCGCTCGGGGTGATCGGGCACGGCCAGCGCCTCGACGAGTTCCTGCCGGTCGGCATCAGTGACGAACTCCGGGCGCGGATCGGTGATCTGCCGTCCGGGCACGGCCTGTTGGGCGAGTTGATCCGGCATCCGGAGCCGCTGATCCTCGACGATTTGGCCACTCACCCGGCGTCGTCGGGGTTCCCGGCCCACCACCCCCCGATGCACTCCTTCCTCGGGGTGCCGATCAGGGTGCGCGACGAGGTCTTCGGGAACCTGTACATGACGGAGAAGCGGGACGGGGGCCAGTTCGACTCCGAGGACGAGGCGGTCCTTTCGACCCTCGCCGTCGCCGCCGGGGTCGCGATCGAGAATGCCCGGCTCTACGAAGAGGTCCGGCTGCGCGAACGCTGGCTGGAGGCGGGCGCCGAGGTCACCAGCGGCCTGCTGTCCGGGGTGCCCGAGTCGCAGGTCCTCGACGTGATGGTGGCGCGGGCCCGCGAGATCACCTCCGCCGAGCTCGGCGTCGTCAACCTCCTCGTCGAGGGCGGCAAGGAGCTCCGCGGGGCGCTGGCCCAGGGGCTGGGGGCGGAGAGCCACCGGGGGGTCGTGCTGCCCAGGGACGGCACGTTGGTGGGGGCCGCGCTGCGTGCGGGCCGGCTCGTGGCCACCCCGGACGTGCGCAAGGACCCGCGGGTGACGTACTCGCCCGAGCGGTGGGACGGTATCGGGCCCGCCGTGGCCGTGCCCATGGGGACCAGGGGAGGGCTGCGCGGCGTCCTGCTCCTGGCGCGCACGGAGGGCCGGGTGCCGTTCAGCGTGGTGGACACGGCGCCGCTGCCCGGCTTCGCGGCGCAGGCGGCCGTCGCGCTCGAACTCGCCGACCGGCGGCGGGACGCCGAGCAGATGACCGTCCTCGAGGACCGCGACCGCATCGCCCGCGATCTGCACGACCTGGCGATCCAGCGGCTCTTCGCGACGGGCATGACGCTGCAGAGCACCCAGCGGTTCGTGACGCATCCGCAGGCGGCCGAGCGTCTCGGCAGGGCCGTCGACGACCTCGACAGCACCATCAAGATCATCCGGTCGACCATCTTCGGCCTGCGCGCCCACGAGGCGACGCCCGCGGGCCCCGGGCTGCGGGTCCGCGCGGTGCGGGCCGTGGAGGACGCGGTGCCGGTGCTCGGCTTCACGCCCGCCCTGCGGATGGAGGGGCTGATCGACATCGACGTACCGGCGGCTGTCGCCGACGACGTGGTGGCCGTTCTCGTCGAGGCACTGGCCAATGTCGGGCGGCACGCGCGGGCCGCATCCGCGGAGGTGTCCCTCGTGGTGCGGAAGGGACGGCTGACGGTCACCGTGGTGGACGACGGGGTCGGCATCGGCGAGGGACGGCGCAGCGGGCTGCGCAATCTGGCCGAGCGGGCGGAGCGCCTCGGCGGTGAACTGGCCGTACGGGTACGGGAAGCGGGCGGCACGCACCTCGAATGGCAGGTCCCGCTGTCGTGAGCGGGCCGTCTGTCGTGAGCGGGCCGTCTGTCGCGAGAGAGCCGTCTGTTGTGAGAGAGCCGTCTGTTGTGAGCGGGCCGTCTGTCGTGGGCGGGGATCGGACAGGGCGGGAGGCGTCCGTTCCCCCCCACCCTGTCCCTCAGTGGTGTTCGTTGCCCGGTGGCGGGAACTGGGCAGCGAGCACCGCGGCCTGGATCCGGCGTTCCACGCCGAGCTTGGCGAGGAGCCGGGAGATGTTGTTCTTGACCGTCTTCTCCGAGAGATAGAGGCGTCGGCCGATCTGCCGGTTGGTGAAGCCCTCGCCGATCAGGGCGAGGATCTCGTGCTCGCGCGGGGACAGTGCGGCTAGGCGCTGCTCCCCGGGCTGTGCGCCCTCGTCCTCCGGCCCGCGCAAGGTGGCCATCAGCCGGGCCGTCGTCGCGGCGTCGAGCATCGAGCGGCCCGCGGCGACCGTGCGGACGGCCGAGACGAGGTCGGAGCCCCTGATCTGCTTCAGCACATAGCCCGCCGCGCCCGCCATGATCGCGTCGAGCAGGGCGTCGTCGTCATCGAAGGAGGTCAGCATGAGACAGGCCACCTCCGGGACGCGCGAGCGCAGTTCGCGGCAGACGCTGATCCCGTCACCGTCCGGGAGACGTACGTCGAGCACGGCGACGTCGGGGCGCAGCGCGGGCCCGCGGATCAGCGCCTCCTCGCCGGTCGCGGCCTCTCCTGCCACCTCGATGTCGGGTTCGGCGTCCAGCAGGTCGCGCAGACCCCGGCGTACGACCTCGTGGTCGTCCAGGAGGAAGACCCGGATGGGGTCACCGGCCGACGGTTCGCGCTGGTCCTCCTGCATGACGGCTCCCTGAGGCTGGCTTGCTCACGGACGAGCGGGGCAATGGCGCCGGGATGTGCAACCGGAGTGGGCGCCGGCCGACAGGAAGACTCCCCTCCGGTGCTCCTGGCGGCCACCGCCCCTCGACGGGCCTCCTCCGGTCGGTCACGTGTGTCTGGTGCCGTGGTCCATGTACAGCATCAGGCCACGGGTACCCCGTTGAGCAGGGGCCAAATGGCCCCATCCAAGGGCCTGTTCGGCACTCCCGCGGACGGCCGGGGGGTGGCAGCGTCGAAGGGCGGCGACAGCGCGGGAACGGCGGACGGCGCGGGAAGGCCGAGGGCGGAAGGAGACGAGTGACCGTGGAGCTCCCCCTGATCGTGGGTGTCGACGGCTCGCCGGCGAGTCTGCGGGCCCTTGACTGGGCCGTCGACGAGGCCGTGCGGCGAGGAGCGCCGCTGCGGATCGTGCACGCGTCGAGCTGGGAGTGGTACGAGGGCCACGAACCGTCCTTCGGGATCGGCGAGGAGTCCGTGCGGGCCGCGGCGGACCGCGTCGTCGCAGGAGCTCTGGAGCGCGTCGGCAGCCGTGCGCCCGCCGTCGCGGTGACCGGTGTCGTCCTGCCCGAGGACCCCGCGGCCGCGCTGATCCGGGAGAGCCGGCAGGCGGGCGTGGTCGTCGTCGGCAGCCGGGGCAGGGGGCAGTTCGCCGGGCTGTTGCTGGGGTCGGTGAGCCTGTCGGTGGCGGCGCACGCCGCGTCGCCGGTCGTTGTCGTACGGGACACCGGAGCCGTACCGGACACCGGAGTCGTACCGGACGCCGAATCCGTACGGAATCCTGAAACCGTGCGGAATCCTGAAACCGTGCGGAGTTCTGAAACCGTGCGGAGTTCTGAACCCGTACGGAATCCCGAACCCGTACGGGACACCGAATCCCCACGCCATGCCGAAGGGGACCGCCCCGCGGCCGAGGTCACCGTAGGAGTCGGCGACCCCCAGGAGTCCGCCGCCGCGGTCGCCTTCGCCTGCGACGCGGCGCAGCGGCGCGGGATCGCCCTGCGCGCCGTGCGGACCTGGCGGTGCCCGGCCCACGAGGCGCCCGACCGGCCGCGGGCCGCGGCACTCCCCGACCTCCATCAGGCGCGCGCCCAGGAGGAGTTGGACGAGGCCCTGCGCGGTCCCCTCCGGGCCCACCGCGCCCTCATGGTGCGCCGCGACGTGCTGGAGGGGCACGCCCGTACCGCGCTGCTCGACGCCGCCCACACTTCCGAGCTGCTCGTGGTCGGGGCCCGCCGCCGCAAGGGGCACCTCGGCATGCAGCTCGGCCCCGTCAACCACGCGGTGCTGCACCACGCGCCGTGCCCGGTGGCGGTCGTCCCGCACGACTGACCCGCGTCTCCCGTGGAACCCGTGCGGCACCCCCGTCGTACGCCCCGCCCCAAGGAGAACTCCATGGCACCTCTGGCGAAGGAGCACCTCGCGGCACTCGACGCCCACTGGCGTGCCGCCAACTACCTGGCCGTCGGCCAGATCTACCTGATGGACAACCCGCTGCTGACCGAGCCGCTGCGGCCCGAGCACATCAAGCCGCGGCTGCTCGGCCACTGGGGCACGTCGCCCGGCCTCAACCTCGTCCACACCCACCTCAACCGCGTCGTCAAGGAGCGCGGGCAGGACGCCCTGTGCGTCTGGGGGCCGGGGCACGGCGGCCCCGCCGTGCTCGCCAATGCCTGGCTGGAGGGCTCGTACAGCGAGACGTACCCCGATGTCAGCCGTGACGCGGAGGGCATGGCCAAGCTGTTCCGCCAGTTCTCGTTCCCCGGCGGCGTGCCCAGCCACGTCGCCCCCGAGACGCCGGGATCGATCCACGAGGGCGGCGAGCTCGGCTACTCGCTCGCGCACGCCTACGGCGCCGCGTTCGACCACCCGGACCTCCTCGTGGCCTGCGTGATCGGCGACGGCGAGGCCGAGACGGGGCCGCTGGCCGCTTCCTGGCACGCCGACAAGTTCCTCGACCCCGCGCACGACGGCGCGGTCCTGCCGATCCTCCACCTCAACGGCTACAAGATCGCCAACCCGGCGCTGCTCGCCCGGCTCCCCGAGGCCGAACTCGACGCGCTGCTCAAGGGGTTCGGGCACGAGCCGCTGTACGTGAGCGGCGACGACCCCCGCCGGGTCCACCAGGCGATGGCCAAGGCCATGGACCAGGCGCTCGACCGCATCGCCGCCCTCCAGAAGGCGGCCCGTGGCGGCGGCGCGCACGGCCGCGCCCGGTGGCCGATGATCGTGCTGCGGACGCCCAAGGGCTGGACGGGACCCGCGGCCGTGGACGGCCTGCGGGTCGAGGGCACGTGGCGCTCGCACCAGGTCCCGCTATCCGGAGTGCGCGAGAACCCGGACCACCTGGCCCAGTTGGAGGACTGGCTGCGCTCCTACCGGCCCCACGAGCTCTTCGACGCGCACGGCGGTCCGAGCCCGCAGGTCCTGGCCTGCGTCCCCGAAGGGCGCCGCCGCCTGGGAGCGACCCCGTACGCCAACGGCGGCGTGCTCACCCGTCCCTTGCCGGTGCCGCCGCTGGAGCGGTTCGCCGTCCCCGTCGACAAGCCGGGCACGACCCTGCACGAGCCGACGAGGATCGCGGGCGGACTGCTCGCCCAGGTCATGGCCGACACCGCGCGGCGGCGGGACTTCCGCGTCATGGGCCCCGACGAGACCGAGTCCAACCGGCTCGGCGCGCTCTTCGAAGTGACCGGGAAGGCCTGGCAGGAACAGACTCTCGACGGGGACGAGCACCTCTCGCGCGAGGGCCGCGTCATGGAGGTCCTGTCCGAACACCTCTGCCAGGGCTGGCTGGAGGGCTACACGCTGACCGGCCGGCACGGACTGTTCTCCTGTTACGAGGCGTTCGTGCACATCGTCGACTCGATGGTCAACCAGCACATCAAGTGGCTGGGGACCGCCCGCTCGCTGCCCTGGCGCGCCCCCGTGCCGTCCCTCAACTACCTGCTGACATCGCACGTATGGCGCCAGGACCACAACGGCTTCTCGCACCAGGACCCCGGCTTCGTGGACCACGTGCTCAACAAGAGCCCCGATGTCGTACGCGTGTATCTGCCGCCGGACGCCAACACCCTGCTGTCCGTGACCGAGCACGTCCTGCACAGCCGCGACTACGTGAATGTCGTCGTGGCGGGGAAGCAGCCCTGTTTCGACTGGCTCTCCCTGGACGAGGCGCGGGCCCACTGCGCGCGCGGCGCGGGTGTGTGGGAGTGGGCGGGGACGGACGACGGCACGCGCGACCCCGATGTGGTGCTCGCCTGCGCGGGCGACGTGCCCACTCAGGAAGTCCTCGCCGCCGCGGGGCTGTTGCGCGAGCACCTGCCCGAACTCGCCGTCCGTGTGGTCAATGTCGTCGACATCGCCCGTCTCATGCCGCGCGAGGAACACCCGCACGGCATGGCCGACTTCGAGTACGACGCCCTCTTCACCCGCGACCGGCCGGTGATCTTCGCGTATCATGGCTATCCGTGGCTGATCCACCGCCTCGCCTACCGTCGCGCAGGCCACGCCCATCTCCACGTGCGCGGCTACAAGGAGGCGGGCACGACCACGACGCCGTTCGACATGGTGGTGCGCAACGACCTGGACCGCTACCGCCTCGTCATGGACGTCGTCGACCGGGTCCCCGGCCTCGCCGTCCGTGCCACGGCCGTGCGCCAGGCGATGGCCGACATCCGCACCCGCCACCACGCCTGGATCCGCGAGCACGGCACGGACCTGCCCGAGGTCGCCGCGTGGGCGTGGCCCTACTGAGGCCGTTGTCGGACCCCTGTGGCACCGTGTGAGGAGAGGCGGGACGAGCGAAGGGTGCGCAGGGCATTGGCCGACGAGCTGTTTCCGCGGACCCGCTCCGCGCTCGGCCCCGGCGCGGTGCACGTGCCGGACTGGCTGACGCCAGAGGCGCAGCTGCGGCTGCTCGCGGCCTGCCGGGAGTGGGCGCGGCCCCCCGCGGGGCTGCGGCTCGTCAGGACGCCGGGCGGCGGCGCCATGACCGCCCGGCAGTTCGGCCTCGGCTGGCACTGGTATCCGTACGGGTACGCGCGCAGCGCGGTCGACGGCGACGGCGCCCCGGTGAAGCCGATGCCGCCCTGGCTCGCCGAGCTGGGGCGCACGGCGGCCGAAGCGGCGGGGTACGGGGGCGCGGAGGGGGACGACCTCGCGTACGACCTCGCGCTCGTCAACTTCTACGACGCCGACGCACGCATGGGCATGCACCGCGACAGCGACGAGAAGTCCGGCGCGCCCGTGGTGTCGCTGAGCCTCGGCGACACCGGCGTCTTCCGCTTCGGCAACACGGAGACGCGCGCGAAGCCGTACACGGACGTCGAGTTGCGCAGCGGCGACCTCGTGGTCTTCGGCGGAGCGTCGCGGCTCGCCTTCCACGGGGTGCCGCGGGTGCTGCCCGGCACCGCGCCGGTCGGGCTCGGTCTCACGGGGCGGCTGAACATCACGCTGCGGGTCAGCGGCCTGACCGACGGCGCGTGAGCGGAGCGGTGGCAGTGGCGGTGGTCTACGAGGCGTCGTGGAAGACCAGTCCGAGCGACCTGCGCAGCCCCGACCGCACCGTGCTCACTCCGTGCCGCACGGGCCCCGCCGACCAGCCGCGCGCGGAGCGGACCGGGCGGTCGCGGGTGGTGAATATCAGGCCGTGGCCCTGTCGCAGGACCGTCGACGTGCCCCGGGACTGGGCCCGCGGCCGCTGTTCGACCAGCAGGAACTCGCCGCCCGTGTAGTCGGTGCCGGGCTCGTCCAGGCCGATGACGACCTGGAGCGGGAAGATCATGTCGCCGAACAGATCGCGGTGCAGGGCGTTCCAGTCGCCCTCCTCGTAGCGCAGCAGGATCTGAGCGGACCGGCTCTGGCCCGCCGCGTGGCACTGCTCCAGCCACTCCTCCAGGGAGTCGGGCCAGGGCGCGGGGCGGCCGAGGCGGGCCGCCCAGTCGCGGGCCACGGTCAGCAGGCGGGGGTAGAGGGCGGCGCGCAACTCAGCGACCGGGTGCGGGAGTTCATGCGTGAAGTAGCGGTACCGGCCGGAGCCGAAGCGGTGCCGTGCCATGTCGACGGTGGAGCGGAACAGCGTGTCGTCGCCGTACAGCTCCGCGACCTCGCGGCACTCGGCCGGGTCGATCAGGCGCGGTGTGAGCGCGCAGCCGTGCGCGTCGAGCTCGGCGGCCAGCGCCGTCCAGTCCGCCGCGTCGACCGCCTCGCGCCGCGCCCGCGCGGTGGTGGTCATGCCGCCGCCGGCCGCCACGCCGCCCCTCGTGGTCACGCCGCCTCCAGGTCCAGGAGCCGCTGCTTGCGCTCCAGGCCGCCCGCATAACCGGTCAGGGAGCCGTCGGCACCGATCACCCGGTGGCAGGGGCGTACGACGAGCAGCGGGTTGCGGCCGACGGCGGTGCCCAGGGCGCGGACGGCGGCCCGGGAGAGGCCGAGCCGCTCGGCGAGCCGTCCGTAGGTGGTCGTGGTGCCGTAGGGGACCGAGTCGAGGGCGTCCCAGACCTTGCGCTGGAACTCGGTGCCGGTCCTGGTGGCGTACTCGATGTCGAAGTCGGTGAGGCTCCCCGCGAAGTACGCGCGCAGCTGTGCGGTGATCGCGTCGAACGCCTCGTCGTCGCGGACCCAGCCGTCCCGGACGACGGCGCCGCCCTTCTGGCCCGGCATGGACAGCGAGGCAAGGGCGGTGCCGCCCTTGGCGGTGGCCGACTCCTCGCCCACCAGAAGCAGCTCGCCCAGCGGGCTGTCGATCGTCGTGTAGACGGTCATCGGACCGGTCATCGGACTCTCCTCAAGCGTTCGGTTGCTGCCTCAAGTCTGCGTCTCGCGCGAGGTCGGGGCTGGCGGGATTCGGACATCGCGCTGAGGCCTGCCCACGTCGGGCAGGAGACTCCGCTCACGCTTTATGCAACTAGTTGCACAACGGCTTCGGCCTGGTCTACAACTGTTCTGTGGACATCGCGTACGGAGGGGCCGCATGAGCCGATACCCGAACCTGCTGAACCCGCTCGACCTGGGCTTCACGACCCTGCCCAACCGGGTCCTGATGGGTTCCATGCACGTGGGCCTCGAAGAGGCCCCGAACGGCTTCGAGCGGATGGCGGAGTTCTACGCGACCCGCGCACGCGGCGGCGTCGGCCTCATCGTCACCGGCGGCATCGCCCCGAACGAGCTCGGCCGCCCCTGGGACGGCGGCGCCAAGCTGACCACGGAGGCGGAGGCGAAGGAGCACGCCGGCATCACCGCGGCCGTGCACGCCGAGGGCGGGAAGATCGCGATGCAGATCCTCCACTTCGGGCGGTACGCCTACCACGACAAGCTGGTCGCGCCGAGCGCCCTGCAGGCGCCCATCAGCCCCTTCGTGCCGCGCGCCCTTGAGGACGACGAGGTCGAGCAGACCATCGAGGACTTCGTGCGCGCCGCCGAGCTGGCCAAGCTCGCCGGGTACGACGGCGTCGAGATCATGGGCTCCGAGGGCTACCTGATCAACGAGTTCATCGCGGCCCCCACCAACCAGCGCACCGACCGCTGGGGCGGCGCCTACGAGAACCGCATCCGCTTCCCCGTGGAGATCGTCCGCCGCACCCGCGAGCGCGTCGGCGCGGACTTCATCCTCATCTACCGCCTCTCCATGCTGGACCTCGTCCCCGGTGGCTCCACCCTGGAGGAGGTCGTGCACCTCGCCAAGGAGATCGAGGCCGCGGGCGCCACCATCATCAACACCGGCATCGGCTGGCACGAGGCCCGCATCCCCACCATCGCGACGTCCGTGCCGCGCGGCGCGTACACCTTCGTCACGAAGAAGGTCATGGGCGAGGTCTCCGTCCCGCTCGTCACCACCAACCGCATCAACACCCCCGAGATCGCCGAGCAGTTGATCGCGGACGGCGCCGCCGACATGGTGTCCCTGGCCCGCCCGCTGCTCGCCGACCCCGACTTCGTCGCCAAGGCGAAGGCCGAGCAGTCGGACGCCATCAACACCTGCATCGGCTGCAACCAGGCCTGCCTGGACCACACCTTCAACCTGCAGATCACTTCCTGCCTGGTGAACCCGCGCGCCTGCCACGAGACCGAGCTCGTGCTCTCGCCCACCCGCACCAAGAAGCGCATGGCCGTCGTCGGCGCGGGCCCCGCGGGGCTCGCCTTCGCCGTCTCGGCGGCCGAGCGCGGCCACGACGTCACCCTCTACGACGCCGCCTCCGAGATCGGCGGGCAGCTGAACGTCGCCCGCCGGGTCCCGGGCAAGGAGGAGTTCGACGAGACCCTGCGCTACTTCCGCACCCAGCTCGAACTGCGTGGCGTGCACGTCGAGTTGAACACCGTCGTCACGGCCGAGCAGCTCAAGGAGGCGGCGTACGACGAGGTGGTCGTCGCCACCGGCGTCACGCCCCGCACCCCCGAGATCCCCGGCATCGACCACCCCAGCGTCGTCGGCTACCTCGACGTGCTGCGCGACGAAGCCCCCGTGGGCGAGCGGGTCGCGATCATCGGCGCGGGCGGCATCGGCTTCGACGTCGCCGAGTTCCTGACCGACGGCGGCGACAAGGCGAGCCTGGATGCGGCGACGTACTTCCGGCAGTGGGGCGTCGACATGGACTACCAGGGCCGCGGCGGTCTGACCGCGCCCCAGCGGCCGAAGCCGCCGCGCGCCGTCCACCTCCTGCAGCGCAAGACGTCCAAGGTCGGCCAGGGCCTCGGCAAGACGACGGGCTGGATCCACCGCACCGAACTGCGCCACCGCGGCGTCACGATGGTCGCCGGCGCGCAGTACGACCTCATCGACGACGCGGGCCTGCACATCACCGTCGACGGCGAGTCCTCGGTCATCCCGGTCGACACGGTCGTCCTGTGCTCGGGGCAGGAACCGCGCCGCGGTCTGTACGAGGAGCTCGTCGCGGCCGGGGTCGAGGCCCACCTCATCGGGGGCGCGGACGTGGCGGCCGAACTGGACGCCAAGCGCGCCATCAAGCAGGGCACGGAGCTGGCGGCCGCCCTGTGAGACCGGCGCCCGGCACCACCGCGTGCCGGGCGCCCTGTCCCTAGGATTGCCCCCATGTCACTCCCGCACGCGATCCTCACCGCCCTCTTGGAGAAGCCGTCGTCGGGCCTGGAACTGACCCGCAGGTTCGACAAGTCGATCGGCTACTTCTGGTCGGCCACGCACCAGCAGATCTACCGCGAGCTGGGCAGGCTGGAGCGCGAGGGGGCGATCCGCGCGCTGCCCCGGCAGGGGGCGACGCGCGGGCAGAAGAAGGAGTACGAGGTCCTGCCCGCGGGCCGCGCCGAACTGGCCCGTTGGACGGCCGAGAGCCAGGACCCCAAGCCGCCGCGTGACCCCCTCCTGCTGCGGCTGCGTGCCGCCGCGGTGGTCGGCACGGCGGGCATCCAGGAGGACCTGCGCCGCCATCTCGCTCTGCATCAGCGGCAGTTGGCCGAGTACGAGGAGATCGAGCGGCGCGACTTCCCGCCCGAGAAGGACGCCGTCGAGGACCGGCTGCGGCATGTGGTGCTGCGGGCGGGCATCGACCTGGAGACGTTCTGGACGCAGTGGCTCACGCGGGCGATCGAGGAACTCAGGGAGCCCGGCTAGCCGAGCGTCGCCTCCTTCGGGTCCCACCCCTCCGGCAGCGGCCGCGGCGGCACGATCTGCGTGGTGAGCGGGACGAACTCCGAGCGCTCCGAGGAGTGCGCGACGGCCGTCATGGCCTGCAGGACGTGCAGGGCGAGCGCGCCGGACGCCCGGTGGGCACCGCCGCAGCGCAGGGCCCGCGCCATGTCGACCACGCCGAGGCCGCGCCCGTCGGTCCGCCCCCGCACGGGCAGTTCGCGCCACTCGCTCGCGCCGCTCGGCAGCAGCTTCAGCGGTCCCGCGAACGTGTTCGGGTCGGGCACCGCGAGGGTGCCCTCGGTCCCGGTGATCTCGAAGCGGATGCGGGGGAGCGCGGAGTCGAAGCTGAACGTCGAGTCGGCCCGCACCCCGGAGGCGAACTCGACGAGCGCCGTGACATGCGTCGGCACATCGACGGGGAAGGTCTGCCCCGCCTTCGGGCCCGAGCCGACCGTGCGCTCCACCCGCGCGCGTGCCGCCGTCGCGGCCACCTGCGACACGCCGCCGAACAGGGCGACGAGCGAGGTCAGATAGTAGGGGCCGAGGTCGAAGAGCGGTCCCGCGCCCGGCTGGTAGAAGAACGCGGGGTCGGGGTGCCAGGCCTCGGGGCCCAGGCCCTGCGTCACGGTCGTCGCCGCCACGGGGGCGCCGATGTGCCCGGCCGCCACGGCCCGCAGCGCCGACTGCAGGCCCGCGCCGAGGAATGTGTCCGGGGCGTTGCCCACGAGCAGCCCCCGCTCCGACGCCTCGGCGAGCAGCTTCTCCGCCTCGGCGGGGGCGAGCGCGATGGGCTTCTCGCCGTAGACGTGCTTGCCCGCGCGCAGTGCGGCCGTCGCCACCTGCGCGTGCGCGGCGGGCACGGTGAGATTGACGACGAGTTCGACCTCGGGCAGGGCGAGCACCACCGCGGGATCGCCCGACACCGGTATGCCATGGGTGCGGGCCACGGCGGCCGCCCGTGTCACGTCGAGGTCGGCGACGGCCACGACCCGGATGTCCGGGAAGCCGCTCAGCGTACGCAGGTACTCGGCGCTGATGACGCCCGCGCCGACGACGGCGACGCCGACGGGCCCCGAGCCGGAGGCGGCTCCGGAGGCGGCTCCGGGGGCTTTCGAACTCACGCCGCCTCCAAGGAGGTTATGTAGGTGCGGCTCGCCGCGAGCTCGTCGAAGAGGGTGTCCGTGCCGCCCGCGCAGGAGTCGAACTCGACGATCCGCCAGGCGTCCGGCGCGGCGGCGAGGATCTCCGGCACCGGCATGGTGCCGCCGCCGACCGCCACGTTCGGGTCCTCCTTCGTGCCGGGCCCGTCCTTGAGGTGCAGGGCCCGCACGCGGTCCCCGAGGCGGCGCAGCAGTCCCGGCACCTCGGCGCCGCCGACCGCGGCCCAGTAGGTGTCGATCTCCAGGAACACGGCGGGATCCAGGAGTTCGGCGAGGATCTCGACGGCATGGCGCCCGCCGCCCTGGCCGTTCCCGTCGCCGAGCCGGGGCTCGACCTCCCACCAGTGGTTGTGGTAGCCGATGCGGATGCCGTGCCGATCGGCCTGTTCCGCAAGGGAGTTGAGCCGCTGCGCGGTCCGCTCGAGCCCGTCGCGCGAGGTGAACTCCTCGGGCGGGATGCCCGCGGGGACGATCGCGAGGTCGGTGCCGAGCGTGGCCACCGCGTCGAGGACGTGTCCGGGCTCGGGACCGAGGAGCTGGACGGCGTGCGTGCCGGAGACGGTGAGCCCGAGGTCATCGACGATACGCCGCAGCCCCTTGGGGTCGCCCAGGATGTCGTACGCCTCCACCGCGCCGTACCCCAGACCGGCCAGGCGGCGCAGCGTCCCCTCCCGGTCGGCGGTGAACTGGTCGCGCACGCTGTAGAGCTGAACGCTGAGCGGTCGTGTCATGGACGCGCCCTCCCTGTCGGCTGGGAGGACGGTAAGTCGGTTCGGTGGGGTGGGCAAGAGTGCCTGGGGGTCCAGAAGTGCCTGAGAGCCCAGGAGTGTCTGAGGGCCCAGGAGTGTCTGAGGGTCCAGGGGTGCCTGAGGGGTCAGGGGACCTGAGGGTCCAGGAGTGCCTGGCGGTGCATGACACTGCCGCCCACCCGCCGTGACGGCGAGTGGGCGGCAGTGGTGGTGCTCCTGTCGTCGGTGCCCGGGATCAGGTCCGGCCCGCGGCACCGCGGCGCCGCAGGTACCAGAAGCCGCCGCCCGCGGCCGCGGCCACCAGGGCCCCGCCGCTGACGAGGGTGAGCGTGCCCCGGTCCTCGGTCCCGCCCCCGAGTCCGCCACGGACGCCGCGCGAGGGCGCCGTCGTGGAGGAAGCCGTCGGCGTGGTGCCGACGGTGACGGTCCGAGGCCCGACCGACGAGCCGTCCTTGCAGGTGACGAGCACGGTATAGGTGCCGGCGCTGACGTTCCGCCAAGTACCGCTGCCGTTGGCGAGTTCGACCTGTTGGCCGCCGGCGAAGCTGGCATTGGCGCTGCCCATCAGCGACGCCGTGCCGCCGTTGACGCACGCGGCGGTGGTGACCTGCACGGTCGAACCGGTGGCGGTCACGCTGATCCCGCCGCCCGCGAACGCCGATGGAGCACCAAGGGCCAGCGGCAGCGCGGCGGTGGCGACGGTCAGGCCGGCACGGACACATATCTGAGTAGTACGCATGAGTCTGCCCTCCGGTGGCACGGGAGGCGGTACAACCCATGCGCCGCCGAGAATCGGGGAACGCCCGTGCTACCTGACGACGAGTCAATGGGCCCGCGCCGGGTCCCGCATGCGGACGACCGCCGGGCAGGTGACGGAATCCATCGTCCGGCGCACAGAGGACCTGATTGGCCGTCACCTCGGTGTCTGATCCACTGTCACCTCGGCCGCGTCACGGGGCGGGGACGAGGCCTGCCGCGACGAGGCCCTCGTGCACCGCCTGGCCGAGCGTCCGGACCGCGGACTGCGGGCGCACCATCACGGTGAACTCCTTGATCCGGCTGTCCTCGTCGAAGTGCAGCAGGTCGATGCCGTGGATCTCCTTGCCGTTCACGGTCGTACGGAAGAGCAGGACGTCCGACTCCGCCTCGCTGCCGTCGGCGCTCGTGTGCGCCCGGCCCGCGTACGAACCGACGTACCGGAAGTCCTCGAACGTCCGCAGCAGGACGCCGAAGAGCCCGAGCACCATCGGGCGGCCCTCGAAAGGCGTGAACTTCACCGGGCTGTAGAGGCGGACGTCCGGGGTGAAGAGCTTCTCCAGGGCGTCGAGGTCGCCCTGCTCGACGGCAGTGCGGAAGCGTGCGGCGGTGGGGTGCGTCATGGATACTCCCAAGTTCCATAGTCAAGAATCTGAGTAGTCAGATCGATGACTATGATGGAGGTACGAGGCGGCGCAAGGGAAGGGGACACCGGGCGATGGCTCTGCGGCACGCGGTGCTCGCGGCACTGCTGGACGGTGAGTACAGCGGCTATCAGCTGGCCAAGGGATTCGACATCGGCGTGGCCAACTTCTGGCACGCGCTGCCCCAGCAGCTCTACGCCGAGCTGGCCAAGCTGGAGTCCGAGGGTCTGGTCGCGGGGCGCGAGGTGGTCCAGGAAGGCCGCCCGAACAAGCGCCTTTTCAAGGTCACCGACGAGGGCCTCGCCGAGATGGAGTGCTTCGCCGCCCGCGCCGCGAAGCCGTCCTTCATCCGCGACGACCTGCTGGTGAAGGTGCAGGCCGTGGACGGCGTCGCCGCCGCGCCCGTGATCGAGCAGCTCACGGAGCGCGCCGCGATCGCCGACGCGAAGATCGAGGTCCTGGAGAAGCTCCTCGTGAAGCTGCGCGGCGGCGCCGACGAGGAGGGCTTCCTGCGCACCGGGGAGCGCGTCGGCCCCTATCTGACGTGTCTGCGCGGGCTCGCCTTCGAGCGGGAGTCCCGCGACTGGTGCCGACGCGCGGCGGCGCTGCTGTGCGAGCGGGCCGCCGCCGCGGACCGGCGGAGCTGAGCCCCGGGCCTCAGGGACGGCCGGTGGTCACCGTCCGCTCGGGGGAGTAGCCGCCCCAGGTCCCGTCCGGCAGCTTGGGGCGGATCTTCACGCGGTGCCGCTCACCGGACTGCCTGCCGATGTAGAAGCTGTGGTCGGCCTTGTCCTGCGGCGCGGTGCCGCCGAAGACGAGCGAGGTGGCGGTGCGGCCGTCCAGCTGGATCTGATACTCCGTCACCGCGCCGCCGGTGCGCGGCGGTGTCCAGGACAGGTCGATGTAGTACGCCCCGTCCTTGCTGTGCGTGCTCGCGCGGAAGCCGGTGGGTGCCGTGCCGCGCCCCGAGTCCTTGCCCGCCGCCGTGGTGAGGCGGACCTCGCCGCTGGCGGGCGAGAAGTTGTCGGCGGCGTCGCGCGCCTTGACCGTGAAGGTGTAGTCGGTGCCGGGGCGCAACCCCGTGACCAGCGTCGCGGTCTGCTGCCCGCCCACGCTGTGGATCTTCGTGCCGCCCTGGAAGATCTCGTACGAGGCCACACCCCTGTTGTCCGACGACCTGCCCCACGAGAGCATCGCCGCCCGGCTCCCCTCCGCCTCGCCCTTCAGGGCGGCGGGCCGGGTCGGTGGCTTGCGGTCGGCGGCGGCCGCGGCGGGCGTGGTGACCGAGAGCTTCCTGCTGTCCTCGCTGACGTTCCCCTCGGCGTCGCGGGCGCGCACGGTGAAGGTGTACGTGGTGGACGGCTTCAGGCCGACGACGTCCACCATGTGTTCCCCGCCGGGCACTTCCTTGACCTTCTCGGCGTCCCGGTACACCTCGTAGCCGGTGACCTCGGTGTCGTCGGTGGCCTGGTTCCACATGACGTGCGCGGTGGTGGCGCTGCCCGCCTGCACGGTCAGACCCCGGGGTGCCGCGGGGGGCCTGGTGTCCTTGCCGTCCTCGCCGCCCCACGCGCAGCCACCGAGCGTGGCCGTGGTCGCGGCCATGACGGCAAGCAGGGTCACGGGGGTGGACAGGTGGGGCATCCGTCGCACGGCGCTGCCTTCCACTCGACGGCATTGGTCCGGACCTATTTGACACGGGTGACGGGGGCACATCAAGAGGCGGGCGTGCGCCGTACGGACCCAGAACAGTGGACGGAGGGTACGACCGGGCACAGATTGGGATATCTGGCCTACAAGCCGTCAGTTTGTCCCCTATGAAGGGTTTCTTCACGTGCGTACCAGAACGGTGGCCCTGGCCACCGCTGCCGGAGCCGCTCTGCTCGCCCCTGCCTCGTACCCCGCCGCGGCGCAGCAGCCGACGGCCGAACCGGTCGTCGAGTTGCCGGAGACCAGGGCGAGTTCACCAGCGGCCAGGGCCGGTTCAGCGGCCGCTCCGGTCAGGGAGGGCTCGGTGCGGGCCGCCGATCTGCTGGCGGCGACGCGCTCCTGCAAGCAGATCTCGCACGGCAGGTTCCGCACCGACGACGGCGCCCGCGCCTCGGTGCCCGTGTGCGGGGCGCGGGGCGCGGTCTTCTGGAAGGCCGACATGGACATCGACTGCGACGGGCAGCCGACCAAGGCCTGCAGCCGCCGCACCGACCCGCTCTTCTTCCACGCCACGGCCTTCCAGCAGTCCGACGGCCGCCAGCTGAACGCGGAACGTCTGCCCTACGTCGTCGTGCCGGGCCCCAGCCGCCGCTGGAACCACGCCGAGCACGGCATCACGGGCGGCACCGTCGCCGCCGTGATCCACCGCGGCAGGGTGCAGTACGCCGTCGTCGGTGACACCGGTCCCACCGACCTCATCGGCGAGGCGTCGTACGCGACCGCCAAGGCGCTCGGCATCCGGCCCGACCCGAAATCGGGCGGCGTCGGCTCCGGCGTCACGTACGTCTTCTTCAAGGGGCCCAAGGCGAAGCCGATCGAGAGCCACCGGGCCGCGGTCGCGCGGGGCGACGCGCTGGCCCGGCAGTTCGTGCGACGGAACTAGCGCACCTCGTTGCTCGGGGATTCACGCCTTCCGGTAGGTGTACGGGGGCTCACGCCTTCCGGTAGGTGTACGCCTCCTCGGCCGCCGCCTCCACCGCGGCGAGGTCGGCGCCGGCCGACGTGGTGACCACCGCCGCCACCGCGCCCTCCAGGAACGGGGCGTCCACCAGGCGTGCCCCGTCCGGGAGTTCGTCGCCCTCGGCGAGCAGCGCCTTCACCGTGAGGACGGCGCTGCCGAGGTCGGTGAGCAGGGCGACGCCCGCGCCGCGGTCGACCCGCGCGGCGGCCGCCGAGATCAACTCGGCGCTCGTGCCGAGCCCGCCGTCCTCCGTGCCGCCCGCGGCCGCCACGGGCGCGGTGTCGCCGCCACCGGCGAGGCCCGTGGCGAGCGCGGCGACGGCTTCGGCGACGGGGCCGCTGTGCGAGACGAGGACGACGCCGACCAACGGTCCGTTAGCCATGGCCGCCCTCCCGTGATTCGCCGCCCTCGGCGGCGGTCTCGGCGAGCGCCTCGAAGAGCAGGGCCGAGGAGGTCGCGCCGGGGTCCTGGTGTCCGACGCTCCGCTCGCCCAGATAGCTCGCGCGGCCCTTGCGGGCCCGCAGGGGAATGGTGGCGAGGGCGCCCTGGAGCGCGGCCTCCCGTGCCGCGCCGAAGGAGTCCGGGAGCCCGTCGACCCCGGGGACGAGCGCGTCCAGCATCGTCTTGTCGCCGGGCGCCGCCCCGCCGAGCGCTGCCACCGCGTCGATGCCGGTGCGCAGGGCCTCGGCGAACCGCGCCTCGTCGACCTCGCGGGCGTCGCCGAGCGCCTTGCCGGTACGGCGAAGGAGCGTGCCGTACAGCGGGCCCGACGCCCCGCCGACCGTCGAGATCAACTGCCGCCCCGCCAGCGTCAGGACGGCCCCCGGCGTGTCGGGCGCCTCCTTCTCCAGCGCGGTCACGACGGCGGTGAAGCCGCGCCGCAGATTGCTGCCGTGGTCGGCGTCGCCGATGGGCGAGTCCAGCTCCGTGAGCCGGTCCGCCTCGCGGTCGACGGCCGCCGCGGCGGCCGTCAGCCAGCGGCGGAAGAAGTGGGCGTCGAGCACAGGATCTCCTTGCGTCGGCGGTGACGTGATCGCGTACCGGACAGAGCCTGAGGTCCTCAGGCTCCCCAGCGCAGTGCGGGCGTACGGACCGGGGCGTCCCACAACTCCAGTGTCTCCTCGTCGATCTGGCACAGCGTCACCGAGGCCCCTGCCATGTCGAGCGACGTCACGTAGTTGCCGACGAGGGTGCGCGCCACGGCGACGCCGCGCTCGGCGAGGACGTCCTCGACCTCGGCGTTGAAGCCGTACAGCTCCAACAGGGGAGTGGCCCCCATGCCGTTGACGAGCAGGAGCACCGGATTGCGCGGCCGGAGATCGTCCACCACGGCGTTCACGGCGAAGTCGGCGATCTCGCGCGAGGTCATCATGGGGCGCCGCTCGCGCCCCGGCTCGCCGTGGATCCCGATGCCCAACTCCAGCTCACCGGAGGGCAGTTCGAAGGTCGGGCTGCCCTTGGCCGGCGTACTGCACGCGCTGAGCGCGACGCCGAAACTCCGGGAGTTCTCGTTGACCCGCCGCGCGATGGCCTCCACCCGCTCCAGCGGCATGCCCGCGTCGGCGGCGGCCCCCGCGATCTTCTCCACGAAGAGCGTGGCGCCGGTGCCGCGCCGACCGGCCGTGTACAGGCTGTCGGTCACCGCCACGTCGTCGTCGACGAGCACCTTGGCCACCTGGATGCCCTCGTCCTCGGCGAGCTCCGCGGCCATGTCGAAGTTGAGCACGTCGCCCGTGTAGTTCTTCACGACGAACAGCACGCCCGCACCGCTGTCCACGGCGGCCGCGGCCCGCACCATCTGGTCCGGCACCGGCGAGGTGAAGACCTCCCCGGGACAGGCGGCGGACAGCATGCCGGGCCCCACGAACCCGCCGTGCAGCGGCTCGTGCCCGGACCCGCCGCCCGACACCAGGGCGACCTTTCCCTCGACGGGGGCGTCCCTGCGTACGATCACGCGGTTCTCGACGTCGATCGTCAACTCGGGATGGGCGGCGGCCATCCCGCGCAGCGCGTCGGTGACGACGGTCTCGGCGACGTTGATCAGCATCCTCATGGTTACCTCCTGGCGAGATCGGCAGCTGGGTTGCTGAGCTGGTCCTTGCGGGTCGGGCTGGGAGCTTCCGGTCGGCGATCTTGGTGGTCGGGGCCGGTGCGGAGCCGGAACTCCCCGTGTGGATGGCTTCAGTTGAGGGTGTACCCGACTGCTGGCCGGGTGGCGACGGGCACGCCGTGCGACGGAACCGGTATTGAGTCACGGAGAACAAGAACGAGCACCCGGACATCAAGCTCTCCGGGTGCTCGTGGGCTGAGCGGAGGGGGCGGGAGCAGCGCATCGCCCGTGGGCGACTACGAGGGCCTGCCAAGGGCCGCGGTCACGGCGTTACGCATATGACGGCTGCGCAGATAGCCGCAGGGTGCGTGGTTGTTCGGCGAGGGGTTGTCCACCACTATGTCGGCGATCAGCTTTCCCTCGGTCCTGAAGTCGTCGGCCAGGGTGGTGTCCAGCGTGACGAGGTCGAGAGGGTCGGCGAAGTTCGCCCACAACCGTACGGGGGCGGGGACCTGTAGGGGGCGGGAAACGACGTCCTGGATTTCGGTGTATCCCAGGGGGGAGCCCAGCGTGACGAGCAGCGGGACCTCCTTCTCGGTGAAGTCGGCCTCACTGAGCACGTCGTAGGCGACGACAGTGCCCAGGCTGTGGCTGATCACGGCCACGGGCCCGTCGGCGGCGGCGAGGGCAGTGCGCAGTTGGTCCCTGATCCTCTCCCGGGCGCTGGTGAAGAAGTACCCGTTGGCGTCCGGGATGAGGTGGCGCAGCAACTGCCGCAGCAGGAAGCGGCGGAGTGGGCCGGGCAGCGGCAGCAACTCGGCGACGCCGGCCTCGGGGCGGGCGCTCGGGGTCGGGGCGAGGCCCGTTGGGCTCGCGGCGCGGGCCGCCATGCTGATCGTCAGGGAGAGGGCCAACTCCTGCCCGTCTGGGGCCATCTTGCCGAACGTTTCGCGAACTTCGGCGTCCTCGAGGAGCGCGGTATCGGCGAACGCGGCGGACGCGAGCGCCCCCAACGCACCGCTCGCGTCGCACGCATCGGCCGCGATCGCGGCCGGGCGGTCGTGCAGCAGGTCGGCGTAGTAGACCATCCGCGTGCGCTCTCCCATGTCCCGCTCGAACAAGTCCTCGTCCCATGCGCGCTTGAGGTCCGACTCCAACGGTTTGTTGCCAGCGCCATGCACATAGATGAACGTGGTGGCATTTGCGTTGAACTCCATAGCGGAAATCTTCCTTCCCGTTTTCCGGGGCAGAGTTCGGTCGCGGGGAGCATCCCGCTCGGGGAACTCCCGGTCAACACGCCACAAAACGTAATGAAGTCAACGGTAGTTGCTCGTTGAGTGCGCTCGTTACCCCTGTGGGAGCGGGAAGGGAATAGCCACTGGCGCTCGACCCGAATGATCCCGTGTCTACTGCGAGAGTGCGTGGCAGTTTCCCGCCGCCCTCGACCCTGGCGAGTCGCCCTCGACCCTGGCGGAGTCGCCCTCGAATCCTCCCAGGGCTCGGTGGTCATCCGTGCGTGCCAGGCGATGGCCCGGCCGCGTTGCGGGCATCGATGCAGGGCGTCAACGCAGCCCTGATATCGACCGCCTGGGGCGCTGGGTATCAGAGGTTCCGGTGGCGCTCCGTGAGGCCTTATGGGAAGTCGACATTGAAATCCGCTTCGGTGTGCTTGACCGTAGTGATGCTTTCCCGTTCGGTGGGCCGGAGGCGTTCTCGTGTACGCGTTCTCGTGTACGCGTTCTTCCCGCCGTCGAATGCGGGAGTGGTGGGCGAGGACGGGCATTTCGACGAAGGCGAGACCTGGCAGGAGGGATTCGCCGGACAGGGCTTCGATCTGTTGACGGGCATGCTGCTCGAATTCGGTCCCTCGCTGGGACTGGACCACACCTCGGTGCCCAGTTCGACGAAGAACCCCTTCTGCCCGCACCGCCGGACGGGTTGCTGACGAGCTCTGCACTTCAGCCTGCTCGACCGGGCGCCGGACGACGCGGGCCTGGTCTCATTCCGACCAAGGACGTGCAGTTGGGCGGAGGGCGTGGGCCAACGTCTGCCCCGCAGGTGTCGCCAGCCGTGTGCGTGATGCGCGATGCGTGATGCGTGACAGAAGAGACAGTGGAAGAGGGGGGGAGACGATCGCGCCCAGCCACAGCGACACCACCAGTTCAAGGGCCCTTTCTGGCCGAATGGAGATGGGGCATCTCGGCCTCTTCACGCCATCCGCACCCCGGAGGACCGTGATGGGCATCACAGGGCCACCGGTGGGGCGGGCCCGCAGGAGGGGAACGATTATGACCAGTGCACGGAGCGGCTCAACCAACTTCATCCAGTCGGTCGACCTGGGAAAGCCCGGAGAGCACATCGAAGGCTTGGAACGGGTGCAGGTCTACCTGAACCGCTACGGCTACCTGGCAGAGGGCGGCTACCAGCCCGGCACGCTCGACGCGGTGACCTCGTCCTCGCTCCAGAAGTACCAGCGGTTCTTCGACCTCCCCGACACCGGGGCGTTCGACGAGACGACCAAGGAGCAGATGACTCAGTCGCGGTGTTTGATGCCCGACCTGTGGCAGGGCGTGGCGTTCGCCCGCACCTGCGCATGGGACAGGTGGAGCCTCAGCTACACGATGGACACGGGAACCGAGGACTGCTTCGGGGAGTTCCTTGCCGTCCGGAACGCCTTGGCGACCTGGGCAGCTGCCACACCGCTGACGTTCACTGAGGTCGGTGTCGACCAGACACCCGACATCCGTATCGGATGGCGCCCGGCCAACGACCCCGATCACAGCATGGTCGGCGGGGTCCTCGCGCACGCCGACTTCCCCCCGAACTGCTCGATCGTCACCACTACCCTTCCCAAACCAGTGCACTTCGACGACACCGAGCACACCTGGTCGATCGGCGCGGTGGCGGGCGCGTTCGATGTCGAGACGGTGGCTCTCCACGAACTGGGCCACATACTCGGCCTTGGGCACTCCAGCGTCAGTGGCGCGGTGATGCAGCCGACCATCGCCCCTGGCGCAGTCAAGCGCTCGCTGACCGACGACGACATCACCGGAGTGACGGGCAACTACCCCACGCAGAGCGACTGGCGGTGGTGCAACAAGTGCCAGGGCCTGTTCTTCGGGCCGCAGGCGGCCGCGTCGCGCTGCCCGGCCGGCAGCACGCACACACCGCCCGCTCAGTCCGGCAGCGGCCGATACCTTCTGGCGCACGGCCTCCCGGCCACCACCGGATGGCAGAGCGACTGGCGGTGGTGCAACAAGTGCCAGGGCCTGTTCTTCGGGCCGCAGGCAGCTGCGTCGCGCTGCCCGGCCGGTAGCACGCACACACCGCCTGCCCAGTCCGGCAGCGGTAACTACAGCCTGATGCACAACGCCGGGACCGCCCCGGGCCAGCAGAGCAATTGGCGCTGGTGCAACAAGTGCCACGGGCTGTACTTCGAGGACAACGTCGCCTCACCGCCATGCGCTGCGGGTGGCGCCCATGCCCGGCCCAGCCAGAGCGGCAGCGGCAACTACTCCCTGGTCCATCGTGCTTCGTAGGCCCATCGTGCTTCGTGGCCGGGCTGGATAGTTCTGCTTTCGCTGCTTTCGCCTGGCAGCGGACCTCGATCTGACAGAGGCGCGTCCCCCGCGAACCGGGCCGCCGATCCTGCGGGAGGACGGGACACTCATCTGCCCCTGAGGCAGAGGCGGCCGACGAAGGAAGACGGGGGAAGGAAGACGGGGGTGGCCCGATGGCCGGTGGATTCGCAGGGGTTCCGGACTGGCCGCAGGACGGAAATGCCGGAGTGGGCGTAGCGGTGGCCGATCTGGGCGGGACGGGGCGGCTGGATGCTGTCGTCCTGGCCGTCGCAGACCGGCCGGAGCGCAATGCGGGCTACTACCGTGTCGGCCGGGGGCTTGCGGCCGACGGCGCGGTCCGTGGCGGTTGGGGCCCATGGCGGAAGGTGCCCGACTGGTTCTCCTGGCTCACCTCGGACGGTGGCCTGGCGGTCGCCGACGTGGATGGCGACGGGCGACCGGACCTGGTGGTGTTCATGGTGGACGCCCCCCAAGGACCGAACGCCGGTTACTACCGGATCGGGCATGCCCTCGACGCCGACGGCGCGGTCACCGGAGGCTGGGGGCCATGGCTGGAGATCCCCGACTGGTTCTCCTGGCGCAATCAGGGAGCCGACATCGCGGTCGCGGATGTGGACGGCGACGGCCGGCCGGACCTGGTGGTGTTCATGGTGGATGCTCCGGAGGGGCCGAACGCCGGTTACTACCGGATCGGGCATGCCCTCGACGCCGACGGTACGGTCACCGGCGGTTGGGGGCCATGGGCGGCGGTGCCGGACTGGGGCTTCTGGGAGAACCAGGGCGCCGGTGTCACCCTCTCCGACCTGGACGGCGACGGACGCCTTGAGCTCATCGTCCTTGCCGTCGACAACCCGCAGGGACAGAACAGTGCCTCCTGCACAGTGGGTTGGGCCCTGGACGCCACCGGCAGGGCCGCTGAGGGCTGGGGGCCCTGGGCCGCGGTCGGCGGTTGGCGGTTCTGGGAGAACGGCGGTGCGGCGGCCGCCACCACCCATCGGCCCGGCGCAGCACCCGGCGAGCTCCTGATCCTCGTCGCCGACGATCCCCCTGGGGCTCCCGCCGGATACCGGCGCGTCATCGACCTGAGCACCGATCTCGACGACGCGGCGGAACTGGGCGTCTGGCGCCTCATGGACTTCGGCACCGACGTCAACCCGGTCCATGCCGCCCTGTTGCACACCGGGGACGTGCTGTTCTTCTCCGGATCCGGCAACGACCCCGACCGGCTGAACCCGCAGGATTTCCGCACTCGACTCTGGCGGTACCCGACGCCGCGACTGGAGGAGCCCGCCACCCCCATCGACCTGTTCTGCTGCGGGCAGGCGTTCCTGCCCGATGGACGGCTCCTCGCCGCGGGCGGCACCCAGGCGTACGACCCCTTCCGCGGCCTGCGTGACGCGGTCGTGTTCGATCCCGCGACCGGGCAGTGGACGCACGCCCCCGCCATGGCCGGCGGACGCTGGTACCCCGCGCTGCTGGCACTGCCGGACGGACGGGTTCTGGCGGTGTCCGGACTCGGCACGGACGGGAACCTCAATATGCTGCCCGAGGCCTACGACGACTCCGGCAGTCCGTCCTGGTCCACTCTCCCGTCGGCCGGGCCGCTGCCGATGTACGCCCACCTGTTCCTGCTCGCCGACGGCCGGATCTTCTACTCCGGCGGGCAGTACGGGGGCAACAACGGCACACGGCCGCTGCTGTGGAACTCGGCCACGGGTGCGACGGCCACCGTCACCGGCCTGCCGTTCCCCGACATGCGCAACCAGTCCACGAGCGTGCTGTTGCCGCCCGCGCAGGATCAACGGGTGCTCATCGCGGGCGGAGGCGGATACGACATGCACAGCCAGGCCCCAGCCGTGTCCGCAACGAGCATCGCCGACCTCACGGCCACAGCCCCCACCTACCGGGCTGTGGAGCCGATGCACCATCCCCGCATGCACCTGTGCGCGGCGCTTTTGCCCGACCGTACGGTGCTCATCAGCGGTGGGGCGGAAATGGAGGAGGACGCCGACACGGCTGTGCACGACGCGGAGATCTTCGACCCGATGACGGAGAAATGGGTGCGGGCCGCCCGTGCCCGTGTACCGCGGCTCTACCACTCGGTTGCCCTCCTCGCCGCTGACGGCCGGGTCCTGACGGCCGGGTCGAACCCCCAGCGCAAGGCAGAGGATTGGCGCATCGAGGTGTATTCGCCGCCCTACCTCTTCCGCGGCCCCCGTCCGCGACTCGCCCTGTCCACCGAAAGCGGCACATACGGCGGTTCGGTGAGCGCACAGACCGATGTCCCGCCTCGCATCACCAAGATCTCGCTCATCAGGCCCGGTGCCACCACCCACAGCTGTGACAACGAACAGCGGCTCGTCGACGTCTCCTTCGCCGTCGAGCCGACAGGATTGCGCCTCCAGCTGCCCAGCGACAGAAACCTCGCCCCGCCCGGCTGGTACCTGGTGTTCGCCACCGACGGCGACAACGTGCCCTCGTACGGGCAGTGGCTGCGGCTCGCCTAAGGCTCGTACTGCGATCGGCCTGCTCGGGGGCGGGGCAGGCGGCCGAGGAGGAGGTCCGCTCCCGTGCGTACGCGGCCTTCGACGGCGCCGTGTCGGGCGGGTTTGTATCGGCCGCGTATCAGGGAGTGCTCTGTTGCCCATCAGGGAGCGTCCCGCCGCTCATCGGCTGCGCCGCCTCGGCCGATGTCTGGCATATCGTCCTTCGCATGGAAGGCGACCTGAAACCGGCTCCGGCCTCCCCGCTGCCCGTGCGCGTGCTGCTGGTGGAGGACGACGACCTGATGCGCCGGTCCTTCGGCGTCTCCCTGGAGCGGTACGGGTACGAGATGAGGACCGCGCCCGACGGGCTCGCGGGCCTCGAACTCTTCCGCGAGGAGAGCTTCGACCTGCTGATCCTGGACGTGATGCTGCCCGGCCTCGACGGGATCGGCCTGTGCCGCAGGGTCCGGGAGACCAGCCTGGTGCCCGTCCTCATGATGTCCGCACGCGGCGACGGGGTCGACGTCGTGGCCGGTCTGG
Source organism: Streptomyces sp. NPDC041068 (assembly GCF_040647455.1). Lineage (NCBI taxonomy): Bacteria > Bacillati > Actinomycetota > Actinomycetes > Kitasatosporales > Streptomycetaceae > Streptomyces > Streptomyces sp. NPDC041068. The sequence continues at coordinate 280,302 of NZ_JBEZCG010000011.1, forward strand.
AGGCGGGCGCGGACGACTACGTGGTCAAGCCCGTGGAGACCGGGGTCCTCGTGGCCCGCATCCGTTCGCTGCTGAGGCGGGCCTCCTACGCGCCCGCCCCGGGCCCCGGACAGGACACGGCCGAAGGGGCGCAGGCGCCCGACGAGGACGTGCTGGTCTTCGGCGACCTGGCCATCGACACCGGCGGCATGGAGGTGACCCTCTCCGGCAGACCGGTGGCACTGACCCCGACCGAGCTGAAGCTGCTCCTCGCGTTCGCCGCCCGCCCGGGTGTCGTACTGGAACGGCACACCCTGCTGCGGGACGTGTGGGACTACGGCTGGGACGGCGACAGCCGCGTCGTGGACCTGTGCGTGCAGCGGCTGCGCAAGAAGCTGGGCCGCGACCGGATCGAGACGGTCCGCGGCTTCGGCTACAAGTTCAGGCGCTGAGGCCGGTGCGCCGCCTCACTCGGCCGCGGCCGGTCCGCGTGCCCCTGCGCTGGAAGATCGCCGCGCTGGCCGCGGCCACGGCCTGCATGGTCGCGCTCGCGGTGGGCGTCCTGGTGCACGTGTGGACCGCATCGGACATCCGCTCCCGGAGCGAGATGCAGGTGACGAACACGCTGTACGAGGCCATGGACGTCTACCGGCGCACCGGCACCCTCGTCGGCGGCGCCGAACTCGACCCCGCCGATCTGCCCGCCTCCCTGCGCGCCCCGACCGACGGCGAGCGGCACACCGCCTACGACGACTCCGTCGACACGTACGGGGTGGGCCCGACCGCCTGGGCCGCCCAACGGGTCGCCGGGCCGGACAGCCAGGTCCTCGCCGTGTCGCTCAACGAGGGCCCGATGCGCTCCACGCTGCGCCGGCTCGACGCGACCATGGCGGTGGCCTCGCTCGCCGCCCTCGCGGCGGCCGTGCCCCTCGCGGTCTACGGAGCCGGGCTGCTCGGCCGCAGGCTGCGGCGGGTCTCGGAGACGGCGGAGCGGATCTCCGCGGGGGACCTGGACGCGCGGACCGGCCCCACCAAGGGGCGCGACGAGGTGGCCGAGATCGCCGCCACCGTCGACCTCATGGCGGACAGCCTGGGCCGACGGCTGCGCACCGAGCGGCAGTTCACGGCGGACGTGGCCCATGAGCTGCGTACCCCTGTCGGCGGCCTGCTCGCCGCCGCCGACCTGCTGCCGCCCGGCGAGACCGAGGACCTGCTGCGGGCCCGGGTGCGCGATCTGCGCGGTCTGGTCGAGGACCTCCTGGAGATCTCCCGCCTCGACGCGGGCGCCGAACAGCCGGCCCATGCCCGTGTCCCGCTCGACGCGGTCGTCTTGGAGGCCGTGGCACGCACCGGCTTCGACACCGACGTCACCGTCACCGACACCGACGCGCCGACCGTGGAGACCGACCCGCGCCGCCTCGAGCGGATCGTCGGCAACCTCGTCGTCAACGCCCACCGGCACGGGGCCGTCCCGGTGCGGGTCACCGTCGAGGGCCGCACGGTCGTCGTGCGCGACCACGGCCCCGGCTTCCCCCAGGACCTGCTGCGCGAGGGACCGCGCCGGTTCCACACGGGCGCGAAGGAGCGCGGCTCGGGGCACGGCCTCGGACTGACCATCGCCCTGGGCCAGGCACGGCTCCTCGGCGCCGAACTGCGCCTGGACAACGCCCCGGACGGCGGCGCGGTCGCCACTCTGCGGCTGCCGGACTGACGGCCCGGCAGCTACGTAGGACTCATAGACCTCGTACACCTCGTACAGCTCGTACACCCCATACGCCCCGTACACCTCGTATGCCTTGTACGCCTCGTACGCAGAACCGATACGAGGCGAAGCGGTCGCCGATACATCGCCGCTCAGGTCCTGATACCTCCTCCGGACACCTTTGGTGTGCGCCGTCCACATCAGCGGACGCGGACGGCCATCGCACCCGAAGCCCTCCGAAGAGGAGTCCTCGTGACCGCCCCACCCCTGGACACGTTCACGCCGCACCCGACCGGCATCGCGGCAGCCGTCACCGACCTCTCGAAGGTCTACGGAAGCGGAGACACCCGCGTCGTGGCCCTGGACCGCGTCAGCGTCTCCTTCCGGGAGGGCGAGTTCACCGCGATCATGGGTCCTTCCGGGTGCGGCAAGTCCACGCTGATGCACTGCGCCGCGGGGCTCGACTCCTTCAGCTCCGGTTCCGTGCGCATCGGCACCACCGAGCTGGGCACGCTCGACGACCGGCGGCTCACCGCGCTGCGCCGCGACCGGATCGGCTTCGTCTTCCAGGCGTTCAACCTGATGCCGACGCTGACCGCCCTGGAGAACATCACGCTGCCGCTGACCATCGCGGGGCGCCGCCCCGACCGGCAGTGGCTCGACCACGTGGTGTCCATGGTCGGCCTCTCCCAGCGCCTCGGCCACCGGCCCGCGCAGCTGTCCGGCGGGCAGCAGCAGCGCGTCGCCGTGGCCCGCGCCCTGGTCTCACGCCCGGCGATCGTCTTCGGCGACGAGCCGACCGGCAACCTCGACTCCCGAGCGGGCGCCGAAGTCCTCGGCTTCCTGCGCGACTCCGTACGCGAGTTGGGCCAGACGGTGGTCATGGTCACCCACGACCCCGTCGCCGCGGGCTACGCAGACCGCGTCGTCTTCCTCTCCGACGGCCGCCTGGTCGACGAGATGGCCCGGCCCACCCCGGACCGGGTCCTCGACCGGATGAAGGAGTACGACAGCGGGGCCCGCACGAGCTGACCCGGCCGCCCGTATCCATCGAGCCCACCACCCCAGGACCCGTATCCCCATGTTCCGTACCGCCCTGCGCAACGTGCTCGCGCACAAGGCCCGCCTGGTCATGACCGTTCTCGCGGTCTGTCTGGGCGTCGCCTTCGTCTCCGGCACCCTCGTCTTCATGGACTCCTCCGCGGCCGCCCAGCGCGCCGCCGCGTCGAAGAGTTTCGCGGACATCGCCGTCACCGTGACCCCGAAGGACCCCCCGCCGGGCGCCGCCCCCGACCGGCGCGCCGGAGTGCTCGACGACGCGCTCGCGCACAAGCTCGCCGGTGTGCCCGGCGTCTTTGCCGTGCGTCCGACCGCCGACGGCTCGGCCGTCCTGAACGACGCGGACGGCACCCCGATGCGGGCCGACGACGCATGGGCGCACCAGGGATCCGCGTACGTACCCGGCAAGGACGGCAAGGACAGCCGCCATCCGCTGCTCGATGGCCGTGCCCCGCGTGACGGCGGCGAGATCGCCGTGGACAGGGGCACCGCGGCCGCCGGTGGCTTCCGCCTCGGCGACAAGGTCACGGTGGCCACCGAAGGGCCGGTCATGACCAAGCGGCTCGTGGGCATCGTCTCCACCGAGGACACCCGGGTGACCGCGGGCGGCACCCTCGTCCTGTTCGACAAGGCCACGGCCCAGCGGCTCTTCGCGTCCCCCGGGCACTACACCGGGATCGACCTGTCGGCCGCGCCCGGCACCGCCGAGTCCGAGCTCGCCGAACGGGTCGCCGCGGTGCTCCCCGCCGACCGGGCCGAGGCCACGACCGGCACCGCCCAGGCCCAGCAGCAGTCCGTCCTCGTCGACACCCTGACCCGGGGCAACGCCAAGATGGCGACGGTCTTCGCCGGAGTCGCGCTGTTCATCGGCTCGTTCCTCATCATCAACACCTTCACGATGCTCGTGACGCGGCGCACCCGCGAGATAGCCCTGCTGCGGGCGATCGGCGCCTCGCGCCGTCAGGTGGTCCGCTCCGTCCTCCTCGAAGCCCTCCTGGTCGGCCTCGCCGCGTCGGTGGCGGGGTTCCTGCTCGGCCTCGGCATCGCCTCCGTACTGCCCGACGTCCTCGGCACCGACGCCGATCCGCAGCCCGACGGGCCCCTGGTGATCGGCCCGGGACCCGTCGTGGCGGCGCTCGTCGTGGGCGTGGGCGTCACCGTGCTCGCCGCGTGGCTGCCGTCCCGCAGAGCGGCGAGGATCGCGCCGGTCGAGGCGCTGCGCACGGCCGAACAGCCGCCCTCCACCGGCCGGTCCAGGATCCGTGGCGCGGTGGGATGCGCCCTGCTCGTGCTCGGCGCCGGTCTGCTGGTGTCGCTCACCGGGGCGAAGGACGCCTCGGAGGAGAACCTGCGGAACGCGATGCTCGGCTGCGCCGTCCTCGTCGTCGCCGTGATCGTCCTCGCGCCGCTGCTGTCCTCCCCGGTGATCCGGCTGACCGGGCGGCTCACGAGCCGGTTCGGTGTCGCAGGACGTCTCGCGCGGGAGAACGCGCTGCGCGACCCGCGGCGTACGGCGGCCACCGCCGCCACCCTGCTGATCAGCACGGCACTGGTCGCCGGGCTCGCCGTCATCGGCAACTCCACCGGGCGGGCGCTCGACCGTCAGGCCGCGGCCGGCCTCGGCGCCGAGTACGTCATCGGCACCCGCTCCACCACGACCGGCATCGACCCCGCCGCCGTGCGCCGGGTCGCCGAGACCCCGGGGGTACGGACCGCGGCCGCCGTCACGGACACCACGCTGTTCACCGGTGGCATGGTGCGGGACCTCACCGGTGTCGACCCGGACACCGCGGGCGCCACCATGAAGCTCGACTTCGTCAGCGGCTCCCTCGACGACCTCGGGCCGGGCAGGATCGCCGTCTCGAGCACCCTCGCCCGGGAACAGGGGGTGCGTACGGGTGACAAGCTCAACGCCCGTATGGGCGTGGGCGGGGACGAGGACTTCGCGCGGTACACCGTCGTGGGCGTCTACCAGGACAACCCCACCGCCCATGACGCGCTGGGTGCCCTGAGCGAGGTGCGGCGGCACAGCTTCGAGCCGGGCTCCGTCCAGCGGATCCTCGTCCGTACCGAGGACGGCTCGCTCTCGACGGCCACCGAGGAGCGGCTGCGTACGGCCGTGGGCAGGAGCCCGCTGCTCAAGGTGCAGGACCGGGAGGAGCTCGTCCGCGAGGCCGCGGGCACGATGGGCGGACTGCTGACCCTGATGTACGGGCTGCTCGCCATCGGCGTCGTGATCAGTGTGCTCGGCATCGTGAACACCCTGGCCATGTCGGTCTCGGAGCGGACGCGCGAGCTCGGCATGCTGCGCGCCATCGGCATGGACCGCGCGGGAATCCGGCGGATGATCCGCCTGGAGGCGGTGACCGTCGCCGCCTTCGGCACGCTTCTCGGCCTGGCGGTCGGTCTTTTCGGGGCATGGGCGGTCGGCGCACTCGCGGGCGGCGCGGTGGAGCAGTACGCGTTGGCGCTGCCCTGGGGGACGCTGCTCGGCGTGTGCCTGGTGTCGCTGGTGGTCGGCGTGGTTGCGGCGGCGCTGCCGGCCCGCAGGGCGGCCGCCATGAATCCGCTGGACGCCCTCGCGCAGGAGTGACGTACAACCCCTGAAGGAGCCCCGGCCGGTGGACGGCCGCGGGACGGCCGTGGACGTGAAGAGTCCAAGCCCGCCCGCGCGTTCGTCCATGGCGGGGCTCCTTCGGTGTGCGTACAACCAGTCCTGGACGAAACAGTCCTGAGCCACCAGTCCTGAGCCACCAGTCCTGAGCCAACCGGTTCTGAGCCACGCGGTCCTGAGCGCCGCTCCAGGGAGTCGGCTCCAGCGAGGCGCGTGAGACCCCCCAGAGAGGAACGGCACATGTCCTTCCCGGTCCTTCGTCGATGCGCCGCGGTCGCCGCGGCAGCAGTGCTTGTCATGGTCACGTCGCAATCCGCGTCCGCGGACGTCGGGGGCGGCAACGTCTCGGTGAGCTGGCAGGTGGCGGGCGCCCCGTCCGCCGGGCTGACCGACCTCACCTTCCCCATCACCGTGAACCCCGCGACCGCCCACAAGAGCGGGATCTACTTCGCCCAGCAGTTCGGCTTCACCAACGCCCCGGACGTCGGATACACCGGCCTCCAGCCCCGCGCGAACAGCGGCGGAAGGGAAAGGCTGTCCGCCCGTTTCTCCAGCTTCGTCGCGGGGACCAAGACCTCCGACCCGCTCTGTCACGAGGGTGCGGACGGCGGGCCCGGCGTGACCTGTGCCGTGGACTTCGACGCCGTGTACGGCCACCGCTACGACATCACGGTGGAGCGCGGCGGCAGCGACACCTGGACCGGGACGGCGCGGGACACGGTCAGCGGCAAGGAGACCCACCTGGGGACCTGGACGCTGCCCGCGGGCAGCGGCAACATGCGGGGTTCCCAGGGCGGGTTCGTCGAGTACTACGCGGGGATTCCCGGCTGCGCCGAGATGCCCAGGTCCGACGTCGTCTTCGGTGGCCCCACCTCCACCGACGCGGGCGGCCTGACCGGCACGTCGCGGGCCAACTACGAGTACAGCGACTGTGTGGGGGAGTCGGGCTACCGGGCCGAGAACGTCGGGGCGGGGACGCACATCACCCGCGGCTTCGTGTCGTAGTGCGAGACAGGATGGCTGCTTGCTGGCGACCGCCCAACTCTCCCTCACCGACCGGTACTTGGCGGTGTTCCGGTTGGGCGGCATCAGAAGTGTGTGACATATTACTGACGCATGACGACCCTCGCCGCCACCGAACCCGCCCCCATGGCCATCCGCACCGTCGACTACCACGCCGGAGGTGAGCCCTTCCGCATCGTCGACACGGCCGCCGCCGGGCTGCCGCCGATCCCCGGGGACGGCGTGGCCGAGCGGCGCGCCACCGTCATCGGGCCCGGCGGGTCCGGCACCGCCCCGCGCCCCGGACCCGTCGACGACGTACGCAGGTTCCTGGTCCAGGAGCCGCGCGGGCACGCGGGCATGTACGGCGGGTTCGTCGTTCCGCCGGACGACGACGGCGCCCATCTGGGCGTGCTGTTCTGGCACAAGGACGGCTACTCGACCGCCTGCGGCCACGGCACGATGGCCCTCGGCGCGTGGGCGGTCGACTCGGGGCTCGTCGTCGCCCCCGACGAAGGGGACGTCCAGGTCCGCATCGACGTGCCGTCGGGGCGCGTCACCGCGACCGTGCACCGCGTCGCGGGCCGCACCAGCGGCGTGACCTTCCGCAACGTCCCGGCCCGTGTCACCGCCCGCGGGGTGCCCGTGACCACCGGCCTCGGCGCGGTGGGCGTCGACATCGCGTACGCCGGTGCCTGCTACGCCTCGGTCGCCGTGCGCGATCTGGGGCTGACCGTCGACCGGGCCTCGCTGCCCGCGCTGCTCGCGGCCGGCGGGGAGATCCGCGCCGCCCTGGGCGCCCACCCCGCCACCCGGCATCCGGACGGGCCGCTCCTCTCGGGCGTCTACGGCGTGATCTTTCACGAGGACCTCCCCGACTCCCCCGACGGGCCGCGCCAGCGCAACGTCACGGTGTTCGCCGACGGGCAGATCGACCGCTCGCCCTGCGGCTCCGGTACCTCGGCCCGGCTCGCCCTGCTCGCGGACGAGGGGCGCCTGGGGGACGGACTCGACCTGACGCTGACTCACGAGTCCATCGTGGGAACGGTGTTCACCGGCCGGGTCGTCCCTTCGGTGAGCGCGGCGGACGGCCTCGTCACCGACGTCACCGGTACCACCCACCGCACCGGCGAGCACCGGTTCACCCTGGATCCGTACGACACCCTCGGCGCGGGGTTCCCGCTGTGACCGCCGCCCGGCCCCGCGGGACGGCCCAGGGAAGCCGAAGGGCCCGACCCTGAATGGTCAATACCCCCAAGGGGTATGCTGTGGCCCATGGAACTCATGATCAAGCAGATCGCTTCCGGTGGTGCGTCCGGCTCCTGCTCCAAGGTCGGCGGGCTCGGCTCCGTCGAGCTGGTGCTGCTCCGGCAGGTGTTCGGGCTGTGCCTTCGGTTGAGTGTTCGCATCTCGGGTGACTGCCCTGTGGGCAAGGGGAGTTGAGGGGCGGTTCATGGTGAGGGTGTGCGTGGGTGGCTTGTTCACGCTGTGTTCTTGTGGGTCGGGATGTCGGGGTCCGCGAGATCGGGTTAGTATCACGGCGTGATTACGGCCTGGTCTCCTCCCGGTACACGGCGGAGCCGCTCGACAGCGGTTCTGTGCCGGGTTGTGGGGTTGGGTCTGTTCGTCTTCTGCCTGGTGTTCACGCACGTGGCCGACCCGGATGTCACGGGCCGTCACCTCGTCGCCGAGAGCGCTGTGGCCGGGGAGCCGGGCGGGCTGCACGCTCCGGGCGGGCATCACCACGACCACCGGCAGCACGCCGTCGAGGAGTGCGCCCTCGGGCAGCCCCCGCAAGGCCCCGATGTGGACACGCCCTGCCTCTCCCCGCTCGACTCGAACCGGCGCGACGGGGCGCCCGCGCTGACGGGCGCCTCGCATCGGGCCGGACGGGACTTCGTGGTCCCGATAGCGCACGCCGCGGATTGCACGATCCTGCGCATCTAGGTCGACGTCGGAGCTGTTCTCCGAGCTCTTCTCCGAATGTTTCTCCGAGCTCTTATCTGAACTTGCCCAATTCCAGCGGTGGTTGACCGACCCGGAGTCATGTCCGGGCCCGGCTCCGCGCCGTCGGCGGGTTCATCGCGTCCGACCTCCCGCGCACGGCGCCGCATGTGAGCGCGGCGCGGGGGCGGTTGGCGGTACCGCACTGCTCACCACACCCCTCACCGCGCGGAGGTTCTGTGCTGCCTCGCCTGTGTCTTCATGCCGCGTTGCACATCTTGCTGCTCATGCTGCTCACATGCCTCAGTGGCGGCCTCCACGCACCTGCAGAGATTCACGGGGGGCAGCGCGTGGTTCTCGACGCGCCTGCCTCCCCGGACCACTGCCATGAGCCCGGCCCCGAGGCCGCCGTCCAGTCGTCGGCCCGTGTCCTTCCGCTCGTGGCCGCCGTGACGTCGGAGTCGCCGACGGACCCGGTGGACACCCCCGTGCTCCGCACAGCGAGCACCGCACCGAAGGCGGTTCCCGGCGGAGGACGGTCTGCCCTCAACTCTCTCTGTCGATGGCGCATATAGGAGCCGCCCAGCGGCCGGCGCCCTCTGCCGGACCGCCGCGCGCCGCGCCCTCCCGGCGGCGCGCGAGACGAGCGTCCCCATGCGTCCACACCGACCGAGAGCGAAGAAGCGAAAGAGATGAACTCTCCCACCGCGCACGACTTCATCCCTGCCGGGTCCACCCTGCCCGGCCTCGTCGGCAACACACCTGTTCTGCACGTCTCCCGGCCCTTCACCCCGCCCGGACGGGGCTTCTGGGCCAAGCTGGAGGGCTTCAACCCCGGCGGCATCAAGGACCGCCCCGCACTGCACATGGTCGAACGCGCCCGCGCCCGCGGTGACGTGAAGCCCGGCTGCCGCATCGTCGAGTCGACGAGCGGCACCCTCGGCCTCGGTCTCGCACTGGCCGGAACGGTTCACCGGCACCCCGTCACCCTGGTCACCGACCCCGGCCTGGAAGCCTCCATGATCCGGCTGCTCGCCGCCTACGGAGCCACCGTCGACATGGTGCCCGAGCCGCACCCGACGGGAGGCTGGCAGCAGGCCCGCCGCGACCGCGTCGCCGAACTCCTCGCGGAACACCCCGGCTCGTGGTGCCCCGACCAGTACAACAACCCCGACAACGTCACCGCCTACACCCCGCTCGCCCTCGAACTCGCCGCGCAGATCGGCCACATCGACGTCCTCGTGTGCAGCGTCGGCACCGGCGGGCACTCCGCGGGCATCTCCCGGGTCCTGCGGCAGCTCTACCCCGAACTGAGCCTGGTCGGCGTGGACACCGTCGGCTCGACCATCTTCGGCCAGCCCGCGAGGACCAGGCTCATGCGCGGCCTGGGGTCGAGCATCTACCCGCGCAACGTCGCGTACGAGAACTTCAGCGAGGTGCACTGGGTCTCGCCCGCCGAATCCGTCTGGGCCTGCAGGCAGTTGGCCACCTCCCACTACGCGACCGGTGGCTGGAGCGTCGGCGCTGTCGCGCTCGTGGCGGGCTGGCTCGCCCGGACGCTGCCCCGGGACACACGCATCGTCGCGGTCTTCCCCGACGGGCCCCAGCGCTATCTGGAAACGGTGTACGACGACGAATTCTGCGCCCGGCACGGCCTGTTGGACCTGCCCCCGGCGCCCGAGCCGGACGTGGTGGGCCGCCCCGACGAGAAGGAGGTCACCCGCTGGACCCGCTGCTCGACCGTCCACGATCCGATGCTCGCCCTGCCCGGGGGCGCGGACGTCGAGGGTGAGGCGCGGTGAAGACGACCCTCACGCAGCTGCGGTCCTACGACCGGAGCGTCCAGCTGCTCCTGATCAATCAGTTCACCATCAACCTCGGCTTCTACATGCTGATGCCGTATCTGGCGCAGCACCTGTCCGGCACCCTGGGCCTCGCGGGCTGGCTCGTCGGACTCGTCCTCGGCGTGCGGAACTTCAGCCAGCAGGGCATGTTCCTCGTCGGCGGCACCCTCGCCGACCGGTTCGGCTACAAGCCGCTGATCGTCGCCGGATGCGTCCTGCGCACCGTCGGCTTCGCGACGCTCGGACTCGTCGACTCGGTCCTCGCGCTGATCGTCGCCTCGGCGGCCGCCGGCTTCGCGGGAGCGCTGTTCAACCCCGCGGTGCGGGCCTATCTCGCCGCCGACGCGGGGGAGCGCCGCGTGGAGGCCTTCGCGCTGTTCAACGTCTTCTACCAGGCGGGCATCCTGCTCGGCCCGCTGGTGGGCATGCTCCTGACGGGGGTCGACTTCAGGATCACCTGCGTCGTCGCGGCGGCCGTCTTCGCGCTGCTGAGCGTCGTGCAGATCCGGTCGCTGCCCGCCCGCAGGGGGAACGACGCGGAGGACCGTGGCAAGGGCGCCGGGCAGGGGATCCTCGCGCAGTGGCGCAGCGTCGTAGGCAACCGGCCGTTCCTGCTCTTCTCGACGGCCATGATCGGCTCGTACGTCCTGACCTTCCAGGTGTATCTGGCGCTGCCGCTGGAGGTGAAACGCCTGGGCGGCGGCGGGCGGTTCGGCACCGTGGCCGTTGCCCTGCTCTTCGCCGTGTCGGGGCTCACCACGATCCTCGCGCAGACCCGCGTGACCGCCCGGTGCAAGGAGCGGCTGACGGCGGGATCGGCCTTGGCCTGGGGGTTGTTGACGATGGGTCTGGCGTTCGTGCCGCTGCTCGCGGCGACGGCGGTGCCCGTGCCCGACGGGGGAGCGGGGCGCTGGCTGCTTGCCGCGGTCCCGCCGATGCTGGCGGCGCTGCTGCTCGCCCTGGGCACGATGATCGCGTACCCCTTCGAGATGGACACCATCGTCCAGCTCTCGGGGGACCGCCTCGTCGCCACGCACTACGGCTTCTACAACACCATCTGCGGCGTCGGCATCACCTTGGGCAATCTGCTCACGGGTGCCTCCCTCGACGCGGCGCGCGAGGCCGGCATGTCGGCACTGCCCTGGCTCGCGCTGCTCGTCCTCGGCCTGGCCTGCGCGGGATCCCTGTACGCACTGCACCGTGCGGGGCGCCTGAGCGGCACGGCTCCTGAGGTCCAACCCGCCGTGGCCTGAGAAGATCTGAGGGAACCTCAGGGAAACGGTGCGACCGGCGCGCGCGACTGTTCTTCCGCGCGCGCCGGTCGTCGGCGGCCGTCAGGCACCGGCCTGCCTCGCCGCGCGCTCCACCCGGTCGCGATGGTCCCGCCACCACGCCGCGTCGCGGGGCGGCATGTTGTCGCTGCCGTCCCGCAATCCGGTGGTCCCGTCGATCAACTCCCGTACGACATCGGCATGTCCGGCATGGCGCTGCGTTTCGGCGATCATGTGTACGAGGATGCGGTGCAGAGTGAACTCGGGTTGCTCGTCCGTCGGCAGCCGGCCGACGGCGTCGAGCTCCAGTGCGTCGATCGTCGTGTCCGAGTGGGTCCACACCGAGTGGTAGAGGCCGACGATTCGCTCCCGGGACTCGTCGGCCCTCGCCCACAGGTCGGAGTTCGTCTCCGCGTCCCCCGTGATCCACAGGCCGGGCGCGTCGAACGGCCGCCCGAAGGTGGCGCCGAAGTACAGCGCATCCGCGCTGGTCACGTGCTTGACCAGGCCGAGCAGATTGGTGCCTGTCGGTGTCAGGGGGCGGCGTATGTCGAACTCCGAGAGGCCCTCCAGCTTCCGGAGCAGTACGTCGCGTGCGTCTTGGAGGTAGATCTGGAGGTCGGCCTTGAGGTCTGATCCGGTCATGGGGGGGAGTCTGCCGCCCACGCGATCTTCGCTCACCGTATTTGCGGGCGGGGCTACGCGATTTACGGGCGGGGCTACGCGATGCCTCGGCCGGTGTCACGGCCGGACGGCGGTCACCAGCAGGGCCGTGCTGCGCAGCCGCAGCGTGCCGTCCGCCTCGTGAGGGCGCAGATGCTCCGTCAGGCGTCGGCGGGCCCGGTCCTCGACCTCGGGTGCCACCTGGCCGGTCAGATGGTGTCCGGGGCCGGAGCCGAGGAGGAAGTCGGCGGCGTCGGCCGCGTCCCGCCCCCACACTCCGTACGTCTCCACACGCGCCGCCCGGACGTGCCCGAACCCGGCGGCGACCAGCACCCCGCGGGTCCTGTCGACGTCCGCGAGCGAGAACATGCCGGGCCCGCCGGGCTCGCCGAAGCCTCCGACGGGAAGGATGTCGCGCAGCGCCGCGAACGCCTGGAGCCATTCGTTGTCCTCGGGGTACGCACCGCAGATGAACGCGGCCCGCCCGCCGGGCCGCAGCGCCCGCAGGATGTTCCCGAAGCCGGCCACGGGATCCGTGAAGAACAGCACGCCGTAGCGGCTGATCGCGATGTCGCGCGAGGCCGGTGCCAAGGTGTGTACCTGGGCGTCGCCCTGCTCGAAGGAGATGTTGCACAGGCCCTCCTGCTCGGCGGTCCTGCGGGCGCGCGCCAGCATGGGAGCGGACAGGTCGAGCCCCAGGGCGTGGCCGCCGATCGCCCGGCGCGCGGCGAGCCGGGTGGTCTGCCCCGCCCCGCAGCCGACGTCCAGGACGTGGTCGTTCTCCCCGATCGAAGCGGCCTCCAGGAGTGGGGAGTTGAAGCCGGCGTTGACCGCGTCCCAGCGGTCCTGGTTGTCGGCCCAGTGTTCTCCCTCGTAACCGTTCCATGCCTGGGCCTGCTCGGTGTTGACGATCTTCGGCACGCTGTACCCCCTGCGTGGTCAAGGCGCCCGCGGGATAGAATGGGCGCTCGCCCAAACAGTATGGGCGAGTGCCCATTCTGGCAATGGTGGAATGGGTGAACCCGTGAACTCGCCCTGTGCGTAGACCTGTTCTGTCCGTGCACTCGCCCCAGGAGAAGCCCATGTCACCCCGTGGAGTTGCGATCCCCGACCTGCGCGAGCGGCTCTTCGGCGCCGCGGAGCGGATCGTCGCCCGCGACGGCGTCGCGGCCCTGACCAGCAGGGCCGTCACCGCCGAGGCGGACTGCGCCAAGGGCGTGCTGCACACGCACTTCGGCGGTGTGGACGCGTTCGTCGCCGAGCTGGTGCTCGACCGGTTCGCGCGCGCCGCGGCCGACGCCCAGGGGCTGCCGGGGAGGGCGGGCCTCGGCACCGTGGCGGAGAACCTGGCCGCGGTCGCGCTCGGCCTCCTGGACTCCCTCGACCCTCGGATCGTCGGCCTCGCCATGACCAGCAACGGCACCTCGCAGCGCATCCGCGACGCGATGGCCGAGGGCGCGCCGGGCTTCGGCGCGATCCAGGACGCGCTCACCGCCTATCTGGACGCCGAGGTGGAGCTCGGGCGCCTCGCGCAGGGCACCGATACGGCGGCGACGGCGCTCGCGCTGGTCGGCACCGTCCACCACCTCCTGATGACCGGCTGGGCCGGCGCGCCGGACCCGTGCGAGCAGACGGAGCGGCTGGTGGCGCTGCTCGTGCCGCGCTGAACCGGCGTACCGGTGGGCTTCAGTCGTCGCAGTGCGCGGCCACCGATGAGGTCACACGCGGTGACGCGAACCGGGTCCCGCAGACGAAGCGCAGCAGGGGCCCGAAGGTCGCCGCCGCCGATGCGCCGGTGAAGTACAGGCCCGGCACGCTGGAGGCGAACCCCTTGTCCAGGAGCGGAGATCCGCCGGTCCTGGACAGCGACGCCTGGAGCTCGGGGGAGAGGAAGTCCAGGGCTTCGACGTCGACGCGGTAGCCCGTGGCGGCAAGGACGTGGTCGGTCTCGACGGTGTCCTGGCTCCCGTCCGCCGCCGTGGTCCGCAGGGTGACGCCGTCCGCGTACGCATCGGCCGCGGTGATGGACCGCTGCGCGAGGACGGGCACCCGGTCCTCGAGCCGCGCCTTGAGCCACCACGCACCGCGCGGTCCCAACACGCGCTGGACGAGCCGGAGTCGGGCGGCCGCGGGCAGATGGCGGAACGCGGCGGCATGGCGGGCGAAGCGGTACAGCCCGCCGGGCCGGTCCTCCGGGAGGCCCGGGGTGCGGCGCGCACGGGTCGGCGGCGCGGCCCCGAACCGTACCCCCGCGCCGCGTGCGAGCACCTGGACGTCGGCACCCGCCTCGCGCAGCAGCGCGGCGCTCTCCAGGGCGGACTGACCCGCCCCGACGACGGTCACACGGCGCCCGGTGAACCGCGTCGGATCGGTGTGCTGCGAGCTGTGCGAGATCGGGCCCAGCGCGGAGGGGCCCTCGGGCGCGGCCGCGACGAGCGGTTCGGGGAGGTGCGCGAAGCCCGAGCGGCCGGTGGCCACGACCACGGCGGCGGCCCGGAACTCCTCGCCCGAGGAGAGCTTGACGCGGAAGCCGTCCGGGACCCGGTCGACCACGGCCACCCTCTCGTCCTCGACGCGGGGCACAAGACGCTCCTGGAACCACTTGCCGTAGCGGATGAACAGGTCCACGGGCACCGGGTCGTGGGCGCCGAGCCGGGGCTCGCCGCCGGCCTCGCGGCAGTAGGCGTCGAGTGTGAAGCCCTCGCGCGGCGCGGCGAGGGCGGAGGCGGCGGACGGCGACTTGAGGAGCGTACCGGCGGGCATGTGACGGGCCCAGCTCGCCATGGGCGAGCCGAAGACCCGGACGGACAGGCCGCGCGCCCGCAGGTGGGCGGCGGTGGACAGGCCGTACGGGCCCGCCCCGATGACGACGGTCGTGGACATGGTGGTGGCCATGGGGGTCCCTCCTGGGCGCCGTCGTCCCTCGTGCTCCCTCAGGGGCGGGGCACGGGTGCGGCGCCGACATCGGCTGGGGTGGCGAACGCGCGGAAGCGGGCATGCCGCGGCCGCTCCCGTCCCCGTGCCTCGGCACGGTTCAGACGGCGAGCGGCGGATGGGCGGGCGGACCCCGCCGTACGAGCGCGTCCGCGAGGAGGAGACGCGGGAGCGGTGACGCGTGGGCCGGGCCCGTGGGAAGGGGCGGGGCCGGACGCGGCGGCGGAAGCGTGAACGGACCGCGCGCCGGGCGGAACAGACGTGCCAAGGCGCCGTACGCCGAGCGGAGTTCGCGGCCGACGCGCCGCAGGACGCCATGGCGGGCGGTGTCGACCGGGACGCCATGGGCCAGTTGGAGCCGCCACCACCGACAGACGACGGTGAGGAGGGTGCCCGCGAGGAAGAGGACCGCGGTCCGTGCCGCCGCCGTCGGCGACGCAGGCCGTACCCGGCCGCCGCGCGGCCGAGAACGAAGCACCGGACCCGAAGTCTCCATGACGCACCCATGATGGTGTCTGCGCCCGCCGCTGTCGACCTCGGAGCGGGCGGCGGAGGCCGCAATGCGAGCGGTGCGCAAGGGAGTTGGGCGGCCCTGCCACGCGGGGCGCCGTCGCCCCGAGAGGGGCTTGGTGAGTCCGGTGCGGTGCGGCAGTGCTCCGAAGCGGCGCGGGCCGGGACACGTGCGGCTCCGCCGCGCGGGCGCGACCAGCCACGCCGCACCCGCGGCGGGCGCGCCGGAATGTCGGCGGAGCGCTCAGCGCTTGAGCACCGCCTCCATGACCGCCTTCGCGATCGGCGCTCCGAGCCGGCCGCCCGCGATCTCCGAGCGGGAGATGTCCATGTCCTCGGGGTCGACCAGGACGGCGACCGCGACGGGCGAGCTGCCGTCGGCCTGCTTGGCGTACGAGACGAACCAGGCGTACGGCCGCTCGTCGCGGACGTC
Organism: Streptomyces sp. NPDC041068; assembly: GCF_040647455.1. Lineage (NCBI taxonomy): Bacteria > Bacillati > Actinomycetota > Actinomycetes > Kitasatosporales > Streptomycetaceae > Streptomyces > Streptomyces sp. NPDC041068. Next base: position 296,257 of record NZ_JBEZCG010000011.1, read on the forward strand.
GGCGCCGTGCTGGGCGGTGCCGGGCTTGCCGCCGACCGTGACGCCCTCCATCCGCACCTTGTCCGCCGTGCCGTCGGTCACCGTGTGCTCCATCATCGCCTGCACCTTCTTCGCGGTGTCCGCGGAGACGGCCTGGTTCAGCACCTCGGGCTCGGACTTCTCGATCACCGCCAGGTCGGGGCCGCGCAGTTCGTCCACCATGTACGGCTTCATCACCTTGCCGTCGTTGGCGAGCCCGGCGACGGTCATCGCCATCTGCAGCGGGGTGCTCGTCACGCTGCCCTGTCCCATGCCGGTCAGCGCGGTCTGCGGCTTGTCCAGCTGCTCCGGGTAGGTGCTGGCCGCCGAGCGCACGGGCGTGAACTGCTCTTCGTTGAAGCCGAACTTCTCGGCCGTCTCGCGCATCTTGTCCTTGCCGGTCTTCAGCGCCGCGTCGAGGAAGACGTTGTTGCAGGACCACTGCATGGCGGTCTTCAAGGACACCTTGTCGCACATGGAGTTCGGGACGACGTTGCCGATCTCGGTGGTGCTCAGCGGCAGCCGGTAGGGGGCGCGGGCACCGGACTTGGCGTCGATGTCGGTGATGGTGCCGTGCTCCAGGGCGGCGGCCGCGGTGAGGATCTTGAAGGTCGACCCCGGCGGGTAGGTCTCGCGCGTCGCCCGGTTGTTGAGCGGCTTGTCCTTCCGCTTGTCCAGCTTCTGGAAGGCCTCGCTCTCCTTGCGGGAGATGCCGGCGAACACCGACGGGTCGTACGAGGGCGTGCTCGCCATCGCGAGGATCTTGCCGCTGCGCGGATCGAGGGCGACCACCGCGCCCTTGGCGTCCAGATCGGTGAGGCCCTTGTACGCGGCCTTCTGCGCCTTGGGGTCGATGGTGGTGATGACGTCGCCGGGCCGCGGCTTCTCGCCGGTCAGTACGTCCAGGGGGCCGCCGAGGAGCCTGCGGTCCTTGCCGCTGAGCACGTCGTTCTCGACGCCTTCGAGGAACGTCGAGCCCTGGGCCTGCGAGAAGTAGCCGGTGATCGGCGCGTACATCGGGCCGTTCTTGAACACGCGCTTGTACTTGAAGTTCGAACCCGGTGTCGCCACGGACCCGGTGATCGGGTCGCCGCCGACGATGATGTCGCCCCGCGGCTGACCGAACGCGTCGATCTTGACGCGCAGGTTGCGCTCGTGCGAGGCCAGATCCTCGCTCCTGGCGAACTGCACCCAGGTGGCGCGCACCAGCAGGGACATCACCAGGACCCCGCAGAAGACGGCTATGTGCCTCATTGTCCTGTTCATTGCCTGATGAGAGCAGTTCCGTCTTGCAGATGTCCAAGATGGATATGGTCACCGTAATCATCAATCTGGGATATCGTTCCTGCTCGTGGACCTGATACTGCACCTGAGGTGCTTTGTGGCTGTTGCAGAAGAGTCACATTTCGGTCGAGCCGCGGCCCGCCTCGGTACGGCCCAGCCACCCCTGTCTCAGCGCATCCAGCGCCTGGAGCGCGAGCTGGGGGTGCGGCTCTTCGAGCGCAACAGCCGCCAGGTGACCATCACCAAGGGCGGCACGCTCCTCCTCGACGAGGCCCGCGAACTCCTCGCCCGCGCCGAGGCGCTGATGGCCACGAGCCGCCGCATCCGGGACGGCGACGCGGGCCTGCTGCGCGCCGCGCTGCCGCCCGACATCGCGGGCGAGACCGTCGCCGAGATCCTCGCGGAGTTCCAGCGCCGTCACGAGGGCGTGGAACTGGAGCTGCACGAACTCCCCACCGCCGAACAGCTCGCCCGCCTCGCCTCGCACGACCTGGACGTGGGGCTCATCCACCACCCCTGCGACGTCACGGGCCTCGGACTCGGCCCGGTCCTGCGCCGCGAGCTGGGCGTGCTGCTGCCGCGCGAGGCACCGGCCGCGGCCCTGGCGGAGGTCCCGCTCACCGCCCTGCGCGACCACGACCTGATCCTCTTCCCCCGGGCCAACGCCCCCGCCCTCCACGACGACCTCCTGACCACCTGCGCCCGCAACGGCTACACCCCCGCCGCCATCCGGCACGGCCAGGGCACCAGCTTCATCCGCGGCCTGATCCGCTCCGCGGGCTCCGTCGCCTTCAGGCCGCGCGAGGCCCGCCCCGCGGACGCGGCGGGCGACGACCCGGACATCGTGTGGCGCCCCCTGGCCGGTGCGCCCCTGGCCCTGCGCAGCTCGGTGGCCTGGCCTCAGGGGCGCAGTGACGCCGCCGTCACCGCCTTCGCCGAGGCGACCACGCACGCCATGTGGAAAACTGCCGCGGTGACCACCGACGTGCCGGCGAACTCCCGCCCGGTCCATCTGCGCCCGGCGGCGGAGTACTACCTGTGACCAACACCCGCGGCCTCCTGCGCGAGGCCTTCGCCGCGGCGGGCGTCACGGGCCGGCTGCACGCCCTGGACATCGACTCCGGCGCGGAGCTCGACGACGGCGCGGACCAGCCGGTCGTCACCGCCAGCGTGCACAAGCTCTGCCTGCTCCTCACGCTCCACCAGCAGGCCGCGGCCGGACAGTTGGACCTCACCGAGCAGATCGAGTGCCCCGCCGACGGGCGCACCCCGGGGCCCACGGGGCTCGCGGCGATGCTCGACCCCGTCCGCATGTCCCTGCGCGACGTCGCCTTCCTGATGATGGCCGTCAGCGACAACACCGCGGCCGACCTCCTCCTGGAGCGCGTCGGCCTCGATGCCGTGAACGCCACCACGGACCGGCTCGGCCTCGACCGCACCCACGCCACGCACGGCTTCAGCGAACTCCTCGCCACCGTCAAGGAGGACGCGGGCCCCGGCGGCGCGCAGGCCCTGGCCGATCCGCACGTCATCGCGCGGCTGCGGGCGCTCGACCCGGCCCGCACCAACCGCAGCACGCCGCGCGACATGACCCGGCTGCTCGGCGCCGTCTGGCGCGACGAGGCCTGCACGCCCGAGCACGGCGCGGCGATGCGCCGCCTGCTCGGCCTGCAGGTCTGGCCGCACCGGATGGCATCGGGCTTCCCCTTCGACGACGTGCACGTCGCGGGCAAGACCGGCAGCCTTCCCACCCTGCGCAACGAAGTGGGCGTCATCGAATACCCCGACGGCGGGCGCTACGCCGTCGCGGTCTTCACTCGCGCCGCGAGCACCGCCGCCGTCCTGCCCGCGGCCGACGCCGTCATCGGCACCGCGGCCCGTATCGCCGTCGACGCGCTGCGCGCACAGCCCGCGCGGCCCACGCGCGAGGGGGCCGGCTGACGCCGACCCCCTCCCGGCTCACGCCGGTTCGTGTGCCGTGGTCCGCGGCTCGGACGGCGCCCGGTCGTCGGCCCCGTCGCCGTCGCGCCGTCGGCCCAGCGCGTCGAAGAGCCTGCCGGGCCACCAGAACCACCGGCCCAGGTCCAGGGCGAGGGCGGGCACCAGGACCGTACGCACGAGGAAGGTGTCCAGCAGGACGCCGAGGCCGACGATCACGCCCATCTGGGCCATGGTCACCAGCGGCAGCCCAGCGAAGACCGCGAACGTCGCCGCGAGCACGATGCCCGCGGAGGTGATCACGCCTCCCGTGCTCGTCAGGCCCTCCAGCACACCGCGGGTGTGGCCCAGGCGCGCGACCTCCTCGCGCACGCGGTGCATCAGAAAGATGTTGTAGTCGATGCCGAGCGCCACCAGGAAGACGAAGCCCATCAGCGGGATCGACCAGTCCACCCCCGCGAAGCCGAGGACGTGCTCGAAGAGCATGTTCGACGTGCCGAGCGCGGCGAAGTACGACAGGACGACCGTGGCCAGGAGCAGCAGCGGCGCGACCAGGGCCCGCAACAGACCGATCAGGACGACGAGTACGACGAGCAGGACGATCGGGATCACCGTGCTCAGGTCCCTGTCGGCGGCCCGCTGGGTGTCGAGGGTCTGCGCGGTGGTGCCGCCGACGAGGGCGTCCGCGCCGTCGACCGCGTGGACGGCGTCCCGCAGGGCGTCGACGGTGTTTTTGGCGGCCCGACTGTCCGGGGCGTCCTTCAACACCACGGAGAGCTGGGCCAGTCGGCCGTCGGGCGTGCGGTCGCCGCCGGGTTCGACCCGGGCCACTCCCTCGACGCCGGAGGCGGCCGCCCTGACCTGCGCGGCCTTGGCGGAGGTGGTGACGATCTTGGCGGGGTCGGAGGCGCCCGACGGGTAGTGGGCGGCGATCCTCTCCTGGGCGGTCACCGACTCGGGCTTGTCCTGGAACATCTCGGACTGGGTGAGACCCAGGGTGATGCCGGTCGCGCTGAGTGCCAGGACGCCGGTCACGGCGACGGACATCATCCACGACCAGCGGGGACGGTGCGCGACCGTGGTCCCGACGCGCGACCAGACCGTGCGCTCCTTGCGCGCGGGGGTGCCGTGCCGTGGCACGAACGGCCAGAAGACCCAGCGGCCCGCGACGACGAGCAGCGCGGGCAGCACGGTGATCATCGCGAGGAACGCGCAGACCACACCGACCGCGCCGACGAGGCCCAGCGAGCGCGAGGAGTTGATGTCGGCGAAGGCCAGACAGGCCAGGCCGACCGCGATGGTGCCCGCCGACGCGAGGATCGCCGGGCCCGAGCGGCGCAGGGCGATCCGCATCGCCGTGTGCCGGTCCTCGTGGCGGTGCAACTCCTCGCGGTAGCGGGCGATGAGCAGCAGCGCGTAGTCCGTACCGACGCCGAAGACGAGGACCATCAGGATGCCCGCGCTCTGCGGATCGACGGGCAGCCCGGCGTACTTCGCCAGAGCGTACGTACCCACCTGCGTGAGCACCGCGGCGAAGGCGACGGAGAGCAGCGGGAAGAGCCACAGGATCGGGCTGCGGTACGTGAGGAGGAGCAGGACGGCGACGACCGCCCCCGTGGCGATCATCAGGGTCGAGTCCAGGCTGTCGAAGACGGCGACCTGGTCGGTCAACGAGCCCGCGGGGCCGCCGACTTCGACGTCCACGCCCGGCGGCGCGTGCGCGTCGGCGATGCGGCGCAGCTCGTCGATCGTGTCCGTGATCTCGTCCTCGGTGTCCAGCGGTACGACCCTGAGGAGGGCCTTGCCGTCGTCGGACGGCACGGGCGGCCTGACGCGCTCGCCGTCCGCGGCGAGCTTCTGGAAGGCGCTCGTGTCGGCCGTCGCCTTCTCGCGGGCGCCCTCGCCGGTGTAGACGACGACCGCGGGCATGACCGTGTCGGCGTGGAACTCCTCAAGGGCCGTGTTGACCCGCGCCGACTCGGCGCCCCGCGGCAGGAAGGCGTTGGCGCTGGAGTCCTCGACGTCGCCGAGCTTGCCCGCCAGCGGGCCGAGGGCCACGGCGAGGATCAGCCAGGCGGCGAGCACGAGCCATTTGGCGCGCCGTCCCGAGGGGGCACGGGCGATGCGCTGGAACAGCGGACGCATGAGTAGTCTCCTTGTGAGGTGAGCGCGCCGCCGGTCGCATCGACCGGCACGAGGCGCACGGGACCCGCACCGCGGCGACGAGGTTGTGAGGACCTGCCGCGGTGAGGTGGATGTGTGTCCGGGACGGATGCCCCGGGTGTGTTCGCCCCTGGTGCGGTCGGGAGTTGCCGCTCCCGGCCGCACCGCCTCGCGGGGCCGAACGGTGTGCCTTCGCCCCTATTCGATCTCGCGCATCATCTTCTCCATCGAGCCGATCGAGTGCCGGGTCTGCGCCAGCTCCTCGCGGGTCTGCCGCAGCTCCTCCAGGGAGCGCCGGTGCAGTTCGACGTTGTCCTCCAGGAGCTGCGCGTACCTCGCGGCGAGCGTCTTGTACTGCTCCTCGCGGGCGGCCAGCATCCTGGCGCGCCAGGTGGCGGCGATCTGCCAGACGATCACGATCAGCAGGAGGAAGAAGCCGGCGGCGCCGACGGCGCCGACCCAATCGCCCACGTAATCGCCCTCGGCCAGCGTCACCAGTTGTCCGTTCACTTCACTTCCTCTTTCACGGATGTCACGGATTTCTTGCGGGTGTCGGTGAGCGTCGGGACCGCTCTGAGGACGAGCTGAGGAGTCAACTCATAGAGGAACGGGGCCACTTCGTAGAACTTCATGATCTTGCCGTCCTCTCCCGCTTCGAGCGATCCGATGATGAGGCCCGCCCCTTCGAGCAGCTTCAGGTGCATGTGCAGCAGCGGCCGGCCCATGCCCATCTCGCGGGCCAGCGCGCTGACGTAGTTGCGGCGTTCCGTGAGCGCCGCGACGATCCGCAGGCGGTGCGGATTGCCCAGGGCGGTGAGTGCCTTCAGCAGCTCGTCGCCCGTCGGCTCCAGAGCCGGTTCCTCGGCCATCGCGGCCTCTCTCCTTCGCGCCTGTTCGCGCCTGTCAAGAAACGCTGACATGTGGCCAAGATCCTGTCAAAGATTCCTGACACATATCAGGGACAGGCCTGACACATATCCGGGACAGGTGGGGGATGTCTCAGGGTCGGACCCGTACGGGTCACCAGAACGCGCCGTCCCCCGGCGCCCGAGACTTGAATGGACGGGTGAGAGCGCCTCCCGACGACTGCCTCGCGCGCAACGAATGGATCTGCGGTGAGTATCTGAGCACCCGCCGCCAGATCCTGATCGACGCGGTCGTCCAGCATCTGCAGCTGACCGCCGTCTCCGTCCTGATCGCGCTCGTCGTCGCCGTGCCGCTGGCCGTGCTCGCCCGCCGCTGGGGCTGGGCCGCGGGCCCCGTCCTCGCGCTCACCACCGTGCTCTACACGATCCCCTCGCTCGCGATGTTCTCGCTGCTGCTTCCGGTGTACGGGCTCTCGGCGTCCCTCGTCGTCGCGGGCCTGGTCCTGTACTCGCTCACCCTGCTCGTGCGGAACATCCTCGCCGGTCTGCGCGCCGTCCCCGAGGAGACCCGGCAGGCCGCCCGCGGCATGGGCTACGGCCCGATCCGGCTGCTGCTCACCGTCGAACTGCCGCTCGCGCTGCCCGCCGCCATGGCCGGGCTGCGCATCGCCATGGTCTCCGCCGTCTCGCTGGTCACCGTCGGCGCGATCGTCGGCTTCGGCGGCCTCGGCAACCTCATCTACGCGGGCATGAACACCTACTTCAAGGCGCAGGTGCTCACGGCCTCCGTCCTGTGCGTGGTCATCGCCGTCGCCGCCGACCTGCTCCTCCTCGGCGTCCAACGGATCCTGACCCCCTGGGAGCGGGCGTCGAGGGCGGTGGGCCCATGAAGACGCTCGGCGACGCCTGGGCCTGGCTCACCGACTCCGCGCACTGGGCGGGCGACGACGGCATCTGGCACCGGCTCACCCAGCACCTCGTCCTCACCGTCGTCTGCCTGCTGATCAGCTGCCTCATCGCCCTGCCGATCGCGCTCGTCCTCGGCCACCTCGGCAAGGGCGGCGCGCTCGCCGTGAACATCTCCAACGTCGGGCGCGCGGTGCCGACCTTCGCGGTCCTTGTCCTGCTGCTCCTCACCCCGCTCGGCACGTGGGGCGAGGGCCCGACCGTCGTCGCCCTCGTGCTGTTCGCCGTGCCGCCGCTGCTCACCAACGCGTACGTGGGGATGCGCGGCGTCGACCGCGACGTGGTGCGCGCGGCGCGGGGCATGGGCATGACCGGGCGGCAGATGCTGTGGAAGGTCGAGCTGCCGCTCGCCCTGCCGCTGGTGCTCAGTGGGGTCCGCATCGCCGCCGTGCAGCTCGTCGCCACCGCCACCATCGCCGCGCTCGCGGGCGGCGGCGGGCTCGGCCGGATCATCACGGCGGGCTTCAACCTGGCCAGCACCCCGCAGGTCGTCGCGGGCGCCGTCCTCGTCGCGGTGTTCGCGCTGCTCGTCGAGGGCGTCTTCGAGGTGGCCGAACGGTTCGCGCCAGGGTGGGCGCGGGCGCGGGGGAGGGCCGGATGAGGCGACGTACCGGTCTCACCAGGCGCCGCACGGGGCTTGCCGCGGCCCTCCTCGTCCTCGTGAGCGGCTGCGCGACCGGGCCCTCCCTGGAGAACCAGGGCGAGGTCACCGCGCCCCCGGGCGACAGCAGGCACCTCGTCGTCGGCTCCGCGGGCTTCACCGAGTCCGACCTGCTCGCCCAGATGTACGCGCTGCTCCTGAGGAAGGCCGGATACGGTGCGGAGATCCTCTCCGTGGCCAACCGCGAACTCTACGAACCCGCCCTGGAGTCCGGCCAGATCGACGTCGTCCCCGAGTACGCGGCGACCTTCGCGGACTGGCTGAACGCCAAGAAGAACGGCGCCGACGCGACGCCCGTCGGCTCACCCGACCTCGACACCACCATGAAGGCCCTGCGCCGCCTCGCGACCCCGCGCGGCCTCAGCGTCCTCGACCCCGGCAAGGCCGTGGACCAGAACGCCTTCGCGGTCGCCGCGTCGTACGCCGAGCAGCACGGGCTCAAGACGCTGAGCGACCTCGGCAAGTCGGGGCTGAAGGTGCGGCTCGCCGCGGGCGACGAGTGCGTGCAACGCCCTTACTGCGCACCGGGGTTGAAGAAGGTGTACGGGATCGACATCACGGGGGTCGATCCCAAGGGGGTCGGTACGACGCAGGCGAAGAAGGCCGTGCAAGGCGGGCAGGACCAGATGGTCCTGACCACGTCCACGGATGCGACCCTTGACGACTTCGGGCTCGTGTTGCTGGAGGACGACAAGAATCTGCAGAACGCGGACTACATCGTGCCCGTGGTCAATCGCTCCCGGGCGGGCAGCGAAGGCGTCGCGGCCGCGCTCGGGCGGCTCAATCCTGTACTGACGACGGAGGACTTGGCGTCGATGAACGAGCAGGTGGACAGCTGGCGGCGCTTGCCGGAGGACGTGGCCCAGGCCTACTTGGAAGGCAAGGGGCTGCTGTAGCGCCCCTTCAGGGGCGCGGGGAACTGCGCGACCAGCCACGACGAACCCGCGGACGAAGGACCGTCGGCGGAGCCCTTACGCGTCGGCCACCGAATCGAACTCCACCTGATCCCGCGTCACGCCCAACGCGTCCGCGTCCACCGAGCGGCGCAAGGCCTCGTGAAGTTTCGCCGGGGTCAGGACCCCGAGGAAGCGCGCGCCGTCCAGGACCGCCACCCAGCCCGCGTCGTGCTGCAGCATCACGCCGAACGCCTGCTTGAGTGGGGCGCCGATCGGGACCCAGGAGTTCATGCGGTGGGCCAGGTCGCCCACCGTGCCGCCGGCGCCGGCGAGCGCGACCTCGTCGACGCCGACCCAGCCGTGCAGATCGCCGTCCGCGTCCAGGACCACCGCCCAGCGCGCCTCCTCCTCGCGCAGCCGGGCCGCGGCCTGCGCGGCGGGCTCGTCGAGGCGGGCGATCGGCGGCTCCTCCAGGTCGTCCGTCTGGATCTCGGTGACCGACAGGCGCTTGAGGCCCCGGTCGGCGCCCACGAACTCGGCGACGTACGGCGTCTCGGGCGCCCCGAGCACCGCCCCCGGGGTGTCGAACTGCTCGATGCGCCCCTGTCCGTACACCGCGATGCGGTCGCCGAGGCGGACCGCCTCCTCGATGTCGTGGGTGACGAGCAGGACCGTCTTGCGCACGGTCGCCTGCATGCGCAGGAACTCGTCCTGCAGCTGCTCGCGCACCACCGGGTCGACCGCGCCGAACGGCTCGTCCATCAGGAGGACGGGCGGGTCGGCGGCGAGCGCCCGTGCCACACCGACGCGCTGACGCTGGCCGCCCGACAGCTGCTCGGGGTAGCGCGAGCCGTACGTCTTGGGGGCCAGGCCCACCAGGTCGAGGAGCTCCGCCGCGCGGGCCCGCGCCTTCGCCTTCTTCCAGCCGACCAGGGCGGGGACGGTCGCCGTGTTGTCGAGGATCGTGCGGTGCGGGAAGAGGCCGACCTGCTGGATGACGTAGCCGATGCGGCGGCGCAGCCGCACCGGGTCGACGTCGGCGATGTTCTCGTCGTTCACGAAGATGCGGCCCGACGTGGGCTCGATGAGGCGGTTCACCATCATCATCGTGGTGGTCTTGCCGCAGCCGGAAGGGCCGACGAGTGTGACCAGTTCGCCCTCGGCGACCTCGAAGGAGAGGTCGTCCACGGCCGTCGTGCCGTCCGGGTAGCGCTTGGTCACCTGCTCGAACCGGATCATCCCCTCACGCTAGCCGCGCCCGTCACTCTCCGCTCATCAGCACCACCTCCAGGGTGCGCGGTCCGTGCACTCCCTCGACCCGGTCCAGCTCGATGTCGCTGGTCGCGGAGGGTCCCGAGATCCAGGTGAGCGGACGGGCCGGGTCCAGCCGTTCGAGGGCCTGCGGCACGGAGCCGACGACCTGGTCGGGCACGCGTACGACACAGATGTGGTGGTCCGGGACCAGGGTGATGCGGCGGCGGCCCTGATCGGGGGAGCCGTCCAGGACGATCGTGCCGGTCTCGGCGATGGCCACGGCGCATCCCGTGATGACGCTGTCCACCTCGTCCAGCTCGTTCGGGGTGCTCGCCGCCCGGTCGTGGACCCGCACGGCGTCGGCGGCCGCCGACCAGTGCGGCGGCAGACCGGGCGGGACCAGGACGGTGCGCGCGCCACGCTCCGCGAGCAGGCGCGGCAGGAGCTCCGGCAACTCCTCCGCCGTGCAGCGACGCACGATCGCGCGGTAGTCCGCGAGGTTCTCCGCCAGCAGGTCGACGCTCTGCTCGGTGGTGCGGGCGCCGTGCTCGCGGGCGTATCCGCGGTCCACCGCCGTCTCGTAGGCCTCGTACGCGGCCTCGTCCTCCGGCATGTCGGCGAGCGCCCGGCGCACCCGGCCAAGGATCCGGTCCCTGCTGCTCATTTGGCGCCGCCCTTCCCGCTGTCCTTGCCGCCGTTCGTCCGCTGCCACCAGTCGCGGAACGGCTCCGCGGGGAGTTTCGGCAGCGCCCGTGCAGCGCTCCAGGCCCGGCCGGGACCGGGCAGCGTGCGCGGGTGGAGCCGCCGGGTGCGCGAGGCGAGGCGCTGGCCCGCGCGCAGCGCACCGGGGCGGGCGAACGCCAGGCCCGCGGCCCGCATCGCCGCCCGCTCCGCCGCGTGCCCCTTCGCAGGCTTCAGCGTCACCTTCACGCCGCGCCGCGTGACCTCGCCGCCCTGCACCACGCGCTCCCGCAGGTGCACGAGGACCTCGGGGATGTCGATGGCGACCGGACACACTTCGTAGCAGGCGCCGCAGAGCGAGGAGGCGTACGGCAAGGAGGCGTCGATCTCGCTCTGGGTGCCCCGCAGTTGAGGGCTGAGGATCGCGCCGATCGGGCCCGGGTAGACCGAGCCGTACGCGTGCCCGCCCGCGCGCTCGTAGACCGGGCACACGTTGAGGCACGCCGAGCAGCGGATGCAGCGCAGGGCCTGGCGGCCGACCTCGTCGGCGAGGGTGTCGGTGCGGCCGTTGTCGAGCAGGACGAGGTGGAAGGTGCTCGGCCCGTCGCCGTCGGTCGTGCCCGTCCACATCGACGTGTACGGGTTCATGCGCTCGGCCGTCGAGGAGCGGGGCAGGGTCTGGAGGAAGACCTCCAGGTCGCGCCAGGTCGGGACGAGCTTCTCGATGCCGACCACGGAGATCAGCGTCTCGGGCAGGGTCAGGCACATGCGGCCGTTGCCCTCCGACTCCACGACGACGAGCGTGCCGGTCTCGGCCACCATGAAGTTCGCCCCGGAGATGCCGACCTCGGCGCGCAGGAACTTCTCGCGCAGGTGCAGCCGCGCCGCCTCGGCGAGCTCGGCGGGCGTGTCGGTCAGGCCCTCGGGTGCCGGGCGGCCCCAACTCGCCATTTCCTTGCGGAAGATGTCGCGGATCTCGCCGCGGTTGCGGTGGATCGCGGGCACCAGGATGTGCGAGGGCCGGTCGTGGCCCAGCTGCACGATCAGCTCGGCGAGGTCGGTCTCGTAGGCGTGGATGCCCTCCGCTTCAAGGGCTTCGTTGAGGCCGATCTCCTGGGTGGCCATCGACTTGACCTTGACGACCTCACGCTCCCCGGTGGCCTTGACCAGGTCGGTGACGATGCGGTTGGCCTCGTCGGCGTCGGCGGCCCAGTGCACGGTGCCGCCGGCCCGCACCACCGACTCCTCCAACCGCACCAGATAGCGGTCGAGATGGCGCAGCGTGTGGTCCTTGATGCGCCGTCCGGCCTCGCGCAGCTCGGCCCAGTCGTCGAGCTCGGCCACGGCGCGGGCCCGCTTGTCGCGGATGGTGTGGGTGGCGTGCCGCAGATTGGCGCGCAGGGTGGCGTCGCCGACCGCCTCGTGCGCGGCCTTCGGGAAGGCGGGCATGCCGACGAATGTGCCGCCGCTCATGACAGGGGCTCCTCTTCCGTGCTCGCTAGGATCTCCGCGATGTGGACGGGGCGCACGGCCGTGCGCAGCCGGGCCATCGTGCCGCCGATGTGCATCAGACAGGAGTTGTCCGCCGCGCACAGCACGTCGGCCCCCGTCGACTCGGCGTGCCGCACCTTGTCCGCGCCCATCGCCGCCGAGACATCGGAGTTCTTCACGGCGAAGGTGCCGCCGAAGCCGCAGCACTCCTCGGCCCCCGGCAGCTCCACGAGCTCAAGTCCCTCGACCGCCCGGAGGAGTCGGGCGGGCCGCTCGCCGAGGCCGAGGGAGCGCAGGCCGTGACAGGTCGGGTGGTAGGTGACCTTGTGGGGGTAGTACGCGCCGACGTCGGTGACGCCGAGGACGTCCACCAGGAACTCCGTGAGTTCGTACGTCTTGGGGACGACCGGGGCGAGGGTGCGGGCGAGGCCGTCGCCGCGGCCCTCCGCGCGCGCCCGCTCGCCCATGCGCGGGTACAGCTCGCGGACCATGGCCCCGCACGACCCGGACGGTGTCACGATCGCGTCGTACGCATCCGAACCGAAGACATCGGAGAAATGCCGCGCGAGGGGCTCTGCCTGATGGCGATAGCCGGTGTTGTAGTGGGCCTGTCCGCAGCAGGTCTGGTCCATCGGGAAGTCGACGTCAACTCCCAGTCTGGTCAGCAGTTTCACCACTGCGCGGCCCGTGTCCGGATAGAGCGTGTCGTTGACACAGGTCAGGAACAGGGCGACACGCATCGCGGGTTCCTCCTTGTCGATCATCGGATGGATGCAGCGTACGCGGGCGCGGTGCGTTGCGGGAGTCGTCCGGGCGCGCGGGGCCCTGCGGTGGGCGAGCGTCAGGGAGTCGAGGACGCAGCGGGTCGCCCCAGGTGCGCAGGCATTCCTGTGAGCAGCCGCAGGTCCACGATGTTCCGCCCCGAGGGCGGCCGGTGCGGCGGGTGTGCTGGACTGGAGGGCAAGGATCCGCACACCACAGCTTGGGAGCAGCCTTGTTCGACACGTACCGCCAGCCCGGAGTCGTCCTCACCGACCGCCGCTTCGACGTGCCGCTCGACCACGACGATCCGGCGGGGGAGCGGATCGAGGTCTTCGCCCGCGAGGTGGTGTCGGCCGCGCGGGGCGGCGCCGACCTTCCCTGGCTGGTCTACCTCCAGGGCGGCCCCGGCTTCGGGGCGACCCGCTTCAGTGGCAAGGAGTCCTGGCTCGGCCGCGCCCTGCAGGACTTCCGCGTCCTGCTCGTCGACCAGCGCGGCACCGGCAGTTCCACGCCCGCCAACCGCCAGACGCTCCCGCTGCGCGGCGGCCCCCGCGAACAGGCCGACTATCTGGCCCACTTCCGCGCCGACTCCATCGTCCGCGACTGCGAGGCGATCCGCCGCGAGGTGACGGGCGGCGCCCCCTGGAGCGTCCTCGGGCAGAGCTTCGGCGGGTTCTGCGCCACGCACTACCTGTCGGCGGCGCCCGAGGGCCTGGAGACCGCGCTGATCACCGGCGGCCTGCCCTCGCTCGACGGCCACGCCGACGACGTGTACCGGGCGACCTACCCCCGCATGGAGCGCAAGACCGCCGCGCACTACGCCCGTTACCCCCAGGACGTGGAGCGGGCCCGCCGCATCGCCGCGTACCTCGCCGAGCACGAGCCGGTTCTCAACGGCGGCTACAAGCTGACCGTGCCCGCCTTCCAGTCGCTCGGCATACTGCTCGGCACGGGCGACGGCAGCCACCGCCTGCACTACCTCATCGAGGACGCCTTCGTGCGCACTCCCTCGGGGCCTGAGCTCTCCGACGCCTTCCAGGAGAACGTGCAGGCCGTTCTGTCGTACGCGGGCAACCCGCTCTTCGCCGTCCTGCACGAGGCGATCTACGGCCAGGGCGAGCGGCCCACCGCCTGGGCGGCCGAGCGGGTGCGCACCGAATTCCCGCAGTTCGACACGGAGAAGGCCCTGACGGGCGACGCGCCGCTGCTGTTCACCGGCGAGGCTGTGCAGCGCTGGATGTTCGACAGCGACCCGGCGCTGCGCCCGCTGCGCGAGACCGCCGAACTCGTCGCCGCGCGCACCGACTGGCCGCGCCTGTACGACCTGGACCGCCTCGCCGCGAACGAGGTGCCCGCGGCCGCGTCGGTCTACCACGACGACATGTACGTCGACGTCGAGTACTCCCTGCGCACCGCCCGCTCCATCGGGGGCCTGCGCACCTGGGTGACCGACGAGTTCGAGCACGACGGGCTGCGCGTGGGCGGGCCGCGTGTGCTGGACCGGCTCATCGCGATGACGCGGGGCGAGGCGTAGGTCCGGGGCGAGGCGCAGGTCCGGGCCGAGGCATGGGTCCGGGGCGAGGCGCACGGCGTGGGCCCCGGCTGAGCGACGAGGCCTTCGGTCGGCCCAACTCGTTGTCGCGCCCCGGCGATAGGGTGGGGATCATGACCGAGCCGCAGAGCACAGCCGCGCCCGCCGACCAGCTCGCGCCCATGCCCGACGACTGGCGGCGCGCGCTCGCCGTCGTCGCCCACCCGGACGACCTGGAGTACGGGTGCGCGGCGGCCATCGCGTCCTGGACGGACGGCGGCCGCGAGGTCGCCTACCTCCTGGCGACCCGCGGCGAGGCGGGCATCGACACGATCGACCCCGCCACCTGCGGGCCGCTGCGCGAGCGGGAGCAGCGGGCCAGCGCGGCCGTCGTCGGCGTGGACACCGTCGAGTTCCTCGACCACAAGGACGGCGTGATCGAGTACGGCATCGCGCTGCGCCGCGACATCGCCGCCGCGATCCGCAGTCACCGCCCCGAGCTCGTCATCACGCTCAACCACCGCGACACCTGGGGCGGCGTCGCCTGGAACACCCCCGACCATGTCGCGGTCGGCCGCGCCACGCTGGACGCCGCTGCCGACGCGGGCAACCGCTGGATCTTCCCCGAGCTGATCGAGGAGCAGGGCCTTGAGCCCTGGAACGGCGTGCGGTGGGTCGCCGTCGCCGGTTCGTCGACGCCCACGCACGCCGCGGACGCGTCGGCGGGCCTCGACCGCTCGGTGGCCTCGCTCCTCGAACACCGCAGTTACATCGAGGCGTTGACGGACGAGGAGCCCGAGAAGTACTGCCGTACGTTCCTCACCGGCAACGCGCAGGCGCTGGCCCCGCGCTTCGGCGGGAAGCCCGCGGTGGGGTTCGAGGTCTTCAGCCGGTAGGCGTCGTGTGCCGATGGTCGGCAGGCGTCTTCTGTCCGTGAGTCCGCACCCTTAGTCTGACGGGCCATCAGGTCCGTCGGTGCAGGGGAGCGCGCATGATCGACACCATCGGCAGGGACATCCCGGAGGGCGAGGAGCGTCTTCGCCTCGACGTCGAGGACGGGCTCGGCGTCCTCACCCTCTGTCGCCCGCGCAAGCTGAACGCGTGGAGCTGGGAATCCACCCGGCAGTTGGGCCTCTTCGCCGACCGGATCCGCTTCGACGACTCGATCAGGGCGGTGCTGCTGCGGGCCGAGGGCCGGGCGTTCTGCGCGGGCATCGACATCACGGCGCCGGGCGGCGCGATCACGGGCCGCTCCGGCGCCGAGCGTGCCCGCAACTACTACGAGGCGATGCGCTGGGTCCACGAGCGCTTCCGCGTCTTCGCCGAGTTGCCGCAGCCGGTCGTCGCGGCCGTGCAGGGGTACTGCCTGGGGTTCGGCTTCGAACTGGCCCTGATGGCGGACGTGCGGATCGCGGCGGACGACGCGGTGTTCGCGCTGCCCGAGGCGCAGCTCGGCGTCGCCGTGGACGCGGGCGGCGATCTGCGCATCGCCCGCGAGGCCGGCGCCGGCTGGGCGAAGCTGCTCGCGTTCACGGGGCGCCGGATCGACGCCGCCACGGCCGAGCGGCTGCGCCTGCTCCAACAGGTCGTCCCGGGCGGCGACTTGGCGAAGACGGCGCATGCGCTGGCCGCCGAGATCGCGGCGAACGCGCCGCTGGCCGTGCAGGGCGTCAAGCGCGGGATCGACGCGTACGCCGACGCGGGGATGGCGGGGGCGCTCGACCGCGTGGCCATGAACGCGGCGATCACGCTCACGTCGGAGGACTCGCGGGAGGGGTACGGGGCGAAGGCGGCGGGGCGGGCGGCTTCGTTCGAGGGGAAGTGAGAGCGGGCCGGGGGGCTCACGGTGCGGGATCCGGGGGGGGGGGGGCGGCTCAGGGTGTGAACTCGCCCCTCCCCAGCTGCTCGCGCACCGTCGTCACCGGCGGGCTCACCACGGCGCGCCGCTGCCAGTTCGCACCGTCCACCACCAAGGTGTGGCCCGTGATGAAGCGGGCGTACGGGGAGGCCAGGAACGTGGCCGCCCAGCCCAGTTCACGGGGCAGGCCGACGCGGAGTGCGGGCTGGCGGGCGGCCGTGTCCCCGGCCCGGTCGAGGTTGCCGCGGATGTCCGCGGTCATGTCGTCGTGCGGCATCAGGCCCGGCACGAGGCCGTTGACCTGGATTCCGTACGGCCCCCATTCCACGGCGAGGGTCTCGACCAGGCTCTTGACGCCCGCCTTGGCCGCCGCGCTGTGGGCGAATCCGGGGCCGCCCGTCCAGGCGTACGACGCGCCGACGTCGATGACCGAACCCGGGGTGCCCGCGGCCAGGTGGCGGCGGCCGAACTCGCGCGTCATCAGGAACGTGCCGGTGAGCGTGATGTCCACGACCGAGCGCCAGGCGTTCGGCGACATGTCCTCCGTGGGGACGGGGAAGTTGGCGGCGGCGTTGTTCACCAGGACATCGGGCAGGCCGTACGCCTCCTGCGTCGCGTCGAAGACCTCGGCGACGCGCTCGGCGTCACGGATGTCGCAGACCGCGGCGGTCACCCGCCCGCCCAGCGCCGTCAGTTCGTCCCGAGCCGCCTCGAGCTGGTCCTCCTTGCGGCTCGCGATCACCAGGTCGGCGCCGAGCCGCGCGAACTCCGCGGCGACGGCCCTGCCGAGGCCCGTGCCGCCGCCGGTGACGAGGACGACCGTCCCGTCGTACGTGCCGGGCGGCAGCGCGCTCGCGCCGGGCGGGGGAGGGGCGGGCAGACCGGGCAGGGCGCGGCCGGGTGCGCAGGATCGCGGCGCTTCGTCGTCCGTCATGCGCGCATCGATACCGCGTACGGGGCGAAACCTCCATGCCCGATATCCGATTCCGTACGCCCGACGGCTGTGGCAGCATGCGGCGATGATCGCCAACTTGCCCGTACCGCCGGTCGTTCCCGCAGGTCGCATGGCCGGTGTCGCGCAGCCCGTGCTCGACCTTCCCCGCGGACTCGAACTCCGTCCCTGGCGACTGGACGACGCCGACGCCGACGCGCTGGCGTCCGCGGGGCGGGACCCCGGGATCAGCCGGTGGAACCTCCTGCCCGTGGAGTCGCGGGAGGAGGCGGCCAGGAGGATCGAGCGCATGCACGAGCGCTGGCGGGCCGAGACGGGCGCGGTCTGGGCGGTCGCCCGGCCGGAGGGCGGCGAGGCGATCGGGCTCATCGGGTGGGGCGACATCGACCTCGCGGGCGGCAGCGCGGAGATCGTGTACTGGCTGCTTCCGGCTGCGCGCGGCGGCGGTGTCGTCGTGGAGGCAGTGCGGCGGGTCAGCGGCTGGGCCTTCGACGACCTCGGCCTGCACCGGCTGCGGCTGTGCCACTCCGTGGCCAATCCGGCGTCCTGCCGGGTGGCGGCCAAGGCCGGGTACGGGCTTGAGGGCACGATGCGGGGGGCGTTGTTGCACGGGGATGGATGGCATGACCAGCATCTGCATGCGTTGGTCAAGGGCGACGCCTTTTGACGGTCGGCGGGGGCGTGTGTCGGCTGTGGGTGGTCCGTGGCTGGTCGCGCAGCTCCCCGCGTCCCTCGCGGGGGCGCTCAGGCCGTCAAGCCGTGCACGCCCTTGCCACCGCCGCCTCCGTCTCCGGTGTGAACACGCCCGCCCGCCGCCGGGCCGCCTCCGCTTCGATGTCCGACATCAGGAGCTCGGCGTTGATCACCGTGCCCGCCCGGTAGCCGGCGCTCGCCGCGTTGATCACTTGCTCCATCGGGCCCGCGGCGTTGCCCACCGCCCAGACGCCCGGGACCGTGGTGCGGAACGTCTCGTCCACCACCGGGTACGCACCGAACGGCGTGTCCCTGAACTCCACGCCGAGCGTGCCCAGGAGGTCCTCCCGCGGAACCGGCTTCGATGCGACGAACAGCACCGAGCGGGGCAAGACCCTGCCGTCCGCCAGTCGTACGCCCGTCAGGCGGTCGCCCTCGACCTCCAGGCCCGCGACCTCGCCCTCCACCACCTGGACCCCGGCCGCCGCGAGGCGTTCCCACTCCGCGTCGGGCAGCTCCCGCACGGTGTCCAGGAACAGCGTCACGTCCGTGGACCACTGGGTGACGAGCAGCGCCTGGTGGCTGCTGAAGGGCTCGGGGGCGAGCACGCCGAACGCCTCGTCCCGTACCTCCCAGCCGTGGCAGTACGGGCAGTGCAGCACGTCGCGGCCCCAGCGCTCGGCGAGCCCCGGCACGTCGGGCAGCTCGTCCACGACTCCCGTCGCCACGACGACCCGCCGCGCGCGCACCGCCCCGCCGTCCGCGAGCCCGACCTCGAACTCCCCTTCGCCGTCCGGGGACAGCGCCGTCACGCGGTCGCGCACGACCTCGACCCCGTAGCGCTCCAGCTCCCGTCGTCCCTCGGCGAGGAACTCGGCGGGCGGCATGCCGTCCCGCGACAGGTAGCCCTGCATGTGCGCCGCGGGCGCGTTGCGCGGCTCGCCCGCGTCGACCACCAGGACCCGCCGCCGGGACCGGCCGAGCACGAGGGCCGCGCTCAGCCCCGCCGTGCCGCCTCCGACGACCACCACGTCGTACGCCTGGTTCCCCGTCGTGCTCCGCTTCCTCATCGCTCTCTCCCTCATCGCGCTCTCCCTCTGGCTCTCGATCCGGGTCACATCCGGGTCACGGTGACCACCTTCCTTCGGACCATGACCCCCCAGGTGCATGATTGACAAGTCTGTTTGCCGATATTGCAAGAACTGAGTCATAGTGGAGGCATGAGCGAAGAGACGGAAGCGCCGGAAGCGATGGATCAGGTCCTCACCGAGGTCGGCCCCCGGCTGCGCCGCATCCGCAAGGAGCGCGGCGCCACCCTCGCGGGTCTGTCCGCCGCCACCGGCATCTCGGTCAGCACCCTGTCCCGCCTGGAGTCGGGTCACCGCAAGCCCAGCCTCGAACTGCTGCTGCCGATCGCCCGCGCCCACCAGGTCCCGCTGGACGAGCTGGTCGGCGCCCCGCCCGTGGGCGACCCGCGGGTCCGGGCCAAGCCGATCGTCCGGCACGGCCGCACCATGCTGCCCCTGACCCGCCAGCCCGGCGGCCTCCAGGCGTACAAGGTGGTCGAGCCCGCCCGCACGGCGGCGGTCCCGGACCCGCAGACACACGAGGGGTACGAGTGGCTGTACGTGCTGTCGGGAAAGCTGCGTCTGATCCTCGGTGACCACGACGTGGTGCTCGGCCCCGGCGAGGCCGCCGAGTTCGACACCCGCGTGCCGCACTGGTTCGGGACGACGAGCGAGGGAGGCGCTGAGTTCATCAGCCTGTTCGGGCCGCAGGGCGAGCGGATGCATGTCCGGGCGCGCCCCGCGAAGAGGGGCGGCAAGGGGAGCGCGGACTGACCTTTTCCGCACTGTTCCCCTGGGGGCAAGCGACCGCTTAGTATGCGGTCGAGCACGGTCTACGACAGCCCCGTGGAGGCCCCGCATGCAGGCATGGCAAGTGCACGAGAACGGCGAGCCGGGCGAGGTGATGCGCCTCGCGGAGGTGGACCGCCCCGAGCCCGGCGAGGGGCAGGTCCGGCTGTTGGTCCGCGCCGCGAACATCAACTTCCCGGACGCTCTGCTCTGCCGCGGCCAGTACCAGGTCAGGCCTCCGCTGCCGTTCACCCCCGGCGTGGAGATCTGCGGCGAGACCGAGGACGGCCGGCGCGTGATCGCCAACCCCGCGCTGCCGTACGGCGGTTTCGCCGAGTACGCCGTCGCGGACGCCGCCGCCCTGCTGCCCGCCCCCGACGCGCTGGACGACGCGGAGGCCGCCGCGCTGCACATCGGCTACCAGACCGGCTGGTTCGCCCTGCACCGCCGCGCGCACCTCCAAGCGGGCGAGACCCTCCTGGTGCACGCGGCCGCGGGCGGCGTCGGCAGCGCGGCCGTCCAGCTCGGCAAGGCGGCAGGAGCCAAGGTCATCGGTGTCGTCGGCGGCCAGGACAAGGCGGAGGCCGCGCGCCGGCTCGGCTGCGACGTCGTCCTGGACCGGCGCACGGACGACGTGATCGCGGCCGTCAAGGAAGCCACCGGCGGCCGCGGTGCCGACGTGATCTACGACCCCGTGGGTGGCGACGCGTACGCCAAGTCCGCGAAGTGCGTGGCCTTCGAGGGCCGCATCGTCGTCGTCGGCTTCGCCAGCGGCGCGATCCCCTCGCCCGCGCTCAACCACGCCCTGGTGAAGAACTACTCGATCGTGGGCCTGCATTGGGGCCTGTACAACACCAAGGACCCGCAGGCCGTCCTGCGTTGCCACGAGGCCCTGACCGAGCTCGCCGCCAAGGGTGCCATCAAGCCGCTGGTGAGCGAGCGGGTGGCGATGGGCGAGGCCGCGGCCGCCGTGCAGCGCGTCGCGGACGGCGTCACGACCGGCCGCGTGGCGGTCCTTCCGCACGGGGGTGCCGCATGACGGACGCCGCCGAACTGCGCAGCCGCACCCAGGAGTTCCTCGCCGCGCACCCGCCCGCGAGCACGGACCGCACGGACTTCCTCAAGGCCCGCTTCGACGCCGGGCTCGCCTGGGTGCACTACCCCGAGGGCCTCGGCGGGCTCGGGGCGCCGCGCTCCCTGCAGGCCGTCGTGGACGCCGAGCTGGAGGCCGCGGGCGCGCCCGACAACGATCCCCGCCGCATCGGCATCGGCCTCGGCATGGCCGCGCCGACCGTCCTCGGCTTCGGCACCGAGGAGCAGAAGCGCCGCTTCCTGCGCCCGCTGTGGATCGGCGAGGAGGTGTGGTGCCAGCTCTTCAGCGAGCCGGGGGCGGGCTCCGACCTCGCGGCGCTCGGCACGCGCGCCGTACGGGACGGCGACGGCTGGATCGTCAACGGGCAGAAGGTGTGGACCTCCAGCGCCCACAACGCCCGCTGGGCCATCCTCATCGCTCGCACCGACCCGGAGCAGCCCAAGCACCGCGGCATCACGTACTTCGTGTGCGACATGACCGACCCGGGCGTCGAGGTGCGGCCGCTGCGCCAGATCACCGGCGAGGCCGAGTTCAACGAGGTCTTCCTCACCGACGTACGCATCCCCGACGCGCACCGCCTCGGCGCGGTCGGCGACGGCTGGAAGGTCGCGCAGACCACCCTCATGAACGAGCGCGTCTCCATCGGCGGCATGCGCATCCCGCGCGAGGGCGGCATGATCGGCCCGGTCGCCGCGACCTGGCGCGAACGCCCCGAGCTGCGCACACACGACCTCCACCAGCGCCTGGTGAAGCTCTGGGTGGAGGCCGAGGTCGCGCGGCTCACCGGGGAGCGGCTGCGCCAGCAGCTCGTCGCGGGCCAGCCGGGTCCGGAGGGCTCCGGCATGAAGCTCGGCTTCGCCCGCCTCAACCAGGAGATCAGCGGCCTGGAGGTGGAACTCCTGGGCGAGGAAGGTCTGTTGTACGAGGACTGGACGATGCGGCGGCCCGAACTGGTCGACTTCGTGGGACGCGACGCCGGCTACCGCTATCTGCGGTCCAAGGGCAACAGCATCGAGGGCGGGACGAGTGAGGTCCTGCTGAACATCGTCGCCGAGCGCGTCCTTGGCCTGCCCGCCGAGCCGCGCACCGACAAGGACGTCGCCTGGAAGGACCTCGCGCGATGAGTGACCTGCTCTACTCCGAAGAGGAAGAGGCGCTGCGCTCGGCCGTGCGCGGCCTGCTCGCCGACCGCTGCGACGCCACCGCCGTCCTCGCGCGCGTCGAGACCGGCCGGCCGCACGACCGCGAGCTGTGGAAGGCCCTCGGCGACGGCATGGGCCTCGCGGGTCTCCTGGTGCCCGAGGAGCTCGGCGGCCAGGGCGCCACGCACCGCGAAGCGGCCGTCGTCCTGGAGGAGTTGGGCCGGGCCGTGGCGCCCGTGCCCTACCTCACCAGTGCCGTCGTCGCCACGGAGGCGCTGCTCGCGTGCGTGGAGGGCGAGGGCGGCGGGGCGGCCGAGGGGAGCCCGGCGGCCGAGGCCGCCGAGCTGCTCGGCGCCATGGCGTGCGGGCGTACCGTCGGCGCGCTCGCGGTCGGCTTCGCGGCCGCGCCCGGTGCCCCGTTCGTATCCGTACGCCATGAAGGCGGCGCCCTGCACGGCGAGTTGACCGGCATCGCGGACGCGTCCTGCGCCGATGTGCTGCTCGTCCCGGCTGACGGCGCGCTCTACGCGGTCGACACGGACCAGGACGGCGTCACCGTCACGCCGCAGACCTCCCTGGACCTCACCCGGCCGCTCGCCACGGCCACCTTCGACGCGGCACACGCGCGTGCGCTCACCCGGAACGCCGACGCGGCCGTGCGGCGCGGGCTGCGCGCCGGTGCCGCGCTGCTGGCCTCCGAGCAACTCGGCCTCGCCGACTGGTGCTTGACGGAGACCGTCCGCTACACGAAGGAGCGGCACCAGTTCAACAGGCCCGTCGGCTCCTTCCAGGCGCTCAAGCACCGGCTCGCCCAGCTCTGGCTGGAGGTCGTCAACACCCGCGCCGCCGCCAGGAACGCGGCCGACGCCCTCGCCTCAGGGAGCCAGGACGCCGACGTCGCGACCGCCCTCGCGCAGGCCTATGCCTCGCCCGTCGCGGTGCGCGCCGCCGAGGAGGCGCTGCAGCTGCACGGCGGCATCGGCATGACCTGGGAGCACCCCGTGCACCTCTGCCTGAAGCGCGCCAAGGCCGACTCGATCGGCTGCGGCACGGCAGGTCGGCACCGCGAGGCACTGGCCGATCTCGTCGACCTCAGGGCGCCCTGAGCGGCCGGGTCCCCTTGCCCCGAGCGGCCGGGTCTCCTTGCCCCGAGCGGTCGGTCCCCTTTTTGATGCAGCCCGCACGTACCGCGTGCGGGCTGCGCGTTTTACCCCTTCCTTACGTAAGGCATAATTGCGAACCGTTCGCAACAGCAGATGATCTTCGGTAGGGGTGTGGAGCATGAGGGCCCGATCGATACGGGGCACAGGCGCGCTGGCGACGGCGGCCGCGATAGCGGTCGCGGCCTCCGCCTGCTCGGCGCCGGGTGACGGCGGCGGCACGGGTGGCGCGAAGGACTCGGCGGTCGTCGGCATCGCGTACGAGCCCGAGACCCTCAGCCCTCTCCTCGGCTACGGCAAGGACGGCAACTCGAAGATCTTCGACGGGCTGCTCACGCACGACGCCGACATGAAGCTCAAGCCCGCGCTCGCCGCCGAGCTGCCCGAGGTCGCCGACGACGGCAAGACCTACACGTACAAGCTCCGCAAGGGCGTCAAGTTCAGCGACGGGAAGCCCTTCTCGGCCAAGGACGTCGTCTTCACGTACGAGACGATCCTCGACAAGAAGACCAACAACGCCTCGAAGACCGAGCTCGACGCCCTCAAGAGCGTCGAGGCCAAGGGCGAGGACGCCGTCGTCTTCCACCTGAAGTACCCGTACGCGCCGTTCGCCGAGCGCACCGTTCTGCCGATCGCGCCCGAGCACATCGCGGGCAAGCAGGACGTGAACACCGGCGACTTCAGCACCAAGCCGGTCGGCACGGGCCCGTACGAGCTCGTGAAGTGGTCCAAGGGCGAGAAGCTGATCTTCAAGGCCAACCCCGACTACTGGGGCGGCGCACCGAAGGTCAAGAACTTCACGATGGCGATCATGAAGGACGACGACGTCCGCTCCACCCGGCTCGACGCCGGTGAGCTCGACGGCGCCATCCTGCCGCCCAACCTCGCCAGGAAGTACAAGGACGACGGCAACAAGAAGACCTACGCCGCCAAGACCTTCGACTACCGCGTGGTGACGCTGCCCTCCGGCAACAAGGTCACGGGCGACACCGGCATCCGCCGTGCCCTCGACATCGGCGTGGACCGCAAGGCCATGGTCGACTCGATCCTGGAGGGCGCGGGCAAGGAGGCCTACGGGCCCGTCCCGACCGACAGCCCCTGGTTCACCAAGGGCACCGAGCGCAAGTTCGACGCCGGCAAGGCCAAGAAGATCCTCGACGACGCGGGGTGGAAGCCGGGCAAGGACGGCATCCGTGAGAAGGACGGCGTCCAGGCGAAGTTCCCGCTCTGGTACCTCTCCGGCGACAAGCTCCGCCAGGACCACGCCCTCGCCTACGCCTCCGACGCCAAGAAGCTCGGCATCAAGGTCGAGGTGCAGTCCGGCACGTGGGAGGTCATCGAGCCCCGCATGCCCAAGGACGCGGTCCTCGCTGGCGGCGGCTCCCCGGCCGACCCGGACTTCGACCAGTACACGCTCCTGAAGTCCTCGCTCGCCGGTGACGGCTTCAACAACATGGCGCACTACGACAACGCCAAGGTCGACAAGGCCCTGGAGGACGCCCGCAAGAGCGGTGACCGGGCCGAGCGCCAGAAGGCGTACGACACCATCCAGCGCGAGCTCGTGAAGGACCCCGGCTACACCTTCCTCACGCACATCGACCACCTCTACGTCGTCGACAAGCGCTTCGGCGACCTGTCCACGCAGGTCGAGCCGCACGACCACGGCCTCGCCTCCGGCCCCTGGTGGAACGTCGAGGACTGGCAGCCGAAGAAGTGACGACGGCGATACCGAAGTCCTCGGGGAAGGCGGCGGCGTGCCGCCTTCCCTGGGGGCCGATGGCACGGCTCGTGGGCCGGCGGGCCCTGTTCGCCGTCCCCGTCATGCTGGTCGTCACCTTCGGCGTCTTCGCCGTCGCCGCGGCCTCGCCCTTCGACCCCGTCAAGGCCTACGCGGGCACGGCGGGGCTCACCGCGTCGCAGGAGAACCTCGACCAGCTGCGCGCCAACCTCGGCGTCGACAAGCCGCTGGCCGGGCAGTGGTGGGACTGGCTCACCTCGGCCCTCACCGGTGACCTCGGGAACTCCAGCACCCTGCGCCAGCCCGTCGCCGACGCCATCGGCGAGCGCATCGGCTGGTCGGTGCTGCTTGCCGCGACCGCGTTCGTCGTCGCGATCCTGCTCGGCACCGCGCTCGGCGTGCTCGCCGCGCGCCGCCCGGGCGGGTGGCTCGACCGCGTCGTGACGTCCCTCGCGTACACGCTCGAAGCGGCGCCGCCCTTCTGGCTCGGCCTGCTCGCCGTGTGGCTGTTCGCGCTGAAGCTCGGCGTGCTGCCCTCGGGCGGCCTCACCGACACCGCGAGCTCGACCGTGACGGCCGGACAGGTCGCGAGCCATCTGGTGCTGCCCGCGGGCGTGCTCGCGATCTCGCAGCTTCCCTGGTTCGTGCTGTACGTACGCCAGGGCGTCGGGGACGCGCTCGGTGACGACCCCGTGCGCGGCGCACGCGCGCGTGGCCTCGCAGAACGGACCGTCCTGCTCGGGCACGCCCTGCGCTCCGGCATGCTGCCCGTGCTCACGCTCGTCGGCTCGCGCGTGCCCGAGCTGATCACCGGGGCGCTGCTGGTCGAGACCGTCTTCAGCTGGCCCGGCATCGCGGCGGCCACCGTGCAGGCCGCGACGTCCGTGGACTTCCCGCTGCTTGCCGCGCTGACCGCGCTCGCCACGGTCGCGGTCCTCCTGGGCAACCTCGTGGCCGACCTCCTGTACGGCCTCGCCGATCCGAGGGTGGGTTTCGATGGCTGAGATGGCCGAGACGGCTGAGAAGGCTGAGAAGGCCGAGAAGGCTGAGAAGGCTGAGAAGGCTGAGAAAGCCGATGCGGCCGGCCTCGCATGGCGCGCCCAAGGCGGCGCACGTCGCTCCACGCGCGCGTGGCGGGTGCGTTCCTCCGCGGTGATCGTCGCCGCGGTCGTCCTCGCCGTCCTCGTCGTGCCGCCGTTGGTGAACCTGGACGAACAGGCCGTCGACCTGGCCGCCAAGCTCCAGCCGCCGTCCTGGGAGCACCTCTTCGGCACCGACGACGTCGGCCGTGATCTGCTGCTGCGCTGTGTCTACGGGCTGCGGGTCTCGCTGCTCGTGGGGGTCGTCGCGGCGGTCGTCGCCACGGTGATCGGCACGGCCGTGGGCGCCCTCGCGGCCGCCTCCGGGGGCTGGGTGGACCGGGTCGTGATGCGGCTCGTGGACGTCTTCTCGTCCGTGCCGCACCTGCTCCTGGGCATCTTCATCGTCGCGATGTTCCGCCCCGGGGTGTGGCCGGTCGTCGTCTCCGTGGCGCTCACGCACTGGCTGTCCACCGCCCGCATCGTGCGCGCCGAGGTCCTCTCCCTGCGCTCGCGCCCCTACGTCGACGCGGCGATCTCCGGCGGCGCCTCGCGGCTGCGCGTGGCGGTGCGGCACCTGCTGCCCGGCGTCCTGCCGCAGGCAGGGCTCGCCGCCGTCCTGATGGTGCCGCACGCCATCTGGCACGAGTCCGCGCTGTCCTTCCTCGGCCTCGGTCTGCCCACCCACCAGGCGAGCCTGGGCACGCTCGTGCAGAGCGCGCGCGGCTCGCTGCTCGCGGGCGACTGGTGGCCGACGCTGTTCCCCGGCCTGTTCATCATCGTGCCCACGCTGGCGATCGCCGGCCTCGCGGGCGCCTGGCGGGAACGGATCAATCCGCGGCGCCGATCGGAGCTCATGCTGTGACGGTTCCCGTCCTTTCCGTTCAGGGCCTTTCCGTACGGTTCCGCATGCGCGGCGGCAAGCACGTCTCGGCCGTCACCGACGCCACCTTCGACCTCGCGGCGGGCGAGTGCCTCGCCCTGGTCGGCGAGAGCGGCTGCGGCAAGTCCGTGCTGGCCTCCGCGCTGCTCGGCCTGCTTCCCCGGAACGCGGAGACCGCCGGGTCGGCGCTCCTCGCCGGCACCGGCAGCACGGACCGCGTCGACCTCCTGACCGCCGACGAGCGGACCCTTGCCCGCACCGTGCGGGGGCGGCGCGTGGGCCTCGTACCGCAGAGTCCCGCAGCGCACCTGACGCCGGTACGGACCGTGCGCTCCCAGCTGGAGGAGACCCTGCGCGAGCTCGCGGGCGTCCGCAGGCCGAAGCTGCGGGCCGCGGCCGTCGAGGCCGCCGAGCGCGCCGCCTTCCCCACCGGGCACCTCGACCGCTACCCGCACGAGCTGTCCGGCGGCCTCGCCCAGCGCGCCGCCACCGCCCTCGCCCTCATCGGCGACGCCCCGCTGCTGCTCGCCGACGAGCCGACCACGGGACTCGACCGCGACCTCGTGGACCGCACCGTCGACGAACTGCGCCGGCACGTCGGCGAGGACCGCGCGCTGCTGATGATCACCCACGATCTGGCCGCCGCGGAGCGGATCGCCGACCGCGTCGCCGTGATGTACGCGAGCCGCGTCGTCGAACTCGCCGACGCCGCCGAGTTCTTCGGTACTCCCGGCCCCCGGCACCCCTACGCCCGAGGGCTCCTGAACGCCCTGCCCGAGCGCGCCTTCACGCCCGTCCCAGGCATGCCGCCCGAGCTGTCCGCGCTGCCCGAGGGGTGCGCGTTCGCGGCGCGCTGCGAACGCGCCGACGAGGCGTGCGCGGCCGTGCCCGCGCTCAGCGGCGGGGCCGCCTGCCACCATCCCCACGCGGACGTGCTGGAGGCGCCCCGTGCTTGAACTGCGCGCCATCACCGCCGGATACGACCGCCGTGCCCCCGTCGTGCGGGACGTCGACCTGTCCGTCGCCCCGGGCGAGTCGGTCGGGCTGCTCGGCCCCAGCGGTTGCGGCAAGTCGACGCTGGCGCGGGTCGCTGCGCTTCTGCACCGGCCCGACGCCGGGCAGGTCGTCATCGACGGGGCGGCCGCCAAGGGCTGGCGTCACCGCGCGCCGCGCGAGCAGCGGACCGCCTTCGGCGTCGTCTTCCAGCAGCCGCGGCTGTCCGCCGATCCGCGCCTCACGCTCACGGACCTGATCGCGGAGCCGTTGCGGGCGGTGGGGCGGGCCTCCGAAGTCGCCGCGCGCGTGGCGGAGTTGACGCCCGTCGTCGGGCTCGGCGCCGACCTGCTGGGCCGCCGCCCGCACGAGGTCAGCGATGGTCAGCTGCAGCGGGCCTGCCTGGCGCGGGCGTTGGTGCTGCGGCCGCGGTGGCTCATCTGTGACGAGATGACGGCGATGCTG
Organism: Streptomyces sp. NPDC041068; assembly: GCF_040647455.1. Classification (NCBI taxonomy): domain Bacteria; kingdom Bacillati; phylum Actinomycetota; class Actinomycetes; order Kitasatosporales; family Streptomycetaceae; genus Streptomyces; species Streptomyces sp. NPDC041068. The sequence continues at coordinate 324,680 of NZ_JBEZCG010000011.1, forward strand.
GACGCGTCGACGACGGCGGCGTTGGTCCACGCCGTGGAGGAGTACCGGGCGGAGTCCGGGGCGGGGCTGTTGGCTGTCGGGCATGACCGCGTGTTGCTTGAGCGGTGGTGTGATCGGACTGTTCGGTGGGAGGCACTGTCCGGGTAGGGGGTGCCGCGGCCCGCCTGCTTCGGGGTGCGCGTTCGATGTGGCTTGTCGCGCAGTTCCCCGCGCCCCTTACGGGGTGCTGCCCCTCAGAGGCGTGGCACGACCCGCACTTCTGTACCGCCCGTGCGGATCTCCCTGATTTCTTCCTGTCCCAGCCCGTCGTCCACCACCAGCAGATCGAAGTCCGACAGCGGTGCCAGCGCGTACAGGCCGTCGCGGGTGAACTTCGTGTGGTCGGCCAGCAGGATCCGGCGCGTCGCCGCTGCCATCATCGCCCGCTTGACCTGCACCGTCTCCGGTGACGTGTGATAGCAGCGACCGCGCGTCACCGCGGTCGTCGACATGAACAGGACGTCCGCGCGGAACGCCTCGACGCTGTCGGCCGTGTGCAGGCCCATGAAGGCGTCGTACGCGGGGAAGTAGCTGCCGCCGAGCGCGATCAGTGAGACGCCGGGCTCCTTGGCGAGCGCCGTGATCGCGGGCAGCGAATTGGTGATCACCGTCAGCGGCGTGCGCTCGGTCAGGAGCCGCGTCAGGTGCAGACACGTCGTGCTGTCGTCGAGCAGGACCGTCTGCCCCGGCACCAGCTCCCGCGCCGCGGCCCGCGCGAGCTGCTGCTTCGTCTGCGCCATGGTCGACATGCGCTCGGCCACGCTGCCGTGGAACTGCGCGGACGGCAGGCCCGTCGCCCCGCCGCGCACCTTGCGCAGCCAGCCCTGTGTCTGCAGGAAGTCCAGGTCGCGGTGGATCGTCATCAAGCTGACGCCGAACTCGTCGGCGAGGTCCGCGGCGCGCACGAAGCCGCCTGCGACCACTGCCTCGCGGATGCGCACGCGCCGCGCCCCGCGCACGTCCGCCCGGTCCGCCGTCGCCATGCCGCGCTCCTCTTCCCGCCCGCCGCCGCACCGTGCTCCGCCTGCCGCACCGTGCTCCGCCTGCCGCACCATGTGAAGTCTCCGAGTGATGATCTCATGGATTTCACAGGACGTCCGGGTGGTCGGCGGGCCGCCGCGCTGCTGGGAGCCGGGGGACCCAAGTCCTTCTCACACGGCGGAAGTCCCTTGTCACGGGAGATGTCGGCAAGTGATTGACGTGGATTTTCAGCCAGCTGTTAGCTCGTTCCTGCCAGCACTCGTCGCCGCCATTGCCGCAGGGGAGCTTCAATGACGAACACCCCGAGTTCCGTCTTCACACGACTCGGCATTCCGCCCGCCCTCTCCTGGGGATACCTGGGGCTCCTGATCTTCATGACCGGCGTCGGCGTCGAGGCCGGCTATCTCTCGCCGTACCTGGAGGGCCTCGGCATCCCGGCCTCCGACGTCGCGATGGTCTTCACCGTCTACGGCGTCACCGGCGCCGTCGCCGCCTGGTTCGCCGGGGCGCTCTCCGACCTGTGGGGGCCGCGCCGCGTGATGTGGCTCGGTCTCGTCGCCTTCGCCGTCACGCATGTGTTCTTCCTGACCGTGGCGATCCCCAGCGAGGCGTACCCGCTGCTGCTCCTCGGCTACGGACTGCGCGGCCTCGCCTTCCCGCTCTTCGCGTACGCCTTCCTGGTGTGGATCGCGGCGGTCGCGCCGCAGCGGCAGATGGGCAGCGCCATGGGGTGGTTCTGGTCGGCGTTCTCCGCCGGACTCCCCACGCTCGGCTCGCTCACCGCCAGCCTCCTCATCCCGCACATCGGGGAGCTCGGCACGCTGTGGGCCGCGCTCGGCGTGGTCGTCGTCGGAGGGCTCGTACCGCTCCTCCTGATCCGGGAGCCCACCGGGTCCGGGCGCCTCGCTCCGGCGGGGGAGAGCCCGATGGCGGGGCTCGTCGGCAGTCTGACGATCCTCTGCCGCAACCCCAGGGTGGGCGCGGGCGCGGTGGTGCGGATGCTCAACACCGCGTCGCAGTTCGGCTTCCTGGTCATGCTCCCCACCTGGTTCGTCAAGGAGATCGGGCTCTCCGACGCGCAGTGGCTGCGGCTGCTCGCCCTGATGTTCGCCACCAACATCGTCACGAACCTCCTCTTCGGGATGGTCGGCGACAAGGTCGGCTGGCGCACCACCGTCGCCTGGTTCGGCGGCGTGGGCTGCACGCTCTCCACCCTCGTCCTGTACTACGTCCCGTCCGCGGTCGGTTCGCAGTACGCCCTGTGCGTGCTGGTCGCGGTCCTCTACGGCGCGACCCTCTCCGGGTACGTCCCGCTCTCCGCGCTGATGACCGCCATCGCGCCCACCCACAAGGGCCAGGCCATGGCCGCCCTGAATCTGGGCGCCGGTGCCTCCACGTTCGTAGGACCCCTCGTCGTCGGTCTCTTCCTCGGGCCGCTGGGGGTGGGCGGTGTGGTGTGGATCTTCGCCGGGTTCCACGCGATCAGCGCGCTGCTCACGCTCTTCCTGAGGACCACTGCCCCCGATGCCGCTTCCGGGTCGTCTACCCCCGCGGCCGACTCCGCGGTACGCCTGCCACAGCCGCTTCCCGCCCCCGCCGCCGGTGACGGACTCGTCGCCGCGCCCGCCCCGAAGGGACTGTGACCATGTCCGTACTCGCCATCGACGTCGGCACCACGATGATCAAGTCGGTCGTCTTCGACGACCAGGGCAACGAACTCGCCGTCTCGCGGCTCGCCACCGAGGTGGACCGCCGCCACCCGGGCTGGGCCGAGCAGGACATGGACACCGTGTGGCACGCCGTCGTCTACACCGTCCGCAACGCCCTGTCCGACGTCACCGACCCCGTCTGGCTGGTGACGTTCACCGCGCAGGGCGACGGGGCCTGGCTCGTCGACGCCGCGGGGCGCCCCACCGGGCCCGCGATCCTGTGGTCCGACGGGCGCGCGGGGGACATCCTCACCCGCTGGGAGCGCGAGGGCGTCCTTGAAGAGGCCTTCCGCCGCAACGGCTCCCTCACCTGCAGCGGCATGCCCAACGCGATCTTCAGCTGGCTCGGCTCGCACGACCCGCGGCGCCTGGCCCGCTCGGCCGCCTCGCTGACCGCCGCGGGCTGGCTGTTCCTGCGCCTGACCGGCGTCACCGCCACCGACGAGTCCGACGCCTCCGCGCCCTTCCTCGACCACGCCACGGGCGACTACGACCCCGGGATCGTCGACTTGTTCGGCCTCAGCTCCTGCGCCCGCCTCCTTCCGAAGGTCCTCGGCGAGCAGGAGCGCATCAGCGAGATCACCTCCGAGGCGGCCGCCCAACTCGGCCTGCCCGCGGGGCTTCCCGTCGTGATGGCGCCGTACGACATCGCCTCCACCGCGCGCGGCGCGGGCGTCGTCAACCCGGGCCAGGCGTGCGGCATCCTCGGCACCACCCTCTGCACCGAGATCGTCCGCAAGGACGTCGACACCAGCGGCGAGCCGTCCGGCATCAACATCGCCTACCGCGGCCGCGAGCGGATCCTGCGCGCCTTCCCCACCCTGAACGGCGCCGAGGTCCTGGGCTGGGTCGCCCGTACCCTCCACCTCGAAGGGCCGCCGGAGCTCGCCGAGTTGGCCTTCACGTCCGAACCGGGCGCCCGCGGACTGATGTTCCTGCCCTATCTCTCGCCCGCCGGCGAGCGGGCGCCCTTCCTCGACCCGCGCGCCCGCGGCTCGTTCTGGGGGCTCTCCCTGGAGCACACCCGGGCCGACCTGGCCCGCGCCGTCCTCGACGGACTCTCCCTCGTCCTGCGCGACTCGCTCGTCGCCTCGCGCACCGCGGTCACGGAGCTGCGGCTGTGCGGCGGCGGTGCCAACAGCGCCGAGTGGTGCGCGCTCATCGCGGACGCGACCGGCGTCCCCACGGCCCGCTCCGGCGACACCGAGCTCGGCGCCAAGGGGGCCTTCCTCACCGGCCTCGTGCTCAGCGGCGCCGAGTCCAGCATGCACAGCGCCGCCGCCAAGTACGTGCGGATGCGGACCACTTGGGAGCCCGACCCGGAGCGGTCCGCGTACTACGCGGGACTGTACGAGTCGTTCCTGAGCTGGCGGGGCCTGGCGCGCGACGCGGGCTGGAGCGCGGCCGCCTCCGCCCCTTTCCCCGGCCCCGCCCGTGGTCCCGTCCCGGGACCTCGTACGGCACGTGAACCTTGTACGACCCACGACCCTCGTACGACCCACGACCCTCGTACGGCGCATGAACAAGGAGATCCCCGTGCCTGAGCAACTGCCCACGGACGCCGTCTGGCTCGGCCTGGACCTCGGCACCCAGAGCGCCCGCTGCGTCGCCGTCGACTCCACGGGACAGGTGCTCGCCGCCGCGTCCCGCCCGCTCACCAGCCGCCGCGAGGGCAATCGTCACGAGCAGGACCCGGCGCAGTGGTGGGACGCACTCGCCGAGGCCTGTCGCGAGGCACTGTCCGGCATCGACGCCGGACGGGTCCGTGGTCTCGCGATCGACGGCACCTCCGGCACGATCCTCCTCGCCGACGCGTCCGGCACACCGCTGACGCCCGGCCTCATGTACGACGACGGGCGCGCCGCCGAGCAGGCCGCGCGCGCCAACGCGGCGGGCGCGGACGTCTGGCAGGAGCTCGGCTACCGCACCATGCAGCCGTCCTGGGCGCTGCCCAAGCTGCTCTGGCTCCTGGAGCACGAGCCCGCGGCGGCCGGCACGGGGGTCCGCCTCCTGCACCAGCCCGACCTGATCACCTGGCGGCTCGCCGGGCACCAGGTGCCGAGCGACGCCAGCCACGCCCTGAAGAGCGGGTACCACCTCACCGAGGAGCGCTGGCCGCTGAAGGAATACGCCGAACTCGGTGTCCCCGACGCCCTGTTGCCCGAGGTCGTACGCCCCGGAAGCGTCCTCGGCACGGTCTGCGCGGACGCCGCCGAGGCGACCGGCATCCCCGAGGGCACCGCGATCGTCGCGGGCATGACCGACGGCTGCGCCGCGCAGATCGGCGCGGGCGCCCTCACACCGGGCGCCTGGAACTCGGTGCTCGGCACCACCCTCGTCTTCAAGGGCATGAGCCCGCACCTGGTGCGCGACCCGGGCGGCGTCGTCTACTGTCACCGCGGCCCCGGCGACAGCTGGCTGCCGGGCGGCGCCTCCAGCAGCGGCGCGGGCGTCGTCACCCGTGAGTTCCCCGGCGCCGACCTCGATGAACTCACCGTCCTCGCGGCCGAGTCCGACTCCGACGCGGTGGCGTACCCCTTGGTCTCCACCGGCGGCGAGCGCTTCCCCTTCCGTGCCTCGGACGCACGGCCCTTCGTCCTCGGCGAGCCCGTGGACGAAGCCGAACGCTTCCACGCGCACCTCCTGGGCGTCGCGTGTGTCGAGCGGCTCTGCTTCGACTACCTCGATCTGATCGGCGCCCCCGTCGACGGGCCGCTCACCCTCACCGGAGGCGGCGCCCGCAACCGCTACTGGAGCAGGCTCCGTGCCGACGTGCTCGGCCGTTCCGTGTGGCTCCCCGAACAGGCCGAGGGCGCCATCGGCATGGCGGTCCTCGCCGCCACCTCCGGCGGGGTCTCCGTCCAGGACGCCGCGGCCGCGATGGTCCGCATCGGCGAGGAGATCTTCCCCGACCCGGCGCGCACGGCCCGCTGGACGCCCGTCTATCTCGCCTTTGTCGACGCGCTGGTCGAACGGGGCTGGCTGGACGGGACCGTCGCCGCGCACGCGAGGGAGCGCGCAGGCAGCGCTCGCGGCGCTCATCACCACGAAGTTCCCGGCACTCATCACCACGAAGCTCCCGGCACTCATCACCACGAAAGGGCAGGCCAGTGACCGACTTCATCCTCGTACGCCATGGGGAGACCGTCTGGCACGACGGCAACCGCTACGCGGGGCGCACCGACGTGGACCTCACCTCGCGCGGCCTGCTGCAGGCCGCCGCGCTCGGCGCCTGGGCCGCGGGGGAGCGGATCGACGCCGTGGTCAGCTCCCCGCTGACCCGCGCACGCCTCACCGCGCAGCCCGCGGCGGAGGCGCTCGGCCTGGTCCCACGGGTCGACGAACGGCTTCTGGAGATCGACTTCGGCCGTGGCGAGGGGCTGACCAGGGACGAGATGAGCGAACGGTTCCCCGAGGAACTCGCCGCGTTCCTGCGCGACCCGGTCGCCCACCATCTGCCGGGTGGTGAGGACCCGCGGGCGGCGGCCGAGCGGGCGAGCGCGGCCCTCGTCGACCTCGCCGACGCCTTCCCCGACGGCCGCGTCCTCGTGGTCGCCCACTCCACCCTCGTACGCCTGCTCCTCTGCCGCGAGTTGGGCATTCCGCTCGCCGACTACCGGCGGGTCTTCCCCGCGCTCCACAACGGCGCCCTGACCGAACTGCGGCTGCGCGAGGGCCGGATGTCGCTGCTGCGCCTGAACGCGCCGGCCGCGGTCGCGCCCGTACCCGCCGCCTGACCCGACCCACAAAAGGAAGAACCCTCATGAGCACCACCGTCCTCGCCGCAGGCGACCACTTCGTCCTCCCGCGCCTGCTCACCGAAGAGGTCCGCGCAGCCACCGCGGACGCCGTCGACGTGCGCGAGCTCACCCTGCCCTGGCCGCACACCCCCTTCGGGCCCGTCGGCGAGGTCATCGAAGCCTCCGGTACCGAGGACGAGCTCATCGAGGCCCTCCAGGGCGTCGAGGTCTGCGTCACGCAGATGGCGCCCCTCACCGAGCGGATTCTCGCCAACTGCCCCGACCTGAAGCTGATGTGCATCAGCCGGGGCGGTCCCGTCAACGCCAACCTGGAGGCGGCCACGCGGCACGGCGTCGCCGTCTGCTACGCCCCCGGACGCAACGCCGTCGCCACGGCCGAGCACACCCTCACGCTGCTCCTCGCCGCGGCCCGCGGCGTCGGCGACACGCACACCGACCTGCGCGCGGGCGTCTGGCGCGGCGATTACTACGACTACGACAACTGCGGCATCGAGATCGAGGGCGCCACCGTAGGCCTCATCGGCTACGGCGCGATCGGCAGCCGCGTCGCGAAGGTCCTGCTGGCCATGGGCGCGAACATCCTGGTCCACGACCCCTACGTCAAGCCGGAGTTGCTCACCGGCATCGCCGAACAGGTCTCCCTGGACGAACTGCTCACCCGCTCCCGCATCGTCTCCCTGCACGCACGCGTGACGGACGAGACGAAGAACATGATCGGCGCCGCCCAGATCGCCCGGATGCCCCGCGGCTCCGTCCTCGTCAACTGCGCCCGCGGCGCCCTCCTGGACTACGAAGCGGTCTGCGACGCCCTGGACGCGGGCCGACTCGCGGGCGCCGCCTTCGACGTCTACCCCCAGGAGCCAGTCCCCACCGACTCCCGTCTCCTGCGCACCCCCGGCATCGTCATGACCCCCCACATCGCGGGCGCCAGCCAGGAGGTGGCACACAAGGCATCCCGAATCGTCGCAGCCGAGGTGGCCCGCTACCTCCGCAACGAACCACTGGCCCACTGCGCCAATCCGGAGGTGTTCGCGGGCCGGGCGTGAACGCCGGGCGTCGATAGCGCCAACTCCTGGACCGGGTGGGTTTCTTGGCATGGGTGGGGCCTCATACTCACTGAGGTTCCGTCCGTCGTCGTGCTCGGCCTTGTGGCCGTACTCGTCCTTCCGGGAGGCAGACATGGTTCACACCACCCGTCGCAGAGCCCTCACCACCCTCGGTGCCGCTCTCGCCGGCAGCGTCGCGATGCCCGCCTATGCGCATGCGAGTGGGCGCGGGCACCACCCCAAGCCGTTGATCCGCGCCCATGCCCACAACGACTACGAACACCCCCGGCCCCTCTTCGACGCGCTCGACCATCGGTTCGGCAGCGTCGAGGCCGACATCTTCCTCGTCGACGGGCAACTCCTGGTCGCTCACGATCCGGTGGACCTCGACCCCAGCCGTACCCTTGAGTCGCTCTATCTGGAGCCGTTGGCCGCGCGGATACGCGCCAACCACGGGTCCGTGTACCGCGGTTACCACCGCATCCCCTTCCAGTTGCTCGTCGACATCAAGACCGAGGGCGCGTCGACGTACGCCGAGCTGCATCGTCATCTGCGGCCCTTCCGGCATCTGTTCACGTCGTACGCCTACGGGAAGGTGCGCCGCGGCGCCGTCACCGCTGTCGTCTCCGGTGACCGCGCGGCCCGTGCCCCGATGGAGGCGCAGCGGGTGCGGCACGCCTTCTACGACGGGCGTCTCGCCGACCTCGGCACCGCGGCGCCCGCCTCGCTCATCCCGCTGATCAGCGACAACTGGTCCCTCAACTTCAGCTGGCAGGGCACGGGTCCGATCCCGGCGGCCGAGCGCGAGAAGCTGCGCGGCATCGTCTCGCGCGCCCACAAGCGCGGGCAGCGGGTCCGGTTCTGGGCGACGCCCGATCTGCCGGGCCCCCAGCGTGACGCGGTCTGGGGCGAGCTCCTCGCCGCCGGCGTCGACCATCTCAACACCGACGACCTCGCCGGGCTCGAGGCCTTCCTCGACGCCCACGACAGGTGATGTCCGCCGATCAACGCCCGCGTGCACAGAACCCGTTCGGAGCACAGGTCTGACGCCCGGACGCGCCCTCCGCCACGCCACACTGACGGCCGAAAGCCGCGGTGTCGCGTGGCGGAGGAGGTACTTCCCATGGCCGTTTCGATCTCTGTGGTGCTGCTGCTCCTGATTCTTGCAGTGGTGTTCCTGCGCAACGGAGCGCTGAAGACCTCCCATGCCGTGGTCTGCGCGCTGCTGGGCTTCCATCTGGCGAGCACGAGCGTGGCGCCCACCATCCGCGACGGCCTGAGCGCCACCGCCGACATCGTCAGCGGGCTCCAGCCGTGACCGTTGCGCCCGCCGGGACCCGGCCGTGATCGTTCTTTGCGGCTTCGTGAACAACTGACGCCATTTCATGGACACTTCAAGAGGGCGGCCCTAGCTTCGGCGCATGTCCAGCAGACTGCGCCGCCTCACCTGTGCCACCGCCGTGGCCCTGACGGTGTCCCTCGCGGGCCCCGCGTACGCCGACGACATCCCCAAGGCCCCCGGCCACCGGCTCGTCGACAGCTACGAGGGCGCGCCCGCCGATGCCCGACCGCTGCCCGGCACTCCGCCGCCCCAGCACCCCTTCCTCGCCGCCAACGGCCGCAGCGGCATGCACGCCGACGCCGCGGGCAGCGGCACGTACCCCTGGAGCGGACCGCTCGGGAAGAAGCCCGCGGTCGACAGCGAGAAGATGGCGGCGCTCGGCGGCGAGTGCGCCACGGTCACCTTCGACCGCGACGGCCGCATCGTCACCGTGTGCGGCACCTTCACGGGCTTCCTGGTCAAGCTGCTCGACCCGAAGAGCCTCGACACGCTCGCCGAGTACAAGCTGCCGCAGCGCCCCTCGACCGTCGAGGCCATCACGCGCCTCGACTTCTCCAAGATCTTCAAGGACACGTCGGGCGGCGCCTATTCGTACCTGGACAACAAGGACCGGCTCGTCCTCGCCGACTCCCGCCAGCACATCGTCCGGCTCGCCCACGAGCAGGCGGCGGACGGCAGTTGGCGCTTCGTCGTCGACAAGGAGTGGGACCTGACCGCGCACGTCCCGCACGACTGCATGAGCTGGACCAACCTCCATCCGAGCGGCGAGTGCGACCCGGTCACCTCCGTGATGCCTGACTGGGAGGGGCGCATCTGGTGGGTGACCCGGCAGGGCCGCATCGGCACCGTCGACCCGAAGTCCGGTGACATCCGCTCCATCAGGCTGGAGGGCGAGGAGATCCAGAACTCGTTCTCCGTCGCCGAGGACGGTGTGTCGATCGTCTCCGACCATGCCCTCTACAGCTTCGAGGCCGCGGCGGACGGCACCCCGAAGGCCGTCTGGCGCCAGACCTACGACCGCGGCACCGGCACCAAACCCGGTTCGGTGAACCAGGGTTCGGGCACCACTCCCGACCTCTTCGGTGAGCGCGACGCGTACGTGGCGATCACCGACAACGCCGACGACCGCATGAACGTCCTCGTCTACCGGCGCGGCGCCGACGTGCCGGACGACAAGCGCCTCGTGTGCAAGGTCCCCGTCTTCGGCTCCGGCGCGTCCACCACCGACAACTCCCTGATCACCTGGGGCGACAGTATCGTCGTCGAGAACAACTACGGCTACGAGAACATCACCTCGCTCACCTTCGGCCGCACCGTCGTCGGCGGCGTCAGCAGGATCGACGTACGCGAGGACGGCAGCGGCTGCGACACGGCGTGGGAGAGCGACGAGCGCGCCCCGTCGACCGTGCCCAAACTCTCCACCGCGGGCGGCCTGTTGTACTTCTACACGAAGGAGCCCAACAGCCTCGGCATCGACGCCTGGTACCTCACGGCGGTCGACTTCCGTACCGGCGACACCTTGTGGAAGCGGCTCGCCGGTACGGGCATCGCGTACGACAACAACTGGGCGCCCGTGACGCTGGGGCCCGACGGGACGGCCTATGTGGGCGTCTTCAACGGACTCGTGGCGGTGCGCGACACGGAGTGAGCGGGTCCTACGTCCAGGAGAACACGCCGATGCCGTTCGGCACCGGGCGCTCCGCCCCGCCACTGGGGTTGTTGCGCACGGTCACGGCATCGGCTCCCGGCGCCCGCGCCACCAGCGTGGCCGTGGCGGAGACCAGGGTCGACGATCCGCCGCCGTCCAGGCTGAAGCCGTCCCTGGCGCCCAACCCCCGGAGCGTCTCGGCGACTTCGGCGATCGTCAGGCCCGTCCGGAACTCCGGGGAGCCGTCGAGCGAGAGCAGCAGCAGGCGGCGGCCGTCGTCGGATATCCCGGCCGCGGTCCGCACCGCCGCGACGGTGGGATCGAGTCCGGGCAGCGGAACGCCGCCCCGCAGCACGGGGTAGCCACCGAGCGCGAAGCGGAACGGTATGCGTGAATCGGCCGCCACCAGACGGTGCCTGACCTGCACCCGGTCACCCGGCGACAGCTTCCGCAGCTCCTGCGCGCCCGCCTCGCGGCCGACCAGGACCGTGGTGTCGCGGGCTATCGGACCGCTGCCGGGCGTGTCGGCCATCGCCACGACGTGCCCGTGGCGGACCGTCACCTCGGCGGTGTCCGTGCTGCACGGCGCGCCCCGGTTGGTGTCCGTGCCGCAGGTCGCGCGCACCCGTGAGACGGAACCCCAGTCGTCGGTGAACGCGCCGACGGAACCCACCGGCAGCGCGTACTGGTTGAGGCCGCCCAGCGGAAGCCGGGAGTCCCGGGTGCGTATCTGCCCGTCCAGGGCGATGTCGTCCAGGCGCGCCCTGCGGTCGTAGCCGACGCCGAGGACCGCCCGCGTGGTCACGCCCGGCGGCATCGCGGGCCCGAAGCGCTGACCGTCGGGAACGGCGGCCTTGAGCGCGTGACCGCTCGCTATCGCCGGGCCGACGGCCGCGCCGGTCGCCTCGACGCCGGGATGCTGGGTCTCGGTGATGTTGAAGAAGTCGCCGTTGATCCCGCCGACGGCACCGGCCCCGTCCGCGAGCGCGGAGACGGGGGCGCGTGCCGCGACCTTGCCGGGATACAGCAGGTCCACACTCGTGCGCGGGTCACGCAGGTCCACGTCGAGGACGTGGGCGCGGGCCGTGCCGCGCGACGCGGGTATGTCGAAGTAGCGGTACTCCACGCCGGGCGCGATCTCGGTGACCGCCGACCGCTCGGCGTCCCCGACAGCGCCGCTGGCCGGCACCGCTCCCACAAGAGCGGCACCGGCCAGCGTGCCGAGCGCGGTGACGAGCGTGCAGGCCGCTCTGAACCGTCCGAACCGTCCACTGCGTTGCTCGTGCCGTGTCACAGATCCCCCCTGGGGTCGGCTTGGCCACCCAACTGTCCCAGCGGCCAGGGGAGTTCACCAGGGTGTGGTGGCTATGTTCCGACCACCCGGGAACGGATGAGGAAACGTACGCCTTCGGGTGCCTCCAGGGAGAAGCCGCTGCCCCGCCCCGGCACGACGTCCACGATCAGCCGGGTGTGGCTCCACACCGCGTACTGGCTCTTCGACATCCAGAACGCGACGGGCTCCGCCACCCCCTCGACCGTCAGCGAGGCGAGGCACACGTCGGAGTCGCCGGTGCGGAACTCGCCGTCCGGATAGCACATGGGCGCGCTGCCGTCGCAGCAGCCGCCGGACTGGTGGAACATGAGCGGCCCGTGCGCCCGGCGAAGCCGCCGTACGAGTTCGGCGGCGGCGGGGGTCAGCTCCACGCGCGCGGTGTCGGCGTTCGTCTCGAGGCGGTCCATGTTCGTCTCATGGCGGTCCATGCGCCGATCCTTCGCCTCGGCACGTTGCAACAGGGTTGCGAGACAGCCGCGGGGGCTCGCGCATGGACCGATCGTGGGATTGTCGGGCCGTGTCGCCGGGTGCCGCGGTGCCCAGCGGCGAAGCTGGGGCGATGCGCTGGCTCATCCCGTCGATCGCCGCCCTGTCCCTGGCCGTTCCGTCGTCGCAGGCGATGGCGGCCCCCGAACCGGCCGGAACCGCCGAACCACCGTGCAGGGCGGGTACCGCCCCCTACCAACGCGAGCTGGAGCGCGAACTGCGCCTCCCGGTCGACGGCCGGCAGTCCGCCGCCGACTGCGTCGCGATCCGGCGGCTGCAGCAGCGGCTGCGGATCCAGCCCGCGGACGGCAGGGCCTCCCTGCGCACCTACCGACTGGTCGTCGCCGACCGCGTCCGGCGCGACCCCGGGGCCAGGCGCGGCTGCCCCGTGAAGTCCTACCGGGTCACCTGCGTGGACCTGACCCGGCAGATCCTGTGGGTGCAAAAGGGCCGCAGGCTCGTCTTCGACCCCGTGCCGATCCGCACGGGCAGGGACGGTCTGGAGACCCGGCGCGGCTGGCAGCGGATCTACTGGAAGAACCGTGATCACTTCTCCACGATCTACAACGTCCCCATGCCGTACGCGCAGTTCTTCAACGGCGGTCAGGCCCTCCACGGCACCCGCCACGACCTGTTCTCCTCCGGCTCCGGCGGATGCGTCAACCTGGCCGTGGGGGACGCCAAGCGGCTCTACGCCCTGTTGAAGAAGGGCGACCGCCTCTACATCTGGGGAACGAAGCCGGGCACGGGCGGCTGACGCCGACCGTGCCCGGAGTGGAGCGGTGGGGCGTTTACTTGCCCTTCTTGCCTCCGCCGCGCTGGTTGGTGAGCTTCACCGTGACGCCCTTGGCCGCGTTGCCCGCGGTGACCTTGTGCGGGCCGCTCACGGTGTTCTTCGGCAGGACGTAACCGTCGGGAACAGCCGTCTCCTTGAGGTAGTACGAGCCGAGCTTCAGGTCGCGGAACTCGCACCGGCCCCGGCCGTCCGTGGCGCAGCCCGGGTCGACAAGGGTGTCGCGACGGGCGCCGGACGTCTGGAGGCCCGGCGTGCCGTTGTTGTCCCACCACAGCTGGAAGACGGCACCGGACAACGGCTTGCCCGTCTTCTTGTCCCGCTTGTCGACCGTGAGTTCACCTGTGACGCCCGGGTGGCGCTGCATCGTGTTGCGCGCCTCGACAGAGACGCCCTTCGAGGCGTTCGCCGCGGTCAGGACGAGGGGGCCGAAGACCGGTTGCAGGGGCAGGTCGTAGCCGTTGGGGGCCTTGGTCTCGACCCAGTAGTACGTGCCGATGCCGACGTTCTTGCGGCACACACCGGTGGCGGTCGTCGTGCAGGGCGTGCCGGTGGCGGTGTCGGGGTCGGCTCCGTCCTGCTGGAGGCCGTCGACGCCGTTGGTCTCGTGCCACAGCTGGAAGACGGCGCCGGGCAGCGGGGCTCCGGTGTCCTTGTCCTTCTTGACGACGGTGACGTCGCCCTTGACGACGACCGGCTTCTTCTTGTTGGTGGCGGTGACCGAGACGCCCTTGTCGGCGTTGGCCTCGGTCAGCTCAAGGGGGCCGAAGACCGCGGGGTCGGGCAGGTCGTAGCCGTTGGGGGCTTTGGTCTCGACCCAGTAGTAGGTGCCGGTCTCGACGTTCTTGCGGCAGACGCCCGTGGCGGTCGTCGTGCAGGGTGCGCCGGTGGCGGTGTCGGGGTCGGCTCCGTCCTGCTGGAGGCCGTCGACGCCGTTGGTCTCGTGCCACAGCTGGAAGACGGCGCCGGGCAGCGGGGCTCCGGTGTCCTTGTCCTTCTTGACGACGGTGACGTCGCCCTTGACGACGACCGGCTTCTTCTTGTTGGTGGCGGTGACCGAGACGCCCTTGTCGGCGTTGGCCTCGGTCAGCTCAAGGGGGCCGAAGACCGCGGGGTCGGGCAGGTCGTAGCCGTTCGGGGCCTTGGTCTCGCGCCAGTAGTACGTGCCGAGGGGCACGGTCTGGACGCACTCGCCGGGGGTGTCGGTGGTGCAGGGGCTGCCGATCTTCGTGTCCGGATCGTCGCCGTCGGTCTGCAGGCCGTCGACGCCGTTGGTCTCCTGCCACAGCTCGAATTCGGCGCCCGCGAGCGGCTTGCCGCCGTCCTCGTCGGTCTTGACGACCTTGACCTCGCCCTCGGTGGGCGCGATGGCACAGTCGGGCAGGTCCCCCTCGAAGGGGTAGTTGTGGAACTCCTGACCGCCGCCGCCCCCCGACGCGCTGGTGTGGGTGAGCGAACCGGTCGTGAAGAAGCGGCCGTTCATGCCGGGCACGCTGACCGTGGCCATCGAGCCCTGGTTGCCGATCAGGACGCTGCCCTGGAACTGGCCCGTCCCCTTGATCTCGACTGACGTGGCGTCGGGGAAGTTCCACAGCAGCCGGCTGCGCATCTTGTTGAGCTGGCTGCTGTCGTCGATGGTGCCGCTGTAGGTGTTGATGGTGCGGTTGGTGCCGAGGATGTTGACCAGGACCGTGGCGTCGTCGGGGATGTTCTCGAAGCGGATGCCCTCCTGGCCGCCGGAGCCGCCCATCAGGTCGAAGTCCACGTTGAAGACCTGGATCTTGGACGTGCCGTCACCGGTGAACAGGGTCTCGCCGCCGGCGTGGACGGCCGTGCCGGTGGGCGGGCGCGTGCTGGAGCCGCCCGTCGGGTGGGCGTAGCACTGGCTGGCCTCGGTCAGCTGGTCGCGCAGCGGGACATAGGGGGTGGCGGCGTTGTCGTCCTGGGTCACGGTGCTGACGATCGTGCCGGACGCGGTACCGGCGTGCCGCACCACGCCCTTCTCGGCGAGCAGCCGCTCGCCCGTGGCGATGGTGACGTCGCCCCCGGTGGTGAGCCAGTCCGCCCCCTCATCAGGGGTGACCCGCGAGCCCACGCCCGCCTCGCCCACGTTGTAGATCCCGCTGACGCCGTCGGCCTTGTCCTGGTCGAAGTCGCCGAGGACGACGACGCGGCCCTCGGCCTCCGCGGCCTTCTCGCGGACGAGGAAGTCCTGGCCGACGTACACGTTGATGGCGTTGTCGCGGTACTGGATCGACCCGTTGTTGATCGGCGGATAGCCGCCGCTCGGGCAGTTGCCCGGGACGCACGGGCCGAGTCCGCCCGGCAGCGGCTTGGCGAGGGCAGAGGCAACGGCAGAGTTGGCGGGTTTGGCGGGGGCCGGGCCCGGCCCCGGGGAGGTGTGCGCGAGGGCAGGGGTGGCGGACAGACCGGAGCCGGCCACCATGCCGAGGAGACAGAGGTACCTCATCCCGGAATGGACGAGGGAGGGGAAGGTCACGTGCACATCAGCTCCTCACATGGTCAAAGAGACGTGGAGGAGGCTCGCACGAATGGCGCCCGAAGCCTTTGAACCGATCCGCGCTTCATAGGAAGAGCACTGCAAAGGATGAGTACTGGGCCATCGGGGGCGCATCTCTGACATGTGCGGGATGCCAAGGGCTTGAGAAGGCAGTGCCCGCTCATGAGCTTCGAATCATTGGTGGTGTGCGCCAGCTGTCTGCCATGCGAAGGGGTGTGGGCGAGCTCACAAGGTAACGAGTGGGTGCAGGGCGATGGTTCATATGTCCTGGTTCGTCATGAACAATTCCGACCGCTGTTGCCGCTTCATGAACAATTCCCGTCCCCGCGAAAGGCTCCCGAAACGTACCGAACACGTTCGCCGTGAACGGCGTCCGCGCATGTGGCAGGGCCGCTTTCGGCGGTGTTGTAATTCTCCGCAACCAGGCGCGGACCACCCTTTCCGCGACGCCGGAACGAATTCAAGGCCCGCATCCGTGACCCGGTGCGGGCACGAGCACCAGGAGCACGGCAGCACATGGCCGACCTACAGACGCAGGAACCACGTGGCCCGTTCGCCGTGGCCATCGAGGCGTTCCGCAGGGACCGGCTCGGCCTCGCCTCGCTGGGCGTCGTCCTCCTCTTCGCCGTGCTCGCGCTCGGCGCGCCGCTGGTCGCCCTCCTCTACGGCAAGAACCCCACCGAGCACTACGGCCAGAACGAGCCGGGGCTGCTCAGCGCGGAGGGTCTTCCGGTGCTGCCCAACGGAGGGATCTCCGGCGAGTTCTGGTTCGGCATCGAGCCCGGCCTCGGCCGTGACGTGCTGACCCAATTGCTGTACGGGATACGCACCTCGCTCCTTGTCGCCCTCGCGTCGATCGTGCTCATCGCCGTCGTCGGAGTCGTCCTCGGGGTGACCGTCGGCTATCTGAGCGGGCTCGCCGACCGGGCCTTCACCTTCGTCTGCAACGTCCTGCTCGCCTTCCCCACCCTCCTGCTGTTCCTCGCCCTGAGCCCGATCATCCAGACGCGGTTCGTGTCGCCCGGCGAGAACGAACCGGCGTGGATGCAGTTCACCGTGCTCGTCCTCGTCTTCGCCGCCTTCGGCTGGGTGCCGCTCGCGATGATGCTGCGTACGACCGTCCGCTCCCTGCGGGAGCGGGAGTTCGTCGACGCCGCGCGGGCCGTGGGCGCGAGCCGCAGGCACATCGTCTTCCGCGAACTGCTGCCCAACGTATGGGCGCCCGTCCTGGTGCACATCACCATCGCCCTGCCGGGCATCGTCACCGCCGAGGCCGCGCTCTCCTTCCTCGGCGTGGGCATCAGCGAGCCGATCCCCGACTGGGGGCGCATGATCGCCCGCGGGGCCGAGGTCTTCTACGACGACCCGACGTACATGTTCTTCCCCGGCGTCACGATCCTCGTCTTCGTCGTCGCCTTCAATCTGCTCGGCGACTCGGTGCGGGACGCGCTCGATCCTCGTACGCGCCGCTGAGAGCTCCCGCTCTCCGTCTTCTGCTCATTTCTCTCAGGTCAACCCGTCACCCCTTCAAGGGAGTTCGTCATGCCCAGAATCAGCCCGCGCAGCGCAGCTCTGCCGGCCGTCGCCGCCGTCTCCGCCATGCTCGTGCTCTGCTCGTGCTCGTCGGGTGCCGGGGCGAAGGGCGACGACACGCCGTCGGTGAGCGAGGAGGCGAACCTCACCGCGGGCATCGGCACCGCCAAGGACAGCGCGGGCCCGGCGCCCGCCGTCGAGGGAGCGAAGAGCGGCGGCACCGTCCATGTCGCCAACCTCCGGGACTACTCGCACCTGGACCCGCAGAAGATCTACGCGGGCGAGGCGTACAACACCTCGCTGCTGTGGGGCCGCCAGCTGACCCAGTACCAAGTCGTCGACGGCAAGCCGAAGTTGGTCGGAGACCTCGCCACCGACACCGGCAAGCCCTCCGACGGCAGCCGCACCTGGACGTACAGGCTCAAGGACGGCATCGCCTGGGAGGACGGCAAGCCGATCACCTCGAAGCACATCAAGTACGGCATCGAGCGCACCTTCGCGCCCGGCTTCGAACTCGGCCCGCCCTACTGGCCGCAGTGGCTCACGGGCAAGCAGGACCTCGCCCAGGCCCGCAAGGTCTACGGCGGACCCAAGAAGGACGGCGACTTCAAGGGCATCGAGACGCCGGACGACAAGACCATCGTCTTCCACTTCAAGAAGCCGCAGTCCGACGTGCCGTTCATGGCGGCGCAGTCCTCCTCCTCGCCCGTGCGCCCGGACAAGGACACCGGCGCGAAGTACGACCTCAAGCCCTTCGCGACCGGCCCGTACCGCATCGTCGAGCACCGGCAGAACCAGAGCATGACCCTGGAGCGGAACCCGCACTGGAAGGCGGAGACCGACCCGATCCGCCACCAGTACGCCGACAAGTTCGAGTTCACCTTCGAGAAGAAGGAGCTCAACACCGCCCAGGAGATCCTCAACGGGCGCGGCGACGGCGCGAACACCGTCACCACCAAGAACGAACTGCCGCCCGAGCTGTACGGCGAGGCCACCCGCGACCCGAAGAAGAAGGACCTCGTCGTCGACGGGCGGCGCGGCGCCTTCACGTACCACCTGGTGGCCAGGAACGACCGGGTCGCCGACCCCGAGGTCCGCAAGGCCATCCACTACCTCTTCCCGCGCCAGCAGGCGCGGCAGGCGCTCGGCGGCCCGCGCATGGGCGACATCGCCACCACGTACTCCTCACCGGCGATCGTCGGCTACGAGAAGTACGACATCTATCCCGTCGCGCCGACCGGCGACATCAAGAAGGCCAAGGAGCACCTCGCCAAGGCCGAGAAGCCGGTCAAGAGCCTGAGTTACGCCTACGAGGCGACCGCCGCCAACGACCGGATGGCGCAGGTGCTCGTCGAGGCCTTCGGCAAGGCGGGCATCACCCTGGTCACCAAGCCGATGCCGCTGCCCGCGTTCACCAACGAGGTCGCGCGCAACGCCGACCCGAAGTACGACCTGTGGATGTCCGGCAGCTCGGTCGACTGGCCGACCCCGGCCACCGGCGTCCCCTACCGCTTCGACAGCCGCCGCGACAGCCTCGACAACGACCCGCGCTACAAGAACCCGGCCGTCGACAAGGAGCTCGACCGCATCGCCAGGATCGGCGACGCGACGGAGAAGGCCAAGGCCCTCGTCGCGCTGGAGAAGAACATCATCATGAAGGACGTGCCGCTCGTGCCCTTCCTGCACCAGCGCGTCCAGCAGGCCCGTGGCGAGAACGTCGGCGGTGCCTTCATCCACCCCATCTACGGCACCATCAGCCCCGCCTGGCTGTACCTGAAGAAGTCCTGACCCATGCTCACCTATCTGACGAGGCGCGGCCTTCAGGCGGTGGCGGTGCTGTTCGCCATCTCCGCCACCGCCTTCGCCCTCTTCTACGCGGCACCGTCCGACCCGGCGACGATCGCCTGCGGGCCCAAGTGCGACGCCACGCAGATCGCGGCCGTGCGCCACAGCATGGGCCTGGACCAGCCGATCCTCACCCAGTACGCCGACTATCTGCGCGGCCTGGTCGCGGGCCGCACCATCACCGACGTCGACGGCAGCGCCATCGCCTGCGGCGCGCCGTGCCTCGGCTACTCGTACACGCTGCACGAGCCGGTGCTCTCCGCGATCACGAGCCGCTTCCCGGTCACGCTGTCGCTGGCCGGCGGCGCGCTCGTCGTCATCCTCGTGGCGGGCATCGGGGCGGGCTTCGTCTCCGCACTGCGCCGGGGCAGCCTCGGTGACCGGTTCCTGTCCGGCTTCACCCTGATCGGCGCCAGCGTGCAGATCTACTTCCTCGGCTACGCGCTGCAGTACCTCCTCGTGTACTCCACGGGCTGGCTGCCGCTGCCCGGCTACACCCCGCCGGGCGAGGATCCTGCGGCCTGGCTCTCGGGGCTGCTGCTGCCCTGCCTGGTGCTCGGGTTCGTCAACGCGGCCGTGTTCGCCCGGCTCTCCCGCGCCCAGCTCCTCGAGGTGATGCACGAGGGGTACGTGCGCACCGCGCGCGGCAAGGGGCTCGGCGTCCTGCGCACCCATCTGAAGTACACGGCGCGCGGGGCCGCCGCACCGATCGTGCAGCTCCTCGGACTGGAGGTCGGGGCGCTGCTCGGCGGCGCGTTCATCACCGAGACGGTCTTCGGGCTCAGCGGGGTCGGCAAGCTCGCCGTCGACGCGGTCACCCAGAACGACCTGCCGACGGTCGTCGGCACCGTACTGATCGCCGCGTTCTTCGTGGTGGTGTTCGTGGCCGTCGCCGACCTGGTCGTGGCCTGGCTCGATCCGAGGGTGAGGCTGGCATGACGCAGCGAGAAGCCGTCCTTGACGCGACGCGGCGGGAAGTCGTGCTGGACGTACGCGACCTGACCGTGTCCTTCACCGGGCCGCGCGGTACCGTCACCGCCGCCGAGGGCGTCTCCTTCGACCTGGCGCGGGGCGAAGTCCTCGGCCTGGTGGGGGAGTCGGGATCGGGGAAGTCCACCGTGGGGCTCGCCGCGATGGGGCTGCACGATCCCGCGCGTACGACCGTCAGGGGCACCGTCGAGGTCGGCGGCACCGCTGTCGTCGGCGCGAGCGAGGCCGAGCTGAAGGCGCTGCGGGGCGGGCGCATCGCGATGGTGTTCCAGGACGCCCTCGCCTCGCTCTCGCCCTTCCACACCGTGGGCGACCAGCTCGCCGAGGCGTACCGGCTGCACCACAGGGGGGCGGGCCGGGGCCAGGTGCGGGCCAGGGTCGTGGAGATGCTGGAGCGGGTCGGCATCGCGGCCGCCCGCGCCCGTGACTACCCGCACCAGTTCTCCGGCGGGATGCGCCAGCGCGTGATGATCGCCATGGCGCTGATCAACCACCCCGACGTGCTGATCGCCGACGAGCCGACCACGGCGCTCGACGCGCGTGTCCAGCGCCAAGTCCTCGACGTCCTCGCGGAGTTGCAGCGCGAGTTCGGCACCGCCGTGGTCCTGGTGACGCACGACGTCGACATGGTCGCCGCCGCCACCGACCGCATGCTGGTCATGCGCCACGGCCACGTGGTGGAGGCGGGACCCACGCACCGACTCCTCACCGAGGCCGAGCACCCCTACACCCGGGCCCTCATCGGCGCGGCCCCGTCGCTGGACACGGTGCCGGGCACCCGCCTCCCGACGGTGGACGACCCGGAGCCGGAGGCCCGTACGAACGCACGGGTGTGGGGAGCGGCGGACGGGCCCCGCGTGACCGGTGCGGCTGCGGGATCCCGCGTGACCGGCGCGCCTGTGGGACCCCACGCGACCGGCGCGCCTGTGGAGCCGCTCGCCGAAGTGGCCGACCTGCACGTCGAGTTCGGCTCCGGGAGGTCTCTGCTCGGGCGGCGGCGCCCCGGTACGCACGCCGTGCGGGGGGTGAGCCTGAGCGTCGCGGAGGGGGAGACGCTCGGGCTCGTCGGGGAGTCCGGGTCAGGGAAGTCCACCACCGCCCGCGTCCTCGCGGGGCTGCGGAAGCCGACCGGCGGCACCGTCCGTTTCGACGGCCGTGACATCTCGCGTGCCGCCGAGGACACCGCCCTGCGCCGCACGCTCAGCCGCGAGGTCCAGCTGGTCTTCCAGGACCCGTACGCCTCGCTCAACCCGCGCCGGACCGTGGAGGAGATCGTCACCACGCCCCTGCGGGTGCACACGGACATGAGCCGCGCGGAGCGCCGCGAACGGGCCGCCGAGCTCCTCGAACAGGTCGGCCTGGACACCGCCCATCTGCCGCGCTACCCGCACGAGTTCTCCGGCGGCCAGCGCCAGCGCATCGGCATCGCACGGGCCCTTGCACCCCGCCCGCGCCTGATCATCGCCGACGAACCGGTCTCCGCCCTCGATGTGTCGGTACAGGCGCAGGTCCTCAATCTCCTGATGGACCTGCGGGACGAGCTCGGGCTCTCGCTCCTGTTCGTCTCGCACGACCTCGCCGTCGTACGCCATCTGTGCGACCGCATCGCGGTGATGCGTCACGGCGAGATCGTCGAGACCGGCACGCGGGACGACGTCTTCGACAATCCCCAAGAGCTCTACACCAAGGAGCTGTTGGCCGCGAGGCTGTAGCGGACACGACGGGCGCCGGATGGCCCCGGCCCCTGGCGGGGCGCCGCGCGCTCCACGAGGATGACCCCATCCTGTGGGGCGTCCTCGTGGAGCGGAGGCGGCGCGATGGGATCACACGCGGCGACGGGTCGGCGGCGCAGACGTCCGGTCGTGGTCGGAACGCTCGGGGCGGCGCTGTTCGCCGCCCTGCTGTGCATCCCCAGCGCAGGAGGAGCCCCGGTGTCGGCGGATGCCTGCCGGGACGCCGGCGCCGATCTGCCGCGCGGGGACTGCGGACCGTTCTGGCAGGTCCTGGCCGAGGACTTCAACGGGGACCGGGTGCCGCTGGGCGCGTTCAGCGACTGCGACCACCACACGGACACCTCCGCCGCGTACTGCGCGGGACTCGACGGCGCCTACCGCGACAACTGGTGGGCGTACCCCACCGGTTGGCGCGACACGGCGGGCGACCGCGACCGCGACGTCGTCGGCGTCTACCACCCCGAGGACACCGTGAGCGTGGGCCCTGCGGCCAACGGCGACGGCCGCATGCGCATCCGCATGTGGCGTCCCGACGACGGAGGGCCCGTCCACGCCGCGGCGATTGTACCACGTGCCGTCATGCAGATGAAGTACGGCAAGTACAGCGCCCGCATCAAGGTGACCGAGCAGGCGCCCGGCTACAAGTCGGCCTGGCTGCACTACGGCGGCGGCTGCGAGATGGACCACCCCGAAGGCGAGTGGACCGGGCCCCTCAGCGCCTTCCACCACCCCTGCGGCGGCGGCGAACAGGGCTCGTTCCGCGGCGCCGACGAGTGGACGCGGTGGCACACCGTGTCCACCGAGTGGACCCCGGGCCACGTGCGTTTCTTCGTCGACGGACGCGAGACGGGACACGACACGCGGGGCGTGCCGGACCAGCCGCTGTCCTGGGTCCTGCAGAACGAGAGCGCCCTGGAGGGTCCGGGCGCGGCGCCGGGCAGCAGCGCACAGCTGGAGGTCACCTGGGTCGCGGCGTACGCGTACGGCTGGAAGTGAGGCCCGGCACCTGCGAGTTCGCGCTCCCGCACCGATCGGTGATGTCCGTACGCACCGGTCGGTGAACCCTGTACGCATGGATCGGTGAACCCCGTACAACCCTCGCGCCCCATCCTGTGTCGAACAGGGCGCCGGACAAGGAACGGGCCCTTTCCGGACACCCCCCGCGCTGCCCGGCCACCTTTCCTTCACAGGAGCCGCTCGTGCGCAAGAACCGTTCGGCCGCCCTCGCCGCGGCATCGTTCCTCCTGCTGACCGGGGCCGGTATCGTCGCCGCCCCCTCCGCCTACGCCGGCACCCCTGGGGGGACCCATGCCGACGACCGCAACAGCGACTTCAACGGCGACGGATACGAAGACGTCCTGGTCGGCGCCCCCGGCGCGACGGTCAGCGGCAAGAAGGGCGCGGGACTCGTCACCGTCCAGTACGGATCCACCAGGGGCATCGGCACCAGCGACGTCGCCAGATTCAGCCAGTCGACGGCCGGTGTCGCGGGCGCCGCCGAGGCGGGCGACGGCTTCGGCAAGGCCGTCGCCACCGGTGACCTCGACGGTGACGGCTACGACGACGCGATCGTCGGCATCCCCGGCGAGGACATCGGCGACACGATCGACGCCGGTGGCGTCGCGATCCTGTGGGGCTCCAAGACGGGGCTCACCGGATCGGCCAGCGACTGGCTGCAGACCCAGGAGCCCACCAAGGGCGAGCAGTTCGGCGTGGGACTCGCCGCAGCCCACTTCACCAACGAGACGCCGGGCGACCTGCTCGCCGTACTCGGCCGCGACGACCTGGAGCTCTTCGCGTACGAGGCCGCTCCGCAGGCCGGCGAGCGAACCGGGGAGCGGACCGGCGAGCGCGCCCCGCTGCGTCGGCAGGCCGTCGAGCGGCTCTCCCCGGCCGCCGAGCAGCGCCACATCCTGCCGAAGTCGCTCACCACGGGCGACTACGACGACAACGGCTACGCCGACCTCGTCGTGTCCGGCGTGTCCGTGGGCGAGGAGCCGGGCCACGGCTGGTCCACGCTCTACACGGGCGGCGCCGAAGGACTCTCCTACAAGCGCGACCTGCGCGGCGGCCCCGCGGCGGCCTCCGGGGACATCAACCACGACGGCTACGACGACCTGGTGACCGGCGAGCCCGCGTCCCCGGACGACGGCGGCGAGACGATGACCGGCGGCCTGGTCGGCGTGCGCTACGGCACCCCGGACGGCCTCGTCGACGAGGCCAAGTGGTGGACCCAGGACTCCGCGGGCGTGCCCGGCACCGCCGAGCGCGGCGACGGCTGGGGCGCGGACCTGTCCGTCGCGGACACCAACGGCGACGGCTACGCGGACGTCGCGATCGGCGCGCCGGGCGAGGACATCGGCACGGTCGCCGACGCGGGCGCCGTCTGGGTGCTGCGCGGCGGGGAGTACGGCCTGACGGCGACCGGCGCGAAGTCCTTCGACCAGGACTCCGCGGACATCCCCGGCGTGCCCGAGAAGGGCGACAAGTGGGGCGCGCAGGTACGGCTCACGGACCCGAACCGCGACGGCCGCTTCGGGCTTCTCGCCGCCGCGCCCGGTGAGAACGCCGGGGACGGCGTGGTGTGGGTCCTGTCCGCCGGGTCGGGCGGCATCACCGGTTCCGGCGCCTGGACCTACGGCGCCGCGTCGCTGGGGGCACCGGGCACGGGCGCGGCGTTCGGCGAGGCGATCGACGAGTAGCCGCACCCGCCCGACAGGCCTCCGAACGCGGCCGTGAGCAGGCCGCTCCGCATGATCGCGGCCTGCGCTCACGACCGCGTTCGGAGGCTGAACAGACTTGACGGAGAGCTGAGTCGTCATCGTCACGGGCGGCGGAACCGGCATCGGTGCCGCCACCGCGCGGCAGCTGCGCGCCGTAGGTCACCGCGTGGTGATCTCCGGCCGCCGCGCCGATCCGCTGCGTGAACTCGCCGAAGGGGCAGGGGCGTTGGCCCACCCCGCGGACGCGGGCGACCCCGAGGCGGTCGCCGGACTCGTCGCCGCGGCCGTCGAGGTGTACGGCCGCGTCGAGGGGCTCGTGCTCAGTGC
The DNA here is from genome assembly GCF_040647455.1 of Streptomyces sp. NPDC041068. Lineage (NCBI taxonomy): Bacteria > Bacillati > Actinomycetota > Actinomycetes > Kitasatosporales > Streptomycetaceae > Streptomyces > Streptomyces sp. NPDC041068. The sequence continues at coordinate 349,490 of NZ_JBEZCG010000011.1, forward strand.
CGGGTCGGGCGCAGCGGCGCGGTCGGCGACATCTCCGTCGAGGACGGGGACACCGTCCTGACCGTCCTGCGCACCAACCTCACCGGGCCCTTCCTGCTGCTGCGCACCGCGCTGCCGCACCTGTTGAAGACCCGCGGCCCGGTCACCGCGGTCACCGCGGTCGTCGCGGTCGCCGCGCTGCGCGACGGCGTCGCCGACGCCGCGTAGGCGACGTCCATGCTGACCGTCGACGGCGGAGTCACGGCGGTCGACCCGGGAACGGTCGCGTTCGACTTCGGCGTCGCGCCGCGGGGTGGGACCGGCGGCCAGCGGAACCGGCGGCTAGCCGAACCGCTCCACGCGGAGGTGTGCCGGTGGGTACGGTGAGAAGGAGGTCGTGCCCACCGACCAGCAGCCGTTCGTCCCCGGAATCCGGGTGATGGCCTCCGGCATGTAGGCGTCGGGGGTCTCGGGGCCCCGCTCGCTGATCCAGGTCGTGCCGTTCCAGCGCAGGTAGTGGGCGCGTTTCTGGTCCCAGAAGTCCCAGCCGGAGATCACGTCCGGCCGGCCCCGGTCGTCTCCCACGATGCCGCTCAACAGGCCGACGCCGAACGGCGCCCCGGGGCTGATCCACCGGGCGCCGTCCCAGTGTTCGAGCCTGATGCCGGGCGGCTTGCCGGGTGGGCCTCCCACGCCGTAGGCGAAGCCGGTCAGCCAGATGTCGTCGTGCGCGACCGGCAGCAGTCCCGTCACCGAGGCCCGGATGCCGACCGCGCGCGGCACCACCGTCCAGGCGCCGTCCCAGCGGGCGATGACGTCGCCGAACACCCACACCTCGCCGCCGGGCGTCACCGTGACACCGGACGGCGTCGGCGCGGCCGCGTCCGGCAGTGGCCTGCACCAGCGCCAGGTGCCGCCGCCACCGCGCAGCAGCCCGGCCCGGTCGCCGTGCCGCCCCGACACCCAGAACACCCCGTCGGGCCCCGTCGCGACATCCGTGAGGCGGGTCCCGGGCTCACCGCGCCCGGGGAAAGCGGCCTCGCGCCAGGTCGCGCCGTCCCACGCGAGGAGCTGGTCGTGCCCGGCGGTGTCGGTGCCAAGGGCCCAGGCCGCGGAGCCCGCGGGGTCGACGGCGACCGCACGTAAGGCGCCCTTGTAGGTGAGGTGGGACAGGTCGTCCCGGGTCCAGGCGGTGCCGTTCCAGCTCAGGGAGACGGGGGTGCCGTCGGTGCCGCCGTAGCGGTTGTGCTCGCCCACGGCCCACGCGAGGTCGGGCCGGGCGGCGGCCACGGAGACCAGATGGGAGGCCGGCTGCCCGACGGGCGCGGGGACCTCCTGCCAGGAGCCGGCGGCGGACGACGGCCGGGCGGTGGCGATGCCGGCGAGCGGGAGGGGCAGGGCCAATCCGGCGCCGACGGCGGCCAGTCCACGGACGAAGACGCGTCTTCGCACGGGAGAAGCCGTGGGAGGAGCCATGGGAGATGCCATGAGAGGAGCCTTTCCTCAGGAGGTGGGTTCAGGGTGCGCAACACCCTGAACCGAGCCCCGTGAGGCGTCAATGCATGCGGATGCTAGTTCTTCCCGAGCGTCTTGAGGACCGTCGCCGCCTGGTGATCGGCGCCGAGCTCGTTCGGGTGCAGCGGGACCGCGAGGCCGGGCGGGTTGGTGGTCAGCGGGATGAAGCCCTCCACCCACTTGGTGCCGGGCAGCTTGCACACGTCGTGCCCCACGCTGCCGCTGTAGGTGTCCACCAGGCGTACGTCGAAGTCCTCGATGTCGGCCTTGGCGCGTCGCACGGCCTCGGCCAGCGCTCCGTTGATCTCCTTGAGCTTCTCGCCGAGCCACATCAGGTCGCCGTCGTTGACCTGGACGTACGGGTAGCAGCCGCGGTCGATGGGCACCCCGGCGAGATAGTCCACGACGAGGACGGTGGCGTCGGGGGAGAGCGCGTGGGTGCGCTTCAGGGCCCCGTACACCTTGTCGTCGACGGTGGCGATCCGCTGCGACATCAGGTCGACGCCGCGGTCGACCCAGCCCTTCTTGCACTGGCCGCCGAGGGGAGCGGGCAGGGCGAGGCCGGGTGCCAGCTCCAGGGACGGCAGCAGGTTGAAGCAGGAGGCGGCGGCGCCGGCGAGGCCCGCGTCGTTGCCGCCGATGCCGATCGTGACCAGGTCGGTGCGGGGGGAGAGGCGGCCGAACTGGCGCGGGTTGGTGCCCCGGAACAGCCCCAGGTGGTTGATGTCCTGGGCCTTGTCGAAGTCCTCGGTCGTCGCGGCGCCGCACGTGGCGTCGCGGAGCGTCTTCACGCCGAGCGCCTGGGCGACCTTCTTCGGGTAGTTCCACGTGGACTGGAAGCAGGCGTACGGGGTGTGCTCGGTGGAGACGTTGGTCAGGAGGGCGACGTCCGCGGACCAGGAGTCGCCGAGGGCCACGTACTCCTCGTACGCCTTCCTGGGCTTCTCGGGAGCGGGGAGCGGCCCCGCATGGGCGGGCAGGGCGGTGGCGAGCGCGGAGCTCGCGGCGAGGGCGAGGGCGAGGGCGACGGCGGCGGTGGCGGCGCGCAGGCGGTGCCGGGTGGGGGAGGGCATGGCAGCCATCCAGCCACCGATGCGGCTCCGTGTTCGGGATTCCCGGAGCGGGTTCACCCGTGCGCGTCACAGGGGTCGCCCGACGGTGCGATCTACCCGTTCGGCCTGACCCGTACGGGCCATGCCCGGTGTCCGAGCGGACATGGACGGCGTCCGAGCGGTCGTACCTGGCGGCCGTACCGATCAATGGTCTGGACCAACTAGCGTCGGTGGGGCGGCAGTTGCCCAGGGCGAAATCTTTGCGTGGGCATCACGTGACGGGGGAGTGAACTGGGCGTAAATATGGCCTTTTTGGCTACAAAGGCGCCCAATTCAATTGTTGACAGCCGGAGTTGGTCTAGTCCATTTTGGTGGGACGCAAGTTCGACAGAGGGTGGGCGCGACACGCGCTGCCCCGGCGGACCTGAAGTGGTCCCGGCCGACCCCGGCGTGGAGACCTGCCGCCGGAAGTAAGAAACCCGACCTTGGAGCACCACATGGCAGCGAGTGACCGCTACCTCCACCGAGCCCCCTCGGACGTCCCGTACTTCAGCGCGGACGCCGACACGTACCTGGCCGAAACGCAGCTGCGGGACCTGAAGAAGACGCGCCCGCTCAGGGTCCTGTCCGAAGAGGACTTCGCCCACTGGCAGACGTACGGCTACGTCGTCGTCAAGCAGGCCATCCCGTCCGAGGCCGCCAAGGACCTCCTCGACTTCGCCTGGGAGTTCCAGGGCCTGGACCGCGGCCGCCCCGAGACCTGGTACGAGGACCGCGAGTTCCGCTCGGACCTCGACCGCGAACTGCACGTCTACGGTTTCGTCGAGGCCTACCACCACCAGCTCATCTGGGACAGCCGCCAGACCCAGCGGGTGTACGACGCGTTCGTCGACGTCTGGGACTGCGAAGAGCTCTGGGTGACCCTGGACCGGCTCAACCTCAACCCGCCCAACGTCAAGAACCGCTCGCGCTCCCTGATCGCGCCCACCGAGCGCGGCTTCGACATCAACCTCCACTGGGACGTCGACACCACCCTCGGCGTGCTGCCCCAGCGCGTCCAGGGGATCATCGCCCTGGACGACACCCGGCAGGAGCACGGCGGCTTCCAGTGCTGCCCCGAGCTGTTCCGCCGGTTCGACCGGTGGAAGGCCCTCCAGCCCGACGACCGCGACCCCATACGCCCCGCGATCGACCGCGAGGAGATGCCCGTGGTCCGCCCGGAGCTAGAGGCCGGCGATCTGCTGATCTGGAACGGCCTGCTGGCCCACGGCGTCGCGCCCAACACCTCGAAGGACGGCGTCCGCGCGGTCCAGTACCTCTCGATGATGCCCGCGCTGGAGTCCCACGAGACGCTGCGCCGCTCCCGCGTCGACTCCTGGAGCAACCTGAGCACGCCGGAGTGGAACGCCACGCTCCTCGGGAACGCCCACAAGCACGAGTCCCTCCGGTACGGCACCGCCGCGCTCAACGACCTGGGGGCCAAGCTGCTCGGCCTCAAGTCCTGGAACGGGGAAGCCGCATGCGACGCATCTGCCTGACACTGCCCACCAACAGGGCCTGCCCGGACACGATCGCGGCGATCGGCGAGGAAGCCGCGTACGCGGCCGCGCACTTCGACGTCGAGGTGCACCTGCTGATCCTGGACTCCTCCGACACCGCCACGTTCGCCGCCCACGCCCGCGCGGCACGTGCCCTTCCGGCCGTGCCCGGCGTCGTCGTGCACCACCTCGACGAGCCGACGCAGCGCGACTTCCTGCGCAGGGCGATCGCCGGTTCCGGGACCGCCAAGCCCGACCTGCTCCTCGAACTGATGCTCCCGGACGGCCTCTCCTACGGCGCCTGCACCAACCGCGCCTTCCTCATCGCCGCCGCGCTGGGCTGCGAGTCCGTCCACCGCAGGGACTCCGACAGCCGCTACCAGAGCGTCGACGGCGAGCCCGTCTTCCCCGTCCACCACGAGCTGATGTCGCTGGGCAGGCCCGCCGCGGACGCGGCGCACGGCGTCACCGAGACCGTCCTCGACGACCGCCACACGCACAAGCGCGTGGCGATGGTGGGCAGCTCCTTCGTGGGCGAACTCTCCGTGGACATCGGCGAGATCCAGCGCATCGACCCGGACGTCTACCACGACGTGGTCAGCCTCTGGGCGCCCACCGACTGGACCGCGCAGCAGAAGCGGGAGCTCGTCGAGGAGTCCTTCCGCGGAGCGGGCACCGAGCTCTTCGCGCGCGACCACGCCACGCTCACCCTGGTCGACCCGATGCGCGTCGACATGTGCAACATCAGCTTCCACGGCGTGCACGAGCGTGTTCCGCTGCCGCCCGCGACCGACACCATCGGCAGCGACTACTTCCTCATCCACCTGGTCCACGACGCCGCGCTGCCCGGCGTCCTGCACAACCGCAACATCGTCAACTTCTACACCGCGGAACGCAGGACGGACGCCGGCTTCCTCGCGTACCAGACGCGCTTCGCCAAGTTCTTCCTGTCGATGCTCTACTTCAACCACATCTACGACCGGATGACCGCGGCGGGCGAGGCACTCCTCGACGGGAACGGGCATGTCCGCGCGTCCGTCGTCGCCGAGTTCGCCCGGGAGAGCACCCTGCTCGAACAGGTCGAGAACATCGACCGCCTGGACCGCCTCGACACCTCCTACCGCCGACTGGGCGGCAGGTACGCCGAGTTCGCCGACCACCTGGCCGCGCGCCGCGAACGCCTCCTCGACGAGGCGCGGAGCGACATCGAGGACTTCGCCCTGCTGATCGAGGCGTGGGAGCCCCTGGTGCGCGCGAGCAGGGACACGGGACCGCTGCCCACGGTGGAGCATTCCGGATGAGCGCGACGACGACCCACGGGCCGCGCGAGGCGCACGGCTCGTTGACCGAGCACGACGCCGCACCGCTCCTGGACGCCCTGGCGGCCGCCGACCGCGACCAGATCGTCTTCGACCTGACCGGCATCGAGGAGCGCTACGACGCGCTGCGCCGCGAACTCCCGGGCGTCGCCGTCCGCTTCGCCATGAAGGCGTGCCCGGTGGACGAGGTGCTCGCCCGTCTGGCGCTGCGCGGCTGCGGAGTGGACGCGGCGAGCCCCCGTGAGGTGGAGCAGGCCCTGGCCGCCGGTGTGCCGATCGGCCGGATGCACTACGGCAACACCGTCAAGTCGGATCGGAACATCGCCGACGCGTTCCGGCTCGGCATCAGGGACTTCGCCACCGACAGCCTGGAGGACGTGCGGGCTCTCGCGCGGCACGCCCCGGGCAGCCGGGTGTTCTGCCGGCTCGCGACGAGCGGCGAGGGAGCGCTCTGGGGGCTCAGCAACAAGTACGGCTGCTCGCCCGACGACGCGGTGACCGTGCTGGAGACGGCGCGGGAGCTCGGCCTCGTGCCCGCCGGTCTCTCCGTGCACGTCGGCTCCCAGCAGATGACGGCCGAGGCCTGGCACAGCGCCTTCGACCTCATCGCGGACGTCCTGGACGCCCTCGCCTCGCGCGGGATCGCCCTGGACCACGTCAACCTCGGCGGCGGGCTGCCCGCGCGCGGGTACCGCGACAAGCACGGCACCCCGCTCGACCCGCCGATGGACAAGATCTTCGCCGTCATCCGCGAGGGCATGGCCCGCCTCGGTGAGCTCCCCGGCCACCGCCTCGACTTCGTCGTCGAGCCGGGGCGCCATCTCGTGGCCGACCACGGGGCGATCCGCGCGCACGTCTCGCGTCTGTCCGCGCGGCGCAGGCCCGACGGCGAGCGCCAGTACTGGCTCTATCTGAGCTGCGGGAAGTTCAACGGCCTCTACGAGATGGACCAGTTGCAGTACCGCCTGGTCTTCCCCTCGCACCAGGGCGCCGAGTCCGTCCCCGCCGTGGTGGCGGGCCCCACCTGCGACAGCGACGACGCCTACTCCCACGAGCACGGCCTGATCCCGGTGCCCAAGGAGCTCGCGTCGGGCGACCCCGTGTGGGTGCTCTCCAGCGGCGCGTACGCGACGAGCTACATGACGCAGGGCTTCAACGGCTTCAGCCCGCTTCCGTACACCTGGATAGACGGCGAGAGCGCATGATCGACGACATACGCGTACGTCCCATAGCCGACGGCGACTGGGACGACATCGCGGCGCTGGAGTCCCGCGCCTACACCCCGCTCGGCCTCTCCGAGGGCCGGGCCGAGCTGGAGTCCCGGATGCGGGCGTCGCCCTCCACGTGCTTCGCGCTCGACCTGGGGTGGCAGTTCGCGGGCTATCTGCTGGCCCTGCCCTACCCGGAGTCCGCATACCCGGACCTGCGCGGGACCGAGGGGGCGGCGCTCCCCTCGCGCAATCTGCACCTGCACGACATCGTCGTCGCGGAGCACGTGCGCCACCGGGGGCTCGGGCGTCACCTCCTGGGGCACCTCACCGCCACGGCCCTGGCCCAGGGGTACGAGCGGATCTCCCTGATCGCGGTCGGCGGCAGCGAGACGTTCTGGTCGGCCCGCGGCTTCACCGCGCGGGACGGCGCCGCCCCCGCGGGATACGGCCCGACCGCTGTGTACATGTCCAAGGCGGTGACGGCCGAGGTGTCGTCGCCGGGAGAAACAGGAATGTGGGCTGATGCGGGTGCTCCGCGTGCGTGATCCCTTCCACCGCGGCCAGTTGGCGATCGCAGCCCTGTTCTGCTCGCTCGGCTTCCAGTACGCGACCTGGGCGTCGCGGATCCCCGCCATCAAGACCGACCTCGACCTGACCGCGGCGGAGGTCGGCGTGCTGCTCATGGCCGCCGGAGTCGGCGCGGCCGTGTCGTTCCCGGTGGTGGCGGTGCTGATGAGGCGCCTGGGCTCGCAGCGCCTCGCGCTCGTCTCCGCGCTCCTGCTCGCGCTGATCCTCCTTGCGCTCGCCGCGGCGCCCAACTACCCCGTGGCGCTCCTGGTGATGTGCGTCGACGGTGTCCTGGTGGGCTGTCTGAACGTCGCCATGAACGCGCAGGGCGCCGCGCTGGAGAGCCGGTACGAGCGCAACGCCATGGCCCGGCTGCACGCGACGTTCAGCGGTGGCTCCCTGCTCGCCGCGCTGCTCGCCTCCGGCATGAACGCGGTGACGTCGACGGTGGCCGTGCACTTCGGCGCGGCCGCGCTGCTCATGCTGCTGCTGGTGGGCTTGGCGCGCACCGGACTCCTGACGGACGACCGGACCGCAGAGAAGGGGAGGGAGAAGGAGGCGCAGCAGGACCAGGAGCAGTCGGCGAAGAAGAAGTCCCGCAAGTGGGCCATGCCGACCCGCGTGACGCTGTGGATGTGCGTCGCCATGGCGTTCGGCACCGTGACCGAGGGCTCCATGAACGACTGGTCGGCCCTCTACCTCAAGGACGTCGTCGACGCCTCGCCCGAACTGGCGCCCCTGGGCATCGCCGTCGTCTCCGGAATGATGGTCGTCGCCCGCCTCTTCGCCGACGGCTGGCGCAGCCGCTGGGGCGACGGCCGCATCGTCCTGTACGGCAGCGCGCTGGCCGGAGTGGGTCTGGCCCTCGCCCTGCTCAGCGGCGGCCTCGTACCCGCGCTGCTCGGCTTCGCCTGCGTCGGCCTCGGCATCGCGGCCGTCACACCGTGCGTCTATGTGGCCGCGGCCGGACAGGGCTCGGACTCGCTGACCCTGGTCGCCGCCATGGGGACGACGGGTCTGCTCGCGGGGCCGCCGCTCATCGGGTTCATCGCGAACGCGAGCAGCCTGGTGTGGGGCCTGGCGGCCGTCGCCGCGTCCGCGCTGGTCGTGTCCGCGTGCAGTACGCAGATCACATGGCCGGCCCCGAGCAGGCGGGCCGCCGAGAGTATTCCGGAGTCGGCCCTGTCCGAGTGAGCCACGAGTCGGCCCGCGTGAATCCCGCGCGAGGTCCGTTCAATCTCGTACTTACCCGAGGGTAGGCGCGCCCGACCCCCTTGTTATACGTTCTGTCTAACAAGGGGGTCGCGGCCTGCCCTGCGGGGGCGCTGCGTTCCGCTGCCCGGACGTCTGAGTCAAGGAGCCGCAGCATGGCAAGCAGCACTGTTCGGCCGAGCACGAAGGGCCACTCCCCGGAGGGCTCCTCAGGGGACTCCCCGGAGGGCGACGTCGCCCGGCGGCTGCTGGACTCGGCCGCCGTGCTGGCGTACGACCCGGCGACCGAGGTCGACTGGGAGACGCCGCTGGACCGCGACTTCCACGGCGCGAGCCCGGAGTGGAGCACGCTCTACGGCACCGCCTACTGGCGGGAGTTGACCGAGGAGCAGCGCAAGGAACTGACCCGGCAGGAAGCCGCGTCGGTGGCCAGCACGGGCATCTGGTTCGAGATGATCCTGCAGCAGATGGTGCTGCGCGACGTCTACGCCAAGGACCCGACCGGCGCCGAGGTCCAGTGGGCGCTGACCGAGATCGCCGAGGAGTGCCGCCACTCCATCATGTTCGCCCGCGGCGCCCAGAAGCTCGGCGCCCCCGCCTACCGCCCGCACCGTTTCGCCACCGAACTGGGCAGGGTCTTCAAGTCGGTCGCCTTCGGCGAGGCCGCCTACGCGGCGATCCTGGTGGCCGAAGAGGTGCTCGACGTCATGCAGCGCGACTGGATGCGCGACGAGCGGGTCGTGCCGTTCGTGCGCACCATCAACAACATCCATGTCGTCGAGGAGTCGCGGCACATGAAGTTCGCCCGCGACCAGACGCGCAAGCAACTGGCGGGCGCAGGCCGGGCACGCCGCCAGATCAATGCCCTGATCATCGCCATCGCGTCGTACGTCATCGTCACCAGCATGGTGAACCGGAAGGTCTACGCGAACGCGGGGCTCGACGAGGAACGCGCGGTCACCGAGGCGAGGGCCAACGAGCACCACAAGTCCATGATGCGCTCCAGCTGTTCGGGCCTCATGGAGTTCCTGGCCTCGTGCGGTCTGCTCACCAGGCCGGCCCTGGTCTTCTACAAGCGCGCCCACCTCATCTGAGACGAGCCGAGACGAGCCGAGCCGAGAAGACGGACATGACCTACGCCATCACCCAGACCTGCTGCAGCGACGCCACCTGCGTCGCCGTGTGCCCGGTCAACTGCATTCATCCCACACCGGAGGAGCGGGCGTTCGGCAGCACGGAGATGCTGCACATCGACCCGAAGACCTGCATCGCCTGCGGGGCCTGCGCGGATGCCTGCCCCGTCGACGCGATCTTCCCGGTGGACAGCCTGCCGCTCGCACAGAAGGAGTACGCCGACATCAACGCGGCGTACTTCGAGGGCGAGGCGGAGGACGAGGCCCCCCAACCGGCGCCCGCCGGGCCGAACTTCCACGTCTGGGGCGAGCCGTCCTTTCCGCGTGTCCTGCCCGCCGACTTCGCCCCGCTGAAGGTCGCCGTCGTCGGCACCGGACCCGCGGGCATGTACGTCGCCCAGGACCTGCTGCTGCACACCAGCGCCGAGGTCACGCTCATCGACCGGCTGCCGGTGGCGGGCGGCCTCGTACGCTACGGCGTGGCGCCGGACCACCCCGCGACCAAGAAGGTCGGCGAGACCTTCGCCCGCTTCCACGCGCACCCCAGGGTGCGGATGCACCTGGGCCTCGACGTGGGCACCGACGTCACCCCGGAGGAGATCGCGGCCCACCACGACGCGGTGATCTACGCCGTCGGGGCATCCGCCGACCGCCGCCTGGGGGTCCCCGGCGAGGACCTGCCCGGCAGTATCTCCGCGAGCGCGTTCGTCGCCTGGTACAACGCCCACCCGGACGCGGCGCCGGACGCGATCGACCTGTCCGCCGAGCGCGTGGTCGTCGTCGGCAACGGCAACGTCGCCCTGGACGTGGCGAGGATCCTGCTCGCCGACCCCGACACCCTCGCCCGCACCGACATCGCCGACCACGCGCTGCGGGCCCTGCGCGACAGCAGGGTGCACGAGGTGGTCCTGCTCGCCCGGCGCGGCCCCGAGGACGCCGCGTACACCAGGTCCGAACTGCTCGCCCTCAAGCACCTGCCCGGCGTGGACCTGGTCGTCGACGACCATGACCCCCGCGTCGCGCCCGCCGTCGAAGCGGCCGGCGCCAAGGACAAGGCGGCGGTCCTGCAAGGCGTCACGCGCGCTCGCCCCGACTGGGCCGCGCCGCCGGAGCCGGGCCGCAGGATCGTGCTGCGCTTCCACTGCGAACCCGCCGAGGTCGTCGGCGCGGACCGGGTCGAGGGCGTGCGGGTTGCGGCGGACGCCGGGGAGCGGACGATTCCTGCGGGCCTGATGCTGCGCGCGATCGGCTACCGCGGCGTGCCCGTCACCGGACTGCCCTTCGACGAGACCACGGGCACCGTGCCGCACGAGGGAGGCCGGGTCACGGGCCTGCCGGGCGCCTATGTGGTGGGCTGGATCAAGCGCGGGCCCAGCGGCGGCATCGGGGCCAACCGCACCTGCGCCGCCGAGACCGTCTCCACGCTCCTCGCCGACGCGGTCGCGGGCGCGCTCCCCGCCCCGCGGCACGCGCCGCGGGCCTTCCACCGTCTCGTGCGGCGCCGCAACCGCCACGTCGTCGACGCCAAGGGTCTCGCCGCGATCGAACGGGCCGAGGTCACGCGCGGCCGCGGCGATGGCCGCCCGCGGGTCAAGCTGGCCACGGTGGCCGAGCTCGTCTCCACGGCACGGGCGGGGCGCACCGGTCTGCTGCGCTGACGGAGGTACGGACATGCAGGCGCGGCCGCGCCCGGCTCCCCCCTTATGGCGCGGCCGACCCGCCTCAACTATTGCCTCGATGCGCGGGAGTTCACCGAGGGCAATAGGAGCATCCTGTCGATGGCGCCCACGTACGGGCTTTCGTGCACGTGCTCACCCTCACGCCTACCCCCGGCACGAATCCCACACCGATTGAAGTGCGGAGCACCGCGCAGCGCTCTCGCGTCACCACCGGAACGCAGGCGGTTCAGCCGACCGGCGGCGTCTGGGGGGGCGAGTGTGCCGAGCAGAAAGCCCCGGATTCCTCGTGGGATCCGGGGCCTTCCTTCGCGAGCGCTGGGCAGGCCTTGCACCTGCATTTCCCCGCAGGAAGCGGGGCGTCTTTCCTTGGACGACCAACGCCGGGCCCGCTGCCGTGAGTTCGGCGGTGAGCACGTGAAAGACCGTACCCCAGGGAAGCGGCCGTGGGGAAATCGGCCGCTACTGGATGCTGTGGCGGTGCGGATGTCCCGGGTCGGCCGGGCAGGCGAAGACGTTGAGTTCGCCCGCGCGCCCCACCACGACCTTGGTCGGTGTGGCCGCGGGGTACGGGGGCCTGCCCCGGTCCTCCACCGGGGTCCAGCTCCCGCTGCCGCCGTCCCACTCCGAGCTGTCGATCGTCAGCAGCAGGTGCATCGGCGTCGAGCAGGTGAGGCAGTCCATGCGGGCCGGATCGGTCAGGTGCCAGGAGGCGAAGCCGCCCGCGCGCCAGCCGGGTGGAATGGACAAGTCGTACTGATAGGCGGGTGGTTCGGGGGCTGCCTCTTCTTCCGGATCGTCTTGCGCATCGGCCTCCTCCGCCGCCTCCTCCAGGGCCTCTTCCCGGGCGTCGATGCGGGCGCACAGCTCCTCGGGCAGCAGACCGGCGAAGGGGTAGGTGGTGACTTGTTCCGGGTGCAGCACGCACGGCTCGGCCACATACCCCTCGTAGCCCACGACTTGGGGCACCGGCGGTGTCGTGAGGGCCTCCGTGATCTCCCACGAACGGTGCCAGCGAAGGTCCAGGGACATGCCGTACCCGGTCCTGCCGTGGCGGTCGAAGGGGCACCAGAAGACCTGGAGCAGATCGCTGCCGTCGGGTCCATCGCGCAGGTCGGGGACGTCTCGCCGGTACAGCTGAGCGACGCCGATCATCGGGATCGGGTCGGTGTCCGCGATGCCCGTGACGCGGTGTTCCTTGCCGAGTTCGTCCAGGAGCCGGCGCTCGTCGTCCGTCAGCGGCGCGTGCGGGTCTCGCTCGGTCGCCGTGGACAGGACGTGCCGTTCCCGGTGGATGTCGTCGATGCGGCGGCCGCGGCCGCGCCGGTGCGGTTCCGTGCACACCGGCCACGGCTCATGGGCGGGCCACAGCAAGGGGCCGCCCACGGAGCTGGACGCAACGTCCGGGCTGCCCGGACGCGGGTGCAGCCGGGTCGTCGTCCCGCGGTGCGCGGCCAGTTCGGGGAAGAGCGCCTCGACGTCGAGGGGTCGGGGCGGCGTCGTCCGGGTCATGAGGTGTTCCTGATCATGGAGGCGACCTTAGACACCCCTCGCCCCATGGATCGCAATGACCCCAAGGATCCCTCGCACCACAGCACGCAAGGCACCGCGCCGATGGTTTTGCGCCGTCCTGGCCGGAGCGACAGCGTCCGCGATTCTGTCCGACCTACGATCGCCTGCATGCTGCTGCGCCGGAAGTTGCGGATGGTCATGGCCCTCGTCGTGGCGCTCGCCGCCGCCCTCGTCTGGGCGGTCCAAGGCAGTGCCCGGGCGGCGCCGGTCGAGGAGGAGGAGCCCTCTCCCGAACGGCAGTTGCTGTTCTACAACCATGCCTACGGCGTGGTCGACCGCGAGACCGCCGACGCCGTCGAGCACTCCGCCTATCTGCGGGACTTCGCCAACTTCCAGGTCCGCACCACCACCGGGTCCGACGGGCGGACATGGAAAGGCCGCTATCTGATGGGCCGCGAGACCTACTTCGAACTCTTCGGAGTCGGAGACCTGGAGGGCAAGGACGGCGCGTTCGGCTCCACGGGTACGGCGCTCTCGGTCGAGCGCGCGGGCGACTTGGCGACGGTGAACCAACGCGTACGCGACCTGGGGATCACCCCGACCGAGTTCCTCCAGACGCGCGACTTCGGCGACGGCGTCCCCGTGCCGTGGTTCGACGGTTTCTTCGCCTTCCCCGCCAATGAGTACGACTCCTTCGGCGCCTGGAGCATGGAGTACCGGCCGGAGTACTTCGCCGACCCGCGCGGCAGGACCGAGCCGCCCAACTACCCCGGTGACGTGGGCCGCGAGCGCTACCTGAACGACGAGTACCGCGACCACCGGATGCGCGACGTGACCTCCATCCACCTCGCGATGTCCCGGCGCGACGTGACCAGTACGGAGCCGTTGCTGCGCGCCGGAGGGTTCGTCGTGAAGGACGTTCCGGGTGGCGGCATCGTCGCGGTGCGGGGCGGTACCACGATCCGGCTCGACGCGACGACACGCGAGCAGGCGGGCCTGAAGAAGATCACGTTCGCCCTGAACGAGCCCGTGAAGCAGCGGCACACGGAGCGGATCGGCCGGTCGACGCTGGTCGTGGGCCAGGGTGCCACCGCGACGTGGACGTTCGACGCCCCCGAGTAGCAGGGCCTTCGGCAGGGAGCCCCCGCCTGGCAGAGAGACCCCGCCTGGCAGGGGCCCCCGAGCGGCCGAACTCCCCTCAGGTGGGAACCACTTCGTCCGGTTCATCACTGATTTCCTTTTGGCCGGAAAGCGTCGTTGCCGCGTCACCACAGTGATGTCAGCATCAACCAACGCCGTTCTGATCTGCCTTGGGGGAGGCTGATGCCGGTGGAGGACCGTCTCGCAATCGACGGCACAGGCGCGCGCGACGCGCTCGGCATGACGACCGACTACATCGCACCCCGTACGTCCACCGAGCACAGACTCGCCGCACTCTGGAACGCCGGCCTGGAGATCGCTCCCATCGGCGTCGAGGACGACTTCTTCGAACTCGGCGGCGACTCCCTGCTCGCCGCCGAGCTCCAGCTGGCCATCGACCAGGAGTTCGGCGTCGAGGTGCCCGCCGCCGCGCTGTTCCTGACGCCCACCGTCGCCGCCCTCGCGCAGGCCGTCGAAGCGGCGGCGAAGAACGGCGCGGCCCCGGAGCCGAGCCCGTGAGCACCGGGTTCCCGGAGGTGAACCTCGCCGATCCGGACCTGTACGCCGAAGGAGACCCGCACGCGGCCTGGCGCACGCTGCGCGAGCGCGCGCCCGTCCACTGGCAGCCGGTCAGCGACACCCTCGGATTCTGGTCCGTGACCCGGTACGCGGACGTCGAACGGGTCCTGGAGGACCACGCGAGTTTCACCTCCGAACAGGGCACCCTGCTCAGCCTCCTGGGCCGCGACGACCCGGCGGCAGGACGCCAGATGGCAGTCACCGACCCGCCCCGCCACGACAGGATGCGGGCGCCGCTGCACCGCGCCCTGCGCCTGCGCTCCGCGGAAGCACACGCCGACCTGATCCGGGCCGGCGTCCGAGAACTGCTGCCCGAGGCCCCACCCGGCGAAGAGCTCACCTTCGACCTCTCCGCGGCCTGCGCCCAGCTCCCGCTGGTGGTGCTCGGACCGCTGCTCGGACTGCCCGCAGCCGACCGGCCCCGCCTGGTCCGCCTGGCGATGATGTGCGCGGCTGAGGACGACCCCGAGCACCAGCTGCCCGGCGGCCCGGCGGCGACCCTGGAGCGCGGACACCGCGAACTCTTCGCGTACTTCGCCGACTTGGTGCGCGACCGGCGACGCAGAGGGGAACCGGCGGACGGCCACGGCGACCTCGTGGACGTCCTCCTCGCCATGGAGGTCGACGGGCGGCGCCTCACACCCGGCGAGGTCCTGTCCAACTGCTACAGCCTGCTCCTCGGCGCCAGCGTGACCCTCGCCCATGTCCCGCCCGCCACCGTCCTCGAACTCTCCCGCACCGGCCGTTACGCCCACTGGGCCACACGCCCCGAACTCATCGACGGCTGCGTCGAGGAGGCCCTGCGCTGGGCCTCGCCCGCGAGCCACTTCATGCGGCACGCACGCCGACCGCTCGACCTCGCGGGCGTGCCCGTCGCGCGCGGCGACGCGGTCGTCGCATGGCTCGGCTCCGCCAACCACGACCCCGCGGTCTTCGAACGGCCCCGGGTCTTCGACCCGTCCCGGCGCCCCAACCGTCACCTGGCGTTCGGCGCGGGCCCGCACTACTGCGCGGGCGCGAGCATCGCCCGCGTCACCCTGCGGCTGTTCTTCGCGGAACTGTTCGCCCGGTACGAGGAGATCGAGGTGACGGGCGCGCCCCGGCGGGCGCGCTCCACGTTCCTCTCCGGCATCACACACCTGCCCGTACGCGTTCGGCCGAGGCGGAAGGAGGTGGCGCGGTGATGGCAGCCACGCCCCGCGGGACAGACGACACGAACGGCCGCGCGACCCAGTCGACGTACGAAGCGAGCCGGGGAGCGCATGGCGCGAGCCAGGGGATGTTCGAAGCGACGTACGCCCAGGATCTGTTGGACCTGGTCGAGACGCTGCTTCCGGGCGCCGTCCTGCAGCCGGGCTTCCTGGTCCGCGCCGCCTACCGGGTGGCGGGAACGGTCGACGAACAGGTGCTGCGGCAGGCGCTCGACGACGTGGTCGCCCGCCACGGCGCGCTGCGCACCCTGCTTTTGCGCGACCACGACGGCGTCCTTCGCCAGCGCGTCCTTCCGCCCATGCCCGCCCGGCTCCGTGTCGACCGCCTCGCCCCGCAGCAGTCGGCCGACGACTGGATCGGCGCGGTCACCACCCGGCCCCACCCGTGCGACGAACCCCCGCTGTTGTGGGCCTACTTGGGCCGCCGCGAGGGCGACGAAGGAACGTCGCTGCTCGTGCTCGTCGCCCATCACATCGCGGCCGACGCCTGGTCGCAGGACGTCATCGCCCGCGATCTGGTCGCCGCCTACACCGCCCGCCTGAGCGGTGAAGGGCCCCTGCCCGTCGACGTCATGCAGTACGCCGACATCGCCGCCGAGGACCGCAGCGACAAGTGGCAGGCCCGGATCGGCGAGGCCCTGCCGTACTGGAGCGACCGGCTCGCCGGGGCCGAGGGCCTCGGCCTGCCCGCACAGACGCCGAACGCCCCGCAGGGGCCGACCGCCGTGCACGCCTTCCGGATCGACGACGGGCTGCGCGACGCCGTGCGGGCCGCCGCCAGGCGAGGGCGCACCACTCCGTTCACGCTGCTCCTGACCGCCTTCGTCGGCGCGCTGCTGCCACCGGGGGACGCGATGGTCCCCGTGATCACCGCAGGCCGCATCCCGTCGGAGTGGGGCACCGTCGGCTTCCTGCTCAACGTCCTGCAGATCCGTGTCGACAACCCGGGCCCCGGCGGCCTGAGCGAGCTGTGCCCCCGCGTCGACCGGCGGTGCCGCGAGGCGTACGCGAACGACATCCCGCTGATCCCCGTCCTGCGCCAGAGCCCGCGGCTCCTGGAGCGGATGACCGCGCGGGACCGTGTCGCCCCGGCGTTCCAGATGATCGTCCGCCCGCCGACCCGTGCGTCGGACCGGCCGCCCGCCCTCGCGCTCGACCGCGTGCCGCTGGACGCCCAGCCTCCGCTGCCCATCCCGCTGACCTTCCTGTGGACCATGCGCTGGGACGAGGAGCCGGGCGGATACGTCACCTACGACGCGCACCTGTTCAGCGCGGCGTGGATGGAGCGAGCCGTGGAGACCTATGTCAACGCCCTGACAGAACTGGTCTGTTGAAGTGGACGGCACGCCCATCGGTGACCAACTCCCCTCCGTGGGGCGGTGGGTGAAGGGTCCGCCGTTCGCGGGCTCCCCGCCGCACATCCTGGACCTCGTCGAACCGCGCCTCGGTGCCGCCGCGGCCGCCGTCGTCGACAGTGAGGGCGTCTTCGGCTACCGCGCCCTCGACGAGGCGTCCGGGGCGGTCGCCCGCCTGCTGCTCGCCCGTGGCGTCCGGCGGGACGAGCCGGTCGTCGTGCATGCCACCGCCTCCCGCTGGGCGGTCGCGGCGATGCTCGGCGTCCTGCGGGCCGGCAGTCGCTACGTGCCCGTCGACGCCGGCTTCCCCGAGGACCGGCAGCGCCGCATGGCGGAGCGGAGCGGCGCCCGCTTCGCGCTCGTGCCGGATGAGCCTGGGGAGACCGATGCGCAACAGCGCCCCTGGGGCGACAGTGGCCCGGAGCGCGTCCCCTGCGGCCCCGCGGATCTAGGCCCCGCGGATCTCGGCCCCGCGGACCTCGGCCCCGCGGATCTCGGCCCCGCGGCCGACGGAGCGTTCACCGGGCGGCGCGGCACCCTCGCGTACACCTGTTTCACCAGCGGCTCGACCGGCCTGCCCGAACCCGTCACGGTGCCCGCGACCGCCCTGGGCTGGTCCACCGCCGCACGCCTGCGGCACTACACCGATCCCGTCGGCGTGTTCCTGCTCTGCTCGTCGATCTCCTTCGACAGCTCCATGGCGGGCATCTGGTGGACCCTCGCCACCGGCGGAACTCTGGTCATCCCCGAGGGGCGGCCGGGGGACCTCCTCGCGACGGCCCGCGCGGCCGAACGCCATGGCGCCACCCACCTGTTGATGGTCCCCTCGCTGTACGGGGCTGCGCTGCGCGGCGGGCTCGCGCCGCGGCTGCGGACGCTCACCACCGTGATCGTGGCCGGGGAGAGCTGCCCGCCCGCCCTCGTGGCCCGGCACATGGCCGAACTCCCGCAGGCGAAGCTCCACAACGAGTACGGGCCGACCGAATGCACGGTGTGGGCGACCGTCCACACCTGCACCCCCGCCGACGCGCGCGCCCGCACGGTTCCCATCGGACGCCCCGTCACGGGAGTCTGCGCCTACCTCGCCCCGGGCGCGGACGGCGGGCCGGGGGAGCTGTGGCTCGCGGGCCCCGGCCTGGCGGACACCGACGCCCCCACGGCGCGGAACCGCTTCGTCACCCGCGACGGCACCCGCTGCTTTCGCACAGGGGACCTGGTGACGCTCGGGGACGGCGGCGAACTGCTCTTCCACGGACGCTCCGACCACCAGCTCAAACTCGGCGGCCTGCGCGTCGAGCGCGGCGAGATCGAGCAGGCCCTCACCGCGTGCGACGGCGTCGTCGAGGCGGGCGTCGGCCTCACCGCGACGGCCAGGCCGCGCCCGATCGGCTTCGTCGTCACCGCCGCCGACGAGGCGATCGACGTGCAGCGGATCCGGACCCAGCTCCTGCGGACCCTGCCCACGACCGCGCTGCCCGCCCGCGTCATCGCCGTGCCCGCGCTGCCGCGCCTGCCCAACGGCAAGGTCGACCACGGCACGCTGGACCACCGGGCGGCCACCGGAAAGTGACCGCGGCCCCGTGATGAACCCTCCGCGTCGGGCGATGAACCCCTGGTGAACAAGCGGTGCCCGCACACAACGGAGTTCCGAGGAACACGTCTGACCTGGGTGAGGTGGGAACGCCACCCGCGGCACACGCAGTGCCGTACGCACCACTGAACTCCCTGGAGAATCAAGCATGTTCGCTCGTTCGTTACGGACCCACGGCCTGCGCCCGCTCGGCGTCGCCGCCGCGCTGGCCTGTACGGCCGCGGTCGTCGGACTCACCGGCCCGCAGGCGCAGGCCGCCGATGCCACGACCGCGACGGTGGAGGCCGTCTCGGGTTCACGCCTGAGCTACACCGCGGCCCCCGGCCAGGTCAACGACGTGACCGTCACCACCAAGTACCGCCAGATCGACGAGTACGAGTACGTCTTCGACGTCACCATCGACGACCGCGTCGCGATCAGCGTGGCGACCGACACCGAGTGCACCTACCCGGACGGCTCCGACCGCACCACCGTGACGTGCACCATCGCGGACCCGGGCGACCGGGCCTCCGACCTCATCACCCTCGGCAGCTACCTCGGGGACAAGGACGACAAGCTGACCGTCGCCGCGGGCAACCACGCCTACCTCCAGACCCACGGCGGCACCGGCAACGACGTCCTCAAGGGGGACGGCTCGACCTCTCAGTACGGCGAGGACGGCGCTGACCGCCTGGAGGGCGGCGGTGGCGTCTACGGCGAGGGCTCCTTCGGTGGCGCGGGCGACGACACGCTGACCCGCTGCCGCTACGACTGCGACGGCGGCGCGGGCAACGACACCCTGCAGGGGATCTCGGGCGGCCAGGGGCACACCCTGACCGGCGGCGACGGCGACGACACGATCCGCGGCAGCAAGGACGGCGAGAAGATCCTCGGCGGCCGCGGCAACGACAAGCTGTACGGCGAGGCGGGCGACGACGTCATCTACGGCAACAGTGGCGACGACCTGCTGCACGGCGGTCCGGGCAACGACACCCTGTCGGGCGGCCCCGGCACGAACAAGGTCTACCAGGACTAGGAGCCGTCAGGACCAGTCGCTCACGCCGACCACCGCGGCCAGTTGGGACCTGAGCGTCCCGGTGCGGGGCCGCAGGGAGCCGTCGAAGACGGCGGAGCCGATCGTGAAGGCGTCGGCTCCTGCCGCCGCGAGCTCCCGTATCTGATCGGTGGTGGTGATCGAACCGGCGACGACGAGACGGCCGGTGGTCGCGGCACGGGCGGCGCGGACCAGGGCGAGCGGTTCGGCGTCGACGGCACGGTACGCGAGCAGGTCGACGCCCGCGCAGCCCGCCGCGCGCGCCCGCCGGCAGTCGTCGGCGACGCGCGCCGGATCACCGGCCAGACGCGTGGGATGGCCCAGGGGCTCTCCGGCGAAGGGCAGGTACCGCACGGGCGTGCCGTCCAGGAGGGCGAGGGTCTCCTCGATCCAGGTGCCGCCCATGAGCCAGTCGACGCCGAGTTCGACGGCGGTGCGGACCGAGGCGAGGGCCTGCTCGCGGTCGGTGCTGACGACTTCGAGGTAGGTGGTCACCCCCAACTCCCTGAGGGAGTCGTGCAGTTGCGTGAGCGTCTCGCGGTCGACCCCGACGTCCTTGAATCCGATGTGGGTGATGCCGAGGCCCCGCACGGCGTCGAGGACGTCGAGGCAGTCGGTGACGGTGCGGTCGTCGCGGGTGAGCATGAAGATGAAGTCCACGGTGGTCCTCCGGCTCAGGTGGCGGTGAGTTGGGCGGCGTGCCGCAGGGCGGTGAGCAGACTGGTGTGGTCGGCCCTGCCCAGGCCCGCGATGTCGAAGGCGGTGCCGTGGTCCACGCTGGTGCGGACGAAGGGCAGTCCGACGGTGACGTTCACGCCGTGTTCGAGCCCGAGGTACTTGACGGGGATGAGCCCCTGGTCGTGGTACTGCGCGACCACGGCGTCGAACTCCCCGGCGCGGGCCCGCATGAAGACGGTGTCGGCCGGCCAGGGTCCGCTGGCCAGGATCCCCTCGCTCCGTGCCGCGCGGACCGCAGGGGCGATGACATCCAGGTCCTCGCGGCCGAACAGGCCGTTCTCGCCCGCGTGCGGGTTCAGGCCCGCGACCGCGATGCGCGGCGCGGACAGGCCACCGCGCGCCAGCGTGCGATGAGTGAGCCGGATGACGTCGAGTTCGCGCGCGGTGTCGATCGCGTCGAGGGCGGTGCGCAGGGACTGGTGCACGGTCACGAGCACCACCCGCAGGTCGTCGTTGACCATCATCATCGCGTAGTCACGGGTGCCGGACAGGTCCGCGAGGATCTCGGTGTGCCCGGGGTGGGGGACACCGCCCAGGCGCAGCGCCTCCTTGTTGACGGGCGCGGTCACCAGGGCGCGGACCGCGCCGTCCAGGGCCAGTTCGACGCCGCGGCGGACGTACGCGAAGGACGCGGCGCCCGCCCGTGCGTCGACGGCGCCCCAGGGCAGGTCGGCGGGCAGATCGCTCCCGGCGATGACATCCACCGTGCCCGGTGCGTACGTCGCCTGTTCGACGGAGGTGATGAGGTGCGAGATGAGGCCGGTGCCGGTGAACGCGTCGGCGCGGGCGAGGACTTGGGGGTCGCCGATGACGACGACGGGCACGGTCCGCCGCGGGTCGGCGCATGCCTTGAGGGTGATCTCGGGGCCGATGCCGCAGGGGTCACCCATGGTGAGGGCGATCGGGGTCATGCGTGCTCTCCTCGCGGTCGCAGGGGCGTGTCGGCGGGGTGCCGGACGAGGTGGCACAGCCGCAGGAGCAGGTCGTCGTCGCCGAAGCCGCCCGCCTTGACCAGCACGGGCAGGTCGGGCCGTTCGAGCGGGGTGCCGCGGGCGACGCCGGTTTCGGGCTCGTCGGTGAGGTCGATGCCGGTGGTGCCGAGGGCGTGGAGCACGGTCGCGGCGGTCTCCCCGCCGGTCACGACGAGCGCGTCGACGAGGCGCTCGTCGACCAGGGCGCGCACGTGTGCCGCGAGCGAGCGGGCGAGGGTCTGCGCGACGGGCGCGGGGCGGCGCGCGTCGGGCGTCCCCAGGGTGAGGACCGGGGCCGTCAGGGAGCGCAGCGTCCGGGCCTCCCCGGCAGGATCGTCGCCGACGGTGACCCCCTGGACGTCGGCGCGGGCACGCAGCGCCGTCAGCTGCCGCCTCGTGGCGGGGTTGGCGCTGCCGACGGCGACGAGCGGCCGCAGCGCGGGCAGGGGCACGGGGAGCGCGTCGCCGTCCGTGCGCGCGCACCGCCGCGCCAGGGCGGCCGCGAGCCCGGGGGAGCCGACCCACAGCACGTCGGCGAGGTCGGGCACCGCCGCCACCAGGCGGTCGAGGTCGGCGTCGGTGCGGGCGGAGCAGACGATCAGGCCGCCCCTGTCGATGAGTCGGGGCAGCTCCGCCGCACGGTCGGGGGTGGCCCGCACGGCCTCGGGGAACACCGCCGCGAGGTCCGAGCAGCGCACCGGGTGCACCGGATCGCGGGCGTACTCGCTCTCGTGGACCGGCACACCACGTACGTACTGGACCCCCGACACCGTCACCCTGCCCTCGGCGGGAAAGGCCGGGGCGAGGACGACGGCACTGCGCCGCGAACCCGCCCACGCCGCACGGACCTCCGCGGTGACATGGCCGCGCAGGGTGGAGTCCACGGTCTTGAGCAGCAGTCGGGAAGCGGTGCACGCACGCGCCGCCCGTTCGGTCCGCGCCGCGGCGGCCGTCTCGTCCAGGAGCCGGGTCCCGAGGTCGACCGCGGTCACGCCCGGACCACCCGGGAGCGGTGCCGTTGGGGCGGAGAACAGGATGCGTGCGGCGTGGCCGCCCCGGCGGAAGGGCGCGGCTCCGTCCCCGGCACTGGTGAGGTCGTCCGCGAGCACGGCGATGCCGCCGTGCCGGGAACCGTCGAGCGCTGTCATGCCCCATCCCTCCGTCGGTCGGCTGCCGTTGTGACCGTGGCCGTGGCCGTGGCCGTGGCCGTGGCCGTGACTGTGGATGTGCCGGTGACGTGACAGCGCCTGTGACTGTGACGGAATCAATGGTCGTGCAGGAAAAAGCCCTGGACAAACGATTCATTGTCACGAGAGCTGTGACTAGAGTTCACGGATGCGCTGGTCGGCCCTTCCCCCTCTGAACACCCTGCTGCCCTTCGAGGCAACCGTCCGCCACGCGAGCATGACCGCGGCGGCACGGGAACTGCATGTGACGCACGGCGCGGTGAGCCGGCAGATACAGAACCTGGAGCGGGCCCTCGGCGTCTCGTTGTTCGTACGAGGGGCACGCACCCTGCGGCCGACCCCGCAGGCGCGCCAGTTGGCCGCCGTCGTCAGGGACGCGCTCGACCAGATCGACGGCGCGGCCCGGCAGATCTCACGGCGTACGCCCGCCGGACCGCTCACGCTCTCGTGCGAGCCGACGCTCCTGATGCGCTGGCTGATCCCGCGGCTGCCCGACCTGACGGAGAGCGTCCCCGACCTCACCGTCCATCTGTCGGCGGGCGGCGGCCCCGTCTTCTTCGAGCGGGACGGCATCGACCTCGCGATCCGCAGGGACGACTTCGCGCTGCCCGAAGAGGCAAGCCGCACACGGCTGTTCGGGGAGCGGATCGGGCCGGTCTGCCGACCCGACCTGGCATCGCGCCTCACCGACGGCGCCGGGGTGAGGGACGCAGTCCTGCTGCACACCGGCACACGCCCACGGGCCTGGGACGACTGGCGCGGCATCACCGGCCTGGGGGCGGAGCCCGTGTCCGAACAGACCCTTGAACACTTCTATCTGACGCTCCAGGCCGCCACGGCGGGTGTCGGGGTCGCGATCGCGCCGTACGCCGTCGTCCACGACGACCTGGAGCGGGGGCAACTCGTCGCCCCCTTCGGCTTCGTGCCCGACGGGACCAGCTACCACCTGCTCAGCCGCCGCCCGCCCGAGCGGGAGGAGCGTGTCGGGCGGCTGACGTCGTGGCTCCTCGCCCGGACGGCCGGTCTTGAGAGCACCGCCGATTCGGCCGGGTCAGCCGTCTGAGCCCTCGGCGTGGGCCGCGATCTCCGCCAGGGACAGGCCCAGTTCGTCGTGGAGGAACCGGACGACGGTCCAGTGCGGCAGGGCGTCCTCGTCGAAGGGCCCGAACGCGGCGGTGTACAGGGGGATCCACCGCAGCGCCTCCTCCGCGGCCGTCGCACGTCCCGGAGCCTCCTGGTAGGCGTCGTACGAAATGCTGCGGTGGTGGATGAAGTGGCCGCCGGGGAGCCGCTGTTCGCACAGCTCGCGGTACTCGCGGGTCTGCAGGATGAGGTAGTGCCAGATCTCGTCGATGTCCTGCTCGACGGGGAGGAACAGACCGCCGAGCCGGTCGGGGTGGCGGGAGACCAGGTAGAGGTAGCGGAGACACTCGCGGACCTGGTGGGTGACGTAGGGGATGCTCGGGGCGACGGGCTTGGTCGCGAAGTGCCGTACCACTTCTTCGTGGAGCTCGGTGCCCAGCAGTTCCTCGGCGGTGGGGGCCGCGGCGGAGGTGGTGTCGGCGGGCGGTGCGGTCGTGTGCATGGGGGATTCCTGTCGGTCGTCGCTAGGGCGTGGTCAGCCAGGCGTACTTGCCGGAGCGTCCGATCGGTATGTGCGCGCGGTGCTCCACTCGGCAGCGGCGCCCGGTCAACTCGCCGACGGTAGCGGACAGTTCGGCCTCCTCTCCGGGGGTGAGCGGTGCGCCGTCGAAGGTCGTGCACCACAGGAGGGCGTGGCCCTCGCCGCTCAGGTGCAGCTGGTGCAGGAAGACGCGGGGCGAGGCGTCGGCCACGCGCGTGTCGAGATCGGCCTGCGCCACCGGCCCGTCGGGCGTGGGCAGCAGCTCCTTCTCGCGGCCGCAGAACGAGGCGATCTTCTCCGGGTCGGCGCCGCCGTCGTGGGTGCGGACGCAGTCGCCGGAGCGGTAGCGGACCAGGGGCATGTACGGGTTGCGGACGCTCGTGACGATGAGGCTGTGGATGCCGCTGCCCGGCTCCACCGGGATCAACTCCACGCTCATGTCGTGCAGATAGGGCCGGTAGCGGCCGTCCGCCTCGCTGTAGAAGAGGTAGCCCAGCTCCGTGCTGCCGAAGAGGTCGACGACGGGGCAGTCGAAGTGGTCGCGCAGATACGCGCGGACGTTCAGCGGTGTGTACTCGTACGCGTGGATGATGCCGGCCGGCCGGGGGAAGGCGTCCCACAGGTCCCACTCGGTGACCCTGCGGACCAGGTGTGCCAGGTGGTAGCCGGAGCAGTCCAGGAGGTACGCGCCCCGGGGGTGCGCGGCGGCCGCCTCCCGGATCTCCTTGAGGATGCGCTCGACCTCGGATCGCTCCCAACCGGCCGGGTCCAGGCGGCGGTTGAGGTAAAGCGTGCGGTCGTCGAGCCAGCGCTCGCCCGGCGTCGTGCCGGGCTTCGCGGCGTTGACGCGGGCGACGTGCTCGGTGGCGAGGACCGTGGTCAGGGAGACACGGCGGGCCCCTTCGTGCCAGAGGGGGCCGAGATCGGGGTGCTCGCTCCACAGGCGGTAGTAGGAGCGGAGCAGGAAGTACGGCGGCCGGATGAGCTGCATGCGGGCGTGGTTGGTCCCGGTGGACAGCACGAACTCGGCCTCGCCCGTCTCCAGGGCGCGGGACAGCTCGGGGGTCATCCAGTTGTCGGGGAAGCCCCGGGCGATCTCCGGCTTCTCCAGGATCGGGAAGTCGCCGCGCTCGACGGACGCGCGGTAGAGGGGGATGTCGCGGACCCGGTCCAGGACATCGGCGCTGGGCATGCGATGCGTGCTGGGCATGCGGTTCAAGAGGGCTCCGGTGGGGGCGGGGGAGTGAAGGGGGGCGGGGGGGGGCGCCCCCGCGGGAAACACCGGCCAACTGCCCCGCGGGCCGAGTATCAGACCCCGCCGGGGCGCACCGCAAAACCGCCGCACG